>DAORVK010000006.1:70796-87122 GCA_035433705.1 Steroidobacteraceae bacterium
GCGATGCCACAGGTGAAGGCAGCGATTGCCCGGGCGGAGTCGAAGGCCCGCGCGAAGCAATAGCAGGCCGTTGCCGCACACGGCGTAGCCGCCACCGATCCATGGATTGCGTCGGCTCACGCCTGTGCGGCGTAGTGCGCTAAGATCGGCCTTCTGCCCGCGCGCAGCCGATCGGCACATGCGCCGCTGGCCAAATCCCGCACGAGGAGATCGATCATGGCTGACACCTGGCTCACTACACTCATTACCAATAACCCCCAGGAAGGGTTTGAACTTGCCATCACGCTCAGCCGTCGCGGCGTGAAGTACACGCAGCCCGACGTGAAGGTGCTCAAGAGCCTGCGGTCCGAGTATGCAAATTCTGCCGACTCGCTGACCGCGGCCTCGCAAGTCATCGCAATCAATTTCCAGACCATTGCCGCCGCCAACGGCTACTGGCGGAAATGAGTGGAGCCGCGCCATGTCCGCAAGAATTGATTACCAGAAAGCCGCACCCGGAGCTTTCCAGGCCATGCTTGGCCTCGAGAAGCATGTGCACGGGTGCGGGCTCGAGGCGTCACTGCTCGAACTCGTCAAGATGCGCGCGTCGCAGATCAATGGTTGCGCCCATTGCCTCGACATGCATTCGAAGGATGCGCGTGCCGCAGGTGAGACGGAGCAGCGGCTCTATCTGCTCAATGCCTGGCGCGAAGCGCCCTTCTACAGCGCACGCGAGCGCGCGGCTCTCGCGTGGACCGAGGCGTTGACTCTGGTGTCGGAGAGCCAGGTTCCCGATACCGTGTACGAAGAAGCCCGTCGCCATTTCAGTGAGCAGGAGCTGGTGGACCTGAGTCTCGCCATCGTGGCGATCAATGGCTGGAACCGTCTCGCCATCGGCTTTCGCGCCGAGACTGGCTCGTATCAGCCCCGGAACGTCGCGGTGAAATTGCAGCAGAAGTAAGATGCCCTTTCGCCGACGGCGCGCATTCCTCGCACTCGGCCTGCTCGCCGCGCTGCCCGTGTGCGCGCTGCCGGCTGGCGGGGAAGGCGGCAGCGCCATCACGGTCTTTGCGGCTGCATCGATGACCAATGTCCTCGAAGAGCTGGCCGCGGATTTCACGAAGGCGACCGGCACGACCGTCACGCTGTCGTTTGCGGCGAGCTCTGCGCTGGCGCGCCAGATCGAGGCGGGCGCACGCGTCGATGCATTTGTCTCGGCGGACGAGGAGTGGATGAACTACCTCGGTGCGCGCAAGCTGATCGAACCCGCGAGCCGGCGGGATGTGGCGGGCAATGCGCTCGTGCTCATCGCGCCCGCGGACAGCCCGGTGGCGCTCACGATCGGGCCGGGGTTTGCATTGCGCGCGGCCCTTGCAGACGGCCGTCTTGCAGTCGCTGATCCGGACACCGTGCCGGCGGGGCGCTACGCGCAGGCGGCGCTCACGCGGCTCGGCGTCTGGGAAAGTGTTGCCGGGCGGCTCGCGAACGCCGACAACGTGCGCGCGGCACTCGCGTTCGTCGCGCGCGGTGAAGCACCGCTCGGCATCGTCTACGCCACAGACGCGCTCATCGAGAAACGCGTGAAGCTCATCGGCGTGTTCCCCGCATCCACCCATGCGCCGATCACGTACCCCGCGGCGGTGCCCGTCGGTGGCCACCCGGCGGGCGGGGCGTTTCTCGACTTTCTCGTGAGCCCGGCCGGTCAGGCCGTATTCACCCGTTACGGCTTCACCCGGGCTACACGCCCTGGAGTCGCGCGAACTGTGCCGTGAAATGCCGCATCAACTTCGGCTCCTGCACGATGCGATAGCCGGGAAGCTGCGTCTTCGCGCGCGCGATTTCCTCGAACACTTCCACGAGATAGTCGGCATGGCTCTGCGTGTACACGCGCCGCGGAACTGCGAGCCGCACGAGATCGAAGCGCGCGGGAAGCTCCTGTCCACCGGGCTGGCGCCCGAACATCACGGTGCCGATCTCGCAGCTGCGCACGCCGCCGACCTCATAGAGCGCCACTGCGAGCGCCTGGCCCGGGTAGGCGAGCGGGGGGATGTGGGCAAGAAAGGCGCGCGCATCCACGAACACCGCGTGACCGCCCACCGGTTGCACGATCGGCACGCCGAGTGACAGCAGACGCTCGCCGATGTACTCGTTGCAGCGCACGCGATAGCGCAGGTATTGCTCATCGACGACCTCGTCGAGCCCCGCGGCGATCGCTTCGAGGTCGCGACCCGCGAGTCCGCCGTACGTCGGAAAGCCCTCGGTCAGGATCAGCCGGTTGCGGGCCGCGAGCGCAAGCTCGTCGTCGTTCAGCGCGAGCCAGCCACCGATGTTTGCAAGCCCGTCCTTCTTGGCACTCATCGTCATGCCGTCGGCGAGCGAGAAGGTTTCGTGCACGATCTCGCGCACGCTGCGCGCCTGCTGCCCCGCCTCACGCTGCTTCACGAACCAGGCGTTCTCGGCGAAGCGGCAGCCGTCGATGATCAGTGCCTTGCCGTGGCGCTGCGCGAGCGCGCGCACCGCGCGCAGGTTCCCGAGCGACACCGGCTGTCCACCGCCCGCGTTGTTGGTGAGCGTGATCATCACGCAGGGCACGTCGGCGCCGCGGCGCTCGAGCAGTTGAGCGAGCGCGGCAAGGTCCATGTTGCCCTTGAAGGGGAATGCGCTCGAGAAGTCGGCCGCCTCGGCGCAGGGCAGGTCGAGCGCTTCCGCGCCTGTTGCTTCGATGTTGCCGCGCGTCGTGTCGAAATGGGTGTTCGAGGGGATCACGCGAGCGGCGCCACCCAGGATCGAGAACAGGATGGCTTCCGCCGCCCGCCCCTGATGGGTCGGGATCACGTGCCGGAAGGGCATCAGGCCCTGCACGGCGGCGAGGAATCTGTAAAACGAGGGCGAACCGGCGTACGACTCGTCGCCGCGCATCACGGCGCTCCACTGCGCGGCACTCATCGCGCCGGTGCCGGAATCGGTGAGGAGATCGATCAGCACGTCGTCCGAGTGCAGCCCGAACAGGTTGAAGTGTGCCGCTGCGATGAGCCGCTCGCGGTCCGCGCGGGTGGTCAGGCGGATCGGCTCGACGACCTTCATGCGGAAGGGTTCGATGATGGTTTTCATATTGAGACCCCCGTGAGCCGCATAGCCTGCCACAGCAGAGCCGCCGGCATTCAGGCAAAATACGCGACCCTGACCGGAGAGCCAGCTTTCTATGTGCGGAATCGTCGGAGCCGTCGCGGAACGCAATATCGTACCCGTCCTGATCGAGGGCCTGCGGCGGCTCGAGTATCGGGGTTACGACTCCGCGGGCCTCGCCGTGCTCGACGGCGCACAGCGCCTCGAACGGGTGCGCACTGTCGGCAAGGTGAAGGTGCTGGAGGAGGCGCTCAGCAAGCAGCCGCTCACCGGCAAGCTCGGCATCGCGCACACGCGCTGGGCCACGCACGGCGTGCCGAGCGAGCGCAACGCGCATCCGCACGTGTCGCGCGACGGCCTCGCGATCGTGCACAACGGCATCATCGAGAACCACGAGGAACTGCGCGCCGAGCTCACGCGTGCGGGCTACAGCTTCACTTCGGAGACTGATACCGAAGTGATCGCGCACCGCGTGCACTACCACCTCGCGAAGCTGGGTGACCTCTTCAAGGCGGTGCGCGCCACCGTGGCCGAGCTCGAAGGCGCCTATGCGCTCGCGGTGGTGAGTTCCGCCGCACCGGACCGCGTGATCCTCGCGCGCGAAGGCTGCCCGGTCGTGATCGGCCTCGGCGTCGGGGAGAATTTCGTCGCCTCCGACGTCGCGGCGCTGCTGCCCGTCACCCGCAGGTTCATGTTCATGGAAGAGGGCGATGTGGCCGAGGTGAGCCTCACCTCCGTGCGCATCATCGATCGCGAAGGCAAGGTGGCCGATCGGCCCGCGCACGAAAGTGAGCTGTCGGCCGACGCGGCGGAGAAGGGCCAGTACCGGCACTTCATGCTGAAGGAAATCCACGAGCAGCCGCGCGCCGTTGCGAACACGCTGCAGGAGCGCGTGGCCAACGGCCGGTTGCTCGACGCCGCCTTCGGGCCGGCCGCCGGCGAGATCTTCCGGCGCACCGAGCACGTGCACATCGTCGCCTGCGGCACAAGCTTCCACGCCGGCGCCGTCGCGCGCTACTTCATCGAGCAGATCTGCAAGCTGCCCTGCTCGGTCGAGATCGCGAGCGAATACCGTTACCGCAACCCTGTCGTACTGCGCAATTCGCTCTTCGTGACGATATCGCAGTCGGGCGAGACCGCCGACACGCTCGCGGCGCTGCGGCTCGCAAAGCAGGCGGGCTATCTCGCGTCCCTTGCGGTCTGCAACCAGCCGGAAAGCTCACTCGTGCGCGAGTCGGAACTGGTGATGCTGACGCGCGCGGGTCCCGAGATCGGCGTCGCATCGACGAAGGCGTTCACGACCCAGCTGACCGCGCTTTCGATGCTGGTGGTCGCGCTTGCGAAATACCACGGTGCGGACGCCGAGCGCGAGCGCGGCCTGGTCGCGCGGCTGGTCGAGATCCCCGGCCTGATCGAGAAGACTCTCACGCTCGACCCGGTGATCCACAAGCTCGCCGAGCGCTTCGCCGACAAGCAGCACACGCTGTTCCTCGGCCGCGGGGCGCTGCACCCGATCGCGATGGAAGGCGCGCTGAAACTGAAGGAGATTTCCTACATCCACGCCGAGGCCTACCCGGCGGGCGAACTGAAGCACGGTCCGCTCGCGCTCGTCGATGCGGGCATGCCGGTCATCACCGTCGCGCCGAACAACGACCTCCTGGAGAAGCTCAAGTCGAACCTGATGGAAGTGCGCGCTCGCGGCGGCGAGCTGTTCGTCTTTGCCGACCCGGGAGCGGGCATCGAGTCCTCCGAGGGTGTGACCGTGATCCAGATGCCGAAGCATGTCAGCTACTTCCAGGCGCCGGCTGTCTACACGGTGCCGTTGCAGTTGCTCTCGTACCACGTGGCGATCCTGAAGGGCACCGACGTCGACCAGCCGCGCAACCTCGCGAAAAGCGTCACAGTCGAGTAACCTCGGCGGTTCCCGTTCGTTCGATGGAGGAGTGCCATGGCAGCGGAAGAGAACCCGTACACCCAGCACTACGTCGTGAAAAAGGGCGACACGCTCTCGAAGATCGCCAAGGAACTTTACGGCGATCCGATGCTCTACCCGAAGATCTTCGAAGCGAACCGCGACATCCTGACGGATCCGGACCGGATCAAGCCGGGACAGAAGCTGCGTATTCCCTGACCGGCAGACCCCTCCCGAGGAGAACACCATGTTCAAGCGAAGTTTCCTGATCACCGCCGCCGCGATGCTCGCGCTCGTCGCCGGTTGCGCGAACCAGAAAGGCCCGGCAACGAAGGCGATCGCCGATGCGGAAGCCGCCATCGCGGCCTTCAAGGACGATGCCTCGCGCCTCCTGCCGAACGACCTCTCGTCCGTCGAGACGACCGTGGCTGGCCTGAAAGACAATCTCGCCAAGGGCGACTTCAAGGCTGTGCTCGCGGCGGCGCCGGGGCTCACGACGAAGATCACCGAACTGCGCGACGCCACGGCGGCAAAGAAGGCCGAGTGGGAAGCGGCGACCGCCGCAGCGAAAGAGCAATGGACCGGCTACGCCGCCGATCTGCCGAAGATGGTCGAGGCGATCCAGAGCCGCGTCGACATTCTCGGCAAGGCGAGGCGGCTCCCGAAGAATGTCTCAAAGGACGCGTTCGATGGCGCGAAGGCAGGGCTCGACTGGATGAAGAGCAACTGGGCCGCGGCGAACGACGCGTTCAACTCCGGCAACGCCATCGATGCGGCGGCGAAAGCGCAGGCCGTGAAGGACAAGGGCGCTGAAGTGCTCAAGCAGCTGGGCCTCGCTCCCTCGGCATGAGCGGCGCGGGCGACGATGCGGCGAACGACGGCGCGGCCGGCGACGACCTGCGCGACCTGATCGGGCAGGCCGAGGAGATGCTCCATTCGCTCAGCGGCCAGACGGGGGAGGCCGCCCAGCGGCTGCGCGAGCGCGTCGAGGCGACGGTCAAGAGTGCCCGCTCGCGGCTGTCTTCGATGGAAGACGATGCCCGCGCGCTGACCGAGCAGGCCGCGGACACGGCCGACCAGTATGTGCGCGGTAATCCCTGGGCGGCCGTGGCGATTGCTGCAGCAGCCGGGGTGATTGTCGGCGCGCTTTTGTCGCGCCGCCGCTGAGGCGCACGGCGCGCGGCCCGTGGCCCCCACCACCCAGCGCGTACTCGAAGAGGCGCTCAGTCTCGGCGCACAGGGTCTGCGCATCGCGCAGACCCGCCTCGAGCTTCTCGCCGTCGACCTCGCGCGCGAAAAGGCGGCGCTTGCGCGTCAGCTCGCGCTCGCAGTGGCGTGCGGCACGAGCGCGGCACTCGCGGTATTTGCCGCGATACTTTGGGCCGCGCTGTCCCTCGAGCCGGGTACCCGCTTCATCGTGCTCGGCGCGCTCGCAGGCCTGCTCGCGGCGGTTGCGATCGCCTGCGGCATGCTCTTCCGACGCGGCGCCGCGCGCCGCGAACGCCTGTTCGCACTGCTGATCGATGCACTGAAACGTGACAGCGAAGCCCTCGAGCCTGGAAGATCGCGCGAAGCTGCTTGAGCTCGAAGCGGAGCTGCAGCGGCGCACCCTGCGCGCATCGGTCGATACACTCGCCGGTGCCAGGGGCATCACATGGGTGCTCGCCGGCGCTTCGCTCGCCACGAAGCTGACTGTCTTGCGGCGCGCCAAATGGGCCGGCTACGCGCTGCTCGCCGCGCAGCTCGCCTTCAAGTGGCGACGCGCGCGTCGAGATCGTAAGCGTCTGCTGAAGTAATCTCGACGTCCGCGAACTCGCCGACCTTCAGCTTGCCGCCGTGGCGGACCCGTACGACTCCGTCGATCTCGGGCGCGTCCCCCGACCCGCGCGCGACCGCGATCTGGTCGTCGATCCGGTCGATGAGTACACGCATGCGCGAGCCCACCCGCTTCGCGAGGCGCGCGGCGCTGATTGCTTGCGCCCGTTCCATGAAACGCGCCTGCCGCTCGACCTTCACCTCTTCCGGCACTGCCCCCGGCAGCGCGTTGGCGGTGGCGCCCTCGACCGGCGAATAGGTGAAACAGCCCACGCGGTCGAGCTGCGCTTCGTCGAGCCAGGCGAGCAGCTCTGCAAACTCCGCCTCGGTCTCGCCGGGGAAGCCCGCAATGAAAGTGCTGCGGATCACGAGTTCCGGGCACACCTTGCGCCACGCGCGAATACGGGCGAGCGTGTTCTCGGCGTGCGCCGGGCGCTTCATGCGCTTCAGCACCTTGGGGCTGCCGTGCTGGAACGGCACATCGAGATAGGGCAGCAGCTTGCCCTCCGCCATCAAGGGGATCACGTCATCAACGTGCGGATACGGGTACACATAGTGCAGCCGCACCCACGCGCCGAGCTCGCCCAAGCCGCGCGCGAGGTCGAGGAAGCGTGTCTCGCGCTCGGCGCCGCGCCAGCTGCGCTTCGCGTACTTCAGATCCGAGCCGTAGGCGCTCGTGTCCTGCGAAATGATCAGCAGCTCCTTCACGCCCACGCGCACGAGCTGCTCGCTCTCGCGCAGCACCTCGTCGATGGGGCGGCTCGCGAGCCGGCCGCGCATCGAGGGGATGATGCAGAAGCTGCACTTGTGGTTGCAGCCCTCGGAGATTTTCACGTAGGCGTAGTGCCGTGGCGTGAGCTTCACGCCCTGCGGCGGCACGAGGTCGAGGAACGGATCGTGCTGGGGCGGCACGTGCTCGTGCACCGCGCCGATCACGTCCTCGTACGCGTGCGCGCCCGTGACCTTGAGCACCCGCGGGTGACGCTCGAGGATGCGCTCGGGCCGCGCGCCGAGGCAGCCGGTGACGATCACGCGCCCGTTCTGCTCGAGCGCCTCGCCGATCGCGTCGAGCGACTCATCGATCGCGGCGTCGATGAAGCCGCAGGTGTTGACCACCACGACGTCCGCGTCGTCGTAGGTGGGCGCCACTTCGTACCCTTCGGCGCGCAGGTGCGTGAGGATGCGCTCGGAATCGACGAGCGCCTTCGGGCAGCCGAGGCTGACGAAGCCGACTTTTGGTGGGCGGGGCGCGCGCGCAGGGCGGGGGGTGGAGGACATGGCGCGCATGATACGCGGGCGCGGGCCGCTTACGGTCCGGCTTCAAGGACCCGCGGCGATCTGCGCGTCGAGCTTCGCGGCGAGGCTCTGGTCGAGCCGCCGCAGCGTGCCGGATGTGCGCTGCGCGTCGGCCCTGCGGCCGGCAAGCACGTAGGCCTGCCCCAGGGCAGCGAGGTCCTGCGCATACTCAACCTGGGCGTTTGCCGCCATGCGGCGGGAAGTGTCCCTCTCCTTCGGATCCAGCTTGTCGCTCGCGGCCTGGGACTCGTAGCTCGCGATCCTGTCCGCCGTTTCGGCCGTCAAGGGCTCGAGGTTCTCGATGGCCTTCCCGGGTTGCCTCAAGCCGGCGTAGGCCGCTCCCAGCGGACCCCGGGCCACATACAGGTGGCAGGTGCCGCGCGCGAGATACAGGCGCACGACGTCGGGGTACTTCTTCTGGTGCACCAGTGCCCGTCCAAGGTTTTCGCAGTTGATCCTGTCATCCATCATCTTGGCGAACTCAGCGTCCGTGTCGTTCGTCGCGGGCTGTGCGGCGAGCTTCACGCGATAGATCGCGGCGGCGCGGGCCCACTCACCCAACTCTTCGTATTCATCGGTGAGGGAGCCCAGCACGTCGTAGTCATTCATGTGACCCTCGAGGATCACGAGGTCTGCCGCCCTGTCATAGGCCACGAGTGCCGCTGCGCGTTGCTTCAGTCGGGCGTGCGCACTGCCAAGCAACCACTGCGCCCACGGATCCTCGGGCGTCAGCCGCACGACGGCCTGGCGTTCCGCGAGTTCTTCCGCTGTCTTGCCTTGCCGGTGGTACACGGACGCGAGCCCTCGGTGTGCATCGGCACGTTTCGGATCCAGACGCAGCGATTCGGTGAACGCGGCCGTGGCCTGCGACAGGCGATCCGCCTGCAACTGCGCGTCGCCGAAGCCATACCAGCCGCGTGCGAGCATCGGCGCTTCACCGGGCAACTGCACGCCCCGGCGGAAGGCCTCGGTGGCGGATTGCCCGTCTTCGGCGAGGGCCAGGAGTTCCCCGGCCGGGATGAGCTGCGCCGACGTCGCGGACTTCTGGGCGAGGACTTTCAGCAACTCGGTGCGCGCCCGGGCGTTGTCGCCCTTTGCAATCCAGGTTTTGCCGGTGAGCAGGTACCCATTGGCATCCTGCGGGTACAGCTTCGAATACTCGCGCAGCCGGGCGAGCGCCGCGTCGTAGTCCTTGCGGGCGTAAGCCGCGGTCCACGCCTCGATCAGTGCGTTCGCGGTCGCCGCGGGCGACGCCGTGACCGCCACGGCCGCGGACGCAGGTCTCATCGCGTCCTCGATCGCGGCGATCGTGCTTGTGAGGCGCGGCCCGCCCAGCGCCGCGCCTGTCCCGCACGCAATGCGGGCCATCGTCGCGCCGGGGGTTGCCGCGTTTACCTGCTGGCCCTTTTCATTCACCCGTGCGGCGCCCAGCGGCTTCGCGTGGCGATCGAGGCTGATCCACACGTTCATGCCGAACGTGCCCTTTGTGCAGTCGATCTGGTACTCCATCCAGCGGGCGATTGCGCCGGGCTTGCCCATGTTGGCGTCACCCTGGGGGAACACCATCAACGACCAGATCGTGGCGACGTCGGCGTTGGCAGCGCGCTTGCCGGACAGTTCATCGACATAAATGATGGTCGTCGCATTCCCCCCCAGGCGCAGCAGCGAGACCTGCGAGCCGCCTGTTCCCGGAACGACGATGCTGTTGCCCGCGGCCTGGGTGTTGGCGCTCGCAGGGGCCGCCGCATTCGCTGGGGCGGCGGCCGCTGCGCCGCACGCCGCGAGCTTCTTCAGGATGTCGCCGCGCAGTTCGGCGGTCTCGGGCAGGAAGCCATTCCTGCGAGGTCGGTCGATGTAAGTGACCTTGCAATAGTTGCTCAACGGGTGGGTGACGCCCTGCTCCGGCCCGTCGTCGTCGCTGCGACAATAGTAGACGACGAACCGTTCGCCGTTGCAGGCATAGGGCTGGCCGTACTCGAGCCCGGCCGTCATCGCGGTGGTCGGCCACAGGGCCGTGCTCGAGGCCAGCCCCGTGATAGACGCCACCAGTACCCAGCTTGTGCGCATCCCCGCTCTCCCCGCGCTCCCCGTATGACAAGAGACGTGATGTACGGGCGGATGTCAGGCTTGCGCCGGGACGGGCATCGCCACCAGCCGGATACGATCGCTGCTCGCGGCGTTTCCTGTCCGCCCCTTGAACCGGCCTGCGTGCAGGTGCTCCCCTGCCGGCCGGGCCTAAGGGACACTGCACACCATGAAGGAATTGAACATCGCGATAGTCGGTGCCGGCATCGGCGGCCTGACTGCGGCGCTCGCTCTGCAACGCGCTGGTTTCAAGGTCACGGTGTACGAACAGGCGCCGGAACTCGGGGAAGTGGGCGCGGGGCTTTCGCTGAGCCCGAGTGCGGCGCACGCGCTGCGCTATCTCGGGCTCGGCCCGGCGCTCGACGCGGCGTCCTACCTGCCCGAGGACCAGGCGGTGCGCCACTATCAGGACGGGCGGGCGCTGCAATGGACAAACCGCGGCCACGCGCTGCTCGAAAAGTACGGCGAGCGCTACTACCTGATCCATCGTGCCGATCTGCACGATGCACTCGCGGCAGCCGTGCGCGCCAACGACCCGGAAGCGATCCGGCTCGGCCAGCGTTGCACGGGCGTCACGCAGACTGGCGAGCGGGCGCAGATCGCCTTCGAAGGCGGCGCGATAGTCGATGCCGATACAGTCATCGGTGCAGACGGCTCACGTTCGCGGGTGCGCTTTGCCCTTTTCGGTGACGACGGCCCGAAGTACACCGGCTACATCGCCTGGCGCGGCCTCGTGCCGATGGACCGGGTGCCGCCGCGCCTGCTGGATCCCCCGTCGGGAATCTTCGTCGGGCCCGGACACCTCGTGAACCGCTACCCGGTGCGCCGCGGCACGCTCCTCAATTTCGTCGCGTTCGCCGAGCGCGCACAGTGGGAGGAAGAGGGCTGGTCGATCCGCTCGACGGTCGATGAGCTCGTGCGGGAATTCGAGGACTGGCATCCGGAAGTGTGCGGCTTCCTCGCGGCGGTGCCGCCCGAGCTTCTCTTCAAGTGGGGTCTCTTCGATCGCGAGCCACTCTCGAGCTGGTGCCGCGGTCGGGTCGGCCTGCTCGGCGATGCGGCGCACCCGATACTGCCGTTCCTCGGCCACGGCGCCGTGCTCGCGATCGAGGATGCCATCGTGCTCGGGCGTGCATTCGCGGAGTCGGCGACCGTCGCAGAGGCGCTGTCGCGCTACGAGGCTGCGCGCATGGCGCGCGCGTCGTTCGTCGTGCGCGAATCACGCAAGGCCGTGAAAATCTTTCACTCGCACGAACCCGAAAAGTACGCGCAGAAGACGGGCGGCAAGGCCGCCGACGAGCGACTGGGCCTCTTCGACTACAACCCGACGAACGTGCCGGTGTGAGCTTCGGCTGGCTCCTTGCAGGAGCGCAGGCCGAAGAACACGATCAGCGCAAAGATCGGCACCAGGATCCACGGCCAGGCCGTGCTGCGGCGTTCGGAGGCCATTCAGCGCCCGTAGATCGCGTGCGTTTCGGCCATGCCGAGCGCATTGGCCTTGACCATGAAGCCGATCAGCGCGGCAGTGGCCTCTGCGGGCACCTCGAGCTTCCCGACCTTGAGCGCATACAGGCGAAATTCATAGCGATGCGGCTTGTCGCCTTGCGGTGGGCAGGCACCGCCGTAGCCGATGGTGCCGAAGTCGGTGCGGCCCTGAGCGGCGCCGGCCGGCAGATGCTTGCCATCGGCCGAACCCGCGCCGGCGGGCAGGCTGTGAGCGCTTGCGGGCAGGTTGTAGACCACCCAGTGCCACCAGCCGCTGCCGGTGGGCGCATCGGGGTCGTGCACCATCAGCGCGAAGCTCTTCGTGCCGGCTGGGGCATTCGACCAGGCCAGCGCGGGTGACACGTTCTCACCGGTACATCCGAAGCCGTCATAGACCTGCTCGTTCGTGAGCATGCCGCCCGGCGCGAAGGCCGCTGAGGTCAGCGTGAAGGTCGAGGGCTCGCCGGCGAGCGCGGCGGTGGCGGCCAGGGTCAGGACGAGGGTGCGCATCATGGGCGCGAGTTTAAGGTCGGTGCCCGGTATAGTCACGATCTCATGGAACCGCGGCGTTTTCTCTTCGTCTCGCTCTCGGCCCTGATCAGCGACATTGCCTGGCAGGTGAGCAAGGAGGGTCACGAGGTCCGGTATTACATCGACAACGCGAAGGAACGCGAGATCGCCGACGGCTTCGTGACGAAGACCCTCGACTGGGAGGCTGATATCGACTGGGCCGACGTGATCGTCTTCGACGACACCCTCGGGCAGGGAGAACGGGCGCAGCGACTGCGGGCGCTCGGCAAGAAGGTGATCGGTGGCACGCCGTATACCGACCGGCTCGAGGACGACCGCTCCTTCGGCCAGGAGGAGCTGAAGAAGGCGGGTATCAATATCCTGCCCTATCGCGAGTTCAGTGATTTCGACGCGGCCATCGCCTACGTGAAGGCGAACCCGGAACGCTATGTGATCAAGCCTTCGGGGGAGGCCGGCAACGTGAAGCGGCGCCTCTTCGTCGGCGACGAGGAAGATGGCCAGGATGTGGTGCGCGTGCTCGAGGCGTACAAGAAGTCCTTCCCCGACGAGATCAAGGTGTTCCAGTTGCAGCGACGCGTCACCGGCGTCGAGATCGCGGTGGGCGCATTCTTCAACGGCCGCGAATTCATCTATCCCCTCAACGTCAATTTCGAGCACAAGAAACTCTTCCCCGGAAACATCGGCCCCTCGACCGGCGAGATGGGCACCGTGATGTTCTGGAGCGGGCCGAATCGCCTCTTCAACCAGACACTGAAGAAGATGGAACCGAAGCTCGCCGAGGAGGGCTATGTCGGTTACATCGATCTGAACTGCATCGTGAACGGCAACGGCATTTATCCGCTCGAGTTCACTTCGCGCTTCGGCTATCCGACGATCAGCATCCAGCAGGAGGGCATGACGACGCCGATCGGCGAGTTCTTCCACGACCTTGCCGCCGGCACGGCGCAGAAGTTCAAGGTGAAGAGCGGCTTCCAGATCGGTGTGCGCATCGTCGTCTCGCCGTTCCCGTTCGATGACGAGGCAACTTTCCGCTCCGTGTCGCACAACGCGGCGATTCTCTTCAAGAAGGGCATCCCCGAAGAGGTGCACATCGAGGACGTGAAGCAGGTGAACGGCCAGTGGTATGTCGCGGGTACCTCGGGCGTGGTGCTGATCGTGTGCGGCCTCGGTCCGACCATGCGCCAGGCGCAGGCGCAGGCGTACTCGCGCATCAGGAATATCATGATACCGGACATGTACTATCGCGATGACATCGGCGAGCGCTGGTTCGAAGACCACGACCGGTTGCACACCTGGGGCTATCTGCGCGAAGTGTGAGCTGACGAAACATGGATGGCCGCTTCGACCGCGACTACTACGAGCGCTTCTATTTCGACCCGGCGAGCAGCGTGACTTCGCGCGCGGAGATGAATGCGCGCGGCCGGCTGATTGGCGCTTGCGCACGGCACATTGGCCTGCCGGTCAAGCGCCTGCTCGACGCCGGTTGCGGCGTGGGGCTGCTGCGTGCCCCGCTCAGGCGCGCGCTGCCGGAGGCCACCTACACCGGCATCGAAGTGAGCGCGTATCTCTGTCGCAGGTACGGCTGGACGCAGTCCACGATAGAGGACTATCACCCCGCGCGGCCGTTTGATCTCGTCGTCTGTTACGACGTCCTGCAGTATCTCGACGACAGGCGCGCGGCGCGCTCGCTTGCCAATCTCGCGCGGCTCTGCCGCGGGCTCCTGCACTTCAGCGCGCTCACGGCGGCCGACTGGCGCGGGAACTGCGACCAGGGGCGCACCGATCGCGACGTGCACCTGCGGAGTGGCGAGTGGTACCGCACGCGCCTGCGACGCAATTTCCGCGAGATCGGCGCGGGTTTCTGGCTGCGAAGCACGGCCCCCTTGTCGTTGTGGGAGCTCGAGAGCGTAAGCCGGTGCAGGAGGCAAGCAGTGTGAAGCGGGGCGGGCGGCAAGACCGCACACCGGGCGGCATTGCGGGCTGGAGGGGAACCCTCGCCCTGCTGGTCGCTCTCTTCGCCGGCTACCAGTGGGCGCAGTCCCGCCCGATCGAGCGACGCCCCGGGGTGCTCGCGCCCGACGAGCCCGCGCAGATTGAAGTCGATGCAGCCGAACCGCTCGATGCTGGCCACGAGTACCGTCTGACACCGCGTGCCCGATTCAGCGCCACGGTGCGCGTGCTGGCGCGCGAGCGTTACTACATCGACGCCCTTGCACCGCTGGCCCCCGTCGATCTCGCCGTCGGCTGGGGGCCGATGTCGGACAGCGCAGTGCTCGCCGCATTCGATATTTCGCAGTCGAACCGGTTCTATTACTGGCACGCCGACGAAATGCCGCTGCCACGCGGGCAGATCGAATCGCATTCCGCGAACTGGCACATCGTGCCAGCGAGCGCTGCTGTCAATCGCGCGCTGCGCCGCCTGCGCGTGGGTGAGGTCGTGCGGATCGAAGGCGAGCTCGTCGACGTCGCGGGGCCGGATGGCGGCTCCGCGCGCACCTCGCTGCGGCGCGACGACACTGGCGCGGGAGCCTGCGAGATCGTTCTCGCGCAGCTGCTCGCGCCGGTGGGCGGCTGACGCTATCCTGACAGGATGATCGCCAGCCTTTCCGGCGTGCGGGCCGTGCGGCCTGCCTCCGGGCCCCTCAACCTGATCCTCCAGGGCCGCGAAGTCGGCACCCGCTCGAATGCCACGGAGATCGCGTTCGCGGGCGCCGCCGGCGACGTACCGGACGATCTCGAGTACGCGGAAGTTTGTCCGGCCGGGGTCGACGGTGGCGCATGGTCCGTGCGAACGGCGCGCGGCGAGTTCGTGATCCACGCGCGCGCGGCCTATCTGCATCGCGATGTGTCGGTCCGGCTGCGCGGCCTGTTGCCCCGGCAGGAGCCACCGCGGCTGCGGCGGCTCGCGTGGGCGTGGCTGCCGCGCATCGTTGCGTCACCGCTTGGCCGCCGGCTGCTGCTCGCGGTGCGGGGTCGCTGACATGCCGGCCGCGCTCTGGATGCTCGCGCTGGCCGCGGGCATCGGCATCACGATCCAGGTGGGGCAGAACGCCGCGCTGCGCGCGCAATTCGGGTCAGCGAGTCTGGCGACCCTCGTCAACTTCTGCGTCGGCATCACCGCGCTGCTCGCATTCCTTCTCGCGACCCGGGCACCGGTTCCGTCCCGTGAGGCGATCGCCGGCGCGCCGTGGTGGGCGTGGTTCGGGGGTCTCTTCGGTGCGTTCTACGTCGCGGCAGTCACTATCGCCGGCCCCAGGCTCGGCGCCACCGTGCTGATCGCAATTACCGTTCTCGGCCAGCTGATCGCCGCGCTCGTCATCGACCAGAACGGCTGGCTCGGCTTTCCGCAACAGCCGGTGACGCTCGCGCGCGTCGCGGGTTGCGCGCTGCTGCTGGCCGGCGTGTGGCTCGTTGCGCGCGGCTGAAGGACATATGCAAGCAATGACAACTCCCCGCATCCCGGTCACGGTGCTCACCGGCTTCCTTGGAGCCGGCAAGACCACGCTCCTGAACCGTATCCTCACGGAGCAGCACGGCAAGCGCATCGCCGTGATCGAAAACGAATTCGGCGAGGTCGGCGTCGACCAGGCGCTCGTGATCGGCGCCGAGGAGGAACTTTTCGAGACGAACAACGGCTGCATCTGCTGCACCGTGCGCGGCGACCTGCTGCGCATCCTCGGGCAGCTCATGCGCCGCCGCGACAAGTTCGATTGCGTGCTGATCGAGACCACCGGGCTGGCCGATCCGGGGCCGGTCGCGCAGACCTTCTTTCTCGACGACGAGCTGCGCGAGCAGTTCGTGCTCGATGCCATCGTCACGCTGGTCGATGCGCGTCACTTCGAGGGGCAACTCGCGAGCGCGCGCGAGGCGGCCGAGCAGGTCGCGTTCGCGGATGTACTCGTGCTCAACAAGACCGATCTCGTCGACGAAGCGGCGCTCGCGCGCATCGAGTCGCAGGTGCGCGCCATCAACGGCACGGCACAGATCCATCGCGCACAGAACGCCAACGTGCCGATCCACCAGTTGCTGGGCCTCGGTGCCTTCGACCTCTCCCGTGCGCTCGCGGTCGACGCAACATTCCTCGAGCCGCAGTACCC
>DAORVK010000006.1:87222-96488 GCA_035433705.1 Steroidobacteraceae bacterium
GCGCTGCTGCCGGTCGCCGCAGCAACTCGCGAGGCGCTTGACGCCGCGGTCGAGTCCGCGGTGCGCGCCTTCGCGGAGGCCGCAGTTGCGGTTCACTGCGGCGGCGAGCTGCGGCCTGCGGCGCATCGCTACACGCTCGATCTTGCGCACGACGGCGCAGTCGCCACACTCGACATCCCCGCCGATGGCGCCTACGCCCTCTTTCTGGAACATGGCCCACCCAATGGTCTGGCGTTCAGCCCGCAGCCCGTCGCCCGCCGCTCGTTCGCCTCCCACTCGCACGCCGCCGGCATTTCCTCCATCGGTATCGACGACCCGCGCCCGCTCGATCCGCGCAAGTTGAACGACTGGCTCTCGTATCTGCTCCAGAGTCGCGGCCAGGACATCTTCCGCATGAAGGGCGTGCTGTCCCTCATAGGTGAGGACCGCCAGTACGTGTTTCACGGCGTGCACATGATGTTCGATGGTCGCACGGGCGGATCGTGGGGCGCGGCGCAGCGCCGCAATCGTCTCGTCTTCATCGGGCGCAATCTCGATCGCGCGGAGCTCGAGGCGGGCTTCGAATCGGCGGTCGCGTGACGGCGAAGCTGCCGTCGGCGCGGCTCGACGCGCTGTGGACCGCTGATGTGGACGACTTTCCGACGGCACTGGCGTGGCTGCCGGGTGGTACGCAGCTCGCAGTCGGTGCCGCCTCCGGCGAGGTGAGCCTCCTCGCAGCGAACGACGGCGCGCGACGCGTGATCGGCCGGCACGAGAATGGGGTGCTCGCGCTCGCGTGTCGCAGCGACGGGGCGCGCATCGCATCCGGTGGCCAGGATGGCGAGATCGCCGAGTGGCGCCTGCCAGACGGAGAGGCATTGCATCGAACGGCGGCGGGCAAGGCCTGGGTCGAGCTGCTTGCCTACCAGCCTGGTGGCAAGCGGCTCGCTTCGGCTGCCGGCAAGCGCGTCGATCTGTGGTCCGAGGCAGGCGAGCGGCTGCACAGCTTCGAGGAACAGGGCGGCGTGGTCGCGGGTCTTGCCTGGAACGGTGCGAAGCGCCTCGGCGCCGCTGCGTTCGGTGGCGTGTGGCTGCACAGCATCGGCGACGGGGAATACTCGACCGAGGCGCTGCCGTGGAAGGGCGCGCCGCTCACCCTTGCGTGGAGCCCGAACGGCAAGGTGATCGCCTGCGGCATGCAGGATGCGAGCGTGCACTTCTGGCGTCGCCCCGGCGGGCACCATTCGCAGATGGCGGGCTATGCAACCAAGGTGCGCGAGACGAGCTGGAGCGCGAACAGCCGCTGGCTCGCGACCGGCGGCGGGCAGAGCGTCGTGCTGTGGGACTTCGCTGGCAAGGGGCCCGAGGGCACGCGGCCGGTGCAGCTCGACGGGCACACCGATCGCATCACGGCGCTCGCCTTCCAGCGCGAGGGTGGGTATCTGGTTTCGGGCGGCAAGGACTGGCGGCTGTCGCTGTGGCGCCCGGGCAGTACGGCGCAGGCACTCGATGCGCATCTCCTCGGCGCGCCGATCTCGGCACTGGCTTGGTCACCTGACAGCCGCCGCGTCGCGGTCGCAAGTGAGAACGGCGAAATCGCCCTCTATGCGCTGGCAGTCTGAGGCGCGGGCACCCGCACGCGCACGCCGAGCGATGCATAGGTGGCGAGCTGTGCCTGAAACGCCTGGGTCCAGCTGAGGCGCAGCGCGCGCTCGCGCGCCGCCCGACCGAGCGCGGCCATATCGCGGTCGTAGAGTGCCGCGATCGAGTCGGCGAAGCTGCGCGCATCATCCGGCTCGACGAGCAATCCGACCTCGCCATCGACGAGTTCGGGCACGGCACCCGCGCGCGCGGCGATCACCGGCCGGCCGCACGCGAGCGCCTCGACGATGACGAGCCCGAAAGTTTCCCGCGTGCCCGCGTGCACGAGCGCATCGCAGGAGGCGATCCAGCGGGCGAGCTCGCCGCTGTCGCGGCGGTACGGAATGGCGGTCACATTGGGCGCGAAGGACTTCGCCTCGCCGCCACCGATCAGCAGCAGGTGATAGGGCTTGCCGAGCCGCGCGAAGGCCTCGAACAGCACCGAGAGATTCTTCTCGCCCGAGAAGCGGCCGGCGAATACGAGCAGGCGCGTGTCCTCCCCGAGCCCGAGTTCACGTCGCACGTCGAGCGTGCGCTGCGCAGGGTTGAAAGTCTCGACGTCGACACCGAGCGGCTGACAGATGACACGCGTGACGCCGAGGCTGCGCAGGTAGTCGCGCATGTAACGACTCGGCGCCAGCACCGCGTCGAAGCGCGCGTAGAGCCAGCGCACGTAACGCGCAAAGCCCGCGCCGATCGCGGTGCCCATGCGCTGCGTGACGAGCTGCGGCAGGTTCGAGTGGAAGAAGGCGACGAGTGGGATGCCGCGACGCTGTGCGACCTGGGTCGCACACCAGGCGGGATGAAAGGCGTCGCCGACTTCGATCAGGTCGGGCTCGAGCGCAGCGAGCATCGCCGACCAGCGCGGCGGGTCAATCGGCAGCCGGTAGTTGAAGGTGCCGGGGACCTTGATGCCGCGCAGGGTCGAGAGGCCCCCAGGCGCGAACTGCTCGCGCTCGCCGGGCACGAGGAGTGTGTGCCGCCAGGGGGTATGCGCCGCGTACCACGCGTGTTTCGCCATGAGGTAGCGCTTGACGCCGCCACTCGTCGGTGAGAAGAAAACGGTTGTATCGACGACATGCATGGTCTGTGGCCGGGATTGCACCCGCCCGGTCCGGATGTGTCAAGCTTGGCGCCATGAGAATGCTTCCAGTCCTTGTTGTGGCTGGTGTCGCGGCGGCAGCGAGTGCCGCAGCGCCCGCCGACACCGGTGATGCAGCCATTGCGGCGCTGGTCGCGAAGGAAATGCCGCGCGTCGTGACCTGGCGGCGCGATTTTCATCAGCATCCCGAGCTGTCGAATCGCGAGCTGCGCACGTCCGGCATCGTCGCCGAACATCTGCGGCGCCTCGGGCTCGAGGTGAAAACCGGCGTCGCGAAGACCGGGGTCGTCGCCATGCTCGAGGGCGGCCGCCCGGGGCCGACCGTGGCACTGCGTGCGGACATGGATGCGCTACCGGTCGTCGAGAAGGCCGATGTGCCGTTTCGCTCGACTGTCACGACCACGTATCAGGGCGACACGGTGGGCGTGATGCACGCCTGCGGTCACGATGCGCACACCGCCATCCTGATGGGTGTCGCGGAGATCCTCGCGGGGCTGCGCGCAGACCTTCCGGGCAAGGTGTTGTTCATCTTTCAGCCGGCCGAGGAAGGACCTCCCGATGGCGAGGATGGGGGAGCGCCGCTGATGCTGAAGGATGGAGTGTTCGCGAGCGGCAAGCCCGACGCCCTGTTCGGCTTGCACGTCTTCTCGACACTGCCTGCCGGGGTGATCGGCTACCGGCCCGGTCCCTTCATGGCGGGCTCCGACGGGTTTCGGCTCGTGGTCACCGGCCGGCAGACGCACGGCGCGCGGCCGTGGGCGGGACTCGACCCGATCGTCGTGTCGTCCCAGATCATCTCGGCGCTTCAGACCGTGGTGAGCCGCCAGATCGACCTCACGCAGAATCCCGCGATCGTCACAGTGGGCACGATCCGCGGCGGCACGCGCGGCAACATCATCCCGGATACCGTGGAGATGCGCGGCACCCTCCGCACCTACGATCCGGCACAGCGCACGGATGTCCTGGCGCGCGTCGAGCGCACGGTCACCCATGTCGCTGCGGCCAGCGGCGCGACCGCGAAATTCGAACTCACCGGGCGCCCGAATCCCGTTACCGCGAATGACACTGTGCTGACGCAGCGCGCGGTGCCGACTCTCGCGCGCGTCGCGGGCGAAGGAAAGCTGCGGGAGATCGGTTTGCAGACACCGTCCGAGGATTTCTCGTACTTCGCGCGCGAAGTGCCGAGCCTCTTCTTCTTCGTCGGCGTGGCAAAGCCGGGTGTGCCGGCTGGCGAGATCGCCGACAACCATTCGCCGCTCTTCTACATCGATGAGTCCGCGCTGCCCGTGGGCGTGCGCGCGCTGACGCAGCTCACGGTCGACTACCTCACAGGGCGGATGCAATAGGCAGGCGGCGAATCCGCTTGCCCGTTGCCGCAAAGAGCGCGTTCGCAACCGCAGGCGCCACGGGTGGCACGCCGGGTTCGCCGGCGCCGCCCATCGCGCCGTCGCTCGCGACGAGGATGGTGTCGACAAACGGCATCTCGCTGATGCGAAGCAGCCGGTAGTCGTCGAAGTTCGACTGCACGGCGCCACCGCGCTCGATGCCGATCTCGCCGTAAAGCGCGGCGGAAAGACCAAACACCACCGCGCTTTCCATCTGCGCGATCACCCCCGCCGGGTTCACGGCGAAGCCGCAGTCGATCGCGCAGGTCACGCGGTGCACACGCACGTTGCGACCCTCGACCGAGACCTCGGCCACCTGCGCGACGATGCTGCCAAACGACTCCTGCAGCGCGATACCGAGGTGATGCCCCGGGTCCTGTGGCTGGCCCCAGCGCGCGCGCCGGGCCACCGCGTTCAGCACCGCGAGATGGCGCGGCTTGTCCGCGAGCAGCGCGCGGCGCAACTCGAGCGGATCGCGGCCGCCGAGCTGCGCGAGTTCGTCGAGCACACCGTTCACCACGAAGCCGGTGTGCGAATGTCCGACCGATCGCCACCACTGCACTGGCACCGGCGAGGACGCCTCGTGCACGTCGACCCGCAGGTTCGGGATCGACCAGGGCATGTCGGCGGCGCCTTCTGCCATGGTCGGATCGGGCTCGCCCGCCGGGATCAGTTTTTCAAACGGCGAGCCGCGCAGCACCGGCTGCGCAGCGATCGTGTGATGCCAGGCGACGGGCCGACCCTCGCCGTCAACCGCTGCACGCACGCGGCTGAGGCCAAATGGCCGGTACCAGCCGCCGCGCATGTCGTCTTCGCGTGTCCACGTGACCTTGACGGGGCGACCCGCGACCTTTGCGAGTTCAACCGCTTCCAGAACGAAATCGGCGCGCGGATTGCCGCGGCGCCCGAAGCCGCCGCCGAGAAAAGTCGTGTGGATCTGCACTTTTTCCGGCGCAATGCCGAGGAACGAGGCGGCTGCGGCGCGATCGGTGGTCTGCATCTGCGTACCGGTCCAGATCTCGCAGCCCTCGCCAGTCACATGCGCGACACAGTTGAGCGGCTCCATGCAGGCATGCGCAAGATAGGGCAGCTCGTACTCGACGTCGAGGCTGTGCGCGCCGCCCGCGAGTGCGGCACTGGCATCCCCCGAGCTCTTCGCGACCTGGCCGGGATCGCGCAGCAATGCCTGATAGCGTGTGCGCAGTGTGTCGAGGGAAAGATCCGGCTCGACGCCGGGTGCCCAGTCGATCACGAGAGCGTCGCGGCCTTGCCGCGCGGCCCACGAGTTCGTTGCGAGTACGGCGACGCCGGCCGCGATTCGCTGCACATCGAGCACGCCGGCGATCGCGCGCGTGGCCTGATCGTCGATCGAGCGCACTGTGCCGCCAAATGCCGGCGCGCGCGCGATCGCAGCGTGTGCCATGTCAGGACGGATCACGTCGATGCCGAAGCGCGCGCGACCGGTCACCTTGAGCGCGCTGTCGAGCCGCCGCAACGGGCGGCCGATGTAGCGAAAATTCGCCGGCTCCTTGAGCACGACCTGGCGCGGTGGCGCGAGTGTGCCCGCGTCCACTGCGAGCTCGCCATACTTGGCGCGCTGTCCGCCGCCGACCACCTGCCCGTCGTCAGTCTCGAGCAAGGTGGTGGCGATTCCCCAGCGTCGTGCCGCGGCCTGGAGCAACATGGCGCGCGCCGTCGCACCCGCCCTGCGCAGCGGCTCGTAGCTCGAGTTCGTGCTCATGCTGCCGCCGGTGAACTGCATCGGAATGCCCGGGTCGTGAAAGGCAGCGTCGACCGGCGCGAACTCGATCCGGATGCGGCGCGGATCGACATCAATCTCCTCGCCGAGAATCTGCGTGAGGCTCGTGTAGACACCCTGACCCATCTCCGACTTCGCGAGCCAGACGGTGACCGTATCGTCGGGCGCGACGTGCACGAACGCATTCGGGGAAAGGCCCGGGCCCCGGGTGGCGGTGACGCTGCCCGCAGCCGGTCCGCGGCGACCGGTGAAGTACCAGGGGACGAGAAGGCCGGTGGCGATGACGCCGCTACCCACGATGAACATGCGCCGGCTCGCGCGCGCGCTGTCCTCGCCGGGGTGCCGCGCGGTCATCGCGGTGCCTCGAGCAGTTCGGACGCGCGCTTCACTGCGGCGCGGATGCGCTGATAGGTGCCGCAGCGGCAGAGGTTGCCGTCCAGCGCTGCGTCGATCTGGGAGTCGGTGGGTCTTGGCGTGTCCGCAAGCAGCGCTGCCGCGGCCATGATCTGCCCCGATTGACAGTACCCGCACTGCACGACGTCGAGCTCGGTCCAGGCGCGCTGTACCGGGTGACTGCCGTCGGGCGACAAGCCTTCAATGGTCGTGACCCGGCGCCCCGCTGCCGCCGCGAGTGGCGTGACGCAGGCGCGCACCGGTGCGCCGTCAAGGTGAAGGGTGCAGGCCCCGCACAGCGCCTTGCCGCAGCCGTACTTCGTGCCGGTGAGGCCGAGCAGGTCGCGAAGCGCCCAGAGGAGCGGCATCGCCGGATCGGCATCCAGCTCGTGGCGCGCGCCGTTGACTTCGAGCGTGATCATGGCGCTGATGTTACGAGGTTGGCTATGCTCGCGGCAAAGGGGGCGGTGCATGCGGTACTGGCAGACCGACGGGTTGAAGGCCGATGAGCGCTGATACCACCCGCGAGGGCTCGTCGCTGACGCGCTACCTCGCGCGCGTCGCAGGCGTGGAACCACACGAGGCGCCCGCCGTCATAACGGCCTTCGTACTGTTTTTCTGCGTGCTCGGCGGCTACTTTGCCGTGCGCCCGCTACGCGAGACGATCGCGACGATCCAGGGCGGCGACCGCGTCGCCGACCTCTGGATCGTGACGTCGATTGGCGCCGTCGCAATCGTGCCGCTCTATGGCTGGCTCATCGATCGCGTGCGCCGCGCGGTCCTGATGCCGTCGATCTACGGCTTCGTGGCGGTCTCCCTGGTGGTGTTCGGCTACATGTTCCGCACACGCCCCGAAGACATGACTGTCGGGGCGGTCTTCTACGTCTGGATCAGCGTGCTGAACCTGATGCTGGTATCGGTGTTCTGGAGTTTCCTGCTCGAGCTGTTCGACAGCGCACAGGCCAAGCGGCTGTTCGGTTGCATCGCCGCGGGCGGTACTTCGGGTGCGCTCGCCGGGCCGTTGCTTACCGATCTGACCGTGCAGCATATCGGCAATGCGGGCGTGTTGTTCATCGGCGCGACATTGTTCTTCGGCGCCATCGTCGCGCAGCGCCTGCTGGTCGCGATCTGGAAAGAGGGTCGCGCCGGGCAGGCTGTGCCGGTCGATCGCGGCCTCGGCGGCAATCCGTTCGCGGGTTTCGCAATCGTGTTCCGCTCGCCATACCTGCTGATGCTCGCGCTCTTCGTCGTGCTGCTGTCGAGCGTGAACACGTTTCTCTACTTCGAGCAGCTCAATATCGTGCGTGACACGTTTCCGGACGTCGCGCAGCGCACGCAGGTCTTCGCGCGCATCGACTACGCAGTGCAGACGCTGACGGTGCTCTCGCAGATCTTTCTGACGGGCCGCATCGCCGCGACCTTCGGCGTGCGGGCGCTGCTCGTCATGGTGCCGCTCGCGATGGTGGCGGGCTTTGTCGCGCTCGCGGCCCTGGGTGGCTTCGTGATCCTCGCGGCAGTCATTATCCTGCGCCGCTGGGGTGAATACGCGTTCATCCGCCCCGGTCGCGAGATGCTCTTCAGCCGCCTCGACACTGAATCCAAGTACAAGGCGAAGAGCCTGATCGACGTTCCTGTCTACCGCGGCGCGGACATGCTGGTCGCGCAGTTGCAAAACGCGCTCCGGCAAGGCGGCCTGTCGAGTGCCGGTGTCGCGTTGCTCGGTGCGGGAGCGGCGCTCGCCTGGGCGGCCGTAGGGATGTGGCTGGGGCGGCGCGCGGAGCGCGCCGCGACGCGCTAAGGGCGGAGCGCCTCGCGCCCCGGATGCGCGAACGACAACGTGCGCGCCGCTGGGTGCGCGCTCGTTGCCTCAATCAAAGTTGCAGCCCGGCGCGTTGCATGCCTTCAATCCGCGCAGCCAGACTGATCTGCGCTTCCATTTCCACAGATGCCTCGGCAACACGCCGACCGCCCCCCAATCGCTTGAGTGTCTGAGTGACACGAAGCGGTGTTCCGAGGTCGCTCCATCCGCACTGCGGGACGGGAAGGACACGCAGGTTCTCGACGTTCCGGTTGCACAAGACATCGCGCGAGAAATCCAGAATCGGCATATGTTCGTAAAGTGCCGCCGTCGCCTTCCCGTCGCGCGGGCTGCGCAGGTCAACTCGCACCGCGTCGCGCATTGCCGCCACGACTTCTGGAAATCGGCTCTCGAGCAGACGCAACAGTGTGTCAACCGACGCTGCAACGATGAAGGCATTCCACAGCGCACCGTTTTCGATCAGCTCACGAGCTCGGGCTACAGGCGGCTTCTCGATGAAACGAGCCACTTCAAAGGTGCTGCCTCGCGCTTGATCTCCGGGCACGACGTAACCGAGCTCCGGATCGGCCTCTGCCGGCTCGATACCCAGCAGCAGTATCTCGTGCGGCTGCAATCGAACGTGCCTTACGGCCGAGCGCAGCGATCGAGTGAGCACGGGTTCATCCTGCACGTGATGGTCCGACGGCAGCAGCACGACGTGCGCACCTGGATCGCGCTCTGCAATATGCAAGAGGGACAGCAGGATACCGTTCGCCGTGCCACGGTTCTCCGGTTGCACGATCAGGTTGGTTGCCGACAGGCACTCCCACCATCGGTGATGCTGCGCGGCGACTATTGCGCAGACCTGCTCATCCGACGCGACTGACCGGGCGCGACTCAGCGCGTCCTGCACGAGTGAGGGCCCCGCCAGAAGCGAGCAGAACTGCTTTGGTACATGCGCGCCGGAGAGCGTGGTCGTCAACGCGCTCAATCGGCTGCCTTGTCCCGCTGCGAGGACGAGCGCCCAGGTATTGTCGAGGCTTGCCATGCGCATCTGGCCCGCCGCCGGTGCCTGTCGCGTCGCCAATTCATTGGCGCGTGCGGCTTTCGTGCTCATGGATTGCGTGGCCTCGATGGTCGTATCGTCACTTTGCAAAGCTGCGGACGTGACCACGGAGGCATCGAGAACTCCGCTGCCGCACGTGTGCC
>DAORVK010000007.1:0-89065 GCA_035433705.1 Steroidobacteraceae bacterium
GTCGAGATCGGCGGCACGGTCGGCGACATCGAGTCGCTGCCGTTCCTCGAGGCGATCCGCCAGATCGGTGTCGAGCTCGGACGCAACAACTGCGTCTACATGCATCTCACGCTGGTGCCGGTGGTCGGCGGCTCGGGTGAGATCAAGACCAAGCCGACGCAGCACTCGGTCAAGGAACTGCGCGGCATCGGCATTCAGCCCGACATCCTGCTGTGTCGCGCGAAGCACCCGCTGCCCGAAGAGCAGCGCCGCAAGATCGCCCTCTTCACGAACGTCGAGGAGCGCGCGGTGTTCACGGCGATCGACGCCGATGACATCTACAAGATTCCGATCCTGCTGCACGAACAGGGCCTCGACGTGATCGTCGTCGACAAGCTGCGCCTTGAGGCGCCGCCGACCGATCTCGCGGAGTGGCGCCAGGTGGTCGCGGCGAAGGCGAATCCGGATGGCCAGGTCGACATCGCGATGGTCGGCAAGTACGTGCAGGTGCGCGACTCGTACATCTCGCTGAACGAAGCGCTGGTGCACGGGGGGCTGAAGACGCGCACTCGCGTCAACATCCACTATCTCGAGGCGACCGACATCGAAGCGGGCGGCATGCACGCGCTCAAGGGCATGGATGCCATTCTCGTACCGGGGGGGTTTGGTGAGCGCGGCATCGAGGGCAAGATCCGTGCGATCCAGTACGCGCGCGAGAACGGCATTCCCTACCTTGGTATCTGCCTCGGCATGCAGCTCGCGATTGTCGAGTACGGCCGCAACGTGCTCGGCCTCGAACAGGCGAACAGCACCGAGTTCAACCGTGCGACGCCGCACCCGGTGATCGCGCTCATCACCGAATGGCAGGACGCGGCGAAGGGGGCCCAGGCGCGCGATGAGGCTTCCGGCAAGGGCGGTACGATGCGTCTTGGCGCACAGGACGTGCTGCTCGCGGAGGGCACTCTCGCACGCTCGCTTTACGGCCGCGACGTGATCCGCGAGCGTCACCGGCACCGCTACGAGTTCAACAACGGTTATCTCGGCCGCTACCGTGACGGCGGTGTGCGTTTTGCGGGCTTCTCGCGCGACGAGCTCGTCGAAATCGTTGAACTGCCTGCGCACCCGTGGTTCGTCGCGACGCAGTTCCACCCCGAGTTCACCTCGACGCCGCGCGACGGTCACCCGCTGTTCGCCGGTTTCGTGCGTGCGGCGCGCAATTACCGCGCGGCGCAGTTGCCCGCGGCGGCGGGCGCGTGAGGCTTCGCCCATGAAGCTTGCGGGCGCCGAGATCGGTGCGGACCGACCGCTCTTCCTGATTGCCGGGCCCTGCGTCGTCGAGAGCGCCCAGCTCACCTTCGACGTGGCGGGAAGGCTCAAGGACATCACGGCCCGCCTCGGAATTCCGTTCGTGTTCAAGGCGTCCTACGACAAGGCGAACCGCTCATCGCGCGCGAGCTACCGTGGCCCGGGCATCGAGGCGGGCCTCAAGGTGCTCGCGGATGTGAAGCGCCAGTACGGCGTGCCGGTACTCACCGACGTGCACGAAGACACGCCGTTCGCCGAAGTCGCGGCGGTGGTCGACGTGCTGCAGACTCCGGCGTTTCTTGCGCGCCAGACCAATTTCATCGTGAACGTTTCATCGCAGGGCAAGCCCGTCAACATCAAGAAGGGCCAGTTCCTCTCGCCCTGGGAGATGCAGAACGTCGTCGACAAGGCGCGCTCCACCGGCAATCCGGACATCATGGTGTGCGAGCGCGGCTTCTCCTTCGGCTACCACAATCTCGTCTCCGACATGCGCGCGCTCGCCGTGATGCGCGCTACCGGCTGCCCGGTCGTGTTTGATGCGACGCACTCGGTGCAGCTGCCGGGCGGCAAGGGCGTCGCGTCCGGTGGTCAACGCGAATTCGTGCCGGTGCTCGCCCGCGCCGCGGTCGGTGCAGGCGTCGCGGGCCTCTTCATGGAAACGCACCCCGACCCGGACAAGGCGCTGTCTGACGGCCCGAACGCCTGGCCCCTCGATCGCATGGAGCCGCTGCTCGCGACGCTCGCGGCGCTCGATCGTACCGTCAAGTCACAGCCCTACGAGGAAGCCCTGCTATGAGCCGTATCGTCGACATCCGCGGCCGCGAGATCATCGATTCGCGCGGCAATCCGACGGTCGAGGCCGACGTCGTGCTCGACGACGGTACGTGCGGGCGGGCCGCTGTGCCATCGGGGGCGTCGACGGGTACGCGCGAGGCTGTGGAGCTGCGCGACGGCGACGCCAGGCGCTATCAGGGCAAAGGGGTGCTGAAGGCCGTCGGTCACGTGAATACCGTGCTGCGCACTGCGCTGATCGGTCGCGACCCCGCCGACCAGGCAGGGCTCGATGCGGCGATGCTCCAGCTCGACGGCACCGTCACGAAGAGCCGTCTTGGCGCCAACGCGCTGCTCGCGGTGTCGCTCGCGAACGCTCATGCGGCGTCGCGCTCGGCCGGCAAGGCGCTGTATGAATGGCTCGGAGCGGGCCGCAAGCCCGTGATGCCCGTGCCGATGATGAACATCGTGAACGGCGGTGCGCACGCCAACAACAGTCTCGACATCCAGGAGTTCATGATCCTGCCGGTGGGCGCTCCAACGCTGTCGGAAGCGCTGCGCTATGGCGCCGAGGTGTTCCACACGCTGAAGAAGCTGCTGAATGATCGCGGCCTCTCGACCGCCGTGGGCGACGAGGGCGGCTTCGCGCCGAACCTGCCGTCGAACGCCGCCGCGCTCGAGATCATCCTCGAGGCGATCGCAAAGGCAGGCTACCGGGTGGGCAAGGACATCTACCTCGGCCTCGACGTGGCGAGCTCCGAGTTCTACAAGGACGGCCAGTATGTGCTCGAGGGGGAGGGCAGGCGGTTCACCCCCGCCGAATTCGCAGACTATCTCGCAGGGCTCGCGGCGTCCTATCCGATCATCACGATCGAGGACGGCATGAGCGAGGCCGACTGGGAGGGCTGGGCAATCCTGACAGAAAAGCTCGGCAGCCGGATCCAGCTGGTCGGCGACGACCTGTTCGTCACCAACACCGCCATCCTGCGGGAAGGCATCGAGAAGCGGATCGCGAACTCGATCCTCATCAAGCCGAACCAGATCGGCACGCTCACGGAGACGCTCGCAGCGATCGACATGGCCGACAAGGCGAAGTACGCCGCGATCGTGTCGCACCGCTCGGGCGAGACCGAGGACTGCACGATCGCGGACATCGCGGTCGCGACCGCCGCCACCCAGATCAAGACCGGCTCGATGTCGCGCTCGGACCGCGTCGCGAAGTACAACCAGTTGCTGCGCATCGAGGCGGCGCTCGGGCCTGCCGCGGCCTACGCCGGGCGCGATGCATTTCCGGTGGCGGTCGCCTGAGGTTCGCCGCTATCATGGCGCTCATGAGGTGGTCTTCGCCGTGAAGTGGCTGGCGGGTGCCCTGTTGATGGTCGTGGTGCTCCTGCAGTACCGCCTGCTCGTCTCCCCCGATGGCATCCGCGAAATGCGCCACCTCGAGGCCGACGTCGCCGTGCAGCGGAGCGAGAACGCCGCGCTCGCTGCGCGCAATGCGCGCCTCGCCGCAGAAGTACGCGATCTCAAGCAGGGCCTCACTGCGCTCGAAGAACGCGCGCGCAGCGAGCTGGGCATGATCGGATCGCGCGAATCCTTCTATCAGGTGGTACCGCAGCCAGGGTCGGCCGTCGACGGCGAAGCCCGTACCCGCACCGCGCAGCGGTAGCGGGGCGGCCGGTTGCATGCGTTACGCGCTCGTGGTGCCGGCGGCGGGGTCTGGTCGGCGCTTCGGCGCTGCCGTGCTCCGCAAGCAGTACGAGCCGCTCGCCGGCGCGACCGTGATCGAACACGCCCTCGCCCCGTTTCTCACGGACTCCCGCTGTCACCGTATCGTCGTCGCGATCGCAGCTGATGATGCCGCCTGGTCACAGATCGCGGCGCGCTGCCAGGCGCGCGCGGTGTGTCCGGTGGTCGCCGTGACAGGTGGGGCGGAACGTGCGCAGAGCGTTCACCGGGCGCTCACTGCCCTGCAGGAGGGTGCCGACGACGGCGACTGGGTGCTGGTGCACGATGCCGCGCGGCCCTGCATCGCGCGCGCCGGGATCGATTCGTTGATCGCCGCTGCCCTTTCGCACCCGGTCGGTGGTCTGCTCGCCGTGCCGGTCGCGGATACACTGAAGCGCGGCGTTCGGGTCGGCGGCGCCCTGCAGGTGGAGTGCACCGAAGCGCGTGACAGCCTGTGGCGGGCGCTCACGCCACAGATGTTCCGTCTGGGGCCGCTCGCGCGGGCGCTTGCCAGCGCACTCGGCGCGCGGCGCCAGCCGACCGACGAGGCGCAGGCGATGGAGTGGCAGGGGCTCGCGCCGCTGCTGGTGCCAGGAGATGCCCGCAACATCAAGATCACGACCCCGGCCGATCTCGCATTGGCCGAGGTGTTGCTGCAGGGGAGAGCCTCCATGAGGCAACCTTGATGAGAATCGGCTTCGGCTCGGATATCCATGCCTTCGGGCCGGGCGACAGCGTCGCGATTGCCGGCGTGCGCCTGCCGCACTCGCACGGCGTGATTGCGCACTCGGATGGTGACGTGGCGCTGCACGCACTCTGCGATGCGCTGCTGGGTGCCGCGGGCCTTGGCGACATCGGCATGCACTTTCCGGACTCGGATCCGCAGTGGCAGGGAGCGGACAGCCGTGAGCTCACGCGCCACGTGATGGCGCTGTTGCGCGCGCGCGGCTACGTCGTCGCGAATGCGGATCTGACGATCCTCGCCGGAGCGCCGCGCATCGGTCGCTATCGTGACGAGATGCGCCGCACGGTCGCGCAGCTGCTGGCGGTCGAAGACAGCCAGGTCAACATCAAGGCGACCACGACTGAAGGCCTCGGCTTCATCGGACGCAGCGAGGGCCTCGCGGCGCAGGCAGTCGTGCTGCTCCTGCGAAGCGAGCCGGAAACGTCGCGATGAGGCGTCGCGTCCGTCGATGACCGGGGCCGTACCCGACAGCTGGCGCACCCTCGCGCTCGACCCGCCGCGCGCGTTCGGTCCGCCGCCCGTGCGCGGCTGTATTCGCGTTGAGCCCGAGGACTTCGTCGTCGACGAGCAGCTCGGTTTCGCGCCTGCGGGCGAAGGGCCCCATCTGTTGCTGCGTGTTCGCAAGCGCAGTGCCAATACCGAATGGGTGGCGCGGGATCTTGCGCGTCGTGCGCGCTGCCGGCCGTTCGATGTCGGTTACGCGGGGCTCAAGGACCGGCATGCGGTCACGACCCAGTGGTATACGGTGCCGCGCGGCCAGAGCATGCCCGAGGAATGGTGTAGCACCGAAGGTGAAGGCTACGCCGTGCTCGAGGCGCACCTGCACCGTCGCAAGCTGCCGCGCGGAGCGCTCGCAGGCAACTGCTTCGAATTGCGAATCCGTTCGGTCACTGGCGACCGCGAGGCGCTCGCCGCACGCCTCGCGGAGCTGGGTACCTGCGGCGTGCCCGATTACTTCGGCCCACAGCGTTTCGGTCATGCACTGTCGAACCTCGGGCGGGTGGCCGCCGGTGACTTCCGGACTGACCGCAAATTCGGCCTGTCGGCGGCGCGCAGCCTCGTGTTCAACGCCGTGCTCGCGCAGCGCGTCTGCGAGGACAGCTGGGCAACGCTCGAGCCGGGGGATGTCGCGAACCTCGACGGCACGGGGAGCGTCTTCGACGTCGCCACCGTCGACATGGCGCTGGCCGGACGTGTGAAGGCGCTCGACGTGCATCCGACCGGACCGCTGTGGGGCGCGGGCGAGTCGCGCGCGACAGGGCGCATTGCCGGGCTCGAAGCCGCGGTCGGCGCGCAGTTCGGGCCGGTCTGCGACGCCCTCATTGCCGAAGGCGTCGACGCGGCGCGCAGAGCCCTGCGGGTTGCCGTCCGCGACCTCACGCATGCCTTCGAGGGCGATGTGCTCACCCTGAAATTCCGCCTGACGGCGGGCAGCTTCGCGACGACGGTGCTGCGGGAAGTGCTGAATGTTGCGAACGATCGATGACGGCGAGGCGCATCTTGTGTCCACGATTCCCTTGTAAGGGAATCCGACAGCCGGGCACCCATAAACCTTCGGCCGCAGCTGCAGCCTCCAGCGCAAGCCATGCAGAAAACGAAAGTCACTCCATGGCATACTATGCCAATAGTGTCTTGCACGTCCTGGAGAACCTGCCATGCCGACACGCAACGTCGTCCTTACCGACTATCAGGCCGAGCTCATCGAGCGGCTCGTGACCTCGGGGCGCTATCAGAACGCCAGCGAGGTGCTGCGCGCGGGGTTGCGCATGGTTGAAAACGAGGAAGCGGAGGCGCGGATCCGCCTCAAGGCGTTACGCGACGCGGCACGTATTGGCATAGCGGATGTGGAGGCAGGCCGGGTTCGGACTTTTGAGAGGCCCTCACAGGTTTCCCGCCACCTGGCCGCGGTGGTTGGCGAGGTCATTGCAGGAGGCCGCTCCACAAAAGCCGTTCGATGACGCCCGTCGACATGGCCGGGCCGCGCACGTGGAAGGTCTTGCTTGCCGCAGCGGCCGAGGCGGATTTTCGCGACATCATTCGCTGGACGGCAGAGGAGTTCGGGGATGCGCAGGCGCGTGTGTATGCCGAAACCCTGTCTGCCGCGATCGAGTCATTGGCCGGCGGGCCGACTATCGTTGGCGCAAGGCACCGTGATGACATTGCAAAGGGGATATTTGCGCTGCATGTCGCTCGCCACGGCCACAATGGTAGTCATTTCGTGATGTTCCGGATCGGCAAGGATCGCGATCACGCGAGAATCGAGGTGCTGCGTCTGCTCCATGAGGCCATGGATCTTGCGCGTCATTTGCCGGCAAGCAGGACATAGACGGCACCCGTGCCGCCGTCGACCTGCCGCGCGGAGTGGAAGGCGACGACCGCGCCGACCCGCCGCAGCAGCGCGTTCACCGTCTGTTTCAACACAGGCCCCCGTTGTCCCGAGCGCAGGCCCTTGCCGTGCACGATGCGCACGCAGCGCAGATGGCGCGCCAGGCACTCGGCAAGGAACGCCCGCAAGTGCGCCTTCGCTTCGACGACGGTGAGGCCGTGCAGGTCGACCTCGGCCTCGACCCGGAATTCGCCGCGCCGCAGCCGTCGCAGGACCGAGTCCTGCACGCCCGGGCGACGAAAGGCGAGTTCTTCGCCCGTTTCCAGACCCACCTCAGGCCCGGGGACTTCGAGCGACTCGGCGAGCACGGCGGCACGCTCGGCGCGGGCGAAGCGGGCGCGCGGAGGCGGGCGGCGGCGCGCGCCCGCGCGCGGCTCGGGTTGCAGCGCCCGGGTGCCACGTACCGCCTCGCGAAAGAGGCGTCGATCGTCGTCGCCGGGGTCATGGGCCACGATTTCCTCCGCGGGAAGGCATTCAGTATATTGTCGCGCCCGCAATTTCCGAAAGTTCCCGCACCGAGTGAAAATCCTGCTTGCCAACGACGACGGCTTCCGTGCCGAGGGCATCCGTCACCTGCGCCACGCGCTGACGGGCGTCGCGGATCTCACGGTCGTCGCGCCGGACCGTAACAGGAGCGGCGCCAGCAATTCACTGACACTCGATGTGCCGCTGCGCGTGTTCACCGCTGAGGACGATGTGCATTATGTCGTCGGCACGCCGACCGACTGCGTGCACCTCGCGATCTCGGGTCTCTTCGACTTCGAGTTCGACATGGTGGTCTCGGGTGTGAACGACGGCGCAAATCTCGGTGACGACGTGCTCTATTCGGGTACCGTGGCGGCGGCGATCGAAGGTCGCTTCCTCGGTCTCACGACGGTCGCGGTGTCGCTCTGCACGGAACAGGGTGGGCCGCGCCATTTCGCAACCGCCGCGCGCGTCGCACGCGAGATCGTCGATCGCCTGATCAGCGAACGGCTCGATCGCGGCATGATCCTCAACGTGAACGTGCCGGATCTGCCTTACGAGCAACTGCGCGGCTTTCGCGCGACACGGCTCGGCTATCGTCACCGGTCTGAACCGGTCATCCGCGCGAGCGATCCACGCGGTCGTCCGGTTTACTGGATCGGGCCCTCCGGGCCCGGACAGGAAGCGGGACCAGGTACGGACTTCCATGCGGTCGCTGAAGGCTTCGTGTCGGTCACGCCGCTGCAGATCGATCTCACGCGCCACGCCGCGCTCGGCACGGTGGCGCAGTGGCTCGACGGGCGGCCCCGTGGCTGACGTGCGCCTTGCCGGTATCGGCATGACGTCGGCGCGCACGCGCGATCGCCTCGTGCAGCGACTGCGCGAGCAGGGCATCAGGAGCCCTGAAGTACTCGACCGGATCAGAAACGTGCCGCGACACATCTTCGTCGATGAGGCGCTCGCCAGCCGCGCTTATGAAGATACGGCGCTGCCCATCGGACATGGGCAGACGATCTCGCAGCCCTATATTGTCGCGCGCATGACTGAAGCACTGCTCGAGGGCGGGCCGCTTTTCAACGTGCTCGAGGTCGGCACCGGTTGCGGTTACCAGACGGCGGTACTTGCGCCTCTCGTCGACAAGCTCTACAGCATCGAGCGCATCGAGCCGCTCCTCAAACGCGCGAAAGAGCGCATCCGCGAACTGGGCATCAAGAGCGTGCGTTTCCGGCACGGCGACGGTTATCGCGGCTGGCCGACGCACGCGCCTTACGACGGCATACTGGTCGCCGCCGCACCACTGCGCGTTCCTGACGCACTGCTCGAGCAGCTGAAAGTCGGGGGGCGGCTCATTGTGCCGGTCGGGCCCGAGGGCGCGCAGGAACTCGTGCGCTTCACCCGGCGAGAGCAGAAAGTCGAGCGCCAGAATCTCGGATCGGTCGCCTTCGTGCCGCTCCTCGAAGGAACGTCCTGAGAAGAACGCGCTAACAGTTTGATAACAATAGATTTGCTGCGGGTCTTGCCTGGATTGCTGCGACCTGTCTAACATGGCGCCCCCAGGCGTACCGCGAGAAGACACAGGGGTTTCGGGGGAGTCGGCGAGTAGAAGAAGAAGACTGAAGAAGAATTAGAACAAACGACGACAATCGTTCGGGCCTGTCAGCTACGGGCGATTGATGTGAGGTAACGAGCTTTCCACTCTGTGTCTTCTCGCGGTGCGCCTGGCGACAGGAGGCGCAGCCGGATCAGGGCAGCAGCGCCAGCACCACGCGGCGATCTTCCTGCGCCAGCACGTTGTAGGTGCGGCACGCCGCGCCGAACTCCATCACTTCGAGGCCGATGTGTCGCGATCCGAAGAGCGCGCGGACCGCAGCAGCCGGCCACGTGACCGGCGCCGGCATGCCGAGGATGACGACTTCCGGGTCGAGCGCGAAGAGCGGCTCGAGCAGTGCAGCATCGAGCGCGCTTGCGCCGCGTGCCGCCCAGTCCGGCACGAGCGAATTCGCGCTGACGATCAGCGGCGCGCCGAGCAGCGACTCGCCGATGCGCACGTCGCGCGCTCCGTGGCTTGCGATCAGGTGGATATCGTTGCGGGAGGTGAGCGTCAGTTGCATTTCGGTACGATACGCGATCGTGTCCGAACTCGTCCTCATCCTGCCTGTCGCCTCCGCCGGCGCCCGTGCGGCGCTCGCGTCGCCGCTCGCCCGCGCGCGCGAGTCACGCCTCGCGGCGGGCGACTGGCGCACCTGGCTTGCGCAGCGTCTCGGCGTTGAGGCGCTCGCGCAGCGGCCTCCCGCGCAGGTGGCGGCAGCGGCCGTCGGGGTCGCGGCGGAGGGGGCCTGGTTTGCGACGCCTGTTGCGCTCGTCGCCGCGCTCGATCATGTGCGGATGCACGCAACGGGCTGGCTCACCCTTACGGAGGGCGAAGCCTGCGAACTCGCCGCCCGGTTCGCGAGCGTGTTCGAGGGCTCGGGTCTCGCGCTTTCGCCAGCCGGTGCCGAAGGCTTCCTGCTGTCGGGCCTGGCCGCGGATCCGGTCCGCACGCACGATCCGGCACATCTGCTCGCCGCGGACATCGGGCCATGGCTCGCTGCCGGCGAAGGTGCGGCGGCCCTGCGTCGTCTCGGGACCGAGATCGAAATGTGGCTGCACGAGCATCCAGTCAACCGCGCGCGCGCGCGCCGCGGCGTGGCGCCCGTGTCGACGCTTTGGCTCTGGGGTGGCGGTGAATCATTGTGCGTTGCGACGCAGACGGCGGCGCCACGCAAGCCCGCCCGCGCCGGCCTGCCTCGCGCCTACGGCAGCGACAGCTGGCTGCGCGGCTTATGGCAAGCCGCCGGCCGCCCGATCGATGGCGATGCTGAAGCTCTGGCGCAGGTGCAAATGACCCCTCATGCCGATACCGTGGTCGTTGCGCGTTGCGGTGTCGACGAAGATGTCGCCGGGCGCTGGTGCGATCCGGCGCTCGCACACCTCGCGGCGCGGCGCATCAAAGCCGTGCAACTGGTGATCGACGATCGCCTGTTCAGGTTTTCACGTTTCGATCTCGTGAAGCCCTGGCGACGCACGGTGAGCTGGGCAGCCCCGGCGTGACGCTGCGTATCGAGCGTCGCGCAAGCGCCGACTGCGCGGGATGGGGCGGTGCACTGCACCCCGTCCTGCGGCGTGCCTATGCGGCACGCGGCGTGCGTGGCGAGGCGGAGCTGTCACTCACGCTGTCGCGCCTGCTGCCGGTCGGCACGCTGGAGGGAATCGACGCGGCGGTTGAGCTGCTGCTCGCGCATCGGGCAGCGGGTCACAAGGTGCTGGTGGTCGGCGACTTCGACGCAGACGGGGCGACGAGCTCTGTGCTGATCGTGCGCGCGCTGCGGGCCTGGGGATTCGCGGACGTCGATTTCCTCGTCCCGAACCGCTTCGAGTTCGGTTACGGGCTCACGCCGGAAATCGTGGCATTGGGCGCCGCGCGCGCGCCGACCCTGATCGTCACCGTGGACAACGGCGTCGCGAGCGTGGCGGGTGTGGCCGCTGCGCGGGCGCGGGGCATCGACGTGCTCGTGACGGATCATCACCTGCCAGGCGCCGAGTTGCCCGCGGCGAACGTCATGGTCAATCCCAATCTGCCAGGCAGCCGCTTCGGCAGTCGCGCGCTCGCGGGCGTCGGCGTTGCGTTTTACGTGATGGTCGCGCTCAAACGCGCGCTCGATTCGGCCGGGCTCGTTGCGCCCTCGGCACCTGCTCCAGCCGAGTGGCTTGATCTCGTCGCGCTCGGCACCGTGGCGGATGTCGTGCCGCTCGACTTCAACAACCGCGTGCTCGTCGCGCAGGGACTCGCGCGCATCCGCGCCGGACGCTGCGTGCCCGGCATCCGCGCGTTGCTCGAGATCGCGCGGCGTGATCGCGCGGACCTCACGGCGTCCGATCTCGGCTTTGCGATCGCGCCGCGCCTCAATGCCGCGGGTCGTCTCGATGACATGTCGATCGGGATCCGCTGCCTGCTGGCCGATCGTGAGGTGGAGGCGCGCTCGCTCGCGGCGCGACTCGATCAGCTGAACGTGGAACGGCGGGCGATCGAGGGGCAGATGCAGGTGCAGGCCCTCGCCGCAGTTCGCCATCTCGGGCCCATTGCAACGCCGGGGGCGCGGCAACGCTCCGGGGTCTGCCTGTTCGATGCCACCTGGCATCAGGGTGTCGTGGGGCTGGTCGCGAGCCGGATCAAGGAGCGGTTGCGCCGCCCGGTCGTCGCGTTCGCACACGGCGGAGACGGGTTGCTGCGCGGCTCGGCGCGCTCGGTTGCGGGGGTGCACGTGCGTGACGTGTTGGAGAACATCGCGGCACGCCACCCGGGGCTCATCGTGCGCTTCGGCGGCCACGCGATGGCCGCCGGCCTCACGCTTGCGCACGAACAGCTCGACGCCTTCGCAGCCGCCTTCGATGCGGAGGTTGCGGGGTGGCTCGGTGCAAATGCCGATCGCGATCGGCTCGATACGGACGGCGAGCTCGCCGTCGATGACATCTGCCTCGCGACCGCCGAGGCATTGCGCGCAGGTGGGCCCTGGGGCGCGGCGTTCCCCGAGCCTGTATTCGACGGCGGCTTCAGCGTCGAGCGCGCGCGCATCGTCGGCGAGAAGCACGTGAAGATGTGGGTTGAGCTGGCCGGCACGTCGCGCCGCTTCGATGCCATCGCGTTCAACCTGCTTGCGGACGAGGGCGCGCGGCCGCCGGGCGGCGCGGTGCGCCTCGTGTATCGGCTCGACGTGAATGTCTACCAGGGCGAGCGTCGCCTGCAGCTGCTGGTCGACCATGTGCTGCCCGCCTGATAAAATTCCGGCGATGGAAGTCAGCCAGCTGAAGCGCACGCTCAAGGACCTCGAAGAGCGTACCCGTTCGCTACGGGGGTTTCTTTGAATACGACGCCAAGGTCGAGCGGCTCGAAGAGGTAAACCGCGAGCTCGAAGACCCCGCCGTCTGGGCAAACCAGGAGCGCGCCCAGCTGCTCGGCAAGGAGCGCGCCCGGCTCACCGCCGACATCAGCGAACTCGATCGCACCTCGGGCGCGATCTCGGATTCCGCGGAGCTGCTCGATCTCGCCGAGGCGGAGAACGATGCAGCCGCGGCGCACGAGATCGAGCGCGACGCGGGCGGCCTCGAGGCCGCGGTGCGCCAGCTCGAATTCAAGCGCATGTTCCGCGGCGAGATGGACTCGCGCAACGCCTGGCTCGATATCCAGGCCGGCGCCGGCGGCACCGAGGCGCAGGACTGGGCGCAGATGCTGATGCGCATGTACCTCCGCTGGGCGGCGGCGCGCGGCTTCCAATGCGAGGTGATCGACTCGAGCCCCGGCGAAGTCGCAGGCGTGAAGAGCGCCTCGCTCGAGATCCGCGGCGAGTACGCCTACGGGTGGTTGCGTACGGAGACCGGCGTGCACCGCCTCGTGCGCAAATCGCCGTTCGATTCGGGCAACCGCCGGCACACCTCGTTCGCGTCCGTCTTCATCTCTCCCGAAGTCGATGACGACATCGACATCGAGGTGAGCCCGGCCGATATCGAGATGGATGTATTCCGCTCGAGCGGCGCGGGCGGCCAGCACGTCAACAAGACCGAGTCGGCTGTGCGCCTGCGTCACCTGCCGACCGGCATAGTGGTCGCCTGCCAGAATGAGCGCAGCCAGCACAAGAACCGCTCGACCGCGATGAAGATGCTGAAGGCGAAGCTCTACGAGCTCGAAGTCAACAAGCGCAACGCGGCGGCGAAAGTGCTCGAGGACGCGAAGTCGGATGTGGGCTGGGGCAGCCAGATCCGCTCTTACGTGCTCGACCAGTCGCGTATCAAGGACCTGCGCACCAACGTCGAAGTGGGCAATACGCAGGCGGTGCTCGATGGCGATCTCGATCAATTCATGGAAGCGTCACTGAAGGCGGGGCTGTAGCAGCGTGGCAAACGACGAGACTACCGGCGACGGGAACCGGCTGATCGCGGAGCGGCGGGCAAAGCTTGCGGCGCTGCGCGGTGGTGCTCCGGCCTATCCAAACGATTTCAGACGCGATGCGCTCGCGGCGCAGATCGAGGCGTCGTGGGGCGACAAGAGCGCCGAGTGGCTCGAAGCGAACCCCGTGACAGTACGGGTCGGTGGGCGGCTCATGGCAAAGCGCGTCATGGGCAAGGCGAGCTTCGCGAAGCTCGCCGACCGCAGCGGCCGCATCCAGGTGTTCCTGCAGCAGGCGGCGCTCGGGGAGACTTACGAGGCCTGGAAGGGCTGGGACGTCGGTGACATCCTCGGCGCCGAGGGGCCGCTCTTTCGCACCAGAACCGGCGAACTGTCGGTGCGGGCGACCTCGATGCGTCTCCTCGCCAAATCGCTGCGGCCGTTGCCCGACAAATGGCACGGTCTTTCGGACACCGAAACGCGCTACCGGCAGCGCTACGTCGATCTCATCGTCAACGAGGAGAGCCGCGCAGTCTTCGCGAAGCGCGTGGCGATCATCCGCTATCTGCGCGCCTTCCTCGATGCGATGGACTTCATGGAAGTCGAGACGCCGATGATGCAGCCGATTCCGGGCGGCGCCGCGGCGCGACCCTTCATCACGCATCACAACGCGCTTGATCTCGACATGTATCTGCGGATCGCACCGGAGCTTTATCTGAAGCGCCTCGTGGTCGGCGGGCTCGAGCGCGTCTACGAGGTGAACCGCAATTTCAGGAACGAGGGGCTTTCCACGCAGCACAACCCCGAGTTCACGATGCTCGAACTCTACTGGGCCTACGCGGACTATCGCGACCTGATGGATCTCGTCGAGCGCGTGATGCGCGGTGTCGCCGACACGGTGCTCGGCAAGCGGCAGTTCGGGTACCAGGGAAGGAGCTACGATCTCGACGCGCCCTTTCACCGCGTCACCGTGGAGCAGGCGATCCTCGAGCACAATCCGGGCATTGATCCGCTGTCGCTGCGCGACGTGCCGTACCTGCGCCGCTGGTGCGAGCGCCTCGGTATCCAGGTCGACGAGCAGGACGGCGCGGGCAAGCTCCAGATCGGCATCTTCGAGAAGACCGCGGAGCACACTTGCCTCGATCCGACTTTCGTGTACGGGTATCCGGCTGAAGTGTCGCCGCTGTCACGCGCGAACGATGCGGATCCTTTTCTGACCGACCGCTTCGAGTTCTTCGTTGCCGGCCGTGAACTCGCCAACGGGTTCTCCGAGCTGAACGATCCGGAGGAACAGGCGGCACGCTTTCGCGCGCAGGTCGCGCGCAAGGAAGCGGGCGACGAGGAGGCGATGTTCTACGACGCCGACTATATCCGTGCGCTCGAGTACGCGATGCCGCCGACCGCCGGCCTCGGCATCGGCATCGACCGGCTCGTGATGTTCTTCACCGATGCGCCATCGATCCGTGACGTGCTGCTGTTTCCCCACATGAGGCCGGAAACCTGAGCCTCACCAGGGCGGGGCCGCGTTCGCGCGACGCGCCGATCGGCGTGTTCAATCCGGTAGCGCGTAGGGCAACGACAACACCTCCGCCCCGGTGACCGCTGCGGTGCCCGCCCCGGTGCCCGGCACGGGGACGTCGGGAGCGACGAGCGGCGCGACGGCAAGGAATTCCGCGCGGCCATCCGCGAGCGTCACGCTATCGACCACCTGGAACGTGCTCCCGTCGGCGAGCACGCCCGACACTCCGGGAGCGAGGGGTGTGGCGGGCGCCTCCACCGTGCGAAAGCGCTGCATGCGCCGCTTCACGCGGCCACGGTAGTGTGCGCGTGCGATGATCTCCTGACCGGTGTAGCAACCCTTGTCGAAGGCGATGCCGCCGACGCAGTCGAGGTTCAGCATCTGCGCGACGAAAGCTTCGCTCGTTGCGCGATAGACCTGTGGCAGGCCGTCCGCGATGTCGAGCGCACGCCAGGCAGCGCGCGTGATCGCGTCATTGTCTGCTGCGGCGGGGCCCGGGGCGGCAGCCGCGGCCTCGATGCGCAGCGTGCGCAGGCCTGCGTGCGCGACGCCGATCACGCGCAGCCTGCCGCGCTCGTCCGCGAGCGTGACCTTCGAGCGCAGCACGTACTTGCGCAGTCTCGCCGCGAGCGCCTCGATCAGCTCCTGCGGCAGGACGCAGTGGATCGCATCGTCTCCCGGCAGCAGGCGCAGGATCGCGATGACCCGCCCTTGCGGCGTGTGGCAGCCGGCGAAGCTCGCCTGACCCGCTCCGAGCCGCGTCACGTCCTGCGACAACTGGCCTTGCAGGAACGCGACGGCGTCGCGGCCGCGTACGGTGAGCACACCGAGATCGTCGAGTTCGCAATGTCCTGACAGCATTTGCGCATTATCCAGGCCGCGGTGGCACGCGATGTGGAGAGGAGGCGGGAATTCTGGCAGAATTCCCGCGTTATGCAGCTGCCGGCCGATCCTCCTCGCGATACCTCGACCGGCAACGCGCCAGCACCTGCTCCTGCCCCACGGGAGTTCGGCGGTCCCACCGGGCCCGAGCCCACTCGCTACGGCGATTGGGAACGGAACGGCCGCTGCGTCGATTTTTGAAACCGGGAGATCGCATGCGCCCACGGCCGCTGTCGCCGCACGTCACCGTTTATCGCTTCCAGTACACGATGATCGGTTCCTTCACGCACCGGATGACGGGCGTCGCCATGTCCGCCGGACTGCTCGTGCTCGCCGTGTGGCTGGTGGCAGCCGCGAATGGCGCCGACGCCTATGCCGGCGCCACGGCAGTGCTGTCGAGCCTCCCTTGCAAGGTGCTGCTCGCGCTGTGGCTGCTCGCGTTCTGTTATCACCTGTTCAACGGTATCCGCCATCTCGCCTGGGATCTCCTCTACGGCTTCGAGAGACGTGAAGCGCGACGCAGTTACCGGGTGGTGATCGCGGCGGCGCTCGTCCTGTTCTGCGCGCTCGCCTGGCTCTTCTTTGCCCGTGCCGGAGCGGTCCCATGAGCCTTCGTACGCCACTCGGCCGCGTACTTGGCCTCGGTTCGGCACACGAAGGCGTGCACCACTGGATTCTGCAGCGCGCGACCGCCGTGGCGCTCGTCGTGCTCACGATCTGGTTCGTCCTCTCGATCGTGCGGCTGCCGCTCGCCGATCACGCGGTCGTCACGGGATGGATCGCGCATGGCGCCAATCCGGTGCTGCTGGGCCTGCTGCTCGTGGCCGCCGCCTGGCATTCGAAGCTTGGCGTGCAGGTCGTGATCGAAGACTACGTGCACGGCAAGCACGCGAAGATTGCGCTGCTCCTCGTGAGCAGCTTCGTTCATGTGCTGGTTGCCGCGACGGCTGTGCTCGCGGTGCTGCGGATTGCGATGCGGAGCGTCGGATGAGTGACTACACTTTCATTGATCACACTTACGACGTCGTGGTCGTGGGGGCCGGCGGAGCGGGCTTGCGCGCGACACTCGGGCTGGCCGAGGCGGGCCTCAGCACCGTGTGCATCACCAAGGTCTTTCCCACGCGCAGCCACACGGTCGCCGCGCAAGGCGGCATCAGCGCCGCGCTCGGCAACATGGGCGAGGACGACTGGCGGTTCCATTTCTACGATACGATCAAGGGCTCCGACTGGCTCGGCGACCAGGACGCGATCGAGCTCATGTGCAAGGAAGCGCCTGCTGCGGTGATCGAACTCGAACACTATGGCGTGCCGTTCTCGCGTACCGACGATGGCCGCATCTACCAGCGCCCCTTCGGCGGCATGACGACCCACTATGGCAAGGGCGTTGCGCAGCGCACGGCCGCCGCGGCCGACCGCACCGGGCACGCGATGTTGCACGCGCTCTACCAGCAGTCGATCCGGCACAACGCGGAGTTCCATGTCGAATACTTTGCGATCGATCTCATCATGGAGAACGGTGCATGCCGTGGCGTCGTCGCGCTCGATCTGGCGACCGGCAGGCTGCACCGCTACCGCGCCCATGCGGTGATTCTCGCGACCGGCGGCTACGGACGCGCCTATTTCACCTGCACGTCGGCCCACACCTGCACCGGCGACGGTGGCGGCATGGCCTTGCGTGCCGGCCTGCCGCTGCAGGACATGGAGTTCGTGCAGTTTCACCCGACCGGCATCTACGGCGCAGGTTGCCTGATCACCGAGGGCGTGCGTGGCGAGGGGGGGTTCCTCACCAACTCGAAGGGCGAGCGGTTCATGGAGCGCTACGCACCGAACGCGAAGGATCTCGCGTCGCGCGACGTCGTCAGTCGCTCGATGACAATCGAAGTGCGCGAGGGACGCGGGGTCGGCGAGCATCGTGACCAGATTCACCTGCACCTCGAGCATCTCGGCCCCGAGGTGATCCACGAACGCCTGCCGGGCATCGCGGACACGGCACGGATTTTCGCGGGCGTCGACGTCACGAAAGAGCCCATCCCGGTGCAGCCGACCGTGCACTACAACATGGGCGGCATCCCCTGCAATTACCACGGTGAAGTCGTCACGGTGAAGGACGGCAACCCCGATACGATCGTGCCGGGACTGTTCGCGGCCGGCGAGGCGGCGTGCGTGTCGGTGCACGGCGCGAACCGCCTCGGCTCGAATTCGCTGCTCGACATCGTGATCTTCGGCCGCGAAGCGGCGCGCCACATTGCCACGCTCGTGAAGCCGGGCGAGCGCCAGCGGCCGCTGCCGAAGGATGCGGGCGACTTCGCGGTGGCACGCATCGATCGCCTGCGAAACGCGCAGGGGTCGCGCCCGACTGCGGAAATCCGCCGGGAGATGCAGCGGATCATGCAGGCGGACGCCGCGGTCTTTCGCACCGAGGCCTCGCTCCGCGAAGGCTGCGCGAAACTCGCGAAGACCTACGCCTCCTTCGCCGACGTGCGCGTCACCGACCGCTCGCTCGTGTGGAACACCGATCTCATCGAGACACTCGAGCTCGAAAATCTCCTCGGCCAGGCCGTTGCCACGATCAACGCGGCCGAGAATCGCAAGGAAAGCCGTGGCGCCCATGCGCGCGAGGACTTCCCGGAACGCAACGACGTCGAGTGGATGAAGCACACGCTGATCCGCGTCGACCCTGCAGGCCGCACGACGATCGACTACAGGAAAGTACACCTGGAAACACTGACGCGCGATGTGGCAACGGTGCCGCCGAAAGCGCGGGTGTACTGATGGCGAGAAGCGTTCAAGTGCCAGCGAGCGCCCAGGCCGGCGCCTTTTGCCTTCAGCCCTTCGCCCCGGAGAACCGTTGATGTCGATATTCCGTCTCCCGCCCAATTCGCGCGTGCGCCGCGACGGCAAGGTCTACAAGGCCGCGTCCGGCGCAACCAGGGTCCGCACCTTCCGCATTTACCGCTTCGATCCGGATTCGGGCGAGAACCCGCGGCTCGATACCTATGAGGTGGACATGGGTGCCTGCGGACCGATGGTTCTCGATGTGCTCATCAAGATCAAGAACGAGGTCGACAGCACGCTGACCTTCCGCCGTTCCTGCCGCGAGGGCATCTGCGGCAGCTGTGCGATGAACATCGACGGTCTGAACACGCTCGCGTGCACGAAAGCGTGCGACGACATCAAGGGCGACGTCGCGATCTACCCGCTGCCGCACATGCCGGTCGTGAAGGACCTGGTGCCGGACCTGACGCAGTTCTATGCGCAATATGCGGCGGTGAAGCCCTGGCTGCAGACCCGCACGCCTGCGCCGCCGGACCGCGAGCGGCTGCAGAGCAAGGCCGAACAGGAACTGATCGACCGGCCCTCCGCGTGCATCCTGTGCGCCTGCTGCTCGACATCCTGCCCGAGCTACTGGTGGAATTCCGACCGCTACCTCGGCCCCGCAGCGCTGCTCTCGGCTTACCGCTGGATTGTCGACAGTCGCGACGAGGCGACCGGTGAGCGCCTCGACGATCTCGAGGACACCTTCAGGCTCTATCGCTGCCACACGATCATGAACTGCACCGAGGCCTGCCCGAAGGATCTGAACCCGGCCAAGACGATCGCCGGGATCAAAAAGCTGCTTGCCGATCGCCAGCACTGAGATGAGCGAGGGCCCGGAAGTGCCACGCCTGCGGTGGCGCTGCCGCCGGGGCATGAAGGAGCTCGACCTGCTCCTCGAGCGGTATCTGTCTCTCGATTTCCCTGCGGCGTCCAGTCGCGATCGGGATGCTTTTGCCCGCTTTCTCGAGTTGCCGGACCCCGAGCTCGCGGCGTATCTGCTGGGGGGTGTCGTTCCCGTCGACCCCGACTTCGCCCACCTCGCGCGCCAGCTCGCCCGGGCGCGTCCGTAGTCCTGCACGGCGGGGTCGCGGGCACCCCCGCGGGGGGCCTCCACAGAGTTTCAGGCTGGAAGCGTCCCGATGCCTTCTGGTCGCGATCCTCGGGTGGCTCGCCCTGGCAAGCGCGGGCGTGCTCGCGGCCCGCGCGCTACCCCTCACAGTCCGGGGCGCGCTGATTCTCGGTCTCTGGCTATGCGCGCTGCCGGCTGTCCGTCGCGACCTGCGGCTGCGTGCGCCGGGGGCACTGCGGCGCATCGAACTCTCGGGAGAGTGCCAATGGAGTGTCGCGTGGGCCGGGCAAGGTCCCGCCCTCCCGGCGACACCGAGCCCCCAGTGCGTCGTCCTCGGAGCGGTTCTCTGGTTGAAGTTCGAGACGGCGGCCGGACCGCGCTGTGCCTGCATCGTCAATCGGGCGCTGGCGATGCGGTTGCGGCTCGCGGGGCGTGCGGCGACAGGGCGGGCGAGCGGGGGAACGCCAAGCTGCTAGAATACGTCTCGTTCGTGACACAGGTCGCAGCTCCCGCTTCGCACGCCGCCGGGACAGAACTTTTCGTGTTCTCAGGGGTCTATGTGGTCGCGGTGCCACAGCCCGGATGGTCAGCAGATTGTGACAGGCCCTGGTGCCGACGAGAGCGACCTCTCCCTGGTCCGGCGCGTACAGCGTGGCGACAAGGGGGCGTTTGACCTGCTGGTGCTCAAGTACCAGCACAAAGTCATCAAGCTGGTGATGCGTTACGTCCGCAGTCCTGCCGAAGCCGAAGACATCGCCCAGGAGGCCTTCATCAAGGCCTATCGTGCCCTGCCGCAGTTTCGCGGCGACAGCGCCTTCTACACCTGGCTGTACCGCATCTCCATCAACACGGCAAAGAACGCTCTCGCGTCGCGCGAGCGCAGTCCCATTGCGTACGACCTCGATTTGCAGGACAGCGAGTCCTCCTGGGAGGCCCAGGCGAAGCTGCGCGATCCGGACACCCCCGAGGGGCTCGTGCTCACCGAGGAGATCCGCCAGATAGTGAACTCCGCGATCGATCAGCTGCCTGAAGACTTGCGTACTGCAATTGTGCTGCGCGAGCTCGAGGGGCTGTCGTACGAGGAGATCGCGTCCGCGATGGAGTGTCCGGTAGGTACTGTGAGGTCGAGGATTTTTCGCGCGCGCGAGGCGATCGATCGACGCTTGCGTGAAGTTTTTGAGGGCGGGCTCGGTCGGGCGGAGGAGATAGGATGAACGAAGAGCAGCAGGCGAGCCAGCTGTCGGCAATGTTCGACGGCGAGTTGCCGCCCGGCGAATGCGAACTTCTCGCAAGGCGCCTGACGCGCGACGGAGAGTTGCGCGCCCAGTGGGCGCGCTACGCGATAATCGGCGCCGCGATGCGCCGCGAGCCCGGTGTGTCACTCGACTTGCGGGTCGCCGAACGGGTGCGTCTCGCGGTGTCGGCCGAGGCGAGCTTCGACGACGGCAACGCCCCTGTCGCAGGAGCGCCAGCAGTGCCAGGCACGCGCCGCTGGCTGCGTCCGGTGGCAGGCTTTGCGGCGGCGGCAGTGGTCGCCGGCATCGCCGTGATCGGGCTGCGCGGGCGCGATGCGCAATTGTCCGATCCAGTTCCCGGTCCCATGGTCGCAAGCGTCCCGGCTCCGGCGGCCCCCAGGGTGCTGGAACCCCAGTCTTCGTCCGAACCCGAGAGTTATGTCGTGCCCGTCTCGAGCGAGCCCCTGAATTTCGTGCCGCCCGCCCGGCTCGCGAACTACGTCGTGGCGCATAGCGAGGTTTCGATGCCACTGACGCGACGCAACCTGCTTTCGGCCCTCATGGCGAACGAACAGGATGACGGGGCGCCGGCGGTCACGACGACCGATGCGGCTCCCGCCCGATGAGCGCCAGGCCCGGACAGTCCTGGTTGCTGCTCGCGCTGCTCGCTTCCGCGAACGCGGTCGCGTCCGATGACGCGAAGGCATGGCTCGCGCGCATGAATGAAGCCCTTACCACCCGCAATTACGACGGTGTGTTCCTGCACGTGCACGGCGGGCGCGTCGAGACGATGCGCATCATCCATCGCGTGCGCGAAGGCAGCGTGGCGGAGCGCCTCGTCTCGCTCGACGGCTCGGGCCGCGAATTCGTGCGTACGGGCACCGAGCTCGTCTGCTACCTGCCCGACAAACGCACCGTACTGGTCGAGCGGCGGCCGCAGGAGACGACACTCCTTGGCAATCTGCCGCGCTTCGACGAGTCGACCGAAGGGTACTACGAGCTGAAGCATGTCGAGCGCGCTCGCCTGATGGGCCGCGACACGCGCGTCATTGCCGTGCTGCCGAAAGACGGGTTTCGCTATGGTTACCGGCTCTGGATCGACGAGTCGACCACGATGCCGCTGAAGACGCAGCTGTGCGACGCGCGCGGCAACGTCATCGAGCAGATCCAGTTTGCCAATCTCGCGATGCCGCGCGACATCGCGGATGCCGAGTTCCGCCCGCAGGTCGATACCGAGGGCTTCAGGTGGCTGCGACAGGATGCCCGTCAGGCGCGGGTGGCCGCCAACGGCGCGTCGATCGTGTGGCGCGCGCTGCGTCTGCCGCCGGGCTTTCGCCTCACGCTGCGCTCGGCCCAGGCCATGCCGGGTTCCGAGGGGCCGGTCGAGCATCTCGTGTTCACCGATGGCATCGCTTCGGTCTCGGTGTTTGTCGAGCTGGCCGGCAAGGGCGAGAGCCTGATGACCGGCCCGGCAAGTGTCGGCTCCTCCTCCGCGTTTTCCACCACCGTGAGCGGTCATCAGGTGACTGCCGTCGGGGAAGTGCCTCCGGAGACGGTGCGGTTCATCGCCAATTCTGTCGAGGCAGGCGACGCTGCCGCGGGTGCTGCTGCCAAGCCCCGGCCGGGTCTGTCGCTCGGCGCTCCGCCGCGCCGCTGAAGTTTCATCAAGGTGGCAAAGCTCGAACTGCTGTCGCGCGAGGGCTGCGGCCTGTGCGAGGCGATGCGAGAGGCGCTCGAAGGGTTGCGCGCGGAGCTCACTCTCCCGCCCGTGGCGATCATCGACATCGATTCGGACCCGGTCCTGCAACGCCGTTTCATCCTCGAGATTCCGGTGCTGCGACTCGATGGAGTCGTCATCTGCTTCGGCAAGCTCGATCTGGAAGCATTGCGCCGGCATTTGCAGGTGACGAGCAGCGGGTAGCGAGCTGCGGGCAGTCACTGGCGAGCCAGCCGCCAGCCGCCAGCCGCGCGCGGTTCGCCCACCGGGTCCCGGTGCGGCCCGGTATAATGGCTCGCTTCATGCACCTGACCCGCAATTTCTCGATCATCGCCCACGTCGACCACGGCAAATCCACGCTCGCTGACCGGCTCATCCAGCTGTGTGGTGGCCTCTCGGACCGCGAAATGCAGGACCAGGTGCTCGACTCCATGGCCCTCGAGCGCGAGCGCGGCATCACGATCAAGGCGCAGACGGTCACGCTCTATTACCAGGCGCAGGACGGGCAGCGCTACCAGCTGAACCTGATCGACACCCCGGGCCATGTAGATTTCTCATACGAGGTGTCGCGCTCGCTCGCCGCCTGCGAGGGGGCGTTGCTCGTGGTCGATGCTTCACAGGGCGTCGAGGCGCAGAGCGTCGCGAACTGCTACACGGCGATCGAACAGGGCATCGAGGTGGTGCCCGTGATCAACAAGATCGACCTGCCGTCTGCGGACCCGCCGAAAGTGATCCGCGAAATCGAGGAGATCATCGGCATCGCGGCGCAGGACGCCGGGAAAGTGAGCGCCAAGACGGGCGAGGGCGTCGATCAGCTCCTCGAGACGATCATTCGGCGCATCCCGACGCCGAAGGGTGATCCGGACGGGCCGCTGCAGGCGCTGATCATCGATTCGTGGTTCGACAACTACGTCGGCGTCGTGTCGCTCGTGCGCGTGATGAACGGGCGGCTCGCGGTCGGCGAGAAGATCCGCATGATGTCGACCGGGCGCAGCTTCGAGGTCGACAGGCTCGGTCGCTTCATGCCGAAATCGCTCACGTCGCGTGAACTCGCCACGGGCGACGTCGGCTTCGTGGTCGCCGGCATCAAGGATATCGACGGCGCGCCCGTCGGCGACACGATCACGCTCGAGTCACGGCCGTGCGCCGCCCCGTTGCCGGGGTTCAAGCAGATCAAGCCACGCGTGTTTGCAGGGCTCTTCCCGGTGAACTCCGAAGATTACGAGAACTTCCGCGACGCGCTCGCGAAGCTGCGCCTGAACGACTCGGCGCTGCACTACGAACCCGAGGTCTCCGGCGCGCTCGGCTTCGGGTTCCGCTGCGGCTTCCTTGGCCTGCTGCACATGGATATCGTCCAGGAGCGGCTCGAGCGCGAGTACGAACTCAATCTCGTCACGAGCGCTCCGACGGTGGTTTACGAAGTCGCGCTGGTGGATGGTGGCACGGAGTTCATCGACAACCCCGCGAAGCTGCCGTCGCCGAACAGGGTGGCGGAGGTGCGTGAACCGATCATCACCGCGAACATCCTCGTGCCACCCGAGTACGTGGGCGGCGTGCTGGCGCTCTGCAGCGAGAAGCGCGGGGTGCAGAAGAAGATGCTGTACCTCGCCTCTCAGGTTTCGCTGCAGTACGAGCTGCCACTGGCGGACGTCGTGCTCGATTTCTTCGATCGCCTGAAGTCGACAAGCCGCGGTTATGCGTCTTTCGATTACGAGTTCAGCCACTTCTCCGCGGCGCCGCTCGTCAAGCTCGACATCCTGATCAACGGCGACAGGGTGGATGCCCTCTCGATCATCGTCCATCGCGACAATGCCTACCAGCGCGGGCGTGAGCTTGTCGACAAGATGCAGGAGCTCATTCCGCGCCAGATGTTCGAGGTGGCGGTGCAGGCGGCGATCGGCAGCCACGTCATTGCGCGCGCCTCCGTCAAGGCGCTGCGCAAGAACGTGCTCGCGAAGTGCTACGGCGGCGACATTACCCGCAAGAGGAAGCTCCTCGAGAAGCAGAAGGAGGGCAAGAAACGCATGAAGCAGCTGGGCCACGTCGAGATCCCGCAGGAAGCATTCCTTGCGGTGCTCAAGGTCGGCAGGAAATAGCCCGTGATCGATCAACTGACGCTCATCGCCACCTGGCTTGCCGTGCCGGTCGGTCTCATTGCGCTGATCGACGACTGGTTTCTGCGCCCTGGCCGGGAGATCGCCGCAGCTCCTGCCCCGGTGCGCGATCCACCGCTCGCGCGCGCCGCCTATCTCGCGCTGCCGGTTCTCGTGATCGGCGCGGTGGTGCGCATGCTGCGGGCCGAGGTGCTCGACTTCAGTCTCGTGCTGGTGCTGATCGCGCTCATCTCGGGCGTCGTCTGGGCGCTCGACAGCGCGTGGCTGCGCCCCGCGCGCGCGCGCCGTGCGGCGGCAGCGGGCAAGGCGGTGGACGCCGCCCGTGAGCCTGCCACGGTGGACTACGCGCGCAGCTTTTTCCCCGTCGCCGTCATCGTGCTGATCCTGCGTTCGTTCCTGTTCGAGCCGTTCCGGATCCCTTCCGACTCGATGATGCCGACACTGCTCGATGGCGATTTCATCGTCGTCAACAAGTACGCGTACGGCCTGCGGCTGCCCGTGCTCAACCGGAAGGTCGTCGGGATCGGCGAGCCCCAGCGGGGCGATGTGGTCGTATTCCGCTATCCGCCGGATCCGCGCATCAACTACATCAAGCGGCTCGTCGGGCTGCCCGGCGATCGCGTGCGGATCGAAGCCGACCGGGTCGTCGTGAACGGCGTGCCTGTGCCTTTCGAGCCGATCGGGCGCTACAGCGACGGCTGTTACGTCGACATGCAGCTCGCCGAGGAGAGGCTCGGCGAGCACGTGCATCAGACGCTCTACTGCAATACGCCGGGGGATTTCTCGGTGCCACGCCTGCCCTCCTGTGATCGCAACATGGTGCGCAGCTATGTCTGCGGCACCGGGGGGCTCGAGGGTCAACCCGATCACGGCGACGTTTCGGATATCGACGTGCCCCCGGGCAAGTACCTGATGATCGGCGACAATCGCGACAACAGCGCCGACAGTCGCTATTGGGGTTTCGTGCCGGAGGAGAATCTGGTCGGCAAGGCAACCCGAATCTGGTTCAATTGGGACCTGCATCGCGCGGGCGGTCCCAGGTGGGGGCGCGTCGGCGCGCGGATCGATTGACGGCTCGAGGGAGGGGCGATGCGTACACGTCAGGCGGGAATCACGTTCATCGGGTGGCTGGTCATACTCGTGCCGATTGCGCTGGTCGGCTATGCCGCAATCCGGCTCACGCCGGTGCTGCTCAACTACATGAAGGTCTCGCAGGCGCTCGAGCGCACGGCGACGCAGCTTGCGAGCGACGAGACGCTGTCCGCGCGCACGATCCGTGTCGCCCTCGAGAAGCAGTTCGATATCGACAGCATCGATTTTCCGAGCGTCAGGGACATCGATATCCACAAGGAGGGCGCTGCGTGGATGATGCGGGCGCAGTACGAAGACCTCGCGCCGCTCTTTGCCAACGCCTCGATCCTGCTGAAGTTCGACAAGGTGGCGACGATCGACTGAGGCAGGTTTTCCGGATGCAGAACGACTGGTACCTCGCATGGTTGCGCGAGCGCCTCGCGTATGTGCCGCGGGAGCCGGGACTGTTCGCGATCGCTCTGACCCATCGCAGTGCATCGACCGACAACAACGAGCGGCTCGAGTATCTCGGCGATGCGGTGCTCAATCTCCTGATGGCGGACCGGCTGTACGCGGGGTTTCCACTCGCCACCGAAGGCGACCTGTCCCGCCTGCGCGCCCGCATGGTCAGCGAGGAGCCGCTCGCGGGTGTCGCCAGCGCGCTCGGCCTTGGCGAGGTGCTGCGTCTCGGTGCCGGTGAGCTGAAGACCGGCGGCTTTCGGCGACAGTCGATCCTCGCGGACGCGCTCGAGGCGCTCGTCGGCGCACTCTTTCTCGATGCGGGGCTCGAGGAAGTGCGCCGCATCGTGATGCCGCTCTTCGACGAGCGTGTTCGCGAACTGCCGCACCCTGGGGACCTGAAGGATGCGAAGACACGACTGCAGGAGCACCTGCAGGCTCGCGGGCTGCCGTTGCCACGCTACCAGCTCGATGCCCAGGAAGGCGAGCCGCACGAACAGGTGTTTCACGTGCGCTGCGAGGCGCCGCAAGCGGGCGCGGCGAGCGAAGGCAGCGGTTCGAGCAGGCGCCGCGCCGAACAGCAGGCTGCCGAGCGGCTGCTCGCGCTGCTGACCGCAGGGGAGGGACAGCCGTGAGCGGGCCTGGCGAGGGTTTTCGCGCCGGCTTCGCCGCACTCGCCGGGCGCCCGAATGTCGGCAAGTCGACGCTGCTCAACGCGCTCGTTGGCGAGAAACTGTCAATTGTAACGCCACGTCCCCAAACGACGCGCCACAGGATACTCGGGCTCGTCAACCTGCCCCACGCGCAGATCGCGTTTGTCGACACTCCCGGACTGCACCACGGAGCACGTCGCGCCTTGAACCGCGCGATGAACCGGACCGCTGCCTCGGCGCTCGCCGATGCCGATGTCGTGCTGTTCGTGGTGGAGGCCGGACGCTGGACGGCCGACGACCAGCTTGCGCTCGATCGGGTCATCGGCGGCGCGCGCCCCGCCATCGCGGTCGTGAACAAGATGGACCGGATGCGGCCGCGCGAGGCGGCGCTGCCCTTCATTGCCGAGCTCGCGGCGCGGCACGGTTTCGTGGACGTGGTGCCCTGTTCGGCGCGTGACACGCATAACCTCGACCGGCTCATGGAGTGCATCGGCGCGCAGCTGCCGCTGTCGCCGCCGCTCTTTCCGCCCGAACAGCTCACCGATCGCGACACGGCGTTCCGGATCGCCGAGGAGATCCGCGAGAAGCTGACGCTCGAACTGAACCAGGAGGTTCCCTACGGTATCGCGGTTGCGATCGAGAGCATGTCCGAGGAAGACGGGCGGCTCGCGGTGTCAGCGGTGATCTGGGTCGACCGCGAGGGGCAGAAGCCGATCGTGATCGGCGAGGGCGGCGAGCGCCTGAAGCGGGTCGGGCGTGCGGCGCGCCTCGCCCTGAACGGGCTGCTCGGCAAGCGGTTGCACCTCGAGTTGTGGGTCAAGGTGCGCGAAGACTGGGCGGACAATGCGCGCGCGCTCAAGGCGTTGGGACTCGAATGAGCCGCACCGTGCGCAAGGCGCAGATGACGCGTGCCTGGGTCCTGCACCATCGCCCCTTTCGGGATACGAGCCGGATCGTCGAGGCATTCAGCCGTGAGCAGGGTCGCGTGACGCTCTTCGCGCGCGGCGCACGCGGCCCCCGGTCGCGCACGGCTTCACTGCTGCAGCCATTTGTGCCGTTGCTCGTTTCCTGGCGGGGCCATGGAGACGCCGCGCAGCTCACGGCGGTCGATCTCGCAGACGAGCCGGCGAGGGGCGCGCGCGGCCTGCCTGCCGCAGCCGTGATGTCGGGCTTTTACCTGAACGAGCTGATCCTGCGGCTCACCACCCGGGACGATCCACACCCGGACCTCTTCGACGCGTACTCGGCCGCGCTCGGCGCGCTTGCGGCGGGGAACGCTCCCGATGCCCTGCTGCGCGTTTTCGAGCGTCGATTGCTCGAGGAGCTCGGCTACGGCGTCGACTTCGAAGTGGAGATGGGCTCGGGACGCGCCATCGATCCGGAGGGGCGCTACGTGTTCAGGGCCGGGCAGGGGGTCGCGCGTGCGGTGGCCGACGCGCCCGGCACGGTCGCGGGGCGCTCGCTGCTGAGTCTCGCCGGGGGTCGCCTCGCAGGTCCCGCCGAGCTCGAGGATGCGCGGCGTGTGCTTCGCGCCGCGCTCGATTACTGTCTCGAAGGTCGTGAACTCATGACGCGCGTGGTAGCGCGTGCGGTCGCGGGCAAGGAGCGTCGATGAGCGCGGTTTCCATTGCACTCGGGGTGAACATCGACCATGTGGCGACGCTGCGGCAGGCGCGGCGCGCGCGCTATCCCGATCCCGTGCACGCCGCCCTCGTCGCCGAGCAGGCGGGCGCCGACAACATCACGCTGCATCTGCGTGAGGACCGGCGCCACATCCAGGATCGCGACGTGCGGGCCCTGCGCGAGCTGCTGCAGACGCGCATGAACCTCGAGCTTGCGGCCACCGATGAAATGCTGGCGATTGCGCGCGACGTGCGCCCGGCGGACTGCTGCCTCGTGCCCGAGCGGCGCGAGGAAGTGACAACCGAGGGCGGTCTCGACATCGCGGGCCAGTCGCAACGCGTTGCGGAGGGCTGCCGCGTGCTCGCCGCCGCGGGGGTGCGGGTGGCCCTCTTCATTGATGCCGATCCGCGCCAGATCGAAGCCGCGGCGCAGACGGGCGCGCCCGTGGTCGAGCTGCACACCGGCGCCTATGCGCAGGCGAGTGGCGGCGCCATCGCGGTCGAGCTCGAAAAACTGAGCACGGGCGCGCGCCTCGCGGCGAGCTTCGGTCTTGAGGTGCACGCCGGCCACGGCCTGCACTATCACAATGTCGAGCCGGTCGCGGCGATTCCCGCCATCGTCGAGCTCAACATCGGCCACGCGATCATCGCACGCTCGGTGCTCGAGGGTCTGCGCACGGCGGTGCGCGACATGCGCGCGCTGATGCAGGCCGCGCGCCGATGATCTACGGTATCGGGGTGGATGTGCTTGAGGCCGCGCGCGTCCAGAGAGTTTACGAACGCTACGGCGAGCATTTCGTCGAGCGATTGCTGATGCCCGCGGAACGCGCGCAAATGGCGCTGACGAAGCGCGCGGAGCGCTTTCTCGCGATGCGCTTCGCGGCCAAGGAGGCGATCGTCAAGGCGATGGGCACGGGCTTCGCGCACGGCGTATGGATCCGCGATGTCGGCGTCGTGCAGAACGCCTGGGGCCGGCCGGAGGTCGTGTATTCGCCGCGCGGGGACGCCGTGCGGCGGGCGCTCGGCGTCGGTGACGGACATGTGACGCTGACGGACGAGTCGGGCCTGATCGTGGCAGTCGCGGTGCTCGAGCGCGCTGCGGGGGCCGGCCGTTGAACGTACTCGTGTTCGATATCGAGACCGTGCCGGATGTGGCGCTCGGGCGCCGGGCGTGCGGGCTCGAAGGGCTCGCGGATGCGGAAGTCGCCAAGGCGATGTTCACGCGGCGCCGCCAGCAGACGGGCAGCGATTTCCTGCCGCATGAGCAGCATCGGGTCGTGGCGATTTCCTGCGCGCTGCGCTCGCGCGAGCAGCTGCGCGTGTGGAGTCTCGGCGAGCCGGACGCAACCGAGGCCGACATCGTCGGGCGCTTCTTCGAGGGGATCGAGCGCTACACACCCGATCTCGTGTCGTGGAACGGTGGAGGATTCGATCTTCCGGTGCTGAACTACCGGGCGCTCGCGGCAGGCATCCAGGCGCCGACCTATTGGGAAACAGGCGACGGCAACACGGCGTTCCGCTACAACAATTACCTCAGCCGCTATCACTGGCGCCATCTCGACCTGATGGACGTGCTTTCCGGCATGCAACCGCGCGCTCGTGCCTCACTCGAGGACATGGCCCATCTGCTCGGCCTTCCCGGCAAGCTCGGCTTCTCGGGTGCGAAAGTGTGGGACGCCTGGCAGGCGGGGGAAATTGCCGCGATCCGCCGCTACTGCGAAACGGACGTGCTCAACACTTATCTTGTTTATCTGCGCTTCGAGTTGCTGCGCGGCCATCTGTCGCGCGAGCAGCATGCCGCGGAAGTCGAGCGCGTGCGCGCGCTGCTGGCAGCTTCGGTCGAGCCGCATCACGCGGAGTTTCTTGCGGCATGGGCGAAATCGAGTCGGGCGTAGTCCTCGCGCTCAATCACGAGGGGGACGGGATCGTGAAGGCGGGCAAGACCGCCTTCGTGCCGGGCGCGCTGCCGGGCGAGACCATCCGCTACAGGCGCACACGCCGCCACCGCCAGCACGACGAGGCGCAGCTCGTTGAAGTCATCGTGCCCGCCGCCGATCGCGTCGTGCCCCCTTGCCCGCATTTCGGCGTCTGCGGGGGCTGCGCGCTGCAGCACCTTGCGCCGGCGGCCCAGCTTGCCACCAAGGGAGCAGAGCTTGCAGACAGCCTCGAGCGCATCGGGCGCGTGGCGCCGCGCGAGTGGCTGGCGCCGCTCGAGGGGCCGGTGTGGAGCTACCGACGACGTGCGCGCCTGAGCGCGCGCTTCGTGAGAAAGAAGGGCCGCTCGCTGGTCGGCTTTCGCGAGCGCGCCGCGCCTTACGTGGCGGAGATCGAGAGCTGCCGCGTGCTTGCGCCGCCGTTCGATACCCTGGTGGCGCCCTTGTCCCTGCTGCTCACCAGCCTCTCGATCCGCGAGCGTGTCCCGCAGGTCGAGGCCGCCGTCGGCGATCGCGCCAGGGCGGTGATTCTGCGTGTGCTGACGGCGCCGTCCGCCGCGGACCTCGAGGCGATCCGCACATTCGGCGTCGCGCATGAGGTGACGATGTATCTGCAGCCAGGTGGCCTCGACACTGTGGTGCCCGTGGACGGGGAGCCCGCGGCGCTCGACTATGCGCTGCCGGATTTCGACCTGCGCCTCGCATTCGAGCCCGTCGATTTCATCCAGATCAACGCGGCGATCAACCAGGCTCTCGTGGGGCGGGCCGTGCGGCTGCTCGATGCGGGACCCGCGGACCGCGTGCTGGATCTTTTCTGTGGGCTCGGCAACTTCACCCTGGCGCTGGCACGCCGTGCTGCAAGCGTGGTCGGGGTCGAAGCGGATGCAGGGCTGATCGGCCGCGCCCGGGCGAACGCGCTGCGCAATGGCATCGACAACGCGGCGTTTCACGTGGGCGATCTTGCGGCGCCGGATATCGCGACGAGCGGCTGGTGGACCGGCGGGTTTTCGCACGTCCTCCTTGATCCGCCACGGGCGGGCGCGCGGGAAGTGCTACCCGCCGTCGCGCGCCTCGCGCCGCGCCGCATCGTCTACATTTCCTGCCACCCGGGCACGTTTGCCCGCGATCTCGGCATCCTCGTGCACGAACATGGCTACGTGCTCAAGGCGGCCGGTGTGCTCGACATGTTTCCGCACACGACCCATGTCGAATCGATGGCGGTGCTCGAGCCAATCCACGATACTTGCCGGCCATGACACTCGGCCCGCTGATGGTCGACCTCAAAGGCCCCGAGCTCGACGCCGAAGAGCGCGAGATGCTGAGGCATCCGCTCATCGGTAGCGTCATCCTCTTCACGCGCAACTTTATCGATCCGGCGCAGCTCGAGTACCTGACGGCGGCCGTTCATGCCGTGCGCCAGCCGGCCCTGGTGATCGCGGTCGATCAGGAGGGTGGGCGCGTACAGCGCTTCCGCCCGGGCTTTTCCCGTCTGCCCCCCGTGCATCGCATCGGCCAGGAATACGATCTCGATGCGGGACGCGGTCTTGCGCTCGCGCGCGAGCTTGGCTGGCTCATGGCGGCCGAGCTGCGTGCCTGTGGCGTCGATTGTTCTTTCGCACCCTGTGTGGACCTCGACTACGGAGTGAGCGAGGTGATCGGCGATCGGGCTTTTCACTCGTGCGCCCGTGCCGTCGCGGAACTGGCGGTGGCCTACACGCACGGCATGCGCGATGCCGGCATGGCGGCCACGGCCAAGCATTTTCCGGGGCATGGCGCGGTCGTCGCCGACTCGCACCTCGCGCTGCCCGTGGACCGTCGTGCGCTCGTCGACATGGAGGACGACCTCACGCCGTATCGTCGCCTGATCGCCAACAATCTCCCTGGCGTGATGGTGGCCCATGTGGCCTTTCCCGAGGTCGACGTACAGCCTGCGAGCCTGTCGACGCGCTGGATCCGGGGCGTGTTGCGCGAGGAGCTCGGGTTTGGCGGGATCGTGTTCAGTGACGATCTGTCGATGGGAGGTGCAGCGGCCTGCGGCGACATCGTCACACGCTCGCGTGCGGCACTCGCGGCGGGCTGCGACGTGCTTGCGGTCTGCAACGACCGGCCGGCGGTTACGACGCTGCTCGACAGGCTGCACATCGCCCCCGATCCGGTTTTGCACCTGCGGCTCGCGCGGCTGCGCGGCCGCGAGAGCCTGTCGCATACGGCGCTGTTCGCGTCGGACGCATGGCGCAGGAGCCAGCGAGCGCTGGCGCACTGCGTGGAGCGGCCTGCGCTCGAGCTGTCGGCGGGGCAGGCATGAAAGACTGGTCGGCGGATTTCCTGCGCAGCGTGCTCGATGCGGCGCCTGAAGGCATCGTAGTGTGCGAAGCAGAGGGCGATCAGCCGGTGGTCTACGTGAACGCGGCGTTCGAGTATCTGACGGGACACGCGGCCGAAGACCTGCTCGGGCGCAATCTGCGCCACCTGCAGGGCAACGATCGCGAACAGGACGCCCGCTACCGGTTGCAGCAGGCGGTCGAGCGCGGCGATGCCTGCCAGGTGCTGCTGCGCAACTACCGCAAGAACGGCGGCGTCTTCTGGGTCGATATCCACATGCAGCCGGTGCGCGATCCTGCCGGGCGTGTCACCCACTTCATCGGCTATCACCGCGATGCGAGCGAGCGCCCGCGCGCGGCCGTGAAGGCGCTCGCGGGCCTGCCGGGCTGGATGCGTGAAGACCGGCTGACGACGCTCACCACGCGCCCGTATTTCGAGGAGCTGCTCAAACGGGACTGGGCGCTCGCGCAGCGCGAGATGCGCCAGCTCGGACTTGCGATATTTGATCTTGACAGTCTCGGCGCCTACAACGACACGTACGGCCGGGCGGGCGGCGACGCCTGCATCCGCCGTATCGCGAGCCTGATTGCCGCGTCGTTCCGCCGCGGCAGCGATCTGCTCGGGCGCTGGGACGGCGGCGGTATCGCGGTGCTCGCGCACGGCGCGAGCGGGGAGAAACTCGGCGAGTATGCAGAGGTTCTCGTGCAGCGCGTGCGGGATCAGCAGGTCCACCATCCGCGTTCGGCCGCGAAGTTCGTCACTGTGAGCGTTGGTGTCGCGAGCGGTCTGCCCATGCGGGATGAGCCGGTCACACTGCTCGTGAACGCCGCCGAGGCCGCGCTCGGGCGCGCCAAGATGCAGGGGCGCAACCGTGTCGCCTTTGCCGCGAAAGGCGACTACAAGCCCTGAAGGTTGCCGCTGTCGCGTTCAGCGGGCCGCGGTCACGACCGCGATCAGGCCGAAGTCGGGATTGTCGAAGTAGTTCTTCTCGCCGAGACGCACGCGACGGAGCTCGCTGAGGGTCGCCCGGCCAAGTGTCACCGAGAAGCCAAGGTGCAGGTATTGCCCGCGTTCGAGATAGGCAGTGCCCGCAAGGCCGTCTGCGACGACGCCCAGGCGCGCGAGCGGAAAGCCGCTGCGCGATCCCCACGGACCCGGTGTCTGCGACCAGCCTGCGTGCACGAGCGGCCGGTAGGCGCCGCTCGCGCGCAGTCGCTCCACGATGGCGCCAAGTTGCAGGCTCGCGGCGGGCAGCGGCCCGATGAGCCGCGCCACACCACCGCTGCCGGCAACGTCACCGCTGTCGCTTGCAGGCCGATCGCCCGAGACCCCTTCGGCATCGGCCGGGTCCGCGCCTGAGCGGAATATGATGACTTCGATGTTGTAGGCGCCACCCCCCGATTGTGGAACTGCTGGTGCGGCCAGAGCGATGAGCAGCAGCGTGAGGCCGAGGGTCAGGGGTCGCATGCGGCTAGTGTAGCGCGATGGCCGCTCAGGCGGCCCGCAGGCGGGCGAGCAGCTTGCTCGCGAAGGCGAAGCGTTCATCCTGTTCCTCGAGGTCGCGCGAGACGCGCAGCTTGAGCGCGCCGTCGAGCCGGTACTCGCGGGACTTGTCCTGGATCAGGCGTACGACCGCTCGAGGATCGACCGAGTTCTGCGCCTCGAAAAGCAGATAGCCGCCTTGCGCGCCGAGATCGAGCTTTCTGACACCGAGTGCACGTGCGGCAAGCCGCAGGCGCGTCACGCGCAGCAGCGCGAGAGCCGGCTCCGGCAGCGGCCCGAAGCGATCGACGAGCTCGGCGGTCAGATCGTCGAGGGCCGGCTCGTCTGCGGCGGCGGCGATGCGCTTGTAGAGTGCGAGTCGCACATGCACGTCACCCACATAACTCTCGGGCAGGAGGGCGGGGAGGCGCAACTCGACCTCCGTCGGCGCTCCGAGCGGCTGATCGAGCGCGGGCTCGCGCCCCTCGCGCAGCGCCTTGACCGCGTGCTCGAGCATGTCGAGGAACAGCGAAAGCCCCACTTCCGTCAGCTCGCCGCTCTGCGACTCGCCCAGCAGCTCGCCTGCGCCGCGGATCTCGAGGTCGTGGGTCGCGAGCACGAAGCCCGCGCCGAGTTCTTCCATCGACTCGATGGCCTCGAGGCGCTTCGCCGCATCCGCGGTCAGTGCCTTGCGCGGCGGTGCCAGCAGCCAGGCATAAGCGCGGTGGTGCGAGCGGCCCACGCGCCCGCGCAGCTGGTGCAGCTGCGCGAGCCCCATGCGATCCGCGCGGTCGATGATGATCGTGTTGGCGGTCGGTACGTCGATGCCGCTTTCGATGATTGTCGTGCAGACGAGCACGTTGAAGCGCCGGTGGTAGAAATCGACCATCAACTGCTCGAGGTCGCGCTCACGCATCTGTCCGTGCCCGACCCGCACGGCGGCCTCCGGCACGAGACGTGCGATCGTGGCCGCAACCTTGTCGATGTCGCGTACCTCATTGTGGACGAAGTACACCTGTCCGCCGCGACGCAGCTCGCGCAGTATCGCCTCGCGCAGGGCCGCGTCCTGCCACTCGGTGACGAAAGTCTTGATCGCAAGTCGCTCGGCGGGCGGTGTCGTGATCAGCGACAGGTCGCGCAGGCCGCCGAGCGCCATGTTGAGCGTGCGCGGAATGGGCGTCGCGGTGAGCGTGAGCACATGCACCTCGGCGCGCAGCGTCTTGAGCTTCTCCTTGTCGCGCACGCCGAAACGGTGCTCCTCGTCGATGATGACGAGACCGAGGTCCTTGATGCGCACGTTTGCGTGCAGCAGGCGGTGCGTCGCGACCACGATGTCGACAGTGCCAGCCGCGAGCCCCTCGATCACGGCGCCCGACTCCTGCGAGCTGCGAAACCGCGACAGGCCCTCGATCCGCACCGGCCAATCGGCGAAGCGATCGCGGAAATTCGCGACGTGCTGCTCGGCGAGCAATGTGGTCGGCACGAGCACGACCACCTGCCTGCCGGCCTGCACGGCGACGAATGCGGCGCGCATCGCGACCTCCGTCTTGCCAAAGCCGACATCGCCGCACACGATCCGGTCCATCGGCCGTGAGGTGCCGAGGTCTGCGACGACCTTCGCGATGGCGTCGGCCTGTTCGGGTGTTTCCTCGAAAGGAAAGGCGTTGGCGAAGCTCTGGTACTCGAGCTCGCGCAGCGGCAGAGCGAGGCCGCGGCGCGCCTGGCGCCGCGCATAGAGGTCGAGCAGCTCTGCGGCGACGTCGCGCACCTGCCCGGCGGCCTTCTTCTTCGCCTTCGCCCACTGGTCCGTACCGAGCTTGTGCAGCGGCGCCGTTTCGGGCGCCGCGCCGGTGTAACGACTGACCAGGTGCAGTGCATGCACCGGTACGTAGACCCGGTCGCCGTCCCGGTATTCGAGTACGAGAAACTCGCCGGTCTGCTCCGCAACTTCCATCACGGCAAGCCCGACATAGCGCCCGACGCCGTACTCTTCGTGCACGACCGGCGCGCCGGGGGAGAGGTCGCGCAGCTCGCGCAGGATCGCCTGCGGATCACTCGCGGCGCGCCGGCGGCGGCGCTCCTGGCGGGCACGCGTGCCGAAGAGCTGCGATTCAGCGAGCACGCTGAGGGCGGGCGAAGTAATCGTGAGGCCTTCGATCTCGGGTGCGACCGTGAGCGCAAGACGCCCCGTGCCGCCGACGAAAGCGCCCCATCCCTCGACCGGGACGATCGGCGTGCGATGACCGCGCAACATTTCAATGAGCACTTCGCGTCGACCGGCCGAGTCGGCGGCAATCAGCACGCGGCCTTCGTAGCCGCTGAGGAAGGCGTCGAGCGGCGCGAGCGGCTCGTGTGCGCGCACATCGAGACGCAGCTCGCGCGGTGTCGCAGTGGGAAAGTTGCGCATGGCGCCCGCGTCGTCATCGGCTCGCCCGCTCTTGCAGCCCTCGAGCGTGATCGACGGCATGGCTTCGAGCAGTGCGAGGAGATCGCGCGGCGGGACATACAGTTCCGCGGGTGCCAGCAGCGGCCGCTCGATGTCGTGCCGATGGGCCTCGTAGCGCGCCTCGATTTCCTCCCACGCACGCGAGAGCTCGTCCCCGAGAGCGGCGCCCGTCACGAGCACGGTACCCGCGGGGAGAAAATCGGTCAGGATCGCAGTCGTGTCGTGAAAGAGCGGCAGGTAGAACTCGATCCCGGGCGGCGCGAGACCTTCGCTTGCGCCACGATAGATCGCCGAGCGCGTCGGATCGCCCTCGAAGCGCGTTCGATAGCGGCGGCGAAATGCGCGCACGGCGTCCGGATCGAGCGGAGTCTCGCGCGCGGGCAGCAGGCGCACCGAATCGAGCGCATCGAGCGAGCGCTGTGTGTCGGGATCGAAACGCCGGATCGCCTCGATCTCGTCGTCGAAGAGGTCGATGCGCAGGGGCTGCGGCGAGCCCATCGGGAAGACGTCGAGCAGTGAGCCGCGAAGCGCGAATTCGCCCGGATCCGTCACCTGGCTGACGGCGACATAGCCCGATGCGACGAGCCGCGCGCGCAGTGGCTCGAGCGCGAGGCGCTCACCGCGTGCGAGCCGGAAGCTGCGGCTCGAGATGTAAGGGGCGGGTGGCAGCCGGCCGAGCAACGTGTCCGCCGCCACCAGCAGCACGCCGCGGCTTGTGGCGGGCAGGTCGCCGAGTGTCGCGAGGCGCCCGGAGGTGATGTCCGGATGCGGTGAAAAGCGGTCGTAAGGCAGCACTTCCCAGTCGGCGAAGTCGAGGACCGGTACTCGCCCGTCGCTGTAGAAACCGATCTCGGCGGCACGACGTTCGACTTCGCGCGAGTTGGTGCAGACGACGAGCAGCAGCCCGTCCGCGCGCGCCGCTGCCTCGGCCAGCGCCAGGGAGGGCGCGCTGCCGTAGAGCTGGTGCCAGCGGACATGCTGGTGCGACCCGTCGGGAATTGGAGGTTCGAGAATGCTCAATCGTTGCCGCGGTCGGCAACGGGCCGCCGCGGAGCGCGGCAGCTTACCTGTCCGGGCCGGCGGGCGGAACGGGGCCTTAGCCCGTGACGACCGCGTGGATCACGCGATCGTTCTCGAAGAACACCGAGAACCGGGCATAGTCCCACCGCGTGATCGGGGGCTGGCCGACGGCCGCGTGCCGCGAATTCGGCGCGCCAAAGCGCTGTTCGACGGCAGTCATGGTCGAACCGCGGGTCGGGTGCCCGACATTCGTGGGGCGCACCGCGACCTGTCCATCGACGACGATGGTCTCGGCGGCGGCGGCGCCGGACAGGAGCAGCCCGGCCAGGAGCCAGGACGCTGCGCGTGAGGACATAAGACACCTCCCGGAAAGCGAACCTGCCCGACTATAGCACCGGCGCTTCGTGCGGCCCCGGTCCGCGGCGCAGACCAGCGATTTGTGTGAACTGCGTCATAATGCGCCGCATAATGTTCCACCCGCTGCCTCTCTACGTGGGTCTGCGTTACGTGCGGGCCCGCAGTCACAAATTCTTTGTTTCTTTCATCACCTGGGTGTCGGTTGTCGGGGTCTGTGTCGGCGTCGCCGCGCTCATCGTCATCCTCTCGGTCATGAACGGCTTTGAGGGCGAGTTGCGCGACCGTATCCTCGCGCTGTCCTCCCATGCCCGAGTGACGCCCGCACCGGACAGTCCCGGCAATCTCGCGAGCCTCGCCGCCGACATCTCGACCGTCCCCGGCGTCGCAGGTGCGGCGCCCTATGTCGAAGTGCAGGCACTCGCCCTGCACACTCCCGAGATGTTGCCGATCGTACTGCGCGGGATCGATCCAGGGCTCGAGGGGACGGTGACCGAGGTCGCGCGCGCGCTCAAGAGCGGTTCGCTGGCGGCTCTCACGCCACGCAGCAACCAGGTGATCCTGGGTTCAATCGTTGCGCAGCGCCTCGGCATCGGGCCGGGGGACACCGTCACGCTGCTCGTGCCGTCGATCGGCGCAAACGGCACGCCCGAGCCGCGGCTGCGGCAGTTCACCGTCGCAGGCCTCTTCGAAGTCGGCCTGCAGGACCACGACGGCGTGCTGATGCTCGCCTCGCTTGCCGACGTGCGCGCGGTGCTGCCGCAGGGCAGTCGCGCCGGCGCGGTGCACGTGCGCTTCGATGACGCGCTCGCGGCGCCCGCGCGCGCCGCGGCCTTGCGCGCTGCGTTGCCGCCCGGCACGCAGGTGCGCGACTGGACGCAGGACCACGCCAACTACTTTCGCGCCATCCGCATCGAGAAGACGATGATGTCCCTCATCCTGATGCTGATCGTGGCTGTCGCAGCCTTCAGCATCGTCGCGATGCTCGTGATGGTCGTGACCGACAAGCGCACCGATATCGCGATCCTGCGCACATTCGGCACGGCGTCACACCGGGTGATGGGCATCTTCGCGACGCAGGGGCTCGTGATCGGCTGGTTTGGCGTGCTGGCGGGCGCCGCACTCGGTGTGGCCATTGCACGCAACGTGACACCCATCGTCGCCTTGCTGGAGCGTGTGTTCGGCTTTCAGATCATGGACGCCGATGTCTACTACATCACCCGCATTCCATCCATCCCCGAGTGGCGTCAGATCGCGTGGATCTGCGGCATGGCCTTTCTGCTGACCGCGCTCGCCACCGTCTACCCCGCGCTGCGCGCTGCACGCGTCGCGCCTGCTGAAGCGCTGCGCTACGAGTAGCCGATGACGCGCTGCTACGAATGGTGGATTGGCACCCGGTATCTCGCTTCGACGCACCGGCGAGGCTTTGTGTCGATCGTCGCGCTGATCTCGGTGATGGGCCTCATGCTCGGCGTCACGGTGCTGATCGTGGTGCTCTCTGTGATGAATGGCTTCGAGCGCGAACTGCGCACGCGCATCCTCGCCGTGACCGCGCACGCGACCCTGACGGGGCTCGAGGGCACGCTCGACGACTGGCGGGGCGCGCGGGGGGTCGCACTGCGCACGCCCGGCGTGCGCGCGGCGGTGCCCTATATCGAGTCGCAGTCGATGCTCGTGAGGGGCGAGGCGATAGCCGGCGCGCAGGTGCGTGGCGTCGAACCTGCCGAGGAACGCAAGGCGGACAGTCTGGCTGACCGGATGCGCGAAGGCACGCTCGCGTCGCTCACGCCAGGCAGCTGGCGAGTCGTGCTGGGCGATGCACTCGCAGAGGAGCTCGGCGCGACGGTCGGCGACAGCGTGGTGCTGATCGCACCGGAGGGCGCCGCCACACCGACCGGGGTGATGCCGCGCATGCGCCGCTTCACCGTGAGCGGCATCTTCAGCTCCGGCATGTACGAGTACGACCGCGGGCTTGCGCTCGTGAACCTCAAGGATGCGGCGCGCCTCTTCCGCACCGGTGATCGGGTGACGGGGCTGCGCCTCGAGCTGGACGAGCCTTACGCCGCGCCACGCATCGTGCGCGAGGTCGCCCTGGCGCTGGGCGGCGGCTTCTACGTGAGCGACTGGACGCGCAACCACGCAAATTTTTTCCGGTCGATCGAAATCACCAAGTCGCTGATGTTCGTGATTCTGCTGATGATCGTCGGTGTCGCCGCGTTCAACATCGTCGCGACCCTCGTGATGATCGTGAAGGACAAGCAGCCGGACATCGCGATCCTGCGCACGCTCGGGGCCGGGCCGCGCAACGTGCTTGGCGCGTTCGTGATCCAGGGCGTGTTGATCGGGCTGGCGGGCACCACACTCGGTGCAGGCCTCGGCATCCTCACCTCGCGCCATCTCGAGGCGCTCGTACGCCTGCTCGAGCGCGCGCTCGGCACGCAGTTTCTCGATGCGCGGGTGTATTACATGAGCGACCTGCCGGCCTTCGTCGAATGGCAGGATGTGGTACGGGTGTGCGGCGTCGCGTTCGTGCTGTGTGCCATCGCGACGCTCTATCCTGCGTGGCGCGCCGCGCGGACCGCACCGGCAGAGGCTTTGAGACATGAGTGACGCAATGAACGAAGTGGTGCTTGAAGCGCGCGGTCTGCGCCGGGAATTCAGGCAGGGGCCGGCGCTCCTCGAGGTGTTATGCGGCGTGGACCTTGCGGTGCTGGCCGGTGAACGCCTCGCAATCATCGGCGCGTCGGGTTCTGGCAAGACGACGTTGCTGCAGGTGATCGGCGGGCTCGACCGGCCCACCGCGGGTGCGGTGCATGTTGCGGGGCGCGACATACACTACGTGGGCGAACGTGAGCGGGGTGAACTGCGCAACCGCGCGATCGGGTTCGTGTATCAGTTCCATCATCTTCTGCCGGAGTTTTCCGCGCTCGAGAATGTCGCGATGCCGCTGCTCGTGCGGCGGGAGCCGGTCCCCGTCGCGCGGGAGCGCGCGCAAGCGCTGCTCGAGCGCGTCGGTCTTGGTGCGCGCCTCTCGCACCGGCCGCACCAGCTCTCGGGCGGGGAGCGTCAGCGCGCTGCCGTGGCTCGCGCGCTCGTCACCGGGCCGCGCCTCGTGCTGGCTGACGAACCCACAGGCAACCTCGACGGCGCGAACGCTGAACAGGTCTTCCAGCTGATGCTCGAGCTGAATCGCGAGCGCGGCACGAGCCTCGTGATCGTGACCCACGACCCGCGCCTCGCGGCGCGCATGGATCGTGTCTTGACGCTCGATGCCGGCAAGCTGGTCCCGACGCCTCTGGCCCGCAGCCCGTAGACCGCTGCCTGCGGCCCCTCGCACGGCAGTCAAGATGTCTTTCTGGCGATACGCGCGGGGTTACCGCCTCGCTCCCCAGGCGCGCGTGCGATATCTCCTGCGCACGTTGTAGCGCCAGAAAAGCTCGAGCAGACCCCAGCCGAGCACACCGGCGACGATCGAGCAGACGAGGCATCCGATGAGAAACGGCTTCCAGATCGGGCCGAGGCCATATTGCAGCCACGACCACGACAGCTCGAAGCGGAAGGGTTGCGGCATGTGGCCGAGCAGCGCAGCGCCCACGCGGTAAGCGAAGTAGTACACCGGCAGGAAAGTGAACGGATTCACGAGCAGCACCGTGGCCACCATGACCGGCACGTTGATCCGCAGCGCGATCGCCACGATGCCCGCGAGCACGAGATGGACCGGCAACGGGACGAAGCAGATGGCGAGGCCGGCTCCGAACGCGGCGGTTACGCCACGACGCTGCAGGGACCATAGCGCCGGATCGGCGATGCGCGTGCCGAACGGCCGCAGATACCAGTGGCTGCGAATCTGCTCTGGCGACGGGGTCAGCTTGCGGATGAGATGGCGCGGCATGCGGCTACTGCACTGTAGCAGGGCAGCGTGACCCGTGACACTCGCGACCGCGCTCGGTTTTCTGTGCGGCGCGCTGCTTGCGTTCGCACCGCTCGAGCCGTACGGGGTCTACGCGGGGATGACATTGCTCGCCGTGGCGATGGGCGCTGCCCTCGCGTGGAGCCGCGGCTGGGTGCGTGCCACCGCGATGGCGGCCGCCTTGCTGACCGGCTTCGCCTACACCGCCGTTCACACGTCGGCCGCGATGGCGGCGCGCTGGCCGGCCTCGCGTGAGGGTGAGCGCGTGCTTGCCGAGGCGCGCATCCTCACCATTCCCGTTGCGAGGGAATCCGGCACGACTTTCGACGCATCCCTCGCGCTCGACCCACGCGCAGGGGGTGCGCGGCTCACGGCCCGGCTCGTCTGGGCGCATCCACGCACGGTTCCACAGGTCGGCGAGACATGGCAGCTCGCGGTGCGGCTGCGCGCGCCGCGGGGCCTGCTGAATCCCGCCGGTCCCGACATGGAGAGAGTGTGGTTTCGCGAGGGCATCGATGCTCTCGGGAGCGTACTGCCTTCAACCGCGCTCAACGCGCGCCTCGACGCTGACGCCGCGCCGCTCGATCGCCTGCGGGCGCGGATTGCGCGGCGCATCGCTGCGACCGTGCCGGACCGTGACGCGGCAGCGCTGCTGGCCGCGCTCGCTGTCGGCGTCACGGGTGAGCTGTCACGCGATCAGTGGCGCGTATTCAATGCCACGGGTACCACGCATCTCGTCGCGATCTCCGGCATGCATGTCACGCTCTTTGCGGTGCTGGCGATTGCCGCTGCCCGGCGCCTTTGGAGGGCGCTCAACACGCTGCACGAGCGGCTGCCGCGTGAGACTTTCGCGGCCCTGCTCGGCATCACTGCGGCCTTCGGTTACGCGTTGCTCGCCGGTCTGTCGGTGCCGACCCAGCGCACGCTCGTCATGTTGTCCGCGTGGCGGCTCGCCCGTGCAGCAGCGCGGGCGCAGGGGCTGCTGCATGCATTTGCCATCGCGCTCGTGGTCGTGATCGTGCTCGATCCGTTTGCTCCGCTCTCGAGCGGCTTCTGGCTGTCGTTTGTTGCCGTGGCGGCGATCATGCTGACCTCCGGGGCACGGATCGGCCGCGCACGCTGGTGGCATGAAGCGGCGCGGGTGCAGGTCGCCGTCACGATCGCGCTCGTACCGGTCACCCTCGCGGCCTTCGGCGGGGTCTCGCTTGCAAGCCTCGTGGTCAACGTCCTCGCCATTCCGCTCTTCACGTTGCTGCTCGTACCCCTGACGCTCGCTGCAACAGCAAGCCTCGCCGTCGTGCCGTCGATCGCGGACTTCGGCTTCGCCGCCGGCGCCTGGGGGTACGCGCAGGCCTGGCCGTGGCTCGAGGTCGCGGCGGCATGGCCGTTCGCGCTCGTGACGCTGGCGCCCCCTGCCTGGGCCTGGCTCGTCATCGTGCCGGCGACCGCCATCGCGATACTTCCCTGGCCGGGCCGTCTGCGCGCCACGGCTGTCGCCGCTCTCGTGCCGCTGGTGGCCGCGGCGCCGCTCGCGCCAGGGTCCTCGCAAGTCGCAATCACCGTGTTCGATGTCGGGCACGGGCAGGCAGCCGTGATACGTACCCTGCACGAGGTCGTGATCTTCGGGACTGGCGACAGTTTCGGCACAGGCGGCCGGCGCATGGCGCGCGTCGTCGTGCCCTGGCTGCGCATGCAACGCATCACGCGGGTCGATCGCCTCATCCTGCCGCAGCTTCGCGGGGATCACGCGAGTGGCGCAGCCGAACTCGTCGCGGCGCTCGAAGTCGGGGAGATCCTCGTGCCGCGCCCATGGCCAGGCGGGCCGGAGCACGTTGCGCTGTGCGCCGGGCGGGCGAGGTGGAGCAGCGCGCCGGCCCGTTTCGCGGTGACGGCGGATTGCGACATGTCGCTCTCGATCGGGTCCAGGCGGTTCGAATTCGGGCGAGCGGCGCGCTTCGATACGGCACATGAGGGTGCCATCAGCATCACGATCGACGCCGCGACCGGGGACGTCGTGCGCAGGGCCGCGCGCGACGGCTATCCATGGCCGTGGCGCGCTCCGGTATGATGCGCACGGTTTGCACAGCTTCGAGGGCAGGGCGGATGTGGGAAATCGTGCGCGCGGGCGGGCCACTGATGTGGCCGATCATCCTGTGCTCCATCGGTGCCGCGGCCATCATTCTCGAGCGTTTCTGGACCCTGCAGGACAAGCGGGTGATTCCGCCCGATCTCACGAAGAAGGTCTGGGCGCTGATCGAGGGCAACCAGATCAACGACAAGGTCATCACGGCACTCGAGCAGAACTCGCCGCTGGGCCGCGTGCTCGCCGCCGGCCTCGCCAACCGTCACAGGCCTCGTGAGATCATGATGGAGCGCCTGCAGGACACCGGGCGGCACGTCATCTACGAGCTCGAACGTTTTCTCAATTCGCTCAACATGATCGCGGGCGTGAGCCCGCTGCTCGGCCTGCTCGGTACCGTGACCGGCATCATCAAGGCGTTCAACGCCATCCAGGCCGGTGGCATGGGCGATCCGCGCATGCTGTCGGGCGGGATCGCCGAGGCGCTGATCACGACCGCCGCGGGGCTTACCGTCGCAATTCCGGCGTTGATCGGCTTTCGCATGTTGCGTGGCAAGGTTGACCGCATCGTGATCCAGATGGAAAAGGACGCGCTGCGCATCGCCGACGCGGTCGATGCGGCGGCGGATCGCGACCGGGCGGGGGCCGCGTGAACTTCAAGCCGCGGCGCATCGACGAGCCCGAGCTCAACCTCACCTCGCTGATCGACGTGGTGCTCCTGCTGATCGTGTTTTTCATGCTCTCCTCGACTTTCGTGCAGGAGGGGCGCCTGCGGGTGCGCCTGCCCGAGGCGCGTGACGTACCCGTGCAAGCTCCGGCGAAGGAGGCGATCGTCGTGACGGTCACGCAGGGTGGGGGCTATCGCGTCAACGAGCGCGACCTCGTCAACGCGAGTGCCGACACGCTGCGCGCGGCGCTGCTCAAGGTCGCAGGTGACGAGCGTGGCGCGCCCGTCACGTTGCGGGCCGACGGCCGGGCGACGCACCAGTCGGTCGTGACAGCGATGGATGTGCTCGGCAAGCTCGGTTTCGCCGAGATCAACATCGCGACCGTCAACGACGCGGGCGCAGCGGGCCCGTGAGCGTACCGGCGGCCGCGCCCGTCGTCGCGCACCCGGGACAGGTCTACCGACGGCTGCTCGGCTACGCCCGCCCGTACGTCGGCACCTTCCTGATCGGCGTCGTCGGCATGGCGATGTTCGCGGCGACTGACGCGCTGCTCGCGTACCTTGTCAAGGTCTTCCTCGGCGGCGCCTTCGTCGAGCGCGATCCGCGTGTGGTCTGGATCGTGCCGCTCGGCGCAGTCGGGCTGTTCTTCCTGCGCGGGGTTGGCGACTACGTGTCGAACTACTTTCCGGCCTCGGTCGGCCGGCGCATCATCAAGGCGCTGCGCGGCGAGCTCTACTCGAAGTACCTGCGGTTGCCGGTGTCCTGGTTCGATGCGACCTCGACCGGCGAGATGCTCTCGCGCCTGACCTTCAATATCGAGCAGGTCGCCGAGGCGACGACCAATGCGGTCACGGTGCTGATCCGCGACACGCTCACCATCGTTGCGCTGCTCGGCTACCTTTTCTGGATGAACTGGCAGCTCGCAGCGTTCGCGCTCACGCTCGCGCCGTTCATTTCATGGCTGATAAGGCGGATCAACAGCTCGTTTCGCCGCTACAGCACGCGCATCCAGAATTCGATGGCGGACGTCACGCGCGTCGCGAAGGAATCCTTCGACGGGCAGCGGGTCGTGCGGGTCTTCAATGCGCAGCGCGAGCAGGAGCGCGCCTTCGAAACGGCGAACGAGGCGAACCGCCACAGCAACATGCGACTCATCAACGCGCGCGCGATGAGCAACCCGGTGGTGCAGTTCATCGCGGCGATCGGGCTCGCGGGGGTGCTCTATTTCGCGATCGGCCAGGTGCAGTCGCAGGCGATGCGCGTCGATGACTTCATGTCGTTCCTGACTGCGCTGCTGCTCATCACGGCGCCGCTGCGCCGGCTCGTCAACGTCTTCGGACCGCTGCAGCAGGGCATTACAGCCGGCGCGAGCGTCTTTGCAGTGCTCGACACCCCGGGCGAGGATGCGGGGGGCCGTCATACGGTGACGCGCGCGCGCGGCGAGATCGAATATCGGGGCGTGCAATTCACGTACCGCGAGGACAAGGGGCAGGTGCTGCACGACATCGACCTGCGGGTGCCTGCCGGGCATACGCTCGCGATCGTCGGGCGATCGGGTAGCGGCAAGTCGACACTCGTCGCCCTGCTGCCGCGTTTCTATGACGTTGAGGGCGGCAGCGTGCGGCTCGACGGCGTCGATTTGCGCGACTACGCGCTCGCGAACCTGCGCGACCAGGTCGCGGTCGTGAGCCAGGAGGTCGTGCTCTTCAACGACACCATCCGCGCCAATATCGCGTTTGGCCGCCCGGAGGCGTCGCGCGGCCAGGTCGAGGCGGCGGCCGAGGCCGCGTTCGTGATGGACTTCGCACGCGAGCTGCCGCAGGGGCTCGACACGCTCGTGGGTGATCGCGGCGCGCTGCTGTCGGGCGGCCAGCGTCAACGCATCTCCATTGCGCGTGCGATCCTGAAGGACACGCCGGTGCTGGTGCTCGATGAGGCAACGTCGGCACTCGACACCGAGTCGGAGCGGCACATCCAGGCGGCGCTCACGCGCCTGCAGTCGGGACGCACCACGCTCGTGATCGCGCATCGCCTGTCGACGGTGGAACAGGCCGACGAAATCGTCGTGATGGACGAGGGCGCGATTGTCGAGCGCGGCACCCACGCGGCGTTGCTTGCGCGGGGTGGCGTATACGCGCAGCTGCACCGCTTGCAGTTCAACGCCTGAGGCGCTCGTACCGCGATGGAGAAGTGGCTCAACGCGGTATGGTACGGGGGCGCTTCTGGCGCGACGCTGCTGCGCCCGCTCTCCTGGCTCTTTGCGCTGGCGGTGGGCGCCCGACGCGGCGCCTATGCGGCCCGTCTTCTGCCGGTCACGGCGCTCGCCACACCGGTGGTCGTCGTCGGCAATCTCACCGTGGGCGGCACGGGCAAGACGCCCTTTGTCGTCTGGCTCGCGGGGGCACTCGCCGCGGCAGGTCGCAGGCCCGGTGTCGTGTCGCGCGGCTACGGGCGACGCGGTGATGCGCCGCGGCTCGTTGAAGACGGCTCTCGGGCCGGCGAGGTCGGGGATGAGCCATTGCTGCTGCGGCGGCGCACTGGCAGGCCGGTGGCGGTCGGTCGCGAGCGTGTGGTCGCCGGGCGTCTTCTCGCGACGCAGAACGTCGATGTCATCATCGCCGACGACGGGCTGCAACACCTTGCCCTCGCGCGCGATTGCGAACTCGTGCTGATCGATGGCGCGCGCGGCTTCGGCAATGGATTGATGCTTCCCGCGGGTCCACTGCGGGAGCGGGCGGGTCGCCTGCGTACGGTCGATGCCGTGATCATTCTGGATGGTTCACGCGAGCGAAGCCTTGCGGGGCGGCCCGTTTTTCACATGCGGCTCGAGGCGACGGGCGTGTTGCCACTCACCGGGCCGCGTGAGGCGGCACTGCCGCTTGCGGGCCTTGCCGGACAGCGTGTGCACGCCGTGGCGGGCATCGGCAACCCGGAACGCTTCTTCCGCCTGCTGCGCGCCGCCGGCCTCGAGGTGATCCCGCATGCGTTTCCCGATCATCACGCCTTTACGGCGGCTGATCTCGCCTTCGAGGACGACCTGCCTGTCCTCATGACGGAGAAAGATGCCGTAAAATGCACGGCGTTCGCGTCGTCGCGGCTGGGATACGTGCCCGTCAGCGCCGCGTTCGGCGACGACGACGCGCGCGCGCTGCTCGCACTCGTCGCGGCAAAGATCGATTCGGCCCGCAGCGGCCGCTAGGGAGCGCCTTGGATACGCGACTGCTCGACATCATCGCCTGCCCGCTCTGCAAGGGGCCGGTCATCCACCAGCGCGACGAGGCGGTGCTCGTCTGCCGTGTTGACCGGCTCGCCTATCCGATCCGTGACGGCGTGCCGATCATGCTGGTCGAGGAGGCGAGGCCGCTCGCGGCGAGCGATCCGCTGCTCGAGCGCTGAGCGGCCCGCCCGCATGTTCCGCATCGTCATCCCCGCCCGCTACGAATCCACACGCTTCCCCGGCAAGCCACTGGCTCTCATCGACGGGCGGCCGATGATCGTGTGCGTCTACGAGCGGGCACGCGCCACCCGTGCACACGAGGTGATCGTGGCGACCGACGATGAACGGATTGCCGCCGCGGCGCGCCTTGCGGGCGCGGATGTCTGCATGACGGCAAGCTCACACGCTTCGGGCACGGATCGCATCGCGGAGGTTGCGCGCGAGCGCGGCTTTGGCACGGACGACATCGTCGTCAACCTGCAGGGAGATGAGCCGCGGATGCCGGCGGCCCTCGTCGAGCAGGCGGCCGCGGCGCTCGCCGCGCATCCGGCTGCATCGATCGCGACCATCGCAGCGCCGGTGCGGTCGCGCGAGGAGTATCTCGATCCGAACGTCGTCAAGGTGGTGACCGACCGCGAGGGCAGGGCGCTCTATTTCAGCCGCGCGCCGATTCCGCATGACCGTGATGGTGACGGTCATGAAGCGCGCCGCCACATCGGCCTCTATGCCTGGCGCACGCGTGCACTGTTGCGATTCGCAGCGCTCGCGCCGACGCGGCTCGAGCTGCTCGAGAAGCTCGAGCAACTGCGCGCGCTCGAGCACGGGATGGAAGTCCGCGTGGTCGAAGCTGCGGAACTGCCCGGTGCGGATATCAATACGCCGGAGGATCTGGCGCGGCTGCACGGGCCAGGGGCGTAGGGCGCAGGGCCTGCGCATCTGCTTACGACAGTCCTTTTCGGGATTCTCCGGACGGAAGTGGTGCGCTCCGTTCTGAGCGCCCGGATGAGCGTCAGACCTGGGCGGCGAGCAGGCGGCCCGTGGGCGTCACGCGAGCGACGCCTTGAGGCGAGTACGTGTCCTTGCGCGATCCGGCGCCGCCCGTGAGTGCGTCGAGTCGGCCGGTCACGCTGCGCAATTGCGCGGTGGCGAGCGCCCCGTTGCGATCGTTCAGTTTGCGGCAGCGGCGCGTGAGCTCGGTGCAGCCCGTCCAGCGAATGGCGAGGCGACCGCCCGGATCGCACGAGCAGAGGAGCTTGCGCATGCCGTCCGCGTCGCTCCCATACCCGAGCATGTGGCAGAGGGAGGTGCGCTCGTCGTCCAGCCGCAGCAGGGCGCCGACGCAGCCTTGCCGGTCGCGCCCCGCGCCAGCGAGCGCCTCGATGTTGCGCGCAACAAGCAGGCCGTGTTCGCGATCCAGCAGTTCTTCCAGCCGCGCGAGCACGGCCGCCTGCTCGACGATGAGGCGTTCGAGCGTTTCGCGGGTGAGGGTGGGATCCATGCGCGGGAGCTAGCGGGCGGAGCGCACGAGGCTCGCGAGGTCGTGCTCGAACACGAGCAGCTTCGTCGCCGTGGCCTGCGCATCGACCGTGTAGCTGCCGTTCTCGATGGACTTGCGGATTCTCGCCACTCGGGCCTCGTCCACCTGCGAGAGGCGGCTCAAGGTCGCTTCGAGCGCCGCGAGCTGGCGCGCGCTCTCGGTGATCTGTACGCCACCCGCCGCGCCTGGCTGTGGGCGGGTTCCGGTCTCGCCGGCCGTGGACGAGCGAGCGCGTGTCACGGCCACCGCTTCAGGTGTTCTGACAGGTTTGCCATCCAATCCATTGATTTTATTAGCCATCACGAAACCCTCTCATCCATGTCACGACCTGTATCGGCCTGACCCGATGCTTCTTTAGCAAATTTTGCGTCGCGAGGCGCGGCGCTCATGGCGCCACCCGCACTTCGGAAGCGTTTTCGACCACACCCTCAACCACCTTGAGCGAGGACAGGTTTTGCACGCGCACGCGCTCCTCAACGGCGCCGTCGCCCAGGGCGCGCCCCGGTGCTCGCACGCGAAAGCCGTTGGCAGAGGCGATGAGCGTCACAGCCTGACCGCGCTTCACGACCTTGTCTGCTGCGAACCAGCTCTTCGGGAGCGGCACCCCGGCGGGCACGGAACGTGCGAGATGGCGACCGGCGAGCTCGTCGAGGTTGCGTACATAAAGGTGTGCGAGACCTTCCACTTCAATGTGCCGGTTCGCAACGTCCGCTGCCGCCAGTGTCTGGCCGCGTGACGCAGGTGCCTTGAGCACCAGGACGTCGACCGCACTGCGAATCCTCACCGGCACGTTGATGCGCCACTGCGCATCGCCCCTGCAAGCGACGACGACCGACGTGCGCGCCGACAGTGCCGCGCCCGCTGACCATTTCGCGATGAGCGAGGTGGCACAGGAGGGGAGCCGCAGCCGCGGGTCGAGGCGGGTGGCACTGACCTGCACTGCCTGCTGCAGACCGTCGGGAATCGCCTGGTGCACGAAGGATTCCGCCGCGCGCTCGACGCTTTGCGGGTCCTGGACGGGTTGCGCGCGCGCGAGGTCACCCGCAACGAGCATTGCGAAGCTGGCAAGCGCAACGAGGTACGAACAGTTCCACACACGCGGTTTCGTTGCAGTTTGTGTGCCAGACGCTCATGCCGGGCACGACCCCGTCTCAAGTCCGCCGGGCGTGTGCCGATATGAACGGCATGGCGGCTCAAGGCCCGCGGCTTGCCGTTTCTGCGGCAAAACCTTGCCGCACCACTTGACCGCCGTCACACGGCAAGTCATGCAATCCGCCTGGATCAGGACCGGAACGCCGAAAAACCCCTTGTGGCACAGCGCTTGCTCTGCTTCCACGCAGTCAGATTTCTGACGGTGGGACCGACATGCGATTCGATCTTGACGCTTATCTCGGAGTGCACCAGCAGGCGCTCGCGCTCGGCGCGCAGCGCACTGAAGTGCTCGCGAACAACCTCGCGAACGCGGACACGCCCGGCTTCAAGGCGCGCGACATCGACTTCAAGGCGGCGCTCGCGGCCGCAGGCGAGGCCGGTGCGCCGCTGCCGATGGCACAGACATCCTCGCTGCACCTCGCGACCGAAGGGAGCGGGGGCGGCGTCGCCGGCGCCCTGCGCTACCGCACGCCACTTGCGCCCTCGCTCGATGGGAACACGGTCGAGCCGCAGCTCGAGCAGGCGGCCTTCGCCGAGAACGCCGTGCGCTACCAGGCGACGCTCAGCTTTCTCAACGCACGCTTTCGCAGCCTGATGACCGCGATCACGGGTCAGTAGGCAGGAGTCACAGGATGTCTTCGTTCAGGACTTTCGATATTGCGGGTTCGGGCATGGCCGCCCAGTCCGTGCGACTCAACACAGTGGCGAGCAATCTCGCCAACGCCGACAGCGTCGCGGGCAGTGCGGCTGCCGTCTACAAGGCGCGTCACCCGCTGTTCGAAGCCGTGCAGCAGGCGATGAACGGTGTGCAGCCGGCGGGTGCAAATGGCGGCGCCGCGGTGCGCGTCAGAGGCATCGTCGAGAGCGATGCGGCGCCGGTCGCGCGCTACGAGCCCGGTAACCCGCTCGCGAACGCCGAGGGCTATGTGTACGCGCCCAACGTGAACGTCGTCGAGGAGATGGTCGACATGATCTCTGCCTCGCGCTCGTACCAGAACAACGTCGAAGTCATGGATACGGCGAAGACCCTGATGATGGCCACACTGAGGCTCGGACAGTCATGAGCACCGTTCAGAACGACACTGCGACCAGCCCTTACGCGGGCCTCGGCTTCAACACGTCGAAGCCGGGCGCGGCGGGCCAGGGCGACGACTCGCTCGACCAGCAGGACTTCCTGATGCTGCTTACGACGCAGCTCAAGAACCAGGATCCGCTCAAGCCGCTCGATTCGACGCAGTTTGTCACGCAGCTGGCGCAGTTCAGCCAGGTGTCTGGTGTGCAGGAGATGAACGCATCGCTCGCCGCGCTCACCGCCGGCATGAAGAGTTCCGCCGTGCTAGACGGCGCCTCGCTCGTCGGCCGCTACGTGTTGCTCAAGGGCAATCATGCAACGCTCTCCGACGGGGGAGTGATCGTGGGTGGCGTGACGACGCCCACCGGCGCCACCTCGATCACAGTGAGCCTGCGCAACGAGGGCGGCGAACTCGTGCGCTCGATGCAGCTGACGCCGACCGCGGACACGACGCTCTTCAACTGGGACGGCCGTGCGAACGACGGCACTGTCGCGCCGTCCGGCCGGTACACGCTTGACGCCACTGCAACCGTCTCCGGCGTGAGCCAGGCCACCGACACGCTGATCGCCGACCTCGTCTCGAGCGTCAGCATCGAGCCAGGCACCTTCGCACTGACACTCAATACGCCGGGCGCGGGCGCCGTGACTCTCGCAGACGTACGCCAGGTTTTCTGAAACAGATTCCGACTCCAGGAGCAGACACACCATGCCATTCACGATCGCACTCAGCGGACTCAATGCCGCATCGGCCGATCTCGCCGTCACCGCGAACAACATCGCGAACGGCTCGACCTCGGGTTTCAAGAGTTCGCGCACCGAGTTTGCAGACCTCTTTGCCGTCACGCCCTTCGGTGTTTCGAGCACCGCAACCGGCAACGGCGTGAAGGTCTCGTCGGTTGCACAGCAGTTCACGCAAGGCAACATCGACTTTACCGACAGCAATCTCGACCTTGCGCTCTCGGGCGACGGCTTTTTCACGCTGAGTGACGCGGGCTCGCTCGCCTACTCGCGGGCGGGCGCGTTCAAGGTCGACAACCAGGGCTATGTCGTGAGCGGCACGGGCGCGCGACTCCAGGTATTTCCGCCGCTCCCGAACGGTGGCTTCAACACGGGCGGACTCGCCGACCTGCGGCTTGTGACCAGCGAAAGCGCGCCGCAGGCAACCGGCATGATCGATATGACGCTCAATCTGCCCGCCGATGCGACGGCGCCGGTGACGGCTTTCGACCCCGCGGACGCGTCGAGTTATAACCGCCAGACCTCGATGACTGTGTACGACTCGCTCGGTGCTGCGCACACCACCAGCTTCTATTTCGTCAAGGGTGCGCTCGCCAATGAATGGACTGTGCAGGCCTATACCGACGGCACGGCGGTCGGCACGCCGCAGGCGCTGACATTCAACAGCAGCGGTGCGCTCGTGACGCCGGCTGCGGGCACGATCGCGTTCCCGCCGTACACGCCGGCGACTGGCGCCGCCCCGCTCGCGTTGACGCTCGACGTCACTGGCGCGACGCAGTACGGCAGCAACTTCGGTGTGCAGTTCACGCAGGACGGTTTCACGACCGGCGCGCTCTCCGGGATCGACGTGGACCCCACGGGCGTCGTGAGTGCGCGCTATACGAACGGCCGCTCGGTTCCGCTCGGTCAGGTGGCCATCACGACCTTTGCGAACGTGCAGGGTCTGCAGAAGCTCGGCGACACGCAATGGGGCGAGACCTTCACGTCGGGCGGTGCCCAACGCGGCACGGCCGGCAGCTCGGGCTATGGCCAGATCCAGTCGGGCGCGCTCGAGGCCTCGAATGTCGAGATCACGCAGCAGCTCGTCAACATGATCACCGCGCAAAGGAACTTCCAGGCAAACGCGCAGATGATCTCGACGGCCGACCAGATCACGCAGACGATCATCAACATCCGCTGATGGACAAGTACCTCTATGTGGCGATGACCGGCGCCAAGGAAACCTTGCGCGCACAGGCTGTCAACAGCCACAACCTCGCCAACGCCAGCACGACCGGCTTTCGAGCCGACCTCGCCGCGTTCCAGACGCGGGCGGTCGACGGCAGCGGCTTTGCCTCGCGCGCCTACGCGACGAATGCGACGATCGGCTGGGACACGACCACCGGCGCGCTGCTTGCCACCGGGCGCGACCTCGACGTTGCGGTGAACGGCGGGGGCTGGATCGCCGTGCAGTCTGCCGATGGGAGCGAGGCCTACACGCGTGCCGGCGACCTGCGTGTCGACACGAGCGGCGCATTGCGCAACGGCGCCGGCGACCTCGTGCTCGGCGACGGCGGGCCGATCACCGTGCCGCAGAACAGCTCGGTCATGGTCGGCGCCGACGGGTCGGTGTCGATCGTGCCGGTCGGGCAGGGGCCCGAGACCACGGCGGTGGTCGGCCGCATCAAGCTCGTCAACCCGGCGGCGGACACGCTCGAGCGCGGCGCCGACGGGCTCTTTCGCATGCAGGATGGCAGCGCGGCGCCCGCCGACGCGTCCGTCCAGCTCGCCTCGGGCGTGCTCGAATCGAGCAACGTCAATGCGGCCGGCGCGATGGTCGAGATGATCGAGCTCGCGCGCCGCTTCGAACTGCAGGTCAAGGCCATACGCACCGCGGAGGAGGACGGCGCCACCGCCGCCCGCCTGCTGCGCGTGTAACGGAGGACATTCATGAATACGGCACTCTGGGCGGCGAAAACGGGGCTCGATGCGCAGCAGACGCGCATGGCGGTCACGTCGAACAACCTCGCCAACGTTTCGACCACGGGCTTCAAGAAGGGCCGCGCGGTCTTCGAGGATCTGATGTACCAGAACGTGCGCCAGGTCGGCGGCTCGACGTCGCAGGACACCGAGGCGCCCTCGGGCCTGTCGCTCGGCACGGGCGTGCGCATCGTCGCCACCGAAAAACTCTACACGCAGGGCAGCTTCGCCAATACCGGCAATGCGCTCGACGTCGCGGTGAGCGGCCGCGGCTTCTTCCAGGTGGAGCTGCCCGACGGCACGACCGGCTACACGCGCGACGGCGCGTTCCAGCAAAACGCCCAGGGCGAACTCGTCACCTCGAGCGGCTATCGCCTGCAGCCCGGCATCACGATCCCGGACGGCGCGCAGTCGATCACCATCGGCACCGACGGCATCGTGTCCGCGCTGACCGCCGGCCAGACGACACCCGTGCAGGTCGGCACGCTGCAGCTCGTCGATTTCGTCAACCCCGCGGGCCTGCAGCCGCGCGGCGAGAACCTGCTCGTCGAATCGGTCGCGAGCGGTCCGCCGCAGGCCGGTACGCCGGGCCTCAACGGGCTCGGTTCGGTGGTGCAGGGCTCGCTCGAGGCCTCGAACGTCAATGTCGTCGAGGAACTCGTCAACATGATCGAGACGCAGCGGGCGTACGAGATGAACTCGAAGGCGATCTCGACGACCGACCAGATGCTCGCCTACGTCACGAACCAGCTGTGATCGCCATGACGGCACCGATCCGTTTGTTTGCCCTGTGCGCCGCCGCGCTCGCCGCGGGCTGCGCTTCGGCGCCCGACGAGGCCGCCTTCGGCCCCTGGCCGGAAGAGATCGAGGTGGCACCGGCCACGAACGGCGCGATCTACCAGGCAGGGCGGGACGTGGCGCTCTTCGAGAACGCGGTCGCGCGCAATGCGGGCGACCTCGTCGTGATCCGGCTCGCCGAGCGCACGCAGGCGAGCAAGAGCGCGACGACCAATACCAAGAAGTCGACCTCCGCGGAGCTGCCGGGCCCCACGATTGCGGGGCGCCCCGTCACGGTGAACGGCGCGCAGGTGCTGCAGATGGGCATGGAGAACGAGTCGGAGTTCAGCGGCTCGGGCTCGAGCGCGCAGAGCAACCGGCTTTCGGGCGAGATCAGCGCGACCGTCGTGCGCCGGCTCGGCAACGGCAACCTGGTGGTGCGCGGCCAGAAGTGGCTCACGCTCAACCAGGGCAGCGAATACGTGCGCATCGAGGGCATCATCCGCCCGATCGACATCCAGCCCGACAACTCGATCGAATCCTGGAAGGTCGCGAGCGCGCGCATCGCCTACGGCGGCCGCGGGTCGCTCGCGGCGGCCAACAAGCCGGGCCTGCTCGCGCGCTTCTTCAACTCGCCACTGATGCCGTTCTGACCATGCACAAATCCATCGTCACCTTGTTGCTGGTTACCACCCTCGCTACGCCGGCCCACGCCGAGCGCGTCAAGGACCTGGCGTCCGTCGCGGGCGTGCGCACGAACCAGTTGATCGGCTACGGACTGGTCGTCGGCCTCGACGGCACCGGCGACCAGACGAGCCAGGCGCCGTTCACGATCCAGAGCATCCGCACGATGCTCGCGAAGTTCGGCGTGACGATTCCCGACAACGTCAATCCGCAGCTGAAGAATGTCGCCGCGGTCACCGTGACGGCGGACCTGCCGCCGTTCTCGAAGGCGGGACAGACCGTCGACGTGACCGTCGCCTCGATCGGCAACGCGCAGAGCCTGCGCGGCGGCACCCTCATCATGACGCCGCTGCGCGGCGCCGATGGGCAGGTCTACGCGATCGCGCAGGGCTCGATGCTCGTCAGCGGCTTCGGCGTGTCCGGCAAGGACGGCTCGCGCATCGCGGTCAACGTGCCGAGCGGCGGGCGTATCCCGAACGGCGCGACCGTCGAGCGGGAAGTCGGCAACCAGTTCGGCGCCGAACCTTTCGTGATGCTGAACCTGCACACGCCGGATTTCTCGACGGCTTCGCGTCTCGCGGCAGGCATCGACGGACTGCTCGGCGCGGGCACGGCCGAGGCGCTCGATGCCGTGTCCGTGCGCGTGGCAGCCCCGCGGGAGACCGGCCAGCGCACGGCCTTCCTCGCCGTCCTCGAGGAACTCGAGGTGCAGCCGGGCGAGGCGCCGGCGCGTGTCATCGTCAACTCACGCACCGGCACGGTCGTCATCGGCAATCGTGTGCAGGTGCGACCGGCCGCGGTGGCCCACGGGTCGCTCTCGGTCACGATCACGGAGCGCGTCGATGTCAGCCAGCCGAATCCGTTCGGCCGTGGCGAGACGGTCGGCGTGCAGCGGAGCGAACTCGAGGTCTCGCAACCCGAGGCGCGCATGTTCGTGTTCAATGCGGGCGTCAACCTCGATGAAATCGTGCGGGCCGTGAACCAGGTGGGCGCGGCACCCGGCGACCTGGTCGCCATCCTCGAAGCCCTGAAGGCCGCCGGTGCGTTGCGCGCCGAGCTGATCGTGATCTGATGGGCACGATACCGGCCGCGCCGTCTTCTTTCGGCGATGCGGCAGCGCTCACGTCGCTCAAGCGCGCCGATCGTTCGCAGACGCCGGAGGCGCTGCGCGAGACCGCGCGCCAGTTCGAGAGCCTCTTCACCCGCATGCTGCTGAAATCGATGCGCGCGACCTCCTTCGACGACACGATGCAAGGGCAGGGCGAGGGCTTCTACCGCGACCTGTTCGACGACCAGCTCTCGATCGAGCTCTCGAAGGGCAAGGGCCTCGGCCTCGCCGACATGCTCGTCGAGCAGTTGAAGCGCACCGGACTAGCCGGGATGCGGCCTGCCGGCGACGTGCCAGCCGTGGGCGATCTGCCCACCGTGGGCAATGTGCCCACCGTGGGCGACGCGCGCAAGGACCGGTTCGTGCAGGCGCTGTGGCCGGATGCCGCGGCCGCGGGCGCCGAACTGGGCGTGGATCCGAAGACCCTGATCGCGCACGCCGCGCTCGAAACGGGCTGGGGCCGCCACCTGCCGCAAGGTGACGATGGCCGCCCGAGCCACAACCTCTTTGGCGTGAAGGCGACCGGGTGGAATGGCGAGCGCGTGCAGGCCCGCACCCTCGAATTTGTACAAGGCGAAGCGCAGGCGCGCACCGAGCCGTTCCGGGCCTACGGATCGACCGGCGAGAGCTTCAGGGATTATGTCGCGCTGATCCGCGACAACCCGCGGTACGCCGCCGCGAAGGGCACCGGCGCCGATGCGGCCGCGTATGCCCGCGCGCTGCAGGCGGGCGGCTACGCCACCGATCCCGACTATGCCGCGAAGCTCGAGCGTGTCGCGAACGTGCTCAAGTTCACACCCGCCGCGCCGATAAGCCGGCACCTGGAGACCTGATTCACCATGGCAGACGTCATGTCCACGGCCGTCTCGGGCCTGCTCGCCTTCCGGCGCGGGCTCGATACGACGAGCCAGAACATCGCGAACGCGACGACGGCGGGCTACAGCCGCCAGCGTGTGGAGCTTGCGACGCGGCCGGCGCAGGCTTTCGGCAGCGGCTGGGTCGGTTCGGGCGTACAGGTCACCACCGTCGCGCGAGTCTATGACGCGTTTCTCGCCTCGCAAGTGCGCTCGAGTGCCTCGAGCCTCGGGCGCTACGACACCCTCGCGACCGAGGCGGAACGCCTCGACAATGTGCTTGGCGATTCCTCGTCGGGACTTTCCGCCGCGTTCCAGAATCTCGTCAATGCTTTCCAGGAAGTCGCGAACGATCCCTCGTCGCTGACCTCGCGGCAGGTCCTGCTGTCGAAGGCAGGCATCTTTACCGACCAGCTCGCGGGCTACGACAGCCGCCTGCGCGGCTTCGCCGCCGAGATCAACACCCGACTGCAGGCGGGCGCCGCCGAGGTGTCTGCACTAGCGGATAGTCTCGCGAAGCTCAATACGCAGATCGTCGATGCCTATGGGCGCACCGGCCAACCGCCGAACGATCTCCTCGACCAACGCGACCGCCTGGTCGACCAGCTGTCCTCCTTCGTAGACGTGTCGGTCGTCACGCAGGACAACGGCGCCGCGAACGTCTATGTCGGTACGGGTCAGCCGCTCGTGATCGGCAGCACCCCGACAAGGCTTGCCGTGGCGCCGGACCCGTTCGATCCGACGAGGCTCAATCTGGCCATCCGATCGGGCGCAACCACGACCGACATATCTTCGCAAGTGACCGGCGGCAGCCTCGGCGGCCTGCTCGAATACCGCGCGCAGATCCTCGAGCCGGCCCGCGATGCGCTCGGCAAAGTGGCGGCGGGTGTCGTCGCCGTCGTCAACGGGCAGCACACCCGGGGTATCACGCTCACTGGCGCGATGGGTGCGCCTTTCTTCTCGATCGGAAGCCCCACTGTGCTCGCCTCGGCCGCAAACGGCGGCAACGCCGCGGTGTCGGCCTCGATCGTCGACGCAGGAGCGCTCACTGGCGACGACTACGTCTTCGAGTTCACCGGCGCCTGGCAGTTGCGCAACACGACGAGCGGGTCGACAGTGGCGCTGTCGGGCTCGGGCACCGTCGCCGATCCCTTCACGGCCGACGGGCTGTCGTTCGTCGTCGGCAACACGCCGGTTCCGGGAGACAAGTTCCGCATTGAGCCGACACGCGATCTGGTCCGCGGGCTCGGGCTCGCCCTAAGCGATCCTGCGGCGATCGCCGCGGCATCGCCGATTCGCACAGCGGCCGGCCTCGCCAACGCCGGCACCGGCACCATTTCCCCGCCGACCGTGACCGACGCCACCGACCCGGCTCTGCGCAATACGGTCGCGATCGAGTTCACTTCCGCCACGACCTATTCGGTGAACGGTGCCGGGTCGTTTGCCTACACGCAGGGAGCGCCGATCGCTCTCAACGGCTGGAGCGTCCACATCGACGGCGCACCGGTTGCGGGCGACCGGTTCACGATCTCCGACAACTCGAGCGGCAGGGGCGACAACAGCAACCTGCTCGCGATGCTCGGCGCGCTGGAGGCGCCATCGCTCGGCGGCGGCACGACCTCGATCGCCGATGCCGCGATGCAACTCACCGCGCGCATCGGCACGCAGACCTCGCAGGCGCAGTCGAATCGCGACGCCTTCACGGTGGTTCACGACCAGGACATCGCGGCACAGCAGTCGGTGTCCGGCGTCAATCTCGACGAGGAAGCTGCCAACCTGATCATGCTGCAGCAGGCTTTCCAGGCCGCCGCGCAGCTCATCTCGGTGGCGCAGTCGATGTTCGATTCGCTGCTCGGCGCGACGAGGAGATGACCGTGCGCACCTCGACGATGGGATCGCATTACAGTCTCATGAGCCAGATGCTCCGGCAGCAGGCGAGCAGCGCCAAAACGCAGCTGCAGGTGTCTTCGGGCAAGCGCGTGCTCACGCCGTCGGACGATCCGGTTGCGGCGGGGCGCATCCTCGCACTTGGGAATCAACTGTCTGCCTCGTCCCAGTACGAGCGGAACACGAACGTCGTGCAGACACGTCTCTCGATCGAGGAGCAGGCACTCGCCGACGCCGGCAAGCTCCTGCAGCGGGTACGCGATCTCACGCTCGCGGCGAACAACGGCACGCTCGACGACAAGTCGCGCGCGGCGATCGCCACCGAACTCACCGAACGCATCGGAGAACTGCAAGCCATCGCGAACCGCCGCGATGCCACCGGCGAGTATCTCTTCGCCGGCAACAGTGTTGGCACGCAGCCCTTCGTCCGTTCTGCCGCGGGAATGATCTACGCGGGCGACCAGGCCATTCGCGAAGTACAGGTGAGCCCGACCCAGTTCGTGAAGATCGGCCACAGTGGCGATCAGGTCTTCAGGGGCGCGCCAAACGGTAGCGGCCGCTTCACCGTCGACACAGGGGCCGCCAACACGGGCTCCGGCTGGATAGCGCCGCTCGCGATCGTCGACCCTTCCGCCTGGACGGGTGGCAGCTTCAACGTGCGCTTTCTTGACGCGGCGAACTACGAGATCCTCGACGCGTCGAACACGCAGGTGGCGACCGGGGTCTACGCCTCCGGCCACAGTATCGATTTCAACGGTGTGCGCTTTGCGATCACGGGCGCACCCACGGCGAACGACACCTTTTCGGTCGCACCGGCCGCACGCGAGGACATCTTCGCGACATTCGATGCGCTCGCAGCGACGTTGCGCCAGCCGACCGCGACCGACACGGACCGCGCGCGATTCAATACCGACATCTCAGTGGCGCTTGCGCAAATAGACAGCGGCATGGATCACCTGATCAACGTGCGCTCCGAGGTCGGGGCCCGACTCAACGTCATCGACAACGTGACCACGTCGCGGGAGAACCTGGAGCTCGAGCTGCAGACCGCCGTGTCGAATCTGCGGGACGTCGACATGATCGAGGCGCTCAGTCGGCTCGCGCTCGAAAAGTCGGCGCTCACGGCGGCGCAAAAGTCGTTTGCGCAGCTCTCGCGCCTGTCGCTGTTCGACTATCTGTGAGGACCGTCACACCCCGCGCGATTCGCCTCCCGTCCGCTCAAGCTTCGGGGTCGGGCACCGATACAGGGCATGTCACGGTCACCGGCGCACATCACGCCACCACCGTACTGAAATCGCGCTGCGGGCAGTGGCCCACGGCCAGGCAACTACAGGAGTAACTCGTAATGGCACTTGTCATCAACACGAACGTGATGTCGCTGAACGCCCAGCGCAACCTCACGACCTCGGGCAACCAGCTCGCGACGTCGCTGCAGCGCCTGTCCTCGGGCCTGCGCATCAACAGCGCGAAGGACGACGCGGCGGGCCTTGCGATCTCGGATCGCATGACCACGCAGATCAACGGCCTCAATCAGGCGGCCCGCAACGCCAACGACGGCATTTCGCTCGCGCAGACGACCGAAGGCGCCCTGCAGGAAGTGACCAACAACCTGCAGCGCATTCGTGAGCTGGCCGTGCAGTCGGCCAACGCAACGAACAGCAACAGCGACCGCGCCGCGCTCGACCAGGAAGTGCAGCAGCGTATCGCCGAAATCGAGCGCATCGCGAGCCAGACCTCGTTCAACGGCCGCAGGGTGCTCGACGGCTCCTTCGGCGGCGCGACTTTCCAGGTCGGCGCGAACGTGGGCGAGACCATCAGCCTGGCGCTCACCTCGAGCGTGAAGTCGACGGCGATCGGCCAGGTCGCGACCTCGACCGGTACGGTCGATCTGGACACTCTGTTCAGCACGGGTGGCTCGGCCGCTACAGCGGGAAGCGTCGCCGCGGGTACCGTCACCGACGCAACTCTGGCCACCAGCTTCACCATCAATGGCACGGCCATCAGCGTCAGCGCCTCGGGCGGCCGCACCCTGGCGACACTGGCCACTGAAATCAACACGGCGATGACCGCCGCAGGTGCGAACTATACGGCGGCCGCGTCCGGCGGCGGCTTGAGCCTCACCGCCAACACCGCCGGTGCTGATGCGATGACCCTCACGGCGTTGACCAACATCAGCTTCGGCGCGGTCACTGCCGGTTCCGCGGCGGTGGCCGGTACGCCGGCTTCGTACACCTTGGGCGCCATGAGCATCCAGGTCGGCACGGGCACGGCGGTCGATGTCGCGGGCACCTACGCCACGGCGCAGGACCTTGCGGACGCGATCAACAGCCGCGTCGCAGGCGCGACTGCGTCGATCGACTCCAGCAACCACCTGGTCATCTCGGCCGGGGAAGCGTTGACGGTCACAGGCACAGGCGCCACGGCGGCCGGCAACGGCAACGCGGCGCTCAGCGGGTCGCTCGATGTGCAGAACGTGCTGACGGCGGCCGGTGCCAACGGTGCGATCCAGAGCGCCGATGCGGCGCTGACTTCGGTCAGCACCCTGCGCAGCACGCTGGGTGCCATCCAGAACCGCTTCCAGTCGGTGATCAACAGCCTCCAGGCCGTGTCCGAGAATCTGTCCGCCTCGCGCGGCCGCATCCTCGATACGGACTATGCGGCCGAGACGGCGAGTCTCACGCGAGCCCAGATCCTGCAGCAGGCGGGTACGGCGATGGTCGCGCAGGCGAACAGCGCACCGCAGAGCGTGCTCACGCTCCTGCAGGGCTGATGGTCGATCCGCTCCGATCGAGCCGTGCGGCGGGCACCGGAAGGTGCCCGCCGCACGGCCGTTGAGCGATCCGGGAGAACGGGCGCATGGCGACTTCGGCAAGCAGTATCTCGGGCGGCTCCACCCTCGACGTGCAGACGCTCGCGTCGCAGCTCGTGGCGGCCGAACGCGCGCCTCTCGATGCGCAGATCAAGCGCGAAACGGCCGGTGTCAAGACGACGCTGTCCGCCCTCGGCACCCTGAAGAGCGCACTGTCGACTTTCCAGGCGGTTGTCGACAACATGTCGATGCTGGCGGACTTCCAGGTCCGGTCGGCGATGAGCAGCAAACCCGAAGTCTTCTCGGCGTCGGCCGGCTCCGGCGCCGTTCCTGGCACCTACGGCATCGAAGTACGGCAGCTCGCCGCGGCGCACAGTATTGCCTCCGGGGCTTATGCCGGCGGCAGTGCGGCGCTGGTGGGCAGCGGTCGCGTCGCCCTGTCGGTCGGCGACAGCGCCTTCTCGATCGATGTGACGGCCGACATGACGCTCGCGCAAATGCGCGATGCCGTCAACAACGCCCAGGGCAACACGGGCGTCAGTGCGACGATCGTGCAGAGCACGGCCGGCGCGCGCCTCGTCCTTGCTGCGCGCGACACGGGCGCGGCGAACACGCTCACGGTGTCGGTGGCGAACGCGGCGGGCGGGCTCGACTCCCTCGCCTACACGAGCGCCGCGCCAGGCAGCTACACGCAACTCACCGCGGCGCAGGATGCGATCGTGCGCGTCGCGGGATTCGAGCAGACAAGCGCTTCGAACACGATCACGGGCGCGATCGATGGCGTCACGCTCAATCTTGCGGCGGCCGATGTCGGCATGGCCCATACGCTCACCATTGCGAATGACACCGACACGGTCCGCAAGCGCATCGATGCGTTCGTGTCGACGTACAACGCCATGCAGACGGCGATTTCGGGCCTGCGCGCCTACAACGCAACGACGAAGGAGGGCGGGCCGCTGCTCGGCGATTCGATGCTGCTCGGCCTCGAGAGCCGATTGCGCCGCGGCCTCACCGATGCCGTGGCGGGACTGTCCGGCAACCACACCTCGCTCGCAGCCCTCGGGATCACGACCGGTGCCAACGGCAATCTGATCGTCGACGACACGAAGCTGTCCGCGGCGATCGAAGGCGATTTCGAAGGTGTGGCGCGCCTCTTCGGCAAGACGGGCGGCGTTGGTTTTCGTCTCCAGGATGCGCTCGACGACGCACTGTCGATGAACGGCGGCATTGCCGTGCGCACCCGGGCACTTCTCGAGCAGCAGGATCGTCTCGCGGACCGGCAGGACGTCGTCGATGCGCGCATGCAATCGCAGCTCGCGCGCTATGTCCGGCAATTCACGACTCTCGATACGCTGCTCTCGACGCTCGACACGACATCTGCCTATCTCGACACGCAGCTCGATTCACTGTCGAACATGATGAAACGCGGCAAATGAAGCCGCCACGCCCGGATGCGAGTCCGACCGGTGTCATGCGCGTGCGCAACGCCGTCGCGCCACTTGACAGCTTCCTGCGCAGCGTGAGCCGCAGCCTCGAGTTCCGGCGTGACGAGAACGGAACGATCGTGGTGACAATCCGTGATCTGACGACGGGGGAGGTCATCCGCCAGCGTCCCGCACCGGGTGAACCGTAGCGCAGTGGCGACGGGTCGGGCCCTCAAGTCTGCGGCCCGAAAGCCGTTAATGCGGGCATGACGTATCCGAACGCCAACCGACTCGCGACCTACCGGAGCGTCGCCACGCATGGGGGCGTCGCGGCCGATGATCCGCACCGGCTCATACTGATGCTGATGGACGGCGCGCTCGAGCGCATCTGCGCCGCCAAGGGTAACCTCGCAAATGGCCGCAAGGCGGAGAAGTGCGCGCTGATCCAGCGTTCGATCGACATTCTGCAGGAGCTGCGTGCGAGCCTCGACTTCGAGGCGGGCGGCGAACTCGCGGCCAATCTCGACGGTCTCTATGACTACATGGTGAGGCAACTTGTGAAGGCGAACGCCGAAGACCGGATCGGGACTCTCGACGAGGTCGCGCGTCTCCTTGCCGGAATCCGCGGCGCCTGGTTGCAGATGCCTCCCGAGGCGCGCCACGCGCGCCGGGCCCGCTGATGGAAGACGGCATCGACACGATCGTGCTCGACGAAGAGCTGGCGTACATCGACGTCGTACCGCTGCGCTGGACGGCTCTCGCCATGCCGGCTGAGCCGGACCTGGCCATCGCCCAGGCGGAGCACAATCTGCGCCTGTTGCAGGCGCTCGCGGCGCTTGAAGACCGCGCGCCCGCCGAGAAGACGGACGAGAACTCACCACACTCGGCGGACCTCATGCGGCTCGAATTCAAGGTGAATCTGCTGCTCGATCTCGTGGGGCAGATCCTGGCGAAGGCGCAGCCAGGACCGCCCGCCATACCGATGCGCTTCAACGCGCACGGTGCCATCTGGCGTGCGCCCGACCGCGAGTTGCGGGCGGGCGAAAACGGGCAGCTCGAAATCTGGTTGCGCGCGGCGCTCGTCGAGCCGCTGCGCATCTTTGGCCGCGTCGCCTCGGTCGGTGTCGACCGGCGCGTCAAGGTCGAGTTCGCGCGGGTCGGCAAGCCCGTCGGGGACCTGATCGAGAAGCTTGCTTTCCAGCGTCACCGCCGTCAGGTCGCGGGAACGCGCGAGCGCCGATGATCTGACGCAGGAGTCGCCATAATGCGACGCAGGTCCGCGTCTGCGGCATCTGCGCTGGAATTCCGTCACATCGAAGCCTCGTGCGCGTCCGGAGAATGGCGCGCCACAAGAACGAGGTTTCGTGAATGTCAGTTGCAGTTGCAGACATTCACAGGGACGTGACACAAGAGGCGAGGATGCCCACCGGCCGGTCGCAGGCCGTCAGCGAAGTTGTCCGCCTCATCCGCAGCGTGGCTGCGCATGACTCGAGCGTGCTGGTTCTCGGTGAATCAGGAACGGGCAAGGAAGTGGTGGCCCGCGCCATCCACGATTCGAGCCCGCGCCGCCACCGGCCCTTCGTGGCGGTCAATTGCGGAGCCATTCCGGCTGAGCTGCTGGAAAGCGAGCTCTTCGGGCACGAGAAGGGCGCTTTCACCGGCGCCATTGCTACCCGCCTCGGGCGCTTCGAGATTGCAGAGGGCGGCACGCTGTTCCTCGACGAGATCGGCGACATGAGCCTGCCCATGCAGGTGAAGCTGCTGCGCGTGCTGCAGGAGCGCGTTTTCGAGCGCGTGGGTAACCACAAACCGATCCACTGCAACGTGCGCATCATCGCCGCCACGCACCGCCACCTCGAGGAGGCGATCGAGCGCGGCGGATTCCGCCAGGACCTCTTTTACAGACTGAATGTCTTCCCGATCGAGTTGCCCGCGCTCCGCGAGCGGCTCGCGGATCTGCCATTGCTGATTGACGAATTCATTGCCGTCAACGTTCGCGAAGGCCGTGCGCGAATGGTGTTCACGGACGGGGCGCTTGCGGCGCTGGCCCGCCATCCGTGGCCCGGCAACGTGCGCGAACTCGCCAATCTCGTCGAGCGCCTCTCGATCCTGCAAGGCGGGCGCGCAGTCGAGGCGTGTGACCTGCCCGCGCGTTACCGGCCGGGAATCGCCGATCCGTTGTCAGACAGGGAAGTGCTGCACCTCCTCGAAGGCCCGGCAGCCAGCGCCGCGGCTGGTGAATTGCCCGCGCAGGGTCTCGATCTGCGTCAACATCTCGACACGATTGAACGCTCACTCGTGCAGCAGGCTCTCGAGCGATCGGGCGGTACCGTTGCCCACGCCGCGCGCCTCCTCGGCCTGCGTCGCACGACGCTTGTCGAGAAGCTGCGCAAGTTCGGCGAACCGGCCGGCGAGCGCGGCGGAGATTTGACGGGCCCCGTCGCCTGCCGTGCGAGCTTGTGACGCGCCTCACGTAACGGGAGCCGATTCGGCCCCGGCACGGAACTTGCTCCTGATCAGCGGGCTGGCGCAGTGCCGGCACAGAGAGGCAGGACCGAGTGACGAGTAGTGCTGTTCCCGAGCCTGTGGCATGTTCGCGGGCGTCACGCGAGACGCTCGAACTCGCCGCCCGCGTCGCCGCAAGTGATTGCACGGTGCTGATCCTTGGTGAGTCCGGTACGGGCAAGGAAGTCATCGCCCGCTACATCCACCGGCTGTCGCCGCGCGGGGAGCGGCCGTTCATCGCGATCAACTGCGCCGCGATCCCCGAGAACATGCTCGAAGCCGTGCTCTTCGGCCACGAGAAGGGCGCCTTCACCGGAGCGCTCGCGGCGTATCCCGGCAAGTTCGAGCAGGCGCAGGGCGGCACGCTGCTGCTCGATGAGATTTCCGAAATGCCGCTCGGCCTGCAGGCGAAACTGCTGCGAGTGCTGCAGGAGCGTGAGGTGGAGCGCATTGGCGGCCGCCAGACGCTCGCGCTCGACGTGCGGGTGCTCGCGACCACCAACCGGCGCCTGCGGGCGGAAGTGACCGCCGCGCGCTTTCGCGAGGACCTCTACTATCGACTCAACGTCTTTCCCCTGGTGCTCGCCCCGCTGCGCGAGCGCCGTGACGACATTCTGCCGCTTGCGATGCAGCTGCTCTCGGCGCATTGCTTGCCCGGCCGGCGCATTCCCGCACTGTCCGCCGGGGCGGCGCACCCACTGCTCACGCACGCGTGGCCGGGCAATGTCCGCGAACTCGACAATGTGATGCAACGCGCCTTGATCCTGCTCGACGGGCAGACCATTCAAGCGGCCCACATCCGCTTCGGGATGGACGAGGAGCCGGTTGCCGAGGCACCGGTGAGCAAAGGCCAGCTGTCCACGGCACTCGCTTCGGCCGAGCGCGAGCTGATCCTCGAGGCACTGCGCGACGGGCAGGGCAGCCGGCGCGCGGCGGCCGAGCGTCTCGGCATCAGCCCGCGCGCGCTGCGCTACAAGCTTGCCCAGTTGCGCGCTTCGGGCGTCGATCTCGCCGCAGCCTGCGGGTGAGCGGGCGCACGGGAGACCTGATATGAGCCAGATGGAAATCGACCGCGTACTTGCGCAGATCCGCACGATCGCCACACAGGTGAAGCGCCCGCAGGCGCCATCGCCTGGCGTCGGCGTAGTGACCGGCCCCGAGGGCTTCGCTGCAGTCATGCAACGCAGTCTCGGGGAGGTGAACGCTGCGCAACAATCGGCGACCCGGCTCGCCACGGCTTTCCAGAAGGGCGTGCCGGGCGTCGAGCTGCCGCAGGTGATGCTCGAGATGCAGAAGGCGAGCGTCGGGTTTCGCGCCGTGACAGAAGTGCGCAACCGGCTCGTGAACGTTTACCAGGAAATCATGAACATGCCGATCTGATCGGCATGTGCACTGACAGGAGAATTGCATGAACGCCGACGTCGAGCAGCTGCCAATCTTTGCCCGGGTCGCAACGGGACTCAGGCCCGTGCTGCTGCTGGCCGGTATCGCTGCGGCCGTGGCGGCGGGTCTCGGCATCGTGTTCTGGGCGAAGGGTCCGAGCTACAGCCTGCTGTACTCCAGTCTCGCCGCCGGTGACCTGGTTGAAGTGCAGCAGACGCTGCAGGCTGCCGGCATCGAGCACGCCGCCGATGTCGAACGCGGAACCGTGAGCGTGCCGGCGCAACGGCTCAATGACGCACGCCTGGCGCTCGCGGCGCAGGGCGTGCTGCAGTCGACCGACGGATTCAGTGCGATGGCAAAGGACTCGGGCTTCGGCGTGAGCCAGTTCATGGAAGGCGCGCGTTACCAGCACGCGCTCGAGACCGAACTGGCGCGCACGATCGCGAGCCTGCAGCCGGTCGCCGCCGCGCGTGTGCACATCGCGGCGCCCCGCCAGTCAGCGTTCGTGCGCGATCGCCGCAATGCGACCGCCTCGGTGTTCGTGCAATTGAAGACCGGTCGACGGCTCGAGTCCGCTCAGGTCACGGCGATCGTCAATCTCGTCGCCTCCAGCATTGCGGAGCTCAAGGCGGAAGATGTCACGGTCGTCGATCAGGCAGGGCGCCTGCTGTCGCAGCCCGGACGCGACGGCGACCTTGCCGCGCGCGAGCAGCAGTTCGAGTTCGCGCGCAGCCTCGAATCCGAGTATGCGCAGCGGATCGAGACGCTGCTCGCACCTGTAGTAGGTGAAGGGCGGGTGCGCGCGCAGGTCGTTGCATCGGTCGACATGTCGGTCACGGAAGAGGCTCGCGAGCAATACCGGCCGGAAAGCCAGGTGGTGCGCAGCGAACAGCTTGCGGAGGAGACCGCACGGACTGGCGGCGGGCCAAACGGCGTGCCGGGTGCGCTATCGAACCAGCCACCGGTGCCGGGCACGGCACTGCCGCCAGGGCAGGGCGCAGTGGCTCCGGTTGCCAATGCAGATGCGGCCGCTGCAGCCGCGGCGCAAGGCAGCTCATCGAAGCAGTCCACTCGCAACTACGAGATCGATCGCACGGTGGCCTACACGCGCCAGCCGGCCGGGCGATTGAAGCGCCTCACGGTCGCGGTGCTCGTCGATGACATCGTGGTGCCCACGCCGGGCGGCAAGACGATCGAGCGGCCGCTTGGCGCAGAGCAGCTCGCACGCATCACGACCCTCGTGAAAGACGCCGTCGGCTTCGATGCGGCGCGCGGCGACAGCGTCAACGTCGTGAACGCTTCATTCAACGCGCAGACAGCCGAGCCAGTCGGGGCCCTCGACCCGCTGCCGATCTGGCAACAACCGTGGATTCGTGAGCTCGCGAAGATCCTCGCCGGCGCGGCCATCGTGATCGTGCTGCTGCTGTCGATCGTCAGACCGCTCGTCAGGAGCCTCACCGGTCCGCGGCGGCTCGCCGCTGCGCTCATTCCGGCGCTGCCGGGCGCTCCTGCCCAGGGCGCAGTGCCGCACGATGAGGCGCAGCGTGCGCCGGGCCAGGTTTCGGCAATCGCCTACGAGCAGCAGATCGCGCAGGCGCGATCGCTCGTGACGCAGGATCCCAAGCGCGTTGCGCGGGTGGTCAGGACATGGGTGGGCAAAGATGACTGAGAAGGCACTCGCGAAGAGGAACGGCATCGACCAGGCCGCCATTCTCCTGTTGACGCTCGGTGAGCAGGAAGCGGCCGATGTCCTGAAGCACATGAGCACGAAAGACGTGCAACTGGTGGGCTCCGCGATGGCGGCGCTCGACGGTGTGACGCGCGAGGAAGTGGCGGGCGTGCTCGAACATTTCATGGTCGCGATCGAGAGTCATACGTCGCTTGGCGTCGGCACCGACGAGTATCTGCGCAAGGTGCTGGTGTCCGCGCTCGGTGAGGATCGCGCCGTGAGCGTGCTCGACCGCATCTTCGGCGGGCGTTCGAGTCGCGGGCTCGAGGCGATGAAGTGGATGGACCCGCGCGCAGTCGCCGAAATGATGCGCAGCGAACATCCGCAGATCGTGGCCATTGTGCTCGCGTACCTCGACCCGGATCACGCGGCTGCTGTACTCGCGCAGCTGCCCGAGCCGGCCCGTCCGGAAATCCTGATGCGCATCGCGACGCTCGACGGCATCCAGCCTTCGGCGCTCAATGAACTCGACGAGGTCATGGAGAAGCAGTTCGCAGGCAATGCGTCGTCGAAGGCCTCGCTGTTCGGCGGGCCCAAGGTGTCGGCCAGCATCATCAACAACCTCGATTCGGGCCTCGAGTCGGCCATCATGCAACACATCAACGGCGTGGACGAGGCGCTCGGCGCGAAGATCCAGAATCTCATCTTCACCTTCGACGACCTGGAGTCGATCGACGATCGGGGTATGCAGGAGCTCCTGCGCCAGGTCCCGGGAGACCGGTTGCTGCTCGCACTCAAGGCTTGCGAACAGGAGCTGAAGGACAAGGTGTTCAGGAACATGTCGCAGCGTGCGGCCGAGATGCTCAAGGACGACATGGAATCAAAGGGTCCCGTGCGCGTGAGCGAAGTCGAGGCGGCGCAGAAGGAGATACTTGCGATCGCCAAGCGTCTCGCGGATGCCGGCACGATCGCGCTGGGCGGCAAGGGTGGCGAAGCCTATGTCTGAGGCAGCGCTTTGGACTCTACCCAGCGTGCAGGGGCAAATCGCCGCCGGGCGCCGTGAGCGGATCACGGCGGCCGAGCTCGACGGTGTTGCCCGTGCCGCCTGGGAGGAGGGTCACGCCAAGGGGCATGCCGACGGGCTTGCCGCCGCAGCTGCACAGACGCGGCACCGCCACGACGCGCTCGATCAGCGTATCGCCCGGTTCGAAGACATTCTGGCGGCGCTCTCGCGGCCGCTTGCCGAACTTGACACGCAGGTCGAGCAGCAGCTCGCACAACTGGCGCTCACGGTGGCGCGCCATCTCGTGCGTCGCGAGCTGCGCGTCGACCCCACACAGGTCATCGGCATCCTGCGTCATGCGGTCGCGCTGCTGCCGGCTGCCGCACGCGATGTGCGCGTGTACCTGCACCCGGAGGATGCGACATTGGTCGGGGAGAAACTCGCGATGCCAGCAACGGAGCGGGCATGGGTCGTGGTGGAAGATCCGGTCATGGCGCGCGGCGGCTGTCGCGTGACTGCCGGGGCCTCGCAGATCGACGCGCGCCTCGAAACGCGCCTCAACGCCGCATTCATCGCGGTGCTGGGTGAGGAGCGCGAGACGGAATCGCGAGTCGAGCCGTGAGCGCGCTTCGTGAGCGACAGGCGGCCTGGCGGGATGGACTGATTCGCCACCAGCGCCGCGCCGAACTGCTGCCGCCACCCCCGGTGGAAGGCACGCTTACGCGCATGGTCGGTCTCACGCTCGAGGCGGCAGGCTGCGAGGCGGCGGTGGGTGATCGCTGCGACATATTTTCATCTGCCGGCACGCGCATCGAGGCTGAAGTGGTCGGCTTTGCCGGCCCGCGCCTCTTCCTGATGCCGGGTTCGGCGGCTCACGGCCTCTCGCCGAATGCGCGCGTCGTGCCGCACTACGGCCGACAGACGGTGCGCGTGGACGAACGGCTGCTCGGACGCGTGATCGATGGTGCCGGCCGGCCGCTCGACGGCGCGGGCGCGCCCGATTGCGAGACCCCCGTGCAGCTGATGGGTGGAGCCCCGATCAATCCTCTCGCGCGCGAGCCGATCACGGAACCACTCGACGTCGGGGTGCGCTCGATCAATGCGCTGCTCACCGTGGGGCGCGGGCAGCGCGTCGGGCTCTTCGCGGGCAGCGGCGTGGGCAAGAGCGTGCTGCTCGGCATGATGGCCCGCTACACCGCTGCCGACGTAATTGTCGTGGGTCTGATCGGCGAGCGTGGCCGGGAAGTCAAGGAGTTCATCGAGCGCATCCTGGGCGATGAAGGTCGTCGCCGCGCAGTCGTGGTCGCCGTGCCGGCCGACCAGTCGCCGCTCATGCGCCTGCACGGAGCCTGGCTTGCGACGGCCGTGGCCGAGTATTTCCGCGATCAGGGCCGCAGTGTCCTCCTGCTGATGGACTCGCTCACACGCTTCGCGCAGGCACAGCGCGAAATTGGCCTCGCGATCGGCGAGGCGCCCGCGACCCGGGGCTATCCGCCGTCGGTGTTCGCCCGGCTGCCGCAGCTCGTCGAGCGGGCCGGCAATGGTGCGCGCAAGGGAGGCTCGATCACAGCCTTCTACACGGTGCTCGTCGAAGGTGACGACCAGAACGATCCGATCGCCGACAGCGCACGCGCCATTCTCGACGGGCACTTCGTGCTCTCGCGACGCCTCGCCGAAGCGGGCCAGTATCCCGCGATCGATATCGAGGCCTCGGTCAGCCGTGCCATGCACGACATCGTGCCGGACAGTCACTTCGAGTCGGCGCGGCAGTTTCGCCAGATGCTTTCGACGTACATGCAACATCGCGACCTCATCGCGATCGGCGCCTATCGGGCTGGCAGCGATCCGCGCGTCGATGCCGCCCTCGCGCGCTGGCCGCGGATGCAGGCCTTCCTGCAGCAGCACATGCGCGAACGTGCCGATCTTGCGGACAGCCTTGCCTCGCTCGCGGACGTGGCGGCCGCGGACGTGGTCACATGACGCGCTCGAAGCGCTTGCGACCGGTGGTGCGTGCCGTCGGGCACGACGAGCGCGACTGTGCAGCGCGTCTCGCGCAAGCGCAACGGCGTGCGCTCGAGGCCGAGCAGCGGCGCGTGGAGCTGGCCGCCTGGCAGGAGAACTACGCGAACGGACTTGCCGGGCGCGTCGCCGCCGGTATCAGCGCCGCGGCACTCAGGGACTATCGCGCTTTTCTCGCGCGGCTGGGCGAAGCGCTGCGCGCGCAGGGTCGCGTTGCGACGCAGGCGCGGACAGAACAGGCTGTCGCGCACGAGGCCTGGCGGCTTGCTGCGCAGCGGGCGAAGTCCATCGATCAGGTGGTCGTGCGCTTGCAGTCCGAGGAACGCGCCGCCAGCGAACGCCTCGATCAGGCAGAAGCGGACGAGCTGGCGCGCGAGCTCGTGCGCACCCGGGAGCGACACCCATGACGGATGCCCCCGCTCTGCCAGCGATGTTCACGGCGTCCGTTGCTCCGGTGGTGGCCGAGATACAGCTGTTTGCCTGCGATCAGGGTGACGAGAGCGGCCTCGATGAGCTGCCTCCCGAGGCGATGGCGCTGCTGTTCGCAGCCATGTTGGGCGTGCAGGTCGCAGGCTCGCCCGCGAAGGCGGCCCCGGGACCCACGTCAATCGTGACTGGTAGCGCCGACAGGACGGCTGCTCCGGGCGCAGCCGCGCCGGCTGCCGCCGCTGCCGGGTCGGCCGCCGACTCCGCCCGGGCGCTCGAAGCAATCCTGCGTGACCTTCTCCTTCCAGGCGCCGCAGCGAATCGCAGTGAGTTGCCCGCCGATGAGACCGTTGCCGGCACCGATGCAGCTCCCGCCGGTCCTGATGCTGCATCGCTCAAAGTCGTACTGAACGGGATGCCGGGCGCGATCGATGTGCCGACCGCACGCTCACCCGCGCACGATCCGCTTTTCCGGCATGCGGCGCCGGTGCAGACCCCCGTGGGCGCGCAGGGCTGGTCGGACGAGATCGCAGGACGAATCGCCTGGATTACGCGCGACAACCTGCAGTCGGCCTCGATCCGGCTCTCGCCGGAGCATCTGGGGCCGCTCGACGTACAGATATCGGTGCGTGACGGTGATGCCGTCGTATCCTTCGGCGCGAGTCAGCCCGAGACGCGTGCGGCGCTTGAGCAGGCGTTGCCAAGACTGCGTGAGCTGCTCGCCGCGCAGGGCATTGCGCTCACCCACGCGAATGTGTCGGATCACGCGGCGCGCCAGGAACGCCCGCCGCCGTCGCGACTCCTCGCAGTGAGCGGTGACGAAGTCGAGGCGATCCGGGAAGGTACGCTGCGCCTGCCCACAGGGCTCGTCGACCTCTACGCGTAGCCACGCGACCCGTCAAAACTTTGTCAGCGTTGTGATGTGTGCGGAACGTCACACTGCCTGCTTATTCACAAATAGAGCCCAGTCAATGACTTGGGCGCGATCTGGCGTCGCTGGCATCGGGCTTGCACTTCGGACTGGGCGCGCAGGTGCGCGCCGAGGATCCCGGAATGACCGAAGCCACAGCAGCCGAAGCCCTGCCGAAGAAGAAATCGGGCAAGCTTCTTTGGGGGCTGATCGCCCTCGTCGTGGTCGCGGCGGGCGCAGCGGGCGCGTTCTTCTTCATGAACCGCAGCCACGCGCCGGTCGCCACGAAGGCGAAGCCTGCCGCGGCGATCTACTACGAGCTCGACCCCGCCTTCGTCGTAAACTTCGAAGCCGAGCAGCTCGTGCGCTTCCTGCAGTTGACGATCGAAGTCATGAGTCGCGATGCCGCGACCGTGGATTTCATCAAGCAGCACGATCCTGTGATCCGCAACGACCTCCTGCTGCTGCTGTCTAACCAGCAATACACCGAACTCGCCACCGCTCAGGGCAAGGAACTGCTGCGCAAGCGCGCGCTCAAGGCTGTGCGGGCAGTTGCGGCACGCGAAGGCGGCGATCCGCAGAAGATCGAGGCCGTCTACTTCACCAGCTTCGTGATGCAGTAGTGGGCGGCCCCATGTCAGGCGAGCAGGTACTGAACCAGGATGAGGTCGACGCACTGCTGAAGGGCGTCAACAGCGGCACCGTCGCGACCGGAACCGGCGCGGCGACCGGCGAATCGCAGTGCTACGATTTCAGCAACGAAATGCGCATCGTGCGCGGGCGCCTGCCGACGCTCGAAATGATCAACGAGCGCTTTGCGCGGCTCTTTCGCACCAGCATCTACAGCCTGCTGCGGCGCTCGCCGGATATCCAGGTGGCGCCGCTGCAGATGAAGAAATTCGGCGAGTACATGCAGACGCTGCAGCTGCCGTCGAGCCTGAACCTCGTGCGCGTGGCGCCGCTGCGCGGCACGGGCCTGATCGTGCTCAGCCAGGCCTTCGTGTTCGCGATGGTCGACAACTTCTTCGGCGGCAATGGCCGCCAGGGCACGATCGCGGGTCGCGAGTTCACGGCTACCGAATCGCGCGTGATCCACATGCTGCTGAAGAGCGTGTTCGCCAACCTGCAGGAGGCCTGGTCGCATATCGCGCCCATCGAGATCGAGTATCTGTCCTCGGAGCTGAACCCGCACTTCGCCAACATCGTAGGGCCGACGGAAATCGTCGTGATCAACTCGTTTCGCATCGAACTGGACGGAGGTGGCGGCGATCTGCACGTGACGTTGCCGTACTCGATGATCGAGCCGCTGCGCGACGTGCTCGATTCGCGTGTGCAGAGCGATCGCGTCGAACAGGACGAGCGCTGGCTGCATACCCTGCGCGAGGAGATCGAGGATGCCGAAGTGCTGATGACGACCGTGCTCGGCCGCTCCCAGCTGTCGCTCGCCGATCTCGTGAACCTGAAGCCTGGCGATGTCATTCCCTGTGACTTCAACGGGCAGGCCACTGTATTTGCCGAAGACGTGCCGCTCTTTCGCGGCAGTTTCGGCGTTTCGCGCGGACAGCAGGCCGTCAAGGTCGAGCAGCGCGTCCGCGGCTTTCGCAATACGAGAGGAACGACATGAACGCCCTTGCCACGGAGGCTGCGCAGGCGGCCGAGTTCGACAAGCTGACCGACGAATCGGCTGGCACCCACGAAGTGAATCTCGACGTCATTCTCGAGGTTCCGGTCACGCTGTCGATGGAAGTCGGTCGCACGCGCATCCCGATCAGGAACCTGCTGCAGCTGAACCAGGGCTCGGTGGTCGAACTCGAACGCGAGGCCGGCGAGCCGCTCGATGTGTTCGTCAACGGCACGCTGATCGCGCACGGCGAGGTGGTCGTCGTGAACGAGAAGTTCGGCATCCGCCTCACCGACGTGATCAGTCCCGCCGAGCGCATCCGCAAGCTCAAATGAGTGTGTCCGTCTCCATGGCGGCCGCGGCCGCGGGTCCGATGCCTTTTGCGGCGCCGACCGCCGCCAACGCGGCGACAACCGCGAACCTGGCCGGTGCAGGCGAAGTGACCCTCGCACTTGTGCTGGTGTTGTTCGCGATCTTTGCATGCGCATGGTGTGTCAAGCGCCTGCGGACTTTCGGTCGTCCGCAAGGGCGCCTGCTCGTGATCATCGACGACGTGCATGTGGGCCAGAGAGAGCGGGTGGTGCTGCTCGCCTGCGGCGGGGAGCGACTGCTCGTGGGCGTCGCACCTGGCGCTGTTCGTCTGCTGCAGGTCGTGCCGCCTGCGGCATTTGCAAGCATGGGCGAGGCGGGCGCGGACATGACCGTCGCGGCGGCGCCCGCCGCACCGGCGAGCCAGGACTTTCGCGCGGTTCTGCGCCGCAGCCTCGGGCTGTCCCGATGAAGCTGCCCGCCGCGCTGCTCGTCGCCCTATTGCCTTGTGCCGCTTCTGCGGCGACGGGTCTGCCGGCCTTGACGGTGGCGCCGGCGCCCGGCGGGGGTGAGACCTGGAGCCTGTCGCTGCAGGTGCTCGCGCTGATGACCGCGATCACCTTCCTGCCGGCGATCCTCCTGATGATGACTTCGTTCACCCGCATCGTGATCGTGCTCGGGATACTGCGGCAGGCCATCGGCGCCGGGCAGGCGCCACCCAACCAGGTGATCGTCGGGCTCTCGCTCTTTCTGACGCTCTTCGTGATGGGGCCGGTATTCGATCGCATCAACGCCGAGGCGCTGCAGCCTTACATGGCGGGCAGCCTCGAGATGGGTCCGGCACTCGAGAAGGCGGGCGGGCCGCTCAGGGAGTTCATGCTCGCGCAGACCCGCGAGAGCGACATCGCGACCTTTGTGCGGATCGCGGGCGGTGAGGGGTACGCGACGCCAGAGGATGTGCCGTTCTCGGTTCTGGTGCCGTCCTTCGTGACGAGCGAGCTGAAGACCGCGTTCATGATCGGCTTCCTCATCTTCATTCCGTTCGTGATCATCGATCTCGTCGTCGCGAGTGTCCTCATGTCGATGGGCATGATGATGCTCTCGCCGGTGCTGATTTCGCTGCCCTTCAAGCTGATGCTGTTCGTGCTGGTGGACGGCTGGACGCTGGTGATGGGCACGCTCGCGGGGAGCTTCTTCCGGTGAGCCCCGAGGAAGTACTCGCGGTGGGCCGCCACGCCCTCGAAGTAACGCTGCTGCTCGCGGCGCCCCTGCTCCTCACGGCTCTCGTCGTCGGTCTCCTGGTCGGCGTCTTTCAGGCGGCGACGCAGGTGAACGAGATGACGTTGTCATTCATCCCAAAGCTGATCGCGATGGCCGCAGCACTGATGCTGGCCGGCCCCTGGATGCTGAAGCTGATCGTCGCGTATACGCGCGAGCTCTTCGAGAGCATCCCCGGGCTCCTGCACTGAGCTTGCGATGGTGACCCTACACACCAGCGAACTCCTCTCATTCATTGCGAGCTGGTTCTTTCCATTCGTGCGCATCGGGGCCTGCCTGATGGTGGCGCCGGTCTTCGGTGCCAGCTACGTGCCGGCCAGCATGCGCCTCGTGCTCGCGATCGCGATTGCGGCGCTCGTTGCACCGCTCGCCAGCGTGCCGCAGGTCGACCTGCTTTCGATCGGGAGTGCGCTGATCACCGTGCAACAGATCGTGATCGGCGTGGCGCTCGGCTTCGCGCTGCAGATCGTCTTCGACGCTGTCGGGCTCGCAGGACAGCTGCTCGCGAACAGCGTTGGCCTGTCGTTCGCATTCAACCAGGACCCGCTGCGTGGCGTGAGCACGCCCGTCGTAGGGCAGCTGTACGTGCTGCTCGTCGTGCTGACTTTTCTTGCACTCGACGGGCACCTCGCGCTCATCGAGACGCTCGCGGACGGATTCCGGACGCTGCCGGTGGGTGCGGGCGGCCTCGGTACGAACGCAATCTGGTCGCTCGTCCTGTGGAGCGGGCAGGTGATATATGGTGCGCTCGCCGTCGCATTGCCCGGCATGACGGCCATGCTGATTGTCAACCTCGCCTTCGGGGTGATGAGCCGCGCTGCGCCCACACTCAACCTCTTCGCGGTCGGCTTCCCCGTCACACTCGCCTTCGGTCTGGTCGTCATACTGCTTTCGCTGCCGGCCGTGCAGTCCGGCTTTGTGCGGCTCGCGGGCGAGGCGTTTGCGACTCTGGCAGCGCTGCTGCGCTAGGGCTGCGGGATGTCGGAACATTCAGCCCAGGAACGTACCGAACGCGCCACACCGAAGCGCCTGGAAGAGGCGCGCCGGGAGGGTCGTGTACCGCGCTCACAGGAGCTGACCACCAGTGTCGTGCTGCTGGCGGCTGCGACGGCGCTGCTCTTCTTCGGCGATGGAGTGGGGCAATCGCTTGCCGCCGCGATGCGCGAGGGCCTCGAACTCACCCGGGCCGAGGCGCTCGACGATTCGCAACTCGTGCCTGCACTGTCCACGGCCCTTTACCATGCCGGGCTTGCCTGCCTGCCTGTCTTTGGCATCGTGGTCCTGGCAGTGCTTGCGGCACCCTTGACGATTGGTGGCTGGAACGTTTCCGGCAAGCCGCTCGTGCCGGATTTCCAGCGCCTCGATCCGCTGGCGGGCTTCGGGCGCATGTTCTCGATGCGCGGCTTCGTCGAACTGGCGAAGGCCCTGGCCAAATTTGCGCTCGTCGCTGCGGTTGCGGCCCTGCTGCTCTGGCGCAGCGCCGCCGATCTGCTCGCGCTCGGTGGCGAAGCAACCGGGACGGCGATCGGGCACGCGACCCAGCTCGTCGGCACGACGCTGCTCGCGCTCGCGAGCGTGCTGCTGCTCATCGCGGCGATCGATGTCCCGTACCAGCTCTGGCGGCACGCCAGCGAGCTGAAGATGTCGCGGGAGGAAGTCCGCCAGGAGGCGAAGGAATCCGATGGCTCGCCGGAGGTCAAGGGGCGCATCCGGCAAGTGCAGCAGGCGATCGCGCGTGGCCGCATGCTGCAGGACGTGCCGAGCGCGGATGTGATCATCACCAACCCGACGCACTACGCGGTCGCGCTGCGTTACGACGACAAGCGTGCGCGTGCTCCGGTCGTGGTCGCGAAGGGCACGGAACTGATCGCAGCGCGCATCCGTGCCATTGCGGGCGAGCATGGGGTCGCAATCGTCGAGGCGCCGCCGCTCGCCCGCGCGCTGTACCGCAGTGTCGATCTCGGCGGCGAGATTCCCGCCACGCTCTATGCGGCGGTCGCGCAGGTACTTACCCATGTTTATCAGCTGCGTGCCGCACGCCGTGCCGGCACGCAGCTGCCGACTGCTCCCACGATTCACTGATGAGCGAGTGATCCGCATCATGGCTGACTCCACCACTTTCAGAATGCCTTCGCTCAAGACGCTGGTGCAGTCCGGGCTCGGCGTGCCGGTCGGGCTGCTCGCCATTCTTGCAATGGTCGTGGTGCCGCTGCCGCCGTTCGTGCTCGACGTGCTCTTCACGTTCAACATCGCGCTGTCGATCGTGGTGGTGATGGCCGTGTTCTACGTCGCGCGGCCGCTCGAATTCGGCGTGTTCCCGACTGTGCTGCTGCTGGCGACGCTGCTGCGTCTGGCGCTCAACGTCGCTTCGACGCGCGTCGTGCTGATGCACGGCCACCAGGGTACCGGTGCAGCCGGACACGTGATCGAATCCTTCGGCGAGTTCGTCATTGGCGGCAACTACGTGGTCGGCGTCGTCGTGTTCGTGATCCTCACGATCGTGAATTTCGTTGTCGTGACGAAGGGGGCGGGCCGCATCTCGGAGGTGAGCGCGCGCTTCACCCTCGATGCGATGCCCGGCAAGCAGATGGCGATCGACGCCGATCTCAACGCGGGCCTCGTCACGCAGGACGAGGCGCGCAAGCGTCGCGCGGAAGTGCGTGCCGAGGCCGATTTCTACGGCTCGATGGACGGCGCGAGCAAATTCGTGCGTGGCGACGCGACTGCGGGCATCCTGATTCTCCTCATCAACATGATCGGCGGCCTCGCGATCGGCACCCTGATGCACGACATGTCGCTCGCCGATGCGGCACGCAACTACGCGCTGCTTACGATCGGGGACGGACTCGTCGCACAGTTGCCGGCCCTGCTGCTATCGACCGCGGTCGCCCTGATCGTGACGCGCATGTCGGGCGAGCAGGACATGGGTGGCGAAGTGGCGCGCCAGCTGTTCGGCCGCCCGAAGGCGCTGTGGATCGCCGCGGGTCTGCTCGGCGTCATGGGCGTCGTGCCCGGGATGCCGAATGTGACATTTCTCGCGATGGCCGCGCTCTGCGGTGGGCTTGCGTGGTGGCGCAACCGCCTGGTCGCGGGTGCAGCAGTTCCCGAGCCCGCCCCGGTGCCTGTACCGCCTCCCGAGGCGCGCGAGATCACGTGGGATGACGTGCGCCCTGTCGATGCGATCGCGCTCGAAGTCGGCTATCGCCTCGTGCCGCTGGTCGATGCGCGAGAGTCGGGCGATCTGCTCGCGCGCATCCGCGGGGTGCGCCGCAAGCTCTCGCAGGAGCTCGGCTTCCTCGTACAGACGGTGCACATCCGCGACAACCTCGAGCTCGCGCCGAACGCCTATCGCATCAATGTCACGGGCGTCACGGTGGGTGAAGGCGTCGTGCATGTGGAGCGGGAGCTCGCGATCAACCCTGGACGGGTCTTCGGCAGTCTGACCGGCCTGTCGACGCGTGATCCGGCGTTCGGCATGGAAGCAGTGTGGATCGAACCCGCCCTGCGCGAGCACGCGCAGACCCTCGGTTACACGGTGGTCGACGCGGCCACCGTGGTTGCAACCCACTTGTCGCATGTCGTGAGCCAGCACGCTCACGAACTTCTGGGTCACGAGGAGGTGCAGCAGCTTGTCAACGGGCTCGCGAAGACCGCACCGAAGCTCGTCGAGGAGCTCGTGCCGAAGGTGCTGCCGCTGAGCGTGGTGGTGAGAGTGTTGCAGGGGCTGCTCGCCGAGCGGGTTCCAGTCCGCAACATCCGTGCCATCGTCGAAGCGCTCGCCGAACATGCGCTGCGCACGCAGGATCCTGCGGTGCTCCTCGCCCAGGTGCGCGTCGCGCTCGGTCGGCAAATCGTGCAGGACATCGCCGGATTCGCCGAAGAGGTGCCGGTAATCACGATCGAGCCTGAACTGGAACAGCTTTTGCAAGGTTCCGGGCAAGGTGGCGGAGCCATGACGCCTGGTCTGGAACCGGGGCTCGCAGAGCGGCTGCAGCGCCAGGTGCTCGAGGCGGCGCGGCGGGTGGAGGCTGCGGGCGAGCCGGCTGTGCTCCTGACGCCGCCGACGCTGCGCACGACGCTCGCACGCTTTCTGCGCGCCGGCATTCCGGGCCTGCATGTGCTCGCCTGGAACGAAATTCCCGACAGCCGCCGCGTGCGGCTGGTGACGGCGATCGGGCGATGAGTGCTTGAAGGAAAGAGACCGAACATGAATATGAGACGCTACGTGGCGAAGGACATGCGCGAATGTCTGCGGCAGATCCGCGAAGCCCAGGGTCCCGACGCCGTCATTGTCTCGACGCGCCGGGTGGAGGGGGGGGTCGAAGTCGTCGCTGCGATGGACTTCGATCTGGCGCCAACCGATCTGGCGCCGGCCGTTCCCGCTGCCGATGCGGTCGCGGAGCGCGAGGCGACCGCAGACCTGGCTGCGATCGCCACCCACGTCGACACGCCGGCCGTCAACGCCGACATGCAGGCGGAACTGCGCAGTCTGCGGCAGCTTCTCGAAAGCCAGCTCGCGACGCTTGCGTGGAACGACCTGACACGTCGCGCGCCGGTCCAGGCTGAAGTACTGCGCGAGCTGACGCAACTCGGACTCGCGAGCGATCTCGCGGCATCTATCGTCGCGGACCTGCCCGCGCGTCTCGATCTTGCGCGCGCGCAACATCGCGCGCGGGCGATCCTCACACACAAGCTGCCGGTTGCGGAGGACCGCTGGCTGTCGCGCGGTGGTCGTGTCGCCTTCGTGGGGCCGACCGGTGTCGGCAAGTCGACCGCCATCGCGAAACTGGCTGCGCGGCGGGTGCTGGAGAAGGGGCCGCAGGGGCTCGCGCTCATCTCGACTGACAGCGTGCGCTTTGGCGCCCAGGAGCAGATCCAGAATCTCGGCAGGCTGCTCGGAGTCCCCGCCTATGCAGTCGATCATCCGCGTGAGCTGGAACAGTTGCTCGGCAAGCTCGAAGGCACGCAGCTCGTGCTCATCGACACCGCCGGTACGGGCCAGCGCGACCCGCGGCTCGCCGCGAAACTCGCGGCGCTCGCCGGTGCTCATAGGGACCTCGAAGTGGCTCTGGTGCTCGCTGCGAGTTCGCAGGCGGGTGCCGCGGAGGAGGTCATCGCGCGGTTTGCCGCAGTGCGCCTCGCGGCTTGCATCGTCACGAAGATCGACGAGGCAGCGAGCCTTGGTGGCACGCTCTCGGCGTTGATCCGGGCGCATCTGCCGATTGTCTGGGTGAGCGAAGGGCAGCGCATTCCGGAGGACCTGGTTCCCGCGCGCGCGCATCAGCTCGTCGTGCGCGCCGTGACGCTGGCCGAGCGTTCGCGCGCGACCGCCGACGAAGACCTGCTGCAGCGTCGTTTCGGAGGATTTGCGCATGCGCTCGCCTGAGGCCCGCAGCATCCAGCGTCCACGTCCGGTGCAAGTCATCGCCGTCACGGGCGGCAAGGGCGGCGTCGGCAAGACGAGCGTGTCCGTGACTCTCGCAGCAGCGTTGAGCGCAGCGGGCCGGCGCGTCATGCTCTTTGACGGGGACCTCGGGCTCGCGAACGTCGATGTCTTCCTTGGCCTTTCGCCGAAGTACACGATGGCGCACGTTCTCGCAGGGGAGCGCTCGCTCGATGAGATCGTCGTCGATGCGCGGCAGGGTTTCAAAGTGGTTCCAGGGGCGTCCGGAATTGCGACGCTCGCGAGCCTCGGCGCCGTGGAGCATCTTGCACTCGTGCAAGGCTTCAGTGCGCTCGCGGCGCAGCTCGATACGCTGATCGTCGACACTGCGGCGGGGATCTCCCACGGCGTGCTGCAATTCTCGCAGGCGGCCCGGGAAGTGCTCGTGGTCGTTTGCGACGAGCCGGCGTCGATGACCGATGCCTATGCACTCGTCAAGGTACTGAGTCGCAGCCATGGCGTGCGTCGATTCCGCGTTCTTGCCAACATGGTGCATCACCGCGGTGCGGGGGAAACGCTTTACCGCAACCTCGAGCGCGTGACGTCGCGCTTTCTCGACGTCGTGCTCGAGTACGCGGGCGAGATCCCCGAGGACCCCTGCGTGAAGCGCGCAATCCGTGAACAGCGCACGGTTCTCGACAGCTTTCCGTCTAGCCCGGCCTCGCGGGCATTCAAGAATCTGGCCGCTGCGGTCGATAAGTGGCCGATACCGGAAGCGCCACGAGGCAATGTCGAGTTCTTCGTGGAGCGGCTGGTGACACGCCGGGAGGCGACCCTGCGGGTCGTGCGGTGATGGCGGTACGCGCCTACGCGGACACGGCGATACGCGGTGAGGCCGATGCGCTCGTCGCGCGACACGCCGAGCTGGTCAAGCGCATCGCGTATCACCTGGCGGGACGCCTGCCGGCGTCGGTGGAGGTCGACGACCTGATCCAGGCCGGCATGCTCGGTTTGCTCGAGGCGGCGGCGAACTTCTCGCCAGACCGCGGGGCGAGTTTCGAAACGTACGCGGGCATCCGCATACGGGGCGCGATGCTCGATGCGTTGCGCAAGCTCGACTGGGCGCCGCGATCCGTGCATCGGCGTGCGCGCGAGGTCGCGGAGGCGGTACGCGCGCTCGAGCACGAGCTCGGCCGGGAAGCGCGGGACGTGGAAATTGCGGCGCGCATGCAGCTGCCGCTCGAGGAGTATCACGCGATCGTGCAGGACGCGGCGAGCTGCCAGGTCGCGTGCCTCGACGACGCAACGGCCGACCGCACAATGGATCCGGGGCCGGACCCTTTCGGGGACGCCGCGGAGGAGGATTTCCGCAGGGCGCTCGCGGCGGCGATCGACGGGCTGCCGGAACGGGAGAAGATGGTGATGTCGCTGTACTACGACGACGAACTGAACCTCAAGGAAATCGGCCTGGTGCTCGGCGTGACCGAGTCGCGCGTATGCCAGCTGCACGGCCAGGCGCTGGTGCGCCTGCGCGCCCGGCTGACCGGCGCCAGGGCCTGACGGCAGCACCGTCGCGCGATGGACATCCTCTCGCTGACAGGTTTTGTGCTCGCGGCCGTCGCCATTCTGGTCGGCGCCGTGCTGAAGGGCGCCGGAATCGCTGCGCTCGCGTCATCGGCGGCCTTCATGATCGTGGTGGTCGGCACGTTCGCGTCCATTTTCGTGCAGACCTCGCTGCCCGTTTTCAAGCACGCGATGCGCATCGCCGGGTGGGTCTTCAGCCCGCCCAAGCTCGACGCCCACGCGATGATCGGCAAGATCGTCGAATGGAGCAATGTCGCGCGCAAACAGGGCCTGCTCGGCCTCGAGCCGCTGATCGCGAAAGAGAGCGACCCGTTCCTGAAGAAGGGCCTGCAGCTCGTCGTCGACGGCAGCGAGCCCGACGCGCTGCGGGGCACGATGGAGGTGGAGTTGTCATCGCGCGAGCACGCCGACACGGCCGGCGCCAAGGTTTTCGAAGGCATGGGAATCTACGCGCCGACACTGGGCATCATCGGTGCGGTGCTCGGCCTCATGGCGGTCATGCAGAACCTGGCCGACCCGAGCAAGCTCGGCCACGGCATTGCGGCCGCATTCACGGCCACGATCTACGGCATCGGGCTCGCGAACCTCGTGTTCTTGCCTATGGCGTCGAAGCTGAAGAGCACGATCGCAGCGCAAACCCATGTACGCGAGATGATCATCGAGGGCATGATCGGCATTGCGCAGGGAGAGAATCCGCGCGCGATCGAATCACGGCTGCAAAGCTTCATGCACAGCTGATGGCACGCGCATGAGCCGCAGGAAGAAGAAGCACGAGGACCACACGAACCATGAAGCGTGGGCGATCCCGTACGGCGACCTCGTCACCCTTCTGCTCGCCTTCTTCGTAGTCATGTACGCGATGTCCTCGGTCAACGAGGGCAAGTACCGCATCCTGTCCGATTCGCTGGTGGCCGCGTTCCGCGGCACACCGCGCACCATTGAGCCTGTGCAGGTCGGAACCAAGCAGGTGGGTTCGGGCGCCGATCTCAAGGTGTCGATCGTTGCGCAGCAGGCGCTCGTGGGGCAGCCGCGCCAGATGCTCGAGGCCGTGCCGATCGCGGACGAGCGGCCGCATTTCAACGGTCGGCGGGTGCCTGAGACGATATCCGCGCAGTCCGAGCGGTTGCTCGCCAAGGTGGCGGCCGACGTCGAGCGCGCCATGCAGGATCTTGTCGACAGCAAGCAAGTGATCGTGCGGCGGTTCGTCGACCGCGTCGAAGTCGAGATCCGCACGGACATCCTGTTCGGCAGCGCCTCGGCGACGGTCTCGCAGGATGCCCGGTCGATCATCGAAAGGCTGACAGACGCACTCGCGCGCTTCCCCAATCCGGTGCGTGTGGAAGGACATACCGATGACGTGCCCATTCGCACGCGTGCCTACCCATCCAACTGGGAACTGTCGGCAGCGCGTGCGGCGACCGTCGTGCACATCATGAGTACGCGAGGCATGGCACCGCAGCGGCTCGCTGTGCTCGGGTACGGTGAGTTCCGGCCGGTGGAGTCGAACTCAACCGCAGCGGGCCGTAACCAGAACCGTCGTGTTCTGCTCGTCGTGACCGGGCTGTCCGGCACCCCGCCGGCGCTCAGCACGGTGGCTGCTGCGCCGCCCTGATCAGGACTGTCGATGGCATGTTTCCTGCACTGGTGTCTGCAGGGGCGGTCGGCGCGTCGGCGCGCCGACGCCGTGTGTGAGCCGCATCACAGGAGCAGCCGGCATGATCCTTTTCGACTATGTGTTCTGGGCGATGGCACTTGCCATCGTCGTCCTGGGCGCCGCCACCGGAATACAGGCGATCAACCTGGCGCGCCTGCGTGAATCCGCGCGACGGGACGTGCAGAGGCTTTTTGAGCAGATGGACCTGACGCTCGGCGAGCTGCGTGACATGTCAGCGTCGCTCGCTGGCGGTCTTGCCGCGATAGGGGAGTTGCGCTCGCGCCAGAACAGCGAGCGTCGCGAACCGGCCCCTGCGCTGGCCGCACACGCTGCGGCGCGCAGTTACGATATTGCGCTGCGCCTGGCGCGTAACGGGGCGAGCCGCGAAGAGCTCATGTCCACTTGCGGCATGAGCCGCCACGAGGCGGCGCTCGCGGTCCGGCTGCACGGACCTCGCCGCGCCGTGAATTGAAGGTCCGTACTCAAGGCCCGCGCCCCAGGGCCGATATCGGCATGTGCCCGGGCAGGACCGCCCGGAAGAGGGCGTTATGGTCAATCAAGCTGGAACGCGCGGGCTGCGGGCCGGAGCAGAGCACCAGGTCTATGCCCTGACGCTTGCGCAGGCGCTTGCGCAGGAGCTTGCCGCCGGTCGCGTCGAGCTTCCCGGTTTCCCGGACGTCGCGGCCCAGGTGCAGCGGATCCTTGCCGACGAAGACGTGACGCCGCTGCGCGTGGTGCGCGCTGTCGGTGCCGAGCCGGTGCTGGCGGGCCGGATCGTCCAGTGCGCCAATTCAGTGATCTTCAATCCGGGCGGCAAACCGGTGCTCGAGCTGCGCACCGCAATTGCGCGTGTCGGTCTCGATTTCGTGCGCACGCTGACGATCTCCTTTGCGGTGAACCAGATCAGGTCCGCGGAGGCACTGCGCGGCATCGAGCCGCAGTTGCACGCGCTGTGGCTGCGCAGCGTCACTGTATCGACACATTGCTTCGTGATTGCACGACGTCTCGCGCGCATCAACGCCGACACGGCGCTGCTCGCGGGGCTGCTGCACGGAGTCGGCGCGCTCTATATCCAGACACGCGCTGTCACACATCCGGACCTCGCCTCGAACCCGCAAGCCTACGCAGCCGTCGAGCGCGAGTGGCAAGGCAGCATCGCGCGCGCATTGCTCGAAGGCTGGCGTGTGACGGGCACGATCGTCGATGCAGTCGGGCTGCTGCATCGACCGGAGCGCGACACGGGCGGGCCGGCCGGGTTGCCGGAAGTGCTGCGCGCGGGCGTGGTCCTCGAGCGGGCACTGGGAGCGCCGCAGGATCTTGAGGCGGCCACTGCAGCGAGCCCTGCCTGTACCCGGCTCGGGCTCACGCCCACGGTCTACGAGACGATCCTGCAGGAATCGGAAGCCGAAATCGCCGCACTTCGCGGCGTGCTCGGCTGTTGAGTCTGGGTGCTTGTTGAGGAGAAGGTATTGGCTACGGCGACACAAGAAGTTGCATCGGGCGCCCCCGGGGAGGGTGGGGCATTTGAGTTCGTGCAGGCACTGGCCAGGGAATTGTCGAGCGGCAGGATCGAATTGCCGAGTTTTCCGGATGTCGCGGTTCGCGTGCAGCGGGCGCTCGCTGATGAGGACGTGCGTCCGGAAACAGTCGTGCGCCTGATCGGCTCGGAGCCCGCGCTCGCCGCGTGGGTGCTGCGCATGTCGAACTCTGCGGCGCTGAACGCGTCGGGTCGCCAGATCAACGATCTGCGCACTGCGATCACGCGCCTCGGCTTCAACGTGGTGCGCAGCGCCGCGATGTCATTCGCGATGTCACAGCTCACCCGCGCTCCGGAGTTGAAGGGTCTCGAGCAGCCGCTCAGGGAGCTCTGGAACCGCAGCACGCTCGTTGCCGCCATGTCGAGCGTGGCCGCGAGGAAGTTTGCGCGGGTGAATCCGGATACGGCGCTGCTCGCGGGGCTGCTGCACGGCATCGGCCGGCTCTATCTCCTGACACGCGCGCGGCACTTTCCAGCGCTCTTCGCCGACCCGGCCGCCTACGGACAGATCGTGAACGACTGGCATACCAACGTTGCCAAGGCAATCCTCGAGAACTGGGACATGGCTGACGAAATCGTCCTCGCCGTGCACGAGCACGAACAGATCGATCGCGCGCACGACGGCCCGGCCGATCTGACGGACGTGCTGCTCGTTGGCGATCTCCTCGCATCATTCCAGGAATGGCCCGAATCCCTCGAGCTCAATCTGCAGGGGGTGCACGCGGTCAACCGGCTGGACCTCGACCGGGTGCGCCTTGAGCGGATCATCGAGGATTCGGCCACAGAGATCGCGGCGCTGCGGCAGGCACTCGGGCAATAGGTCGCGCGATAATGGCGGAGCCATGAATGTCCTCTTCGTCTGCCTTGGGAACATTTGCCGATCCCCGACTGCGGAAGGCGTCTTTCGCACGCTTGCAGCCCGGGAGGCACCACAGCTCCTCATGCACGCGGATTCGGCGGGCACCGGGAACTACCATATCGGTGCACCGCCCGATCGGCGCACGCAGGAAGCGGCGCTGCGGCGCGGCTACGATCTCTCGGCGCTGCGCGCGCGTCAGGTCGATTCAGTCGACTTCACGCGTTTCGACCTGCTGCTCGCGATGGACGAAAGCAATCTCGCTGATCTGCGCGCCCGCGCGCCCCGGGGTGTGCAGGAACGCCTGAAGCTGTTGCTGGAATTTGCACCCGAGGCGGGGCGCATCGAAGTACCTGATCCCTACTATGGCACCGCGAGCGACTTCGATCTCGTGGTCGATCTCGTCGAGCGTGGTGCGCGGGGGCTGATCAGCGCGCTTGCGCGCTGCGCTACGGCGCCAGTAGTGCCGACGGCCGGTCGCGCATAGCCCCATGCGATAGCGCGACGTCAACACGCGGACATCGAGGCCGATTGTCCGGGTGTTGACATCACCGCAGCAGCACGCATCACATGCAGCCCCATCGCTATGACGGGTGCAAGGGCTGCATCAGGCCCGCTTACTCGTCGCGGCCCGGACCGGGCACCTGTTCGGTCGAAGACGGCGAGTAGCTTGCCGGCTTTGATGACCAGACGACATAGGGCTTTGATTCAGGCGCAGGTGATGAGGGTTGCGACGGCTCCGCCGCAAAATCGAACTCGCGCGTGCGCTCGCCGCCAGACTGCGATGATTCGCCAGCGGCCGACGTGCCTTCGCTATCCGGTGCGGTCGAGACATCCCGCTCACCTCGATCGCGACCGCCGCGGCGGCCACGACGGCCACGGCGACGGGGCCGGCGCTCACCGCGATCCTCGTTTTGCGGTCCGGTACCATTTGAGGCCTGTTCGGGGCTCACGCCGCCTTCGGTGGCGGGTGCCGCGGCTTCGGCATCTGGCGATGCCGCAGTGCGTTCACGTTGCGCCTGTCGTTCACGTTGCGC
>DAORVK010000007.1:89165-91477 GCA_035433705.1 Steroidobacteraceae bacterium
CGCTGGCCCTCGCGCGAGCCACGCTGGCGATCACGTCCGTCGCGGCTGTCACGCCCGTCGCGTCGTCCGCCGCCTTCGCTCTGGCGGGCCCGCTGCTGCGAGCCGTCGCGCTCGCCCTGGCCCTGGCCCTGGCCCTGGCCGTGACGTGCGCGCTCGCCGCCGCGTTCACTGCGCTCGCCGCGGCGATGCCGGTCGCGGCCGCGATCGCGATTATCCCGCCGTGACTCCCGATGGCGCTCACCGCTGCCGGTGCGTGGCTCGGCGCTGGGCGCTGTGCTCACGGGCGAGCCGTTGAGCCACTGCTTGATGCGGCCCCAGAATCCACTCGCGGGTGCTTCGCGCTGCACCACCTCGGCTGGCGCCGCCGGCGCAGCGACAGGCGCGACGACGATCGGTGCTGCAGTGGCGGGCTGGAACGTCGGCACGGCGGCCGCTTCCTGCGGTTTCTGTTGTCCGGTGGTCGGATCGGGCACGGCGGGAGGCGTCGGCATCCTGTAGGACGCGCGGCGGAACTCCGGCTGCTCCATGTCTTCGTGGCGCAGGCGGCGGATCGAATACTCGGGCGTCTTGATATTGTTGTTCGGCACGAGCACGAGCTCCACGTCGCTCTTGTCTTCGAGCGTACGCAGCCAGTCGCGCTTTTCGTTGATGAGGTAAGTCGCGACGTCGACCGGCACCTCGGCGATCACGCGCGCGGTGCGGTCCTTCCTCATCTCCTCGCCGATCAGCCGCAGGATCGCGAGCGTCATCGACTCGACGCTGCGGATGCTGCCGATGCCGGCGCAGCGCGGGCAGGCAATGTGGCTCGACTCGTCGAGCGAGGGCCGCAGGCGCTGGCGCGACATCTCGAGGAGCCCGAAACGGGACAGGTGGCCGATCTGGATGCGCGCGCGGTCCATGCGCACCGCGTCGCGCAGCCGCTGCTCGACATCGCGCTGGTTCTTCTGCGACTCCATGTCGATGAAGTCGATCACGATCAGCCCGCCGAGGTCGCGGATGCGTAGCTGGCGTGCGATTTCGTCGGCGGCTTCGAGGTTGGTATTGAGCGCGGTCGTCTCGATGTCGCTGCCGCGGGTCGCCCGCGCGGAGTTGATGTCGATCGAGACGAGCGCTTCGGTGTAGTCGATCACGAGGCTGCCGCCCGAGGGCAGCTGCACCTTGTGCGAATAGGCCGACTCGATCTGGCTCTCGATCTGGAAACGCGTGAAGAGCGCGATGTCGTCGGCGTAGAGCTTCAACTTGCGCTGCGAGTCGGCGGGCATCGAGCGCTGCATGTACTCCTGCGCGGTCGCGAATGCCGCCGGGTCGTCAACGAGGCACTCGCCGATGTCATCCCCGAGATAGTCACGCAGCGCGCGCGACACCGGGTCGCTCTCGCGATAGACGAGGAACGGGGCAGGGCGGCCTTCGATCGCGCCGGCGATCTGGCCCCACTGCTGCGTCAGGTTGTCGAGGTCCCACTGCAGCTCCTCGACCGTGCGACCGACTCCCGCCGTGCGTACGATCGCGCCCATGCCGTCTGGCACATTGAGCGCGTCCATGGCCTGGCGCATCTGGTCGCGTTCCTCGCCCTCGATGCGGCGCGAGACACCTCCGGCGCGCGGGTTGTTTGGCATCAGCACGAGGAAGCGGCCGGCGAGACTGATGAAAGTGGTGAGCGCCGCGCCTTTGTTGCCGCGCTCCTCTTTTTCCACCTGCACCACGACTTCCTGACCCTCGGTCAGGAGCTCGCGGATGTTCATGCGCCCGCCTTCGGGTGCCTTCCTGAAATACTCTTTCGAAATATCCTTCAGTGGCAGGAAGCCGTGACGTTCGGAACCGTAGTCGACGAAGCACGCCTCGAGCGACTGCTCGACGCGCGAGATGCGACCCTTGTAGACGTTCGCTTTTTTCTGTTCTTTGGACGGTAACTCGATCGACAGATCGTAGAGTTTCTGACCATCAACCAGTGCGACGCGCAACTCTTCCTGTTGAGTTGCGTTGACCAGCATTCTTTTCATTTGCCCCTTCTATGGATGCAGGGGCCGACCGGCGGGCGGAGAAAGATGAATCGGACGCGGGGATTTCGCGAGGCAAGGATTGCTGCACGTTTTATCGACCGCCCCTTTTGGCGTGGGCGGTGCGCCGAAAACCTTTGGTCCGCCTGAGCAGCGCGATCGGCGCTCGGGTCGGCCTTATTGAGTGCGATGGCCCCAACGGATGGGACCAACTAACATGCGGCGCGTTCGGATCGTCGTTTGAGAAGCGACCCCCGGCACCGCGTACTTTTGTACAGTATCAAATGATCTATTGAAAAACAATATCTTACGCCA
>DAORVK010000008.1:0-3989 GCA_035433705.1 Steroidobacteraceae bacterium
TGCGCGATGCGGGCATCGTCGATCTCGTGCTCGACGTGCGCTACAACGGCGGCGGCTTCCTCGATATCGCAAGCGAGCTCGCCTACATGATCGCGGGCAACGCGCGCACGAGTGGTCGCAGCTTCGAGCTGCTGCAATTCAACGATCAGCACACCACGCGCGACCCCGTCACCGGCGAGACGCTCGCGCCGCTGCCGTTTCATCCGGCCGCGGAGGGCTTCAGCGTGACGGCGGGCACGCCGCTGCCGGCACTCAATCTCGGGCGCGTGTACGTCATTACCGGCAGCGGCACCTGCTCGGCGAGCGAGTCGATCATCAACAGTCTGCGTGGCATCGATGTCGAGGTTGTCCAGATCGGCTCCACCACCTGCGGCAAGCCCTACGGCTTCTATCCGACCGACAACTGCGGCACGACGTATTTTTCGATCCAGTTCCGCGGCGTCAATGCGAAGCAGTTCGGCGATTACCCCGACGGCTTCTCGCCGGCGAACACTGTGAGCATCACCGGCGTATCGGTACCCGGCTGCTCGGTTGCCGACGACTTCGCGCATGCACTCGGCGACGCGGCCGAAGGGCGACTCGCGGCAGCGCTCACCTATCGGGCCACTGGTGGGCAGTGCGGCGTGGCGCCAAGCGGCGTCGCGCCGAACGGCGTTGTGGGCAAGACTGCGCTTCCGTTCAGCGAACCGCAGGTACGCAAGTCGCCGTGGCTTGAGAATCGCATCCTGCGCAGATGAAATGCGGGCTCAAGGCGCGCACCGATACCGTCTACCTGAAATCGTTGTTGTATCGTAGCGCGCACGAGCGTAATGTTCGCGCCGCGTTGCGGGGTGTGGTACCGCCCGTGACGCCCAGAGATGGTGGTCAGGACCCCTTGGAGGTGTGGAACCCTAAGAGATGAACAAGCGCAAAGTGTCCGCCGATAGCGAACCTGAGCCCCGTCTTCACAAAGTCAGTCAGTATCTCGAGAGGAATTTTCCCGACTTCTTCGCCGAAGCGCGCTTCCAGGTCGGAGACGACGACTATTTCCTCTACGCCCGCTTCGGGCAGTACCTCGCCCGCTCGATCGAGCAGCGGCGCGTCTCCCGCGACAAGATCGCGCGGGGTTTCACCGTCCTCAACAAGATGGCCCGCATCTCCACCCGCGACCCGGGCGTGCGCCGCATGCTCGTCTCCGGGCCGCTCGAGTACCTCGTCGACGCGCCGAAGGCGCGGGAGCTTGCCCGCAAGCGCCTCTCGCCGATCGCGCAGGGCTACATGGAAAGCCTCTGCGAGTAGGCATTGGTGCCGGGTTTTCGGTTATTCGGTTATTTGAAGGCGCAGGGGTTGCTCGAAGAGCTCGGGAAATTGCCGTCGGCAGTGTTCGAGCGATTCCGAGAGAGTAGAGGGGCTACGGTGAAAGCGCCGCGCCAGCTCGCTCAGGGAAGCCGCTCGACGGTCGAGCGCGTGGTGAACGACCAGCGCCCTCAGCCGCACCAGCTCCCGATGCCGCCCCGAACGGCTGAGCGCTGCCGAGTCCGCTCCGTACTGCCTGCAAAAATACGAGATCAGCGCGTCGATTGACGGGACTTCCGTTGCCTTCGATCGGGCCGCTGCCCGTGCCACGAAGGCATCATTTCCCAGGATACGCGAATCGTCTGCCCGACCTCGGCTGTACTCCGGGCTTGGCTCGGTCCCGATGCCATCGAGCACGAAACGCCGATAAGCCTCGCGCGCAGCCGCAGGTTCGTTGCCGAATCGCCCGAGAGCGAGACTCGTCGTGAGCCAGGTCCAGGAGGCGAGTCCGAGGTATGCCCGATGCCCGCTCCACTCGTAGGCCGCCGGTTCCGCGACAAGTCCAGCGCGGACCGGATTGAGATGGATGTAGCGCAAGAGTTCACAAAGATAGCGCTCTGAATCGACCAGAATCGCCCTGTAGCGCCGCTCGAACAGGTGGCCGGTCGTCTCGCGACGCCACTGTGCCGTGCGCGCGTAACGGCTCGCGATCCGCATCATCGCCGGCCCGAGCGGCACGTCGCTCACCTCCATGAGGAGATGCACATGATTTGGCATCCAGCAGAACGCGTGAACGCTCATGCGAGATGACCCGATGACCTCCGAGATCAGCTCCGAGAGTCGCGCGCGATCTTCCGGAGCGCGGAAAATCACCTCGCGGTGATTGCCGCGCAGAATGACGTGATAGAGGCCACCCTCGACATGCAGGCGCAGTGGTCTCGACACTGGAAATCACCTTCGCAAGGTTGACGCGAAGCGCACTATCCTGCGTCGGCCGCCGCCATGCACGGCTCATTTCGGCTGTGATTCACCGGAAATGGCCGCTCACGAAGGGCCGCAGCGAGCAATAACCGAATAACCGAAAACCCGGCACCAACTCATCTCCAGTAGCCGTTGCTGCGCCACGCGTGCCACGCGGTGCGCAGCCAGCGCAGCACGGCGAATGCGGCCCACACGGCCCACGCGAACACGAGGGTTTTGAAGACCCACAGCGGAAGGCTCAGGACCAGCGGTTGCGGCAGCGTGCCGTCCGTGCGATCGACGAACCAGGAGAAACTGCCGCCGTTCGACCCCGGCCCGATGACGCCCATGTCGGGCGTCGACAGGAGGCCATCGCGGATACCCGAGAAGAGCAGCGACGAAACCGCAACGAAGGTAAGCCCCGCGAGCACCACCTGCACGGCATTGAACTGCCAGCGCGACACCCCTCCCGCCCAGTTCCCGCGCCACTTCATCGCGAAGAGCCACAGTGCCACGAGCGCGAGCACCCCCCACGAAAGCGTCGAGAGCCCGAGGCCGAGCAGCACCCATTCGTGCGTCGCAAGCGGCGAGCGGCCGCTGCGTCCCACGAACCACGCCGTGAGCAGAAACGCGACGATCTCGCCCCAGTAGAGGATCGCCGGGCCAACTCCCCGGCCTGCCGCGAACAGCGCCCACCGGTCGGCGGGCAGCTTGAGGGTGGTCGTCACATTGCTCGCCGGCGCGCCGAGGTCGAGCAAATCGGGGCGCGCGATCGTCGCGACACCATGCGGCTGCGTGCCCAGCACCTTCAGGATGTGCTCGCCCGGCAGGATCGGGATCGACAGCTCCCCATGCTCGGGGCGCAGCGCCAGCGGTCCATCGTCGACGCTCACCGCCGAGACATGCGTGTCTTCTGGCAGTTTCACGACGTGGCGCCCACCCTGTGTCGCGCGATAGCGCACAGTGAGTTCGGTATCCGTCGCGCGCTTGCCGATCGAGAGCGTGCGCTGCACGGCATCGACCGCCAGCGCCGCCCCGGGCGCCGCAGCCGGCCGGGTGAAGCGCGCGGTCAGCTGCTCGCCCGGCCGTGGGTGGAATTCGAACACCCACTCACGCTGCAGATCTTCGGGAAGCGTTGCAGCAAGACCCGCAAAGGCCGCATGCCATTGGGGACTGACGGAAAACTCCCACACCTCGACATACCGCGCATCGGCCGGTGCGGCCGTGAGCGTCAGGGCCGCCTCGCGTGACAGCGATGCGTCCCAGGAGACCTCGTTCTCGCCTGCCGCGAACACCGCTAGCGCCGCGCGGCCGTCCCGCACCTCAGTGGCCTGCGACAGCACGGACTCGCCTGCGATCAAAGGCACCGGCAGTGAAAAGGCCGCATGCCCGGGTGATATCCGCTGCACGCGCGTCGCGATGCGATTTTCCGTGTCGATCCTGAAATGGCGCACCACGCGCGCAAAGGGTGGAAACTCGGGGGCGGCCCGCTCGAGCGCCGAGGTTTGGCCTGCCACCTCGCGCGCCGCGCCGCGCCGTGAAAAATCGAGTGAGCCTCCCGGCATTCGCCCGTCGGCAAAGCCCGCCGCATCCCATCCCGTCGCACTGACCGCCACGCGCTTCGGTGGCCAGGGAAATACGAGCTGCAGCGAATCCGTGGGCGAAATGCGCCCGGAGAGGGTGATGGTGTGGGCGCCCGGCGTCAGCGGCACCCACAGGGTCGCCTCGCCGCCACGGCGCAACGCGGGGCTGGC
>DAORVK010000008.1:4089-85348 GCA_035433705.1 Steroidobacteraceae bacterium
GGACACCGGCGGCCGGAATGAGCGCAACGAGCATCACGAGGCCAGGCGCAACACCACGCGCAAACGAAGTGCGCAGCCGCGGCGGCAGATACTGCTGCAGACGCGGCCCGGTGCCGGCCAGCAGCCACGCGTAGAAGGCCGCAAGGAGCAGCATACCCACGACACGCCACAATGACATGATCACCGGACCTGCAATCACGAAGCGCGCGGTCTGCGTCGGCTCGACCGGGCCGGACCACGAATAGGCATAGCTGCGGTAATGCCATGCTGGAATGCCAGGCCCCGCCTGCACGATCGTGCCGGGCGCGTAGCGTTCCGCGCGCGTCGCGGAACTCCCCGCAGCGGCCACGGCAATATTCTCCACGGTCGATTCGACCGCCTTGCCCGCAGCCATGGCCGCATCCATTTCCGGGGCGGCAGATGGTGCCGCGACGGACCGCGGCGCTGGCATGTCCACATTCATGGCGTAGTACGGCAACTCACCACCATCGAGCTGCGGGTGAATCGCATACCGCAGCTGCTGCCACATGAACGGCACGAGCGCGAGGGCGAGCACTGCGAAGCTCGCGGCGCGGTAGCGCTCGGCGAATGCACGCAGCCGCCCTTCTGGTGCCGCGCGCGAGAGCGCCAGCGCCGCGAGCAGATTCGCCCACAGCCAGATCACCTGGGGTGAGTCCTGATAGGTGAGCATGAGCGCGGCGAACGCGAGCGCGCCGCCGACAGGTCCGCCGATCCAGCCTGCAAAGACTGCGACGATCACGACTCCGAAGAGACTCCACAGGCCCCAGTTTTCGAGCCAGGCGCCGGGCGCCGAATCGACCCCGAGCGCCGCGACGAGCCGATGCCCCGGTGGCAGGTTGAGTTGCCCGCTCACGCTCTCGAAGCGGGTGGACCAGCCGGTCGCAGGAAGCGCGCCACGCGCGCCCGCGCTGCGCGCGATGGTCCGCAGCGACAATTCTGGCGCGCGCAGCTCAACACCGGTGAGCGCATCACTCCCACCGCGCGTGACGAGCAGCGGTTCGTCGTTCAGCATGGCGCTGCCCAGCGTCCACGGTGCCGCCATGTCGAGCCGCCAGCCCGTGCGCACGCTGCCGCTCAGCTGGTCAACCGCGGTGTATCCCGCGTGATCGAAGTCGAGCCACAGCGCGCGCTGCAACGACAGACGGTTCTCCTCACCGCCCGCCATACCGCGGCTGCGCTCGACCACCGCGAGCACGGTGCTCCCGAGCACGCGCACTGCAGGCAACTGGCGCCACTCGGCGGGCACGTTGGCCTGCGCCGGATCGATGCTCTCGCCGCCCTCGAGCGCCGCGACCCGCAGGCGATCATCGCCTTGCCAGCTCCAGATCTCCTCTGCAGGCCAGGGTGCACCCGCCTGCGGGCGCGAGACTTTCGCGAGGTCTGCGGTGGCGCGCGCGGTGAGGCCGATCGTGAACTCGCCGGCGCGCAACTGCACACGCAGCCGGCCGTCCGGATCGACGCGCGCCGGCAGCGGCGAGTCGAGCGCAACCGGTGCAAAACCCGCTGGCAGCACGGGGCCCAGCAGCACCTCACGACTGCCGCCCGTGGCGCGCACCGCGAGCCGCGTGACGAGCAGGGCCGGCAAGCCCTCGCTCAACAGCCGGTGCACTTCGAAGTCGAAGCTTGCAGGCTGCAGCGCGTCCGGGCGCGCGCCCAGAAATAGTGCGCCACCCGTGCGCGTGGGCGCATCGACGCGCGCGCCGTCGATCGTGAGCTCGAGGAGTCCGGTATCGGGCGGCACCGCGAGCGACTCGGGCCGGGCAGTCCACTCGAAGCGACCGCCAATCTGATGTTCCCCGGCGTTGAGGCGCGCGTGCGGCACCCCCTCGCGCGCGACGATCGCACCGGGTCGCCCATCGATCGTGACGTCGCGCGGCCACTGCTCCAGGTTGCCGGGCAGCGCCACCCAGCTCTCCGACTCCACCTGCCACATCTGACGGAAGTCTCCGCCGCGCCCGTTCACCGAGAGTGCGAGACGGCCCGGCCAGGCGCAGCGAAAGGCGTCTGCGTTGCCCGGGATAGTGCCGGGTGCCGCAAGCGAGGGGCACTGGCGGTACTCCTCGCCGGTCAGCACCCATCCGCGCCAGTCCTCGAGCGCGGCAGGCAGCTTTGGGTCGGCCGCGCGGGATGGCAACGCCAGGAACGCGGACGTGAGCAACAGGCCTGCGATGCGGATGACTTGCACGGTTTCGCCCCCTGGTCGGATTTGCGCCATGATCCACGGGTACGGGAGGGGCGTCGAGAGGAGACCGCCATGGCCATCGAACAGATCATCGCGGGGCGGCCGCGCGACATCGGCGGCTTCGCAGTTCGCCGCGTGTTGCCTGCGCCAGGACGGCGCATGGTCGGACCCTTCATCTTTTTCGATCACTTCGGGCCCGAGACCCTCGCCCCGGGTCGCGGTGTCGACGTGCGCCCTCATCCCCACATCGCACTCGCAACCGTCACCTATCTTTACTCAGGCTCATTCCTTCATCGGGACAGCCTCGGTTCCGTGCAGGAGATCCATCCGGGCGACGTGAACTGGATGACAGCAGGTCGTGGCATCGCGCATTCGGAACGAACACCAGCCGCAGCGCGCGCACAGGGCTCGCAGATCCACGGCATCCAGTCCTGGGTCGCGCTGCCAGACGGGCACGAGGACACGGCGCCCGCGTTCAGGCACCACAGCGCCGCGTCGCTACCGCATCTCGTCGTCGACGGTTGCGACTTGCGTGTGATCGCAGGTGAAGCGTACGGCCGCCGCTCACCGGTCGAGGTGCTCTGGCCCACGCTTTATGTGGACGCCTCGATGCCCGCAGGTGCGGCGCTCGAATTGCCGGCCGACTACACGGAGCGCGCGGTTTATGTCGCCACGGGCGAGCTCGAAATCGACGGACAGGTGCAGGGCGAAGCGCAGCTTGCGCTCCTGACGCGCGGACTCACCGTGCGGCTGCGCGCCCTGCATCATGCACGCGTGATGCTGCTCGGTGGCGAACCCTTCGCCACGCCGCGCTACATCTGGTGGAATTTCGTGGCCTCGAGCCGTGAACGCATCGAGCAGGCGAAGCGCGACTGGGCGGGTGGCAGCTTCGCGCCCGTGCCCGGCGAGCACGACTTCATCCCGTTGCCGGAGGATTGAGGAGAGCGCATCGCCCGTCACCCGCCGCGCGGCAATGCCCTGAAATCAGGCGCTGCGATCGTCGTCCGGGTCACCGGACCGTACTTCGCGACAACACTGCGGATCTTCGCCGCATCACCAATCACCACGATCACGAGATCGCCCGCGGGCGGAAAGGCCTCGGCGATGACGCGTGTCGCAGCCGCGGGTGTCACCGCTTCGACTGCGGCGGCGTATCCATCGATGTACGAGCGATCGAGGCCGTACAGTTCGAGCTCCGTGAGCGCCGCGACCCAGTGTGCTGAGGTCTCGAGTTGCAGCGGGAACTGGCCGAGCACATAGGCGCGTGCCGAAAGGAGCATGTCGTCCTTCACGCCATTTTTGTGCAAGTGCTCGAGGGTCCCGAGCGCGAGATCGATGGCCCTGCCCGTGGCGTCCATCTTCGTGAACGAGCGGATCGCGAATTCGCCGGGCACGGTGCCGCGCGTGAAACCCGATCCCGCGCCGTACGAAAGCCCGGACTTGATGCGCAGCTCGGTGTTCAGGATTGAGGTGAAGCGCCCGCCATAGAGCGTATTCACGACATCGAGCGCAGCGCGGTCAGCGAACTGGCGAGCGACCCCCGCATTCGCGAGCCAGAAGTAGGTCTGCGCCGCACCCGGCTGGTCAATCAGCAGCACACGGCGTCCGGTCACGCGCGGCGGCGGCGCGAGCTCGCGCTGGGGCGCCGCGGCGCGCCGCCAGTCCGGGAACGCCCGTGTCACGGCTTGCGTGAGCGCCGCGGCATCGACATCGCCCGCGAAAATCAGCGTGAGACGGTCGGCACCGAAGTTCGCGTGGTAGAAGCCGAGCACATCGTCGCGGCTGATCGCGGCAAGCGAACGTTCGCTGCCGCTCGAAGGGCTGCCGTAGGGGTGATCGCCAAAAAGGAACCGGCGGCCATAGAGCCGGATGAGCCCCGACGGGTCTGAATCCTTCGCCGCCTTCAGCTCTTCGATGCGGCGCTTGCGCAGACTGTCGAATTCGGCGGCGTCGAAACGCGGCCGCTCGAGCGCGTCGGCGAGCAGCCCGATCATCAGTTCCTGGTCTTTGGCGAGGAACTGGCCGGATACCGTGATGGCCTCGGTCCCCGCCGCAGCCGTGAAGCTGCCGCCCGCACCTTCAACCGCATCGGCAAACGCGAATGCGTCGCGCGCGCCCGCACCTTTCTCGAGGAGCCCCGCCGTGATCGACGCGAGACCGGGCTTGCTCTGCGGGTCCGCCACGCTGCCACCGCGAAGCAGCGCGGTGAACGCGATCAGCGGCACGTCCTTGCGGGGCATGACAAGCAGCACGGTGCCGTTCGGCAACACCGAGCGCGTGTACGGTGGGACCGTGACACCGGCGGCCAGCGCGATCAGTGGGGCGAGCACGAGGAGCGCCAGCGAAGTGCGGGCGGCGAAAACCGGCAACCGCATGCTCAGCCCTCCCCGCCGAAGCGCCCGCCAGAGGCGCTGGCCGCCTTCGGCGGCATCAGCACGCCGACCGTGCGATGGCGTGCGTCGAGCAGCTCTTTCGCCGCCGTGCGGATGTCATCGCGCGTGACGCGCGCAATCTCCGTGGGCAGATCGAAAAGCTTGCGGTAATCGCCGTGCATCACTTCATATTCACCGAGGAGGCGCGCCTTGCCGTTGATGGTGGCAAGTTGCTGGAAGTAGGCGACATTCGTGAGGTTGCGGGCACGCGCGAGTTCGCCTTCGGTCACGCCATCTTTCACGAGCCTGGCGAACTCCGCGTCGATCGCCGCTTCAACAACGGCCGGGTCGCCGCCCTCGGGCAGCGTCACGAACACCCAGAAGAGGCCCGGATCAAAGCCTTCCTGCAGATAGGCGTCGACACTCACGGCGAGCTTCTTTTCCTCGACGAGCGTACGGTGCAGCCGCGAGGCGTCGCCCTCCGCGAGGATCGTCGCGAGCAGGCCGAGCGTGACATTGCGCGGGTCGTCTGCCTTCGGCGCCTTGTACGCAAGTTGCAGCAACGGTGTCTGCGCCCGGCGTTCGACGGTCACGCGCTTCTCGCCCGGCTGCACGGGTTCGACGGTGCGCACTGCGGGCGGTGCCGCCTGGCGCGGGATCGGCGCGAGAAATTTCCGCGCGAGCGCGAACACCTGCTCCGGATCGACGTCGCCCGCGACGACGAACGTGCAGTTGTTCGGCGCGTAGTAGGTCTTGAAGAATTTCTGCAGGTCGGCGAGAGTCCAGCCCTCGATGTCCGACGGCCAGCCGATGGTCGGAATATGGTACGGGTGCGCGGCGAAGGCCGTGCTCTGCACCTGCTCCGCGAGGAAGCCGTTGTTGTCGTCCTCGACGCGCAGGCGCCGCTCCGAATACACCACACCGCGCTCGCTCTCGACCACCTTCGGGTCGAATGCGAGATGGCCGATGCGATCACCCTCGAGGTCGAACACGATTTCGAGCGCAGTCTTCGGGAACCAGTCCATGTAGGTCGTCAGATCATCCGAGGTCGTCGCGTTGTTGGAGCCACCCTGCGCCTCCATCTCGCGATCGAAATCGCCGGGGGGACGCCGCTCGGTGCCGTTGAACATCATGTGCTCGAAGAAATGCGCCAATCCCGTGATGCCGGGCGCCTCGTTGCGACTGCCGGCGCGCACATAATTGTAGAGTGCGACATTCGGGATATCGTGGTCCGGCCACACGATAACGCGCAATCCGTTGTCGAGCGTCAGGGCCCGGAGCTCGTCTGGCACAGCGGCCTCTGCCGCTGCAAGCGCAAGTAGGGCGAGCACGGCCAAGGCGCCGCTGGCGATTTTCAGGTGCACCGTGCCATTGTAGCCGCCACGCTGTCCGATTCGGTAAGGTGGGCGCTCCGGCAAGGGGAATACCGTGTCCGCTGCGCTCGACAGCTGGTTCGCCCGTGAGATTCTCGTGCACGAGCAGTCGCTCGAGCGCTACCTGCGCCGCTGCTGGCCGCATCGCGACGACGTGCACGACCTGCGCCAGGACATCTATGTCCGCGTCTACGAGGCCGCCGGCAAGGCGTTGCCCACCGCGCCGAAGTCCTTCCTTTTCACGACCGCCCGCAACCTGATGACCGACCGGCTGCGGCGTGCCAAGGTCGTGCCGATTTTCACAGTGGGTGATTTCGACGGCTTGAACGTCTTGGTAGAGGACGATTCGCTCGAACACGTCAGCGGTCGCCAGGCGCTCGCCCGTCTCGCTGCAGCGTTCGACAGGCTGCCCGATCGCTGCCGGGAAGCCGTGTGGCTGCGCCGGGTCGAGGACCTGCCGCAGAAGGCGGTGGCGCAGCGTATGGGTGTCAGCGAAAAGACAGTGGAGAAACACCTCGCAAAGGGCGTGCGGCAGATGGCGGCCTGGTACTACGGCGGACAGCCCGTGGCACCGACCGGCATCGCACGCGAGATCAGCGATGACGATGGATTCACACGACAGCAGGCGGATTGAACACGAAGCGGCCGCGTGGCTCGCGCGGCGCGACAGTAGCGCCTGGACAGAACGCGACGAAGCCGAGCTCGGCGCGTGGATCGAAGCGTCCACCGCGCGTCGTGTCGCCTTTCTGCGCCTCGAAGCCGCATGGGCGGCATGCGGACGCCTGAAGGCCCTCGGTGCAGGCGTCCGTTCCGGCGCCGTTCCCCCTCGCAAACAGTGGAGCAGCCTGCCCTCGGTCCGCGACACGACCCCCGCCGATTGCACGCCGCCACTTGCAGGTGCGCGGCGCCTCCGCGCCGCCTGGGCGGGCGCCGCGCTCGCGGCTCTCATCGTCGGCGGTACCCTGGGGTGGGGATGGCAGGTGTATGTCGCAAGCGAAGAGGCCTCGTACACCACCCGGGCTGGCGAGATGCGCACGATCACGCTCGCCGATGGCAGTCGGGCCACCTTGAGCAGCGACAGCGCAATCGACGTGCGCCTCAGTCACCGCGATCGCCGTATCGAGCTGCGGCGGGGCGAGGCATTCTTCTCGGTCGCGCATGATGCGACGCGCCCGTTCTTCGTCGCCGTCGGCGGCAGGCGGGCCGTCGCCGTCGGCACCCGCTTCGCGGTGCGTCGCGATCCCGATGAAATGCGCATCGTGGTCACCGAGGGCAGCGTGCGCCTCGAAGCCCAGCCGCCGCGCGACGGGTCGCCCGTGCCGAGCGCATTGCTGACCGCTGGCAGTATCGCGACTGCGCATGGCAGCAGCGTGCTCGTGCGCGCCGGGTCGGTGGCCGACGCCGAGCGCATCCTCTCGTGGCGCAGCGGCTATCTCACTTTCCACGATACTTCGCTCGAAACCGCAGTGGCCGAGTTCAATCGCTACGGCTCGCAGCGACTCGTCATCGGCGATACAGCCACAGGGCTGTTACGGATTGGCGGCAATTTCCGCTGGTCGAACTCCGAGGCTTTCGTGCGGCTGCTCGAGAGTGGCTTCAACATTCGCGTCGAGCGCCTTCCCGACCGCATCGTGCTTCACAGCAGGTAAGCGGGGGATTTGCCGCAGTCGTTCGTCTTGTTCAAGGGTCAAGGGGAGAAAGTGCAGATGTCGACCAAGATTCGCCGGTGGCTGTCGGGCCTTGCCAGTTTCGCAGTATTGGCCGCGGGAGCACAGGCTGCCTCCGCATCCATTGACTTGCCTGCAGGCGAGCTGGTCGCCGCGCTCGATTCGCTCGCGCAACAGACCGGCGTCCAGTTCGTCTATCGCGCCGATCAGTTGAAGGGCGTACACACGGCCGGCGTGCAGAACGCGCTGTCCGCGGACGCCGCGCTCGATCATCTGCTGCTCGGCAGCGGCTTCGGTCCGCGCCGCGAAACCTCGGGCGCAGTCGTCATCGTCAGGAACGATGGCCCGCGCCGCGCTCCGGCCCGCGCGCAAACCAGCGAGACCCTCGGCGGAGCGGGGGGACCCTCGCCCCGGCAGGAAGCGGCCCCGTCCGAACTCGAAGTCGTACAGGTCACGGGATCGCGCATCGCACGCACTGCCGTCGAAGGCCCCTCGCCGATCACCGTGATCACCGCGGGCGACATCCAGGCTGCGGGCTTCACCGCCGTGCCCGAACTGTTGCGCTCGATCACGCAGAACGGCGGCGAGACACAGAGCCAGCAGTCATCGAGCGGCGCCGACTTCTCGCCCGGCGCACAACAGGTCGACCTGCGAGGCCTCGGGCCGAACCACACGCTCGTGCTCGTCAACGGCCGCCGCATCGCCGACTTTCCGCTGCCCTTCAAGGGGCGCAGCAACTTCACTGATGTCTCGAACATCCCGCTCGGCATGGTCGACCGCGTTGAAGTGCTCACCGGTAGCGCCTCCGCGGTGTACGGTTCAGACGCCATCGCAGGTGTCGTGAACTTCATTCTGAAGAAGAAGCCCGACGGCACATCGATCAACCTCCGCTATGGCGATGCCACGCGGGGCGACAACGAGTCGTACCACCTCGATGTCTCCTCAGGAATCGAGCGCGGCGCCTTCACTGCCGTCTTCGGCGCCGAGTTGCTCGACCAGCGGCCGCTGTGGGCATTTGACCGCAGCATCCAGGACTCGACGCTCGACGGCCCGACCGCGCGATCACGCATTGCCCGCCGCGCGTTTCTGCGCACCAACTGGTACGACGAATATCTCGACCCCGGCCAGGCGACCTGCAATGCGCTCGCCTCCCAGAACGGCGGGAGCACGTTCTACGCGGTGCGCCCGGGCTGGGGAATCGACGGTGACGACGGCTTCTACTGCGGCAGCAACGAGTCGATCGGCTACGGCACGATCATCAGTGAGCGCAAGGGCGTGAACGCCTACGGCTCGCTCAACTACGATCTTGCCAACGGCCATCGCTGGTTCGCCGACCTCCAGGCTGGCTACCACAAGCTCGCGCTCTATCGTGATGTCACCAGCTGGAGCTACATGGCGCCTGATGGCAACGAGGAAGGCTATTTCTACAATCAGGCAACCGACGACGTCGAATACTGGCAGCGGCAATTCTCGCCGGAGGAGATGGGCGGCCTCGGTCGCGGCATGATCCGCAACAACCAGACCACCTTCAGCCTCACGACAGGTTTCGCCGGCGATCTCCCGAAAGACTGGACCTACGAACTGGCGCTGAGCCATTCGCAGTACACCGCAACGATCAGCTGGCCACAGATCGTGGCGGGAGCCGCCAACGAACTGTTCCTCGGCCCGCAGCTCGGCGTGGACGACGACGGATTCCCGATCTTCAACGCCGACCCCTCGCGCCTCTACACGCCGCTCTCCCGTGCCGAATACGACTCGATCGGCACGAAAACGACTTACCACCCCGAATCGCGCACCGACACGCTCGCGCTCACTCTCGGTAACGCGGCGCTCTTCAACCTCCCGGCGGGGCCGGTCGGCTTCGCGGGCGTCATCGAAGCCGGCAATCAGGCCTATGACCTCAACCCCGACCCGCTCGCGACACAGTATTACTACTACAGCTGGAAGGACTCCGACGGCCACGGCAGCCGCAACCGCTGGGCCGCTGCGGGCGAGTTGCGCGCGCCGCTGCTCGAGGGCGTGAATCTCAGCGTGGCCGGCCGCTACGACCAGTATCACTATGCAGGCAACGAGGTCGGCAAGTTCACGTACAACGCGGGCCTCGAGTGGCGCCCGCTGAAGTCGCTCCTGCTGCGGGGCTCCTACGGTACGGCCTTCCGCGCGGCCGACCTGCATTACGTGTTCTCCGGCCCCGGCAACGACGAGACTTCGGGCCTCGACTACTACACCTGCCTCTCGGACGACCCCGGCGAATCGGACTGCTCCGACTACGACGAGAACCTGATCCGCTCGCGCGAGGGCAACCGCAACCTCGACCCCGAGACCAGCACCTCGTGGACCGCCGGACTCGTCTGGTCACCGACCACAAGTTTCGACGTGACAGTGGATTATTTCGACATCCGGATGCGCGACCAGGTGCAGGACATGAGCGTCGATGCGATCCTGCGCGACGAGGCGAGCTGCCGCCTCGGTGATCTCGATCCGTCCTCGCCAACCTGCGTCGACGCGATCGCGCGCATTACGCGGATCAACGGGGACCTGTACGGCATCTTCGTGAACCCGGTGAACGTCGCCCGTGAAACGACCAGCGGGCTCGACGTGAGCGCGCAGTACCGGCTCGCGACGCGCATCGGCGACTGGCGACTGTCGGCCAGCCACACGTGGGTGAACGAACACGAGTTCCAGCAGTTCCGCGGCGACCCGATCGAGGATGAGTTCGCGATCAATAGCGGCTTCGACATCCCGCGCACGAAGTCGAGTGCCACCCTCAGCTGGCAGTACGGTGGCTGGGCTGCCAGCCTGCACGGCGAGCGTCTCGGCAAGCTGCCGAACTCGGACTCCTACGATCAGGTCTACGACCCGGAGGATGGCGGCAGCCCATGGATCGATGCCACCTGGCGCTACAACACGTCGGCGAGCTACACCTTCGGTGAGTCGATGCGGGTCGCGCTCACCATCGACAATCTCACTGACAAGATGCCGCCGAAAGACCCGACCTACACGGCCTATCCCTATTACGACGTGTCGTGGTTCGACTCGGTCGGGAGAACCTACTTCCTGACCTTCACGTACAAGTTCGGTGACCAGCCGCTGCAGTAGGCGCGCTGCGGACAATAAAAAAGCCGCGGGAGCGTAGCTCCCGCGGCTGAGGTCAGCGAACACCGGGGAAGTTGTTCGCGGATGAGATCGGGTCGATCAGTCCTGCGCGCCCCGGAAGCAGCGTGCGCCGGAGAGCGCGTAAGCCTTCGCCACGCAGTGCGCGCGCGCGACTCGTGCATCGACGCGGTTCTGCAGTAGCGCACCGTTGCTTGCTGCAAGCAGCAGCGCGACCGGCCAATGGCGGACGCAATCGCTGGGGCGCAGCGCGGGCATCAGGAGTGTCAGGGTGCGAGTGCTCATCGACACCTGAGGAAAGAGCAAGGCGCGTGCCAAAAGACGCGCCCTTGGTAATCAGTGTGTTATGCGGGCCTCGCGTCGCGCGTGACGGCCCCCGGTGACATTGGGCGTCACTTTCCGACGGGCAGGACTACGACACACGCCTGCCCTTTTGAACGCAGTGCCTCGCAGAGGCTGCGCGACTTCGCCTCGCCTCCAGTTGCGGCGCGCAGTCGATAGAGCGTACTGCCCCCGCTCTTCACTGCCACCACGGCGGGAGAAAGACCAGCGAGCACGCTGCCATGCGCACGCGCGACGCGCTCCCATTCCGCATGCGCCTTCGCCTCCGTGCTGAAAGCACCGAGCTGAATGCCGTGCTCGAAGGTCCGCGACGACGGCGTCGCCGGTCGCGGCGCACTCTGCACAGGTGGCGCGGCCGGTATGGGCGGGACGGTCGTTGCGGGCGATGCAACCGCCGGCGGCGCAGCCGGGCCCGACGCCATGGGCGCACCCGGTGTGGCTCCTGCCAGCGAGAAATTCTCGACGCGGATGCGCGCTTCCTCCGCCCACTTGCTCTCCGGGTGCTGGCGCAGGTAGGCCTGATAGGCCTCGAGCGTGTCGGTCGTCGCAGCCTGCTGCCAGTCGCGCTCCTCGCCAAGTTGCTTGACGCGCGTCTCAGCCTGCGCCGCGAGCGGACTGTCGCCGTGCTTTGCGAGGAAGTCCCCGTAGGCCTCGATCGTGTCCGCTGTCTGTGCAGACTGCCAATCCCGGCGCTCACGGCTGCAGCCCGCAAGGATCGCGATGCACGTCACGAATATCGCCAAACGTACGTAAGCTGACATGAGTCGACGTGCTCCTTCGAACAGGTTCCGCTGATATTCTAGCGCCAGGAGGACGCACGCATGCCAGATCTGCCCAAGCGGCGCCTGCTCGATCAGTTCGGCGCTTCGCCCACGTTCATCGCCGAGGGCTGCCGCTTGCAGGGCGATCTCGAGACCCGGGGCCCGCTCGTGCTGTCGGGCAGCCTCGAAGGCAAGGGCCGTATTGGCGGCGCGATATCGATTTCGGTAGGCGCGCAATGGCACGGTGATGTGCACGCGAAATCCGGCGTGATCGCGGGCGAAGTGATCGGCAATGTCACGATCGACGACAAGCTCGAGATCGGCGCGACTGCGGTGATCCGCGGCAGCATAGCCGCCAGGTCGCTCGCGATCGCAAACGGGGCCGTGATCGATGGAGACATCGCCGTCACCGGCACGCAACCGGTCGTGAAGTTCGACGAGAAGCGCAGCGCCTGATTCTTGCCTTTAGCCCGTCGCCCGTGGCTCGTCTTCAGTTACACGTCGCCAGGCCATTGATCCACGCAGTGATCAGCTGCACGCCCAGATCGTCTACGAGATTCGACGCGAGCGGCGGCATGGCGACCCCCGGGGTTCGCGTATCGATGCGCTCGAGAAGCACTGAACTCCCGGGTGCTCCGGGCGCGACGATGCGCGCGCCTGGCAGACCGAGACCGTCCTGCGGCACGACGTCGCAAGTATTGGTACCCGCGAGCGATGTGGCATAGCGCAGGTCCATATTCGTTCCGGTCGAGCCGCCCGGGCGGTGGCAGAACGCGCAATTGGTGTGCAACCAAGCCCGGGCGCGTTCGGTGCCCGTGCCGCTCGTGCCGTACGGGTCGGGGATCACAGTCTGCGTCGAGGGGTCTGGAATCGGCGGCGAGAGCGTGTTGATCGCACTCAGCGTCACCAGCTGATTGGCGGTGCGCCCTGTCGCGGGGTACAGCAGGTTGCCGTTCAGCTGCCCCGTCTCGAGCCCGAGGCTGCGACCCGCAGCCGCAGTGTGGCAGGCGCGGCATTGCGCCTCGCTCGGGAAGATCCAGTCCTGCGTACCGATCGTGACGGTCTTGCCGCCGACGACGCGCGTTGCTTCGGTGCCGGCAGCGTTCCATTCGTAGGTGTAGCCCGCCCAGTTGTTCGGGGCGCTGGTGTGGCGCATGAACAGGCGCGTCTCGACCAGGCGCGTGCCGATGCTGAAATCCTTGCGCAGCACGGTGCCCGGCGGAAAATTCCAATCGTGGTCGGCGGCACTCGTGTCGATGTTCTGGCCGTTCGGCAGGGCGAGCCAGCGTGTCTTGTCCGCGCCATCGGACCAGAAGCCGGCGTTCGGCGCGTAGGGGATGAGCCCCGATGCGGGTTGCGCAGGATTGCCGCTCGCCCCGCAACCGGTCGCCGAAAACTGCGTCGCCACGCCGCCACCGCCGCCTGCGCCCTGCACGAGCTGGTAGAGGCCGCCGCCGTTGATGTCAACAACGAAGAGCTCGCCGTTCACCGCTTCACCGAACGAGGAAATCCCGAGGCCACCGGTCGACAGACCCTGCGCGGCCGTAACGACGACGGTCGGTGACGAAGCAGCCGGTATGTTCCAGATCAGGCCACTGCCATAGTCGCCGAAAACATAGCGGCCCACGAGGGAAGGAATGGCCGTGCCGCGATAGACATACCCGCCTGTCACGGAGAATCCCACGTTCGGGTTGTCGTACTCCGCAATCGGCGCCTGGAAGGACCCCGTAACCCCGGGACAGGAGTTCGCGGTGGTCAGCGTGCCCTCGCGACAACGCCAACCGTAATTACCGCCGCTGACGACGCGGTCGATTTCTTCACGAGCAGCCTGACCGACGTCACCCACCCAGAGATCGTGAGAGCCGCCGCGATCGAAACTCCAACGCCACGGGTTCCTGAGGCCATACGCGTAGATTTCGCGACACTGCGGCGAGGTCGTGCTGCCGCTCGTGCACATTCCGCCAGTGCCGGCAAACGGATTCGTTGCTGGAATCGTGTAACCAGTAGTCGCGGGTCCGCCGACATCGATACGCAGCATCTTCCCGAGCAGCGTCTGCAGGTTCTGGCTATTGCCGATCGGGCCGTGCTGATCGTTGCCGCCGCCACCGTCGCCGAAACCAACATAGAGCAAACCTTCCGGCCCGAAGGCGATGTTGCCGCCGTTGTGATTGGACTCGGGCTGGCTGACTGTCAGCAGCACATTCTCACTATTGGGGTCGAGCGTGCTGCCGCCGCTCACAAGCGTGAATGCGGCAATGCGTGAGGTGAGTGGCCCGGGCACCGTAGTCGTGTAGGAGAGGAACACGCGCGGATCCGTCGGAAAATTCGGATGGAAGGCCATGCCGAGCAGGCCGCGCTCGCCGCCCGAGCTCACTCGTGCGGTGATATCGATGAAATCCGTGGTCGTCGAGGCACCCGGCACATTGTCGAACATGCGCACCCGACCGCCCTGCTGCACGACATACCAGCGCGACGCGTTGTTCGGCGCCTGCAGCATCGCGACCGGTGTATTGAAAGTGAGGTTCGGAAATACCCGGGTCACTGCCAGAGTCGTCGTCGGCTCGGCGCCGGCGAGACAGGTTGTGTTGCCTGGCCGGGAATCAAGGCCGGAGACCGGCACATTCGGCGTCGTGACACTCACTTGCCCCGACTGCGCCGATTCGTTCGGCGGTGTCGCCGCGTCGACGGCGCTCACGCGGTAGGTGTACGCGGTGTTCGCAACGACCGTGTTGTCCGTGTAACTGTTTGTGGTGGGCGAAGCGAGCGCTGTCGCGCTGCCGTTGCGATAGACGCGATAGCCAGCGACTCCGCTGCCTCCCGCGTTGTCGGTCGATGCGGCCCAGGTGAGCTGCACCTGTGTCGGCGTGGGGGCGGTTGCCTGCAGGTTCGCCGGCACCGACGGCGGTGTGGTGTCGGCCGCGGCAGGGGTCGTGATGTTTGCCGTCACGGACAAGCCCGACTCATTGGGCGGGGTCGCCGCGTCGAAGGCGCGCACCTGATAGGTGTACGTCGTATTGGCAGCGACCGAGTTGTCGGCGTAGCTGTTGGTCGTGGGGGACGCGAGCGGCGTCGCGCTGCCGTTACGGTAGACGCGGTAGCCCGCGAGCCCGCGGCCACCGGCGTTGTCGGTCGAAGCTCCCCACGTGAGCTGAACCTGCGTCGGCGCCGGCGCGGTTGCCTGCAGGTTCGCCGGTACGGAGGGCGGCGTCGTGTCCGCGGCCGGCGGGTTGGGGTCGTTGTCGTAGGAGTTGCCGGTCCCGCACCCGGAGAGAGCGACGCAACCGACGGCGAACGCAATGAACAGCAATCCCTGCAGCTTCGCGCGATTCATGTGATACCCCCGGATATACTGCCCGGAGTCGATCCGGACGACATATCGAAATCCGCCCCATGCTTACATACTTGCTGCGCATGAGGAACAGGGGCGGCTGTAGGGAAACACCGACAGCCGCGCGGTCGGCTGCATGAAACCAGCACGGATCGTCCACCTTGTGGCACACCGCGGCAATGCACGCGAGTTTCCCGAGAATACGCTGCCAGCGCTGCAATCCGCACTCGACCTGGGTGCGCGGTTTCTCGAGATCGACACGCACCTCTCATCCGACGGGGTACCCGTCGTGATCCACGACGCCGACCTCGCCCGCACGACCGGCGCCACAGGCAACGTCTTCGACAAGCCCGTGGCGGAGCTCGTGAACACCGAAGCCGCGGAACGGCAGCGATTTGGCGCGCAATATGCCGGTACCTGCATCCCGACCCTCGCCGACGCGGCGCGCCTGCTCGACGACCGGCCCGAGGTCACTCTCTTCGTCGAAGTGAAGCGTGCCAGCCTTGCCCGCTTCGGACACGACCAGGTCGTGCCGCAGATTCTCGAAGCGGTGCGTCCGTGGCGCTCGCAGGTCGTCATCATCTCCTTCGATCTGCCGGCGGTGTTCCGCGCCCGCCAGATCGGCGGCTTTCGCATCGGCTGGGTGCTGCCGCACTACGACAGCCATACGCGCCTCAAGTGCGAGGCCCTGCAACCCGAGTTCCTGTTCTGCGACGAGGAGAAGCTCGGCGCGGGCGAGCCGCTCTGGCGAGGCACCTGGCGCTGGGTGATCTACGAGGTCACGACGATCGAGCTGGCGCTTTCGCTCGCGGCGCGCGGCGCCGATTTCGTCGAGACGATGGCCGTGCGCGAACTCGGCGTCGCAATGCGCGCACGCAACAGCACCATCGCGTAGCCGCATGACCCTCGCCTTCGACCTCGTGATCGTCGGCGGCGGCATCCATGGGGTCGGCGTCGCCCAGCGGGCCGCCGCCACGGGTCATCGCGTGCTCCTGCTCGAGAAAACCGCGATTGCCGCAGGCACCTCGAGTCGCTCCAGCAAGCTCATTCACGGTGGGCTGCGCTATCTCGAAACCGGCCAGCTGCGGCTCGTGCGCGAGAGCCTGCACGAACGCACCGCATTGCTGCGCCTCGCGCCGGAACTGGTGCGCCTGCAGCGATTCCACATCCCGGTCTACGCCGACACGCGCCGGCGACCGTGGGTGCTCGCCACGGGGCTCGCGCTCTACGCGGGGCTTGCGGGATTCGCCGGCGGTGCGGGCTTCGGCCTCGTCCCGCGCAGCGAGTGGGAGGCGCTGGACGGGCTCGCGACTCGCGGCCTCGAGCGGGTCTTCTGGTATCACGACGGACAGACTGATGACGCCGCACTGGCGCGCGCCGTGTGGGCCTCGGCGCAACGGCTCGGCGCGCAATCCGCGATCCCTGCCACCTTCATCGGTGCGGAGCGACGCGATGCCGAAGTGGTCGTGCGCTATGCCGCAGACGGCAAGGTGCACGAATGTCGCGCGCAAGTCCTCGTGAATGCCGCAGGGCCCTGGGCGGCGCGGGTCGCGCGCGAGATAACGCCGGCCGGCGCGGTTGCGGATGTGGAGCTGGTGCAGGGCACGCACCTGTTGCTGCAGTCGGCACCGCCGGCGCGAGGCATTTACTATGTCGAGAGCCCGCGGGACGGCCGCGCAATCTTCGTGATGCCGTTTCACGGAGCGCTGATGATCGGCACGACGGAGCTGCGTTATCGCGCCGGGCCTGACGAAGTCGCGCCAACCGCCGGCGAATCGCACTACCTGCTCGGCATCCTGCGGCGCTACTTTCCCGGCGTGGCGGCAGCCAGCGCCGCGAGTCCCCCGAGCGCCTTCGCGGGGCTTCGGGTGCTCCCGGGCGGCCCGGGCCACGCGTTTCACCGCTCGCGCGAGACCCATCTCGCAGTCGACCGTGAGCAGGCGCCGCGGGTGATCGCCATCTACGGCGGCAAGCTCACCACCTTTCGCGCAACGGCGGCCCAGGTGCTACGCCGCGTCGCCTCGTCCCTTCCCTCCCGTCGTGCGGTCGCCGATGTCGACACCTTGCCACTCACGCCGGCCTGACACCTGGCTCGCGCTCGATCAGGGCGGACAGGGCAGTCGCGCGATTCTCTTCGACGACGAAGGCCGCGAGCTCGCGCAGGCGCGCGTGCCCATCGCGACGACGCGCATCGGCGACGATCGGGTGGAGCACGATCCGGAGGAAATCGTCACATCGCTGCGTGAGTCGGTGGCACGCGCGCTCGCGACACGCGGCGATGCACCTTGGCCCACCGCTGCCGGACTTGCGACGCAGCGCTCGAGCATCGTGTGCTGGCGGCGGGCATCCGGGGAGGCACTCTCACCGGTCATTTCCTGGCAGGACCGCCGCGCAGAGGCAGCACTCGTGCCCTTGCGCGCACACGAAGCTCGAGTGCGCCACCTCTCGGGGCTGCCACTGTCGGCGCACTATGGCGCGACGAAAATCCGCTGGTGTGTCGATCACTTGCCCGCGGTGCGCGAAGCCGCTGCGCGCGGCGAGTTGATCGTCGGCCCGCTCGCAACCTTCCTCGCGAGCCGGCTCATCGGCCGCGCGGCGGCGGTTGATCCCGCGAACGCCTCGCGCACGCAGCTGTGGGATGCGGAACGCGGCGCATGGTCCGCGGAGCTGCTGGCGCTCTTCGGCGTGGAGCGGGACTGGCTGCCGGCCCCAGGCCTGACCACGCTCGACGCCCCGATAACCGAAAATCTGGTGCCCGGCACCAGGCTTTCGGTTGTGACGGGGGACCAATCGGCAGTGCCGTTCGCGTGGGGGCCGCCGCGCGAGGACACGCTGTATCTCAACCTCGGCACCGGTGCATTCCTGCAACGCACGACCGGCACACGCCGCCCCGAGCCAGGCCCGCTGCTCGGCAGCGTGCTGTACGGCGACGCGGCAAGCACCCTGTACTCGCTCGAAGGCACCGTCAACGGGGCGGCGAGCGCCCTCGAATGGCTCGCGGCGCGTGACTCGCTCGATCTCGCGGCGGCCTGGCGCCGCTGGGAAGCGACCGCGCCCGCTGCGCGTGCGGCACCCGACCTTCTCTTTCTCAACGGCATCTCGGGCCTCGGCTCGCCGTACTGGCGCAGCCATTTCGAATCGCGCTTCGTGGGCGACGGCGACGGCGGCGCCCGTTTTGCGGCGCTGGTCGCCAGCATCGCGTATCTCGTGCGCGAGAACTTCAACGCACTCCGTGGCGCCGGACCGATCGCGCGCGCGATCGTGACCGGCGGCCTCTCGCAATCGAACGGACTCGTGCAGTTGATCGCCGACCTCTGCGGCATTCCCCTCCTGCGACCCAAGGACTCCGAGGCGACAGCGCGCGGGGTATTCGGGCTCCTGATACGGGCCCGCGCACCCGCGCCTCCCGACGGCGAAAGCCAGTCGTTCGAGCCGGGCGCCACGATGCAGGCAGACGCAGGACATCGCCGCTGGCGCGACGCCATGCTTCAGGCCCTGGCGAGCTGACGGGCGACGGGCTACGTGCCGAGGAGCGCCGCGACGCGCCGGTCAGCCCAGCTGGGCGCCGTGAGCTGCTCGAAGAAGCCGCAGTGGCCGCCGTGCGGCGTCAGTACGATGCTGAGTGCCGCGGGCGCTGCGAGGCGCGGCAGGTCCGACGGCGAGATGATCGGGTCGTCGAGCGCGGCGATGATGGTCGACGGCGCCTCAAGTTGCGCAAGCCGTTCGCCGGTGATCGCGTAACCCTCGAAGTAATCGTCAAGCGTCGGGAAGCTGGTGTGGGTGCTCACGAGCTCGGCGGTCATGTGACGCAGCCCGCCCCTGCGCATGAGCGCCGTGAAGTCGTAGTCCCCGGGCCATGCCGCCTGCTTCTTGACGAGCGAGCGGCTCCACTTCTGCACGAAATAGCGGCTGTAGAGCGGCGCGCCGTGCTCGAGGGCGTGGAGCGTGTGCTTCGGATCAAGCACCGGCGAGATTGCGACGACGCGTGCCACCTCGATACCCGCATGGCGCGCTGCCGCCGCCGCGCGCAACAGGAAATTGCCGCCCAGCGAAAAGCCGGCGAGGTACAGGGGCCGCCCCGTGGCGCCCCGCTGGATAGTGCGCAAGGCGCCGAGCACCTCGGACAGACGGCAGGAATGAAAGAGCTCGCGGTTGAGATGGTGGGTCTCGCCGTGATCGCGCAGATTGAGCCGCACGACCTCGTGTCCGCACTCAAAGAGCGTCTGCGCGAGCGACAGCACATAGAGCGACTGCGCGCTGCCCTCCCAGCCGTGCAACACGATGGTGAGCGGCGCCCGCGGAGCGGCCCGCGCAGGGCGCGCGCAGAATGCCTGCAGGATCGTGCCGTCGCCGCAATCGATCAGCCGCTCGACGCTCGCTGCGACCATGGGCCGCGCCCGGCGCTCGACGGCGGGCCGCCGCCAGGGCAGGCTCGGCAGGATCGACTGGGCGTGCCCGCCCCGCAGCCAGAAGGGCGGCGAGATCGAGGCATCGACGATGGCGTGCGGATGATAGCGGGCGCCGGCCGCGATACCACCCTCGCGCCCCGCGTCAGGGAGCGGGGCGCGCACGCAGTTCGACGCGATTGTTCGCGTGGCCTGCCCGGTTCCAGTCGGCGGCCGTGAGGTCGCCCGCGATCGCGGGATAGGCGATCGCGGTGTCGTCCGCGTCACCCGTCACGATGCGCACGTCGATCGCCCCGCTGCTCTCGCGGCGGCGCTCGGCGACCAGATTCGCAAACGCCAGCGATTCCCGCTGTGCGGGTCGCGTCCCGTCGAATGCGGGATTGCCGATCAGGTCGCAGCGGCCGACGGGAGTGTCGTCCGGCGCGAGCGACCAGCCTTCCGCCGCGTTGCCGATGAGACAGAATCGCCCCGGATAAGTCGTGACGTCCACTGCACCGCGAAAGCCGCCCGCCGCGAGCTTGTCGAGCGCATCGCGCACGACGACGAGGCGGTCGTTCGCGAGTGGAATTTCTCCATAGGGCACGAGCGCGCGCGCGAGGATGCCTTCGTCGGCGAGCGTGCGCGCAGCGAGGACACCCGATGCGATCTCATCGGCACGTGCCGCTTCCGCGGCTTCGAGCGTTGCCACCTTCGTTTCAAGCGCCGCGGTCTGCGCGCGGGCGGTGACCAGTTGGGCGGCGAGCGCGCGACCGGCGCCGATCTCGCGCCACCAGAAGGCCCCTATCGCTGCCGCCGCCAACAGTGCCACGGCCGCCGCCACCCATCCCCAAGGACGCGGCGCCGCTGCCCGGGGCGCGGCCAACTGCGCCGGATCGGGCAACGCCTCCTGCACAGCGCCGCGCACGTCCTGGATCAGGCGTGCGGCGTGGTCATCGAAATGCGCGGTGATCGAGCGGCGCGAAGCGGCAACGTGCTCGCGAACGATGGCATCGACGATGGCGCGCAACTCCGCCGCGGTGGCGGACGGGCCTGCAATCGTCGGCTCGTCGGCAGCAAACGCCGGGATGGCTGCCGCCGCACTGGCGGGTGCCGATGCATGTGCGGGCGCGGGCGCGTCCTTGTCGCTGGGCATTACGGCGTCGAACGCGCGCTGCTCATCCGTGCGGCGGTCCGGTATCAGCTTCAGCTGATACAGCACCTTCGATACGTCGGCCGGCTGGATCTGCTTTGGCAGCACACCGATCGCACCGAGCGCCCTAGCCTGCCCGACATACAGCTCCCCCTCCTGCGAGGTGTACATCATGATCGGGATCGTCGCCGTGCGCGGATTGTTCTTGATGATCTGCACGGCCTGAAAACCGTCCATGCCCGGCATCAGGTGGTCCATGAAGATGACGTCCGGTCGCTCGCCAGCGAGATACTCGATCGCCTGCTCGGCGGATTCGGTGGTATCCACCTCGATTTCGTATTTCGTGAGGATACGGGAGAGGAACGCGCGCGCCGACTTCGAATCGTCGACGATCAACGCACGTTTCGTCACCATGCAAGCTCCCGCGCAGTGCGCGTTGGGGTCAAACGGCAGGCGTGGAAGTCTAGCGCAGAACGGCGCGTTACACTGCGGGCCGTGAACTTGCGCATGAATCGGGGCTTGCTCGCAGTACTGGCAGGGTTGACGGCCGCGCAGGCACAGGCAGTCGATACCCTCCGCTTCGAAGCGCGCGAAGTCGTCGCTGGCGAGACCCGACTCGAGAATGTCAGCGCACGCCTGCGGCTGACTTCGGCTTCGACGACCGAAGCGACCGTGGATATTGCACGCGTGCGCCCCGGCGAGGGCCTGCCGTCACTCGAGCAACTGCACCTCGTCTGTCACAAGCCGGTGATCGCCGATCCGCGCTTCGGCTGCGATGCGGCGACCCTCTCCGTGGCACGCACGCCGATCGGGCCGCTCTCATTCACGCTCTCGGGGGACTTTCGCACGGATGTCTCGATCGGCCAGGGGCGCGCAACCCTTGCGAAGCTCGCCGGCGGTCGCCTCGAGGTCGAGGGTCGCGCCTCCCCGCAACGCTGGCAGCTGCGCGGCGATGCCCGGGACCTGCAAGTCGCCGAATTACGCAGCCTCCTCGCGCCCTGGTACAGCCTGCCGGAGGGCTGGACGCTCGCAGGCCGGGCTGGCGCGAAGTTCTCGGCACGTGGCGGCGCAACGCCGGTGCACGCCGAGGTCACGCTCGCGCTCGCGAACCTGAATCTCTCCAACGAGGCGAGCACCCTCATCGCAGAGGAAACGGCGGCCACGCTCGAGCTGGCGCTCGATGCGCGCGAGGGCGGCTATGACCTCGACGCAACGGCAAGGGGAGAGCGCGGCCAGGCGCTCGCGGGTCCCGTGCTGCTCGACTTCAACAGCAATCCCTTCACGCTGCGCACGCGGGGCAGCTGGCGTGGCGACACCGTCGATCTCGCGCAGATCGAGGCGACCGCTCCGCAGCTGCTCGCCCTGCACGGCAATGCGACGCTCACGCTTGGCGCCACGCCCGAGCTCGCGCTGGGGCGTCTCGTGATCGAGGCGCTCGAGTTTCCAGCGGCCTACACGAGCCTCATGCAGATCACGCTCGCGGCAACCGACTTCGGCGATCTCGTCACGGCCGGCCGCGCAAGCGGCACGGCCAGGTTCGCGCACAATGCCCTCGAGCGCATCGATCTGCAGCTCGAGCATTTCTCGACGTACAACGAGCGCGAGTTCTTCATGAAGGACGTCGCCGGGGAGCTCCACTGGGCTGCCGCGACGAATGCCGACGTCTCGCCCTCCTGGCTGTCATGGAGCTCGGGAGGTGCGTACGGCCTCTCGGGCGGTGCCTCGCGCGTCGCTTTCGTCACGCGTGCCGCGAGTTTTGCGCTGATCGAGCCGTGGCACATGCCGATCTTCGACGGCGCGATCGATATCCGCACACTCGCGGTCAGCGGCGCGGGTACGCCGGACATGAACGTGCGCTTCGACGCCGACATCGAGCCGATCAGCATGCCGCCGATCTGCAAGGCGTTCGGCTGGCCCGAGTTCTCGGGGCGCATCGGCGGGCGTATTCCGGGCGTCGAACTGCGCGGCAACGAGCTCACCGTCAAGGGCGACATCGAAGCGAGCGTGTTCGAAGGCACGCTCGTCACGAGTGGGCTGCGGCTCATCGATCCGCTCGGCAAGTGGCCACGACTCTTCGCCAACGTGCGCGGCCGGAGCCTCAACCTCGAGCTCGTGACGCGCACCTTCGCGGTCGGCTCGATCACCGGGCGCCTCGATGTCGACATCCTCGGGCTCGAGCTGTTCGACTGGTCGCCCGTCGCATTCGACGCGCGGCTCGAGACGCCGAAGGGCGATCGCTCGCGTCACCGCATCAGCGCGCGAGCCGTCAGGGAGCTGTCCAACGTTGGCGGCGGCGGCGGCGGTGTGGCCCAGGCGCTGCAATCGGGCGTACTGCAATTCTTCGACGAGTACGGCTACGACAAGCTCGGCATCCGCTGCCGCCTCGCGAACGACGTCTGCCTCATGTCGGGGGTCGAGCCTGCTCCGGGCGGCTACTACATCGTGAAGGGCCGCGGCCTGCCGCGCATCGACATCATCGGCAACCAGGGCCGCGTCAACTGGCGTCAACTCGTCGCGCAGATCGTCTCGGGCCTCAACGCACAGGGCGTGGTCGTCGATTAGCATGGCAGGTACACTGGTTCAGGTGGCGTTCACACGCCTGCCGGACAATGGTCACGTGATTCGGGAGAGATCCATGCGAAAGGTCGTCCTGCCCTGCAAACTGGCGCTCGCCTGCCTGCTGTTCGCGGCATGCGTCACCATCAATGTCTACTTCCCGGCTGCGGCAGCCGAGAAGGCGGCGGATCAGATCATCGATCAGGTCACGGGCTCCTCGCCCGCCACGACCAGCAAAACCCCGCCACAGACCCGCAGTGCGCCGGCACCCCAAACGCTGCTGCGTACGGTCGCGGCGGCGATCCTCGAGAGTCTCGTGCCTGCGGCCCATGCGCAGGGCGGCGCCAATCTCGACGTCGACTCGCCCGAGGTCCGCGCGATCACGGCCTCGATGACCCAGCGCTTCCAGCAGCTGGAAAAGTACTTTGCCTCGGGCGCTGCGGGCTACACGGCCGACGGACTCGTCGAAGTGCGCGACCAGGGCGCGGTGCCGCTGCCGGAACGGGCGGCCGTCAAGCGCCTCGTCGCCGAGGAGAACACTGACCGCGCGGCGCTCTACGGCGCGATCGCCAAGGCGAATGGCCACCCGGAATGGGAGGCCGACATTCGCCAGACCTTCGCGCGGCGCTGGGTCGCGCGCGCCAAGCCGGGCTGGTATTACCAGGACGGCGGCGCCTGGAAGCAGAAGTAGCTCTCCCCGGCCGCAGCTGAGCGGCCGGCGGCGCAAGGCCGCTGGCCACGACCATGGCTCTCGACGCGCATGCCATCGCCGTACTCGTCCTGACGGCGTTCGCCTTCGTGCTCTTCGCGCGCGAAGACCTCGCGATCGAGACTTCGAGCCTCCTCATCGTCACGCTGCTCGCGGCCGGCTTCATCCTCTTTCCGTACGCGACAGCCGCGGGTCCGCTCGAACCTGCGGATTTTTTCCTCGGCTTCGGCAACGAGGCGCTCGTCGCAATCTGCGGGCTCGTGATGGCATGCCAGGGACTCGTGCGCACCGGCGCACTTGCGCCACTCGGCCGCTTCGTCACGCGCCTCTGGGCGGCGAGCCCGGTGTTCGCACTTGCGGTGATGCTCGCACTCACTGCCGTTTTCAGCGCCTTCATGAACAACACGCCGCTCGTGGCGTTGATGATTCCGATCCTCACCACCGTCGCACTGCGCTCGGGCAGCTCGCCCTCGCGGACACTGATGCCGATGACCTTCGCCGCACAGATCGGCGGCATGGGTACACCGATCGGCACCTCGCTCAACCTGCTGGTGATCGGTACCGCGGTGAGCCTCGGGGTGCCGCAGTTTCACATGTTCGATTTTCTCGAGCCCGCAGCGATCGCGGGCGGCATCGGCATTCTCTATCTGTGGCTCATCGCCCCGCATCTGCTGCCGAAGGGCGCCGCAGTTGCCGACACCTCGCCGCGCGTCTTCATCGCCCAGATGCGCATCAAGGCAGGCGGCACGGCCGACGGCGCGACGCTCGCCGACATGATCAGAAAGACCGGTGGCGCGATGAAGGTGCGGGCAGTCACCCGTGGGGCGGGTCTGGCAATCGTGCCACTGCCCGACACGGTACTCGCGGCCGGGGATCAACTGCACGTGCGCGACACGCCGGAGCGCTTGATGGAGTATGCGCGCGTGATCGGCGGAGATCTCTACGCCGACGATGCACCGGTCGATGAGCAGCATCCGCTCAAGGCGGAAGACCAGCAGACCGCCGAGCTCGTCGTGACGCCCGGCTCGCTGCTCGCCGGGCGCACACTCGACGAGGTCGACTTCGACGAGCGCTATCAGCTGGTGGCGCTGGCACGGCATCGTCCCGGCGAGGGCGACGAGTGGGGCGCCCGGGTGGCGCGCCTGCAGGCGGAGCAGCTCGGCGTCGGCGACGTGCTGCTTGTTCAAGGCCCCGCGGCACAGATTGCGGCCGTCAAGCGCAGCGGCGAGCTGCTGGTGCTCGACGCCACCACCGACGTGCCCGAAACGCGCAAGGCGCCGCTGGCGCTCGCGATCATGGCGATGATCATTCTCGCCGCTTCGCTGCGCATCGCGCCGGTGGCGATTGCCGCGCTCGTCGGGGTGCTGCTGATGGTGTTCACGGGCTGCCTCAAGTGGCGCGACGCCACGCGCGCGCTCGACTCATCCATGATTTTCCTGACGGTGGCGGCGATTGCGCTGTCCCTCGCGCTCGTGAAGACCGGCGCGGCGGCCTTCGTGGCGGGCCAGCTCGTTGCAGTCTCCGTGTCGCTGCCGCATCCGGTGATCCTGAGCGCGACGATGATCTTCATGGCGGTACTCGCGAACTTCGTGTCGAACAGCGCCGCCGCCGTCATCGGTACGCCGATCGCAGTGGAACTTGCCCGTCAGCTCGGCCTCGCACCCGAGCCGTTCGTGCTGGCGGTCCTCTTCGGCGTCAACATGGGCTATGCCACTCCGCTCGCCGACAACTGCAACCTGCTGGTCTTCAGCGCCGGCGGCTACCGTTTCAAGGACTTCGTGCGCGTCGGGGTGCCGCTGATGCTGATCATGTGGCTCACGCTCTCCTGGCTGCTGCCACAGTACTATCCGCTCTGACGCTACTCGCGCATGCCGACGCCACGGTTCATGAGAAGCACCGCGATCACGAACATGCCCGCCGCGAAGGCAGACATGAGCCCGAAGGCGATCACGACGTTCACGTCGGAGGTACCGAGAAAACCGTAGCGGAACGCATTGACCATGTAGAGGATGGGATTTGCGTAGGACAGCTTCTGCGCCCAGAGCGGCAGCAGCGCAATCGAGAAGAACACGCCGCCGAAATAGGTGAGCGGGGTCAGCACGAACGACGGTATCCAGTTCACCTGCTCGAAGTTCTTCGCGAACATCGCGTTCAGGAAGCCGCCGAGCGAGAAGACGATCGACGTGAGGAGCCCCGCGCCCGCGATCAACATGAGATGGTGGATCGCGAGCTTCGCAAACAGCAGCGAGATCACCGTGACCACTACGCCGACAAGCAGCCCGCGCACCACCCCGCCGCCGACGTAGCCGAGCACGATCACCCAGTTCGGCAGTGGCGAGACGAGCAGTTCCTCGACGTGCTTGCTGAACTTGGCGCCGAAGAACGACGACACGACGTTCGCGTAGGAGTTCGTGATCACCGCCATCATGATGAGCCCGGGCGCGATGAACTGCATGTAGTCGACGCCGCCCATGGGACCGATGCGCCGGCCGATCAGCGCACCGAAGATCACGAAGTAGAGCGTGGCGGTGACGGCCGACGGCACGATGGTCTGGCCCCAGATGCGGATGATCCGCTCGAATTCGCGCCGCATGATCGTCTTGAAGCCGACCCAGCGCGTGTGTACGGCCGGCGGCAGGGGCGCCGCAGTCGATGTGGGCCCGGGGTTGGCGCCAGCGGCAGCGCTCATGGGCGCGCGCCCTGGCGGCCGTCGACGAGACGCATGAAGATCTCCTCGAGCCGGTTCACCTTGTTGCGCATCGATACAACCTCGATGCCCTGGGACGCGAGGCGCACGAAAATCCCGTTCAGGCTCTGTTCCTTCGATACCTCGACCTCGAGCGTGTGATCATCGATGCGGGTCACGCTGTAGCCTTCGAGGCGCGGAACAGAGGTGACGGCATCACGCAGATTCAGCACGAAGACCTCGCTCTTGAGTCGCCGCAAGAGGCTCGCCATGCGGTCGCGCTCGACGATCTCGCCACCGGCGATGATCGCGATGTCGCGGCAGAGGGTCTCGGCCTCCTCGAGATAGTGCGTGGTCAGGATGATGGTGGTTCCCTGCCTGTTGATCTCCCGCAGGAAGTCCCACATGGAGCGGCGGATCTCGATATCGACTCCGGCGGTGGGCTCGTCGAGGATCAACAGGCGCGGTTCGTGCACGAGCGCGCGTGCGATCATCAGGCGCCGCTTCATGCCGCCCGAAAGACCGCGCGAGATCGAGTGGCGGCGATCCCAGAGCGCGAGCTTCCTGAGGTAGTGCTCGGCGCGCTGCTTCGCGATGCGGCGGTCAATTCCGTAGAAGCCTGCCTGGTTGACCACGATTTCGAGTGGCGTTTCGAAGAAGTTGAAATTGACTTCCTGCGGCACTACGCCGATGCAGGCCTTCGCGGCCTCGAGCTCGCGATCGATATCGTGACCGAACACTTCGAGCCGCCCACCCGTCTTGTTGACGAGCGACGTCGCGATGCCGATCAGTGTGGTCTTGCCCGCACCATTCGGGCCGAGCAGGGCAAAGAAATCGCCCTGTTCGACGTCGAGATCGACGCCCTTCAGGGCCTGCACGCCGTTCTTGTAGGTCTTGACGAGGCCCTGGGCGGAAAGCGCGTGCATGCGAGGCGCGAAGCGTAGCACAGGGGCCGCGCCGGACGGCGCGGGTGGGCTCAGCGCTCAGGGCTACGCACAGCGGGCCAGTATGCGGCGGCAAGCAGCTGCATGCCCCGCAGGCGCGCCAGCTCGAAATCGGCTGGCTCGGCGCTTGCCGCGGCGGTGAGCAGGTGACGCCAGACTTCGGGATTGCCCGCCCAGCGCGGGCGCAGGAAGCGCGGACTGCATTCGAGGCACTCGCCGAGCTGGCGCAGGCTGAGTGCGGCAAGCCACTCGATGCAATCCTCGCGCAGCCCGAGCACGATGCGGGCGGCAAAGCGTCGAGTTCGCACGAGGTGCCACGCGTAAGTCAGTGTCAGATAAGACAGTCGCGGCAGCGACTCCTCGACAAACCACCGCACTTCCTCCCGCGCCTCGCGCACACCCGCGAGCGTGCCGTGTGACCGCGGCGCAAGCTCGTCGAAACCGATCTCGATCAGCAGGAACGGGCAGCCCGCCATGCGCTGGCGCTGCAGTGCGCTGAGTGTACGCCAGAGCCCGGCGGACTCGCGCAGCAGCGGGGGTAACCCCGCGGAGTCGCCGCTGGCACGCCCTGCCAGCAGCTCGAGCGCAAGTTCGTTGATTTCGGCGAGCTGCGCCAGCGAGACCGCGGCGGCATCCGTGAGTCCAGCTTGCATATTCCCCCCTGTTTGCCGCCGATATTGCCCACAAACAGGGCTTCAAAGCCATCCGCAAATTTGGGATATTCGTACCAAATCGGTTTTGGCGTAACAGGGAGTGGATAATCATGCGCATCACCGACGACCGATACTGCCGCGACCGCCTGCGCTTCGACCTCGCGCTGCGCCTGATCGGCCACGAGGCCCGCACCCGCACCATCCGCTTGTGGACGGGTCTCACCGAGGATCGCGTGCGCAAGCTCTATCGCACCTACATCGCCGAGCACCCGGGTTCGTCGGTCGCGCGCCGGCGCGGCAAGTCGCCGCAACGCTGCAGCTATTTCCTGCGCTCACCGCGTGTGCAGCAGGAGGCGGCGGTTCTCGCGGGGCTCCTCTGCATGGCAGGCATCGTGGTGCGTGGATGGCGGCTCGACCCGCGCGCACTCTCGATTGCCCAGGGCGAGCTGCTGTGCACCGCCTACGAGACCTATCTCGCGCTCGTAGCCGAGCCGCGCATCTCGTTCGAACATGCAGCCTTTCTCGTCATTGCACTGACGCGTGGCGACGAACTCGCACTGCGCCACTGCGGCGAATGCGGCGCCCTGACCCTGGTCGACTGCTGTACGCTGCACGCTGCGGCCTGCAACGTGTGCGCCGCGGCGCCCCGGACAGCGCCACCGTTCGCGTCTGCAGCCCGGTTGCGGCGTGCGCGGAACCTGCCGGCAGCCGCGCGCGGCACTCCCGCGCCGGCGCAACTGGCGCCGCTCCCCCGACGACACGAACTGTCCAGCTGACACCCACGTCAGAGAGAGGGCCGGCGGAGCAAGCTCGCGCTACACCTTATAATCGGGGGTTGATGCCCGAGCAGCGCAAACCTCCCAATCTCTTCGCCGGGCCCTACCTCGACAGGAAGGCCTGGGAGCGCGTCGACTCGGCGTGGTTCGAGGTGGCGCGACGCGACTCCCGCACGCGCTACATCCTGGCGCGCGGCACCGCCCACCTCGTCGTCCATGAGCCTGCGCCTCACGTGGTCTTTCTCGGTGGCGACGACCCGCGCCTCGCATTCGTGCAGGAGCGCCACGCCGTGCTGCTCGGCTGGTTCGACGGGGCGCGCTGCGTGCTCGTCGAAGAGGAGATCCAGGGCAGGGGCGCCGATTCATCACTGCACGGCGGCCGGTTCGAGGAGCTGCGCCCGCTCTCGGCGGAACTACCTGAAAGGGAGGCCGGACTCCTCGCCTACGCGCGCGCCTTGTCCATCTGGCGCAACCGCCACCGCTACTGCGGCGCCTGCGGCGCCCCCACGCTGCCCACGCGCGCCGGTCATGTGCTCGCGTGTTCGAACGCGGCATGCGGGCAGGAAGCGTTTCCACGCATCGACCCCGCGATTATCGTGCTGGTGACTGATGGCGAGCGCGCGCTGCTCGGCCGCCAGGCGAGCTGGCCGGCGAGCCGCTACTCGACGATCGCCGGCTTCGTCGAACCGGGCGAAAGTGTCGAGGACGCCGTCGTGCGTGAAGTGATGGAAGAGACCGGCGTCGTCCTGGGCGAGATCACCTATCACTCCTCGCAACCCTGGCCATTCCCGTCTTCGCTGATGCTTGGCTTTCATGCACGCGCGGCAAGTACGACGATCATTCGCCGCGATGCCGAGCTCGAGGATGCGCAATGGTTCTCGCGCGCGAACATCGCCTCGGGACACCCACGAGTCGGCGCGCGCACCTCGATTTCCTGGCGGCTCATCGAAGCCTGGTTCGACGAAGGGTGGCCCGTTCCCCTCGCGCGGGTGAGCTGATGGGTGGCGAGGCGCCAGGCACCCTGCTTTCTGTCGCGCTCGGTATCGGGCTCGCGGCCGCCGTCGGGTTGCGGGTCTTCCTGCCGCTGCTCATCGCAAGCGTGGCCGCCGCCACCGGGCACCTCGAACTCGCGCCCTCCTTCGGGTGGCTCGCCGGTACGCCCGCCATCGTGATGCTGGCGGTCGCGACCGTGCTCGAAGTACTCGCCTACTACGTGCCCGGCGTCGACAACCTGCTCGATGCGATCGCGGCTCCCGTGGCGGTCGTGGCGGGTGCAGCCGTCGCTGCCGCGGTGATGACTGATCTGCCACCCATCGTGAAATGGACCACCGCCGTGATCGCGGGCGGTGGCGTCGCCGGCCTGACGCAGGGCCTGACCGCCTTGCTGCGCGCGAAATCCACCGCCCTGACGGGCGGCCTCGGCAACAGCATCGTTGCGACCGGCGAGCTGGGTGGCTCCATCGTGCTCGCGGTGCTTGCGATCGCGGCACCCGTGATCGCAGTCGGCCTCGTCGTACTCGCCGTCTGGCTCGCCGTGCGTCTCGGCCGTCGGCTGCTGCGGGCCGGTTGAAGGCGTTCCATGTGCCTCGTCGTACTCGCGTGGAACGCGCATCCGCGCTACCGGTTGATCGTCGCGGCGAATCGCGACGAGTTCCACAACCGCCCTGCGGCGGCGCTCGCGCCCTGGCGGGAGCCGCCGCTCCTGGCCGGCCGTGACCTCGAAGCGGGCGGTACCTGGCTCGGCGTGGATCGCGGCCGCCGCTTCGGTGTCGTTACCAACTATCGCGAGATGATGCGTCGACCCGCAGACGCACCGTCACGTGGCGCGTTGATCACGGACTGGCTCTCCCGGGGGCAGGACACCGCGCGCTTCAGCACGGCCCTCGCGGCGAGCGCCCCGCGGTTCGCAGGGTTCAACCTCCTGATCGGTGATCGCGACTCGCTGCACTACGCTTCGAACCGCGCCGACGGATTTGCGCGCGCCTTGTCGCCCGGTGTCTACGGTCTCGCCAACCACATCCTCGATACACCCTGGCCCAAGGTGCTTCGGGTGCGTCGCGGGCTCGAGCAGTGGCTCGCGGCGCCCGACCCCGACCCGCGCGCGCTCTTCACGCTCCTCGCAGACCGCACTCCCGCGAAAGGGGCAGACCTGCCGGAAACCGGACTTTCTCCCGAATGGGAGCAGGCGCTGTCGGCTCCATTTGTCGCACAGGGCGGCTACGGCACGCGCTGCTCGACCGTGCTCGCCATCAGCCACGATGACAGCCTGCAGATCGACGAACACCGCTTCGACGCAGACGGGAAGCTGGCCGGAGTCGCCTCGTTCCGGCTCGCACCCGGCGAGTGGCCTGGCGTGTGACCCCGCGATGCGCCGCGCGGGAACCCGCCCACGCTCGCATGACTCTGATTAAACTCTGGCATCTCCACTTCGCCCGGGCGCAATGCAAAGACCCTTTCGCGAGCAGCTATCGGCCATCACCGCGCGATGCCTCCTGCTCGTGCTGTGCGCGCTCGCCTCAGTACCGGCCCGGGCCGATATCGATATCGGGATCAACGGCGTCGAGGGCGACCTGCGCGGCAACGTGCTCGCCTACCTCTCCTTCGAGCGCTACAAGACGCGCGACCGGTTGCGCGCCGACACGATCGAGCGTCTGCACGAGCGCGTCGAGCGTGAGGTGCGCGCGGCCCTGCGGCCGTTCGGCTATTACGACCCCACTGTGAAGTCGAGCGTCGAACCTCGCGGCAACGGCGAGGACTGGCGCGTGCGGATCGACATCGAGCCTGGCAAACCTATCGTGCTCGAGACCGTGGACGTGAGTGTCACCGGACCGCGCGCCGGCGATCCGGTGTTCCGCGACATCCTTGCCAATCTGCCGCTGAGGCGGGGCGAGAGGCTCGATCACGCGACGTACGAAAAAGTGAAGAGCGACCTGCAACGAAGCGCGGCGAGCTACGGTTATCTCGACGCGCATTTCACCCGGAACGAGCTGCTGGTCGACCCGCCGAACCACACGGCGAGCGCCTTCATCGCCTTCGAGACGGGCGAGCGCTACAAGTTCGGCCCGACGGAAATCGCGCAGGAAGTGATCCGCCCCGAGCTGATGCGCAAGTACCTGCGCTATCAGGCAGGGCAGCCCTATGATGCGACGGAGCTGCTGCGCACCCAGTTCGCGCTCGACGACAGCCAGTATTTCGCCTCTGTCGAGGTACTGCCGCAGCAGCGCGACAAGGCAGCACTCACGGTGCCGATCCGCATCAGCGCGACGCCGAACCGGCGTTCGCGCTGGTCGTTCGGTGTCGGCTACGGCACCGACACCGAAGCGCGCGGCACCGTGAGCTGGGACAACCGTATCGTCAACAATTCCGGTCACCGATTCCGTGCCGAGGTCAAGGTCGCGCAGGTGTCGCAGCAGATCACGGGACGCTACATCTGGCCGATCGGCGACCCCGCGCTCGAAAAATTCGAAGTCGAAGGCACGTGGAAGCACCAGGAGCTCGCCGACCTCGATATCTACAACACCGAGGCGCGCGCGAGTGTCACGCGCGTGCCTCACCGCTGGCAGCGTGTCTACTACACCCGCCTTGTCAATGCGATCACGGAGGACGCCAGCACCCGCACCGAATCGTGGCTCGTCATCCCGGGCCTCAGCGTTGCGTCAGTGCCGAAGGGTTATCTCGGCGAGCCGCTTTTCGGCCGGCAGCTCTACGCCGAGTTGCGCGGCTCGAGCACCGGGCTCGGTGCGAAGACCGACTACCTGCAGTTGCTTGCGTCCGGGGAGCGCGTGTTTGACATCGCGCCCGCCTGGCACCTGTTGCTGCGCGCCGAGTTCGGCACCACATGGGCCGACGACTTCGACGGCGTACCCGGCTCCGAGCGGTTCTTTGCCGGCGGCGATCGCAGCGTGCGCGGCTTCGGCTTCAACGAACTGTCGCCGGTCGACGCAAACGGCGAGAAGACGGGCGGCAAGCATCTCGCGGTCGGCACCGTCGAAGTGATCCGCGACCTGCCAAGGAACCTCGGCATCGCGGTGTTCGTCGACGGCGGCAATGCCTTCAACGATTTCGGTGACCGGCTCGAGTATTCGGCAGGCGTTGGCCTGCGCTTTCGCCTGCCGATCGCGACGGTCGGCTTCGACATCGCGCAGGCACTCTCGGTCGACGGTGCCTCGCCAAGGCTGCACGTGAATTTCTCGCCGAAGCTCTGATGGCACGCCCGTTCACCATCGTGCTCGTCGTGCTGCTTGCGGCACTCTGCGCACTGCCCTTCGCGCTGCTCTATTACCTCGCGTTCACGCCCGAGGGCCTCGCGATGATCGTCGCGCGCGTGCCCCACCGGGTCGGCCCCGTCACGATGGAGATCGGCGCGGTGCGCGGCACGATCGCGGGCGGCTTCGACGTCGCGCGCTTCGAGCTGACGCACGAGCGCGTGCACCTCGTGGTCGAGCAGGGCCACGCGCGCCTCGCGATCGCGCCGCTTCTGTGGCAGACGATCGACGTGCCCGAGGCGCGCGCGCACAGCGTGCTGATCGAAGTGCGGCCGCGCAGACGGCCGCCGGACGGTTCGCCTCCCCGTTTTCTGCCGCGCCTGCTGCGCATCGATGCCGGTGATGCGCGCGCCGGGGTAGTCACGATCGTCGCGCCACACGGCGATCGCGTGGACTTCCTGAACGCGCGGGCGAGCGGTGTCGTGCGCCGTCGCTCGATCCGCATCTTCGAGGCCGAAGGCGGGTTCCAGGGCATGCACCTGACGGCGAACGGCGTGCTGCGCGCTGCCGATCCGATGCAGATCGACGCGAGCGGGCGTGCGGCGTGGCAGGCGCCCGAGGCCACGCGCTGGATCGCGAATTTCACGGCTGCGGGCGACCTCGATCGCCTCGAGTTCAAGGGTGGACTGGCCGAACCGTTTCGCGCTGAAGCCACGGGTGCGGCCGAGGCGCTCACGAGCGCGTGGAAGATATCGGCAACTGCGCAGGTGAGTCAGCTCGATCTCGCCGATTTCGGCGGCGGCAAGGCACTCGGCGAGATCTACGGCGAAGTGGCCGGCGACGTGACGACTGACGGCATCCGGGCGCATGGCGTCCTGACGCCGCAAGGACTCGCGGCGGGTGCCTTCGACGTCGAGTTCGACGGCAAGTATGCGGCGCAGACTCTCGCGATCCGGCAAGTGAGATTCCGGCATCAGGGCTCCGGCGCGAGCGCAACGGCAGCCGGGCGCATTCGCATCGAAGAGGACGGCCCGTGGCTCGACCTGTCGGGTCGCTGGAATTCGTTTCAGTGGCCGCTGCCGGCCGACGACCCGGCAGTGCGCAGCGCGCAGGGCAGCTATCGCCTGAGGGGGAACCTGCCATTTGAGCTCACGGCGAATGGCGAGGTGCAGGCGGCGAATCTCAAACCGGTGCGCGTCGCGCTCGAAGGCCGCATGGGTGGCGATCAGCTCGCGGCCGATCGGGTGCGCGTCGACGGTTACGGTGGACGCGCCGAACTTCGGGGTAGTGTGGGCTGGCAGCCCGACGAGACCTGGCAGCTTTCGGGGCACATTGCCTCCCTGGATACCGGGCTCTTCGACACCCGGCTTGCGGGACGCATCAGTTTCGACATGGATGCGAACGGCGAAGGATTTTCGCCCGAAGGCCAGCTCGATCTGCGCATCGCGCGCCTCGGCGGCGTGCTGCGCGGCGGTCGCGCCAGCGGCGCCGGTCGCGTGATCCGCCGCGGCGAGGCGCTCGACTTCCGCGACGTCGACGTGCGAATCGGCAGCACGCGCGCGAGGCTCGATGGCGGCCTCGCACCGGATGCCTGGTCGCTGCGCTTCGATGTCACCGCCGATGATCTCGGATTGCTTGACGCCGAAGCGCGCGGCCGCTTCGCGACACGTGGCACGCTTGGCGGCTCGCCGGATGCACCCGAAATCGACGCGACGCTGCACGGAGAGGGGATTGATTATAAGGACACGAGGCTCGCGAGCCTCGATGGCCGCATGAAATTCGATGCGCGACCCGACCAGCCGCTCGAAGTGAAGCTCGGCGTACGAGGTTTGACGAAGGGAGCGCGCCACATCGAGGCCATCGACTTCATGGCTCAGGGCACGACCGCACATCACGAGGTCAGGATCACTGCGGGCTCGAAGCCACTGGCGGTGGCAGTGCGCGGTACGGGCCGCTACGACGCGCGGCTCTGGAAAGCGGCAATCACGGGGCTCGATCTCGAGAATGGCGATGAGGCCGCGCTGCATCTGACGCAACCCTCGTCATTCACGCTCGGCCCGGGGCAGCTGGCGCTCGAAACGACCTGCCTGCGCGGCGAGACGGCGCAGGTCTGCGCTACCGGCCACCGCAACCCGCAGGACTGGGCGGCAACGCTGTCAGCGAAGGACCTCCCCATCAGCACCTTCACCGTGGGCCTGACGCCAGGCGTCACGTACGAGGGCGCGGTGGACATCGAGGCCGCAGCGGGCGCCAACGAAGGCGAGCGCTGGCGAGGCAGCCTGCGCGCCGACTTGCGCGGCGCGAGGACGCGACGCCGGCTCGCGAACCAGCGCGAGGACGTCACCGAACTCGGCGGCGGCACCATCCAGGGCTCGGCGACCGCCGACGCCATCGTGATGAATGCCAGGCTCGATGCAGGCGTATCGGGCGGCCTCAGCGGTCACGCGGAAATCGCGCGCGCCGGCGACGAGTGGCGCGCCTGGCCCCTCAGCGGCAACCTCGAGGTGCAGACCGATTCGCTTGGCTTTCTCGCCGTGCTGGTGGATGCGATCGACCGTTCGGCCGGCAAGCTCGCGGCTGACGTGCAGCTTGCCGGCACGCTCGGCGCGCCGCGCCTCTCGGGCACCCTTGCCGTGCGCGACGGCGAGCTCGACTTCTATCAGGTGAACCTGCCGCTGCGCGCTGTCACGCTCGACGCCCGCTTTCAGGAGAACACGCTATCGTTCAACGGATCGACGACCGCAGGCGACGGCAAGGCGACGGCCTCGGGGCGGCTCGGCTGGCGCGGCGGCCTGCCCTACGGCGTGATCACAGTGAACGGCGAGAACCTGCGCGTCGCCAACGTGCCCGAGGCGCGCATCTTCGCCTCGCCTGCCCTCGTGTTCAACGTCGATGGCCGGCGCATCGACGTCACGGGCACCGTGGTCGTGCCAAACGCGCGGCTCGACCCTGCCGATCTCACCGGCGCCGTATTTGCATCAGCGGATGAACGCATCGTCGGCGAGCGCGAGGTCGATCCGTCCAAGCGCTTCGTCGTGACGACGAAAGTGAAGCTCGTGCTGGGCGACCGTGTCACGATCGACACCTACGGCCTCTCCGGCCGCCTCACCGGCTCACTCGTGGCCGAGACCGACGAGAACGACATCGCGCGCGGCACCGGCGAGCTGAGCATCGCCGAGGGCAAGTACATCGCCTTCGGGCGGCGGCTCGACATCGAGCACGGCAAGCTGATCTTCAACAACGGGCCGCTCGCCGACCCCGGAATCGACATACGCGCGAGCCGGGAGTTTCCGGACGTGACCGCGGGCGCCAATGTGCGTGGCACGTTGCGCTCGCCGCGCCTCACACTGTTCTCGGACCCGCAGATCTCGCAGTCGCAGATCCTGTCGCTCCTGATCGCAGGCGGCTCACTCGAATCGGTGCAGGCGCAGGACGCAAACGGTGGCGCGCGCCGCAGCAACCCGTTCGCGGTACAGGGCGGCGCCATCCTCGCCCAGCAACTCGGCGAGTACGTCGGCCTCGAGGACATCAGCCTCGAATCCTCGCTCAGCAACGAAACTTCTCTCGTACTGGGCAAGTACCTGACGCCGCGGCTCTATGTCAGCTATGGCGTAAGCCTCACCGAGGCGATCAACACCATCAAGATGCGTTACACGCTCGGCGACGACTGGACCGTGAAGCTGGAGTCGGGTGCTGTGCAGAGCGCCGATCTCGAATACACGATAGAGAAGTAGCACGGCGGGCGGCGCGCGGCCCGTCGCTCGCAGCAGGCAGCCGCATCCCTTGACGTCTTCCGCATGTTTATGCATAATTACGATTAATTATGCACGCCACCGCCCGCCATCACGCCATCACGCGCCTGCTGCAAGGCGGCGGCGTGCGCAAGCAGGCCGACCTCGTACGGTTGCTGAAGGCCGAAGGCCACGCGGTCACCCAGTCGTCGGTGAGCCGCGATCTGCGCGAGATCGGCGTGCTGAAGGCCGCCGACGGCTACGTGCTGCCCGGCGGGGAAGCGGCGCGTCCGGCGGGCGACTTCGCTGCGCTTGAGCAGTTTGTGCGTGACCTGCGCGTCGCGGGTTCCTCGCTCACCGTTCTCAGGACCCATACCGGCGCAGCGCAAAGCGTCGCGCTCGCGATCGACCGCGCCAGCTGGCCGGATGTCGTCGGCACCCTCTCCGGCGACGACACGATTTTCATCGCCACCGCGAGCGCCCGCGACCAGGCCGCGCTCGTCAGGCGTCTCCGTTCCCTTTTCAACATCTGATCCCCGCCATGACCCAACCTATCGTCCTCGCCTACTCGGGCGGACTCGACACCTCGTTCCTCGTGCCCTGGGTAGCCGAGCATTATCAGCGCCCGGTGATCACGGTGACCGTGGACACGGGCGGCATCGATGCGGCCGCCGCCCGCACGCTTGAGGAGCGGGCGCTCGCGCTCGGCGCCGTCGCGCACCACCAGATCGATGCGCGCGCCGACTATTTCGATCAGGTACTGCGCTTCCTGATCATGGGTAATGTGCGCCGCGGCCAGCTCTATCCGCTATGCGTCGGCGCCGAGCGCGTGATGCAGGCACAAACAATCGCGCACATGGCGCGCAAGCTCGGAACGGGAAGCATTGCACACGGCTGCACCGCCGCCGGCAACGATCAGGTGCGCTTCGAGGTAGCCCTGCGCACGCTTGCGCCCGAACTCGAGATCATCGCGCCGGTGCGCGACCGGGCATTCAAGCGCCAGGAAGAGCTCGAGTATCTGCAGGCGCGGCAGCTCCCGGTGCCGCCGTTCGGAGCGGCGTACTCGATCAACCGCGGACTCTGGGGCGTGACGATTGGCGGCAAGGAGACGCTTACTTCCGAGGGCAGCATTCCGGAAGAGCACTGGGTGCTGTCGAAAGGCGCGTTCGCGAAGCCACGCACGCCCGAGCGCCACACGATCGAGTTTGCCGAGGGGCAGCCTGTCGGTGTCGATGGGCAAAGGCTCGCGCCCGTGGCGGTCATCGAGACGCTCGAGGCGATCGCGGCGCCCTTTGGCATCGGCCGCGGCATCCATCTCGGCGACACGATCATCGGCACGAAGGGCCGAGTCGCGTTCGAGGCGCCCGCGGCGGAAGCGCTGCTCACCGCGCATCGCGAGCTCGAGAAGCTCGTGCTCACCGCGCGCCAGCAACGCGTCAAGGAGTCGGTCGCGCAGCCCTACGGCGATCTCGTGCACGAGGGCCAGCTTCTCGATCCCGTGTGCCGCGACATCGAAGCGCTGCTCGTGTCGTCCCAGGCGCGAGTCACTGGCAGCGTGCACCTGCTGTTTCGCCCCGGGAGTCTCTTTGTGGAAGGCGTGAGCTCGCCGTTCTCGCTCATGGCGGCGTCGAAAGGCGTATACGGTGAGTCGGTCGGCGAGTGGTCGGCCGCCGATGCGCTCGGTTTCTCGAAACTCGTCGCCCTGCCGGGCGTGTTCCACACCCGCGCCGGCGAGCTCGCACGGAGTGCCCGTTCATGATGAAGTCCGTCGTCGTCGACAAGATCGCCTCCGTCACACAGGCCTTGAGCCTGACGCACGAAGTGCGCATTTCCACGGAGATTCCGGCCGAGGAAGGCGTGATCGTAGTCGTCGAGGTGCTGACCAACAAATCCACCTACAACACGCTCGAGCTGACGAGCGGGCGCATGGCGAAGGTCGGAAGGGGCGACGTCGTGGTCGGCGCGCTCGGACACCGCAAGGCGCTGTTCGGCTACTCGGGCCACGTGCCCGAGTCGATCAAGACGGGCGACGTGATCCAGATGCTCAATATCGGCGGCGTGCTCGGCATCTGCGATTCGATGAACCCCGACAAGGGCAAACCGTTCGACTGCCGCGTGCTCGGCGTCGTGCTGCAGTTTCCCTATCTCGGCGAACGCATCGGCGTGCCGGCGCGCGCAGGTTTTCGCCGGCTCGACTACGATGCGCCGCTCGATGCGAAAGGCGTGCCGGTCGTCGCGCTCGCCGGTACCTGCATGGAAGCCGGCAAGACTGCGGCGGCCTGCGCAATCGTCTCGCGCATGCGTCACCGCGGACTCGTGGTCGATGCGTTCAAGGCGACCGGCGTCTCGCTTCGCCGCGACATTCTCGCCATGGCCGATGCCGGCGCGCGCAACACGATGATCTTCACCGACCTCGGCGTCATCACGACGACGCCAAAGACGGGTCCCGCACTCACCCGCACGATGCTGACGGAGTTGTCGACGGCGAAACCGGACGTGATCGTGTTCGAACTGGGCGATGGTCTGATGGGGACCTACGGCGTCGATTCGATCCTCTCGTGCGACGACATCAGGAGGGCGCTCACCGGTGTCGTGCTTTCGGCCAACGATCCGGTCGCGGCCTGGGGCGGAGTGCGGTTGCTGCGCGAGCGCTTCGGCATCGAGCCTTGCGTCGTAACTGGCCCCGCGACCGACAACGCGGTCGGTGTCGAGATCATCGAGCAGCAGATGAACGTACCGGGGTTCAATGCGCTCTCCTCGGGCGCTGCCCTCGGCGATCGCGTCATCGATGCGCTCGGCCTTTCGACGAAAGCCGCCAGGGCGCTCGCAGGATGAGCGCCGCGACGCGCATCCCGGCGATCGTGCTCGGTGGTACCGGTTACGTCTCGGGTGAACTGCTGCGCCTGCTCTCCTCGCACCCGCACTTCGCGATCGCGGGCATTCTTTCCGACAGCCAGCCGGGAGAGCCGGTCGCGAAGTCGTTCCGCCACCTTGCGCCTACGCTCGGCGGGCTCTGCTTCCGGAACCAGGCCGAAATCGGCTCGCTGGTCGCAAGCCTGCCGCGCGCGGCGATTTTCGGTGCGGCACCGCACGGCGTATCGGCTGCACTGATCGATGCGCTCCTCACGCGCGCCGCGGCAGCCGGAACCGATGCGCATGTGGTCGATATCTCCGCCGATTTTCGCTACGCGAGTGCAGCGGCCTACGAGGCTGTCTACCAACACCCGCACGGCGCGCCCGCGCGCATTCGTGAGTTCACCTGCGCCGTGCCCGAGCAGCTCGCGCGCACGCCGACAAGGCATGTCGCGCACCCCGGATGCTTTTCAACCGCGACGTTGCTTGCGAGCGTGCCGCTCCTCGCGCTCGACCTCGTGACGCCGAGCCTGTTCGTTGCAGGCGTGACCGGCAGCACCGGCTCCGGGAGGAAGCCCGTGGAGGGCACGCATCACCCGCAGCGTCACAGCGACTTCTACGCTTACAACGCGCTCGCTCACCGGCATACGCCGGAGATCGCGGCTTGCGCGGCGGCGGCGAGCGGTATCAACGCGGATTTCGCCTTCGTGCCGCACTCGGGGCCGTTTGCACGCGGCATTCACGTGACGATACAGGCGGCGCTCAAGGCACCGACCGGCAGGACGGCGCCCGACACGGCCGCGGTACTCGCCGCGCTCGGCGATTATTACCGCGATGCGCCGTTCGTCAGCGTCACGGCCGAGGCGCCGCATGTAAAGGATGTCGCGGCGAGCAACTACGCGCGGCTTTCGGCAGCAGCAAACGGTCGCAGCGTTGCGGTGACCTGCGTCGTCGACAACCTGAACAAGGGCGCCGCGGGCGGCGCCGTGCAATGGATGAACCGCCTCTTCGACCTGCCGGAAACGGCGGGCCTCACCGCACCCGCGGCGGGCTGGACATGAGCGCGCTCGCGCCGGTCTTCGCGCAGTACCCGCTCGAAGTGGAGCACGCCGCGGGCGTGTGGTTGCACGCCCGCGGCGGACGGCGTGTACTCGATCTCTACGGCGGCCACGCGGTCGCCGCGCTCGGCTACGGGCACCCGGGGTGGACCCGCGCGCTGCAGGCGCAGGCCGCCGCGTGCAACTTCCAGAGCAACGCCGTACCGATGGCGGTGCGCGAGCGGGCGGCGGCGCGCCTGCTGCACTTCGCAGGCGGCGCGTACGACAGCGTATTCTTCGTCAACAGTGGTGCGGAGGCGAACGAGAACGCGCTCAAGATGGCGTTCCGGATGACGGGGCGATCGCACGTCGCCGCCGTCGAAAGCGGCTTTCATGGTCGCACTGCCGCGGCAGGCGCCATCACCTGGGGCGCGCGCGAGAAGTGGCATGCCTTTCCTCGCACACCGTTCGACGTATCGTGGATGCCGCGGCAAGACACAGCTGCGATCGCGCAGCACGTCACCCCTGACACGGCTGCGGTCATCGTCGAGCCGATCCAGGGCGTTGGCGGCGCTTTCGACCTCGGCGCGCCCTTCCTGCAGGCTCTTCGCCAGCGTTGCGACGAAGTCGGCGCGCTGCTCGTGTTCGACGAGGTCCAGTGCGGCATGGGCCGAAGTGGGCACGCTTTCGCTGCGGACCTGTACAGCGTGCGCCCCGACATGATCACCACCGCCAAAGCACTCGGCAACGGCTTTCCCTGCGCGGCACTCCTGATGACGCCTCGCGTGACGAAGGCTGTCAGGATGGAGACCCTCGGCACCACCTTCGGTGGCGGACCGATGGCTTGCGCCGCGATCGAAGCAGTGATCGAGGCGATCGAGCGCGAAGACCTCCTCGCGAACGTGCGGCGCGTATCGCAGTACATTCGCGAGACCTGCCGGGTCGGCCCGGTGACCGGCTTTCAGGGCGAAGGCTTCCTCCTCGGCCTGCGCATGAACCGGCCCGCGAAGGAGCTGCAGGCTGCGCTGCTTGCGCGCGATATCCTCACGGGCACCAGCGGCGATCCAGAGGTGCTGCGCCTGTTGCCACCGTTCATCCTGCGGGAAGAACACGTGGATTTGCTGAAGGGGGCGCTCGCGACGCTGTGAAGCGCGCGAGTCTCGCATGCACCGCTTTCTCGACCTCGCCGATTTCAGTCGTGACGAGATCACCGCGCTGATCGATCTTGCGCGTCATCTTGAGCAGCACCCCGAACCGCGCGCGCTCGCGGGGCGCATGCTCGGCCTCGTGTTCTTCAACCCGTCGCTGCGCACCCTCGCCTCCTTCCAGGCCGGCATGGCCCGGCTCGGCGGCACCTCGTTCGTGATCACGCCGGGCCAGGGCACCTGGCAACTCGAGACGCACCTCGGCGCCGTGATGAACGGCGCCGCTGCAGAGCACGTGCGCGAGGGGCTGCCCGTGCTCGCTTCCTATTGCGATGCGCTCGGCATCCGTGCGTTTGCCGAAGGCAAGGACCTTGCACGCGACCTCGCCGAGACGCAGTTCAGCGCGATGGCCGAAGTGATCGACAAGCCGCTCATCAATCTCGAGTCGGCGATGAACCACCCCTGCCAGTCGCTTGCGGACTGGAAGACCCTGGACGACCTCGCTGTGCCGCGACACGCAAAGTTCGTGTTGTCCTGGGTACAGCACCCTCGCGCGCTGCCTCTCGCAGTGCCGGCCGCCACCGTGCACATGGCGGCGATGCGCGGCATGGAGGTGGTCGTGCTGCGCCCGGAAGGCTACGGCCTGCCACCCGAAGTCATGGACAAGGCGCGCACCGCGGCGGCCGGGTCGGGTGGTTCAGTCCGCGAGACCGCGAACCGCGCGGAAGCGCTCGCCGGTGCGCAGGTGCTCTACGCGAAGGAATGGGGTTCGACGACGCACTACGGCAATGCCGAAGGTGACGCCGGTCTGCGCGCGGGCCTGAGCGGCTGGTGCGTGACTCCGGAGTGGTTCGACCTGACCGACGCAGAGTGCAAGTTCATGCACTGCCTGCCCGTGCGCCGCAACGTCGCCGTGGCAGACGCAGTGCTCGACAGTCCGCGCAGCATCGTGCAGCGCGAAGCCTTCAACCGCATGACCGCGCAGATGGCGGTCCTCTACCGCATGCTTTCCCGGGGAGTGTAAAGACCGCCATGATCAAGCACCGCGACGACCAGGCACTTGCCGTCCGCTCGCTACGCAGCGCAGCGCCGTACATCCGCATGTACAAGGGCAAGACCTTCGTGATCAAAGCCGGCGGCGCCGTGTTCGGCGACACCACGGCAACACGGGCGCTGATCGAGCAGATCGCGATCCTGCACTATTTCGGCGTGCGCGTCGTTTTCGTGCACGGCGGCGGACCGCAGCTCACGGAACTCACCGAGGCGCTCGGCGTACCGACCCGCATGGTGCAGGGCCGCCGCATCACGGACCAGAAGTCGATCGACGTGACCGCGATGGTGCTGAACGGCCTCATCAACACGCGGGTGCTTGGCATCTGCCGCGAGCTGAATATCGAGGCGGTCGGTGTGAGCGGCGTCGATGCAGGCCTGGTCACGGCGCACAAGCGCCCGGCGGTGAAGATGAGCGACGGCGAAACCGTCGACTTCGGCTTCGTCGGCGATATCGATGCCGTCGATACCACTGTACTGAAGAAGCTCCTCGACAACGGATTGATGCCGGTGGTGAGCCCCCTGTCAGCCGATGCGAACGGCACGCTGCTCAACATCAACGCCGACACGGTGGCATCCGCGATCGGCGCGGCGCTCAACGCCGAGAAGCTGATCCTGTGCACCGGCGCGCCCGGAATCCTCGAGAATGTGGCGGACCCGGGCTCGGTCGTCTCCTACACCGACCTGCCGGGGCTCAAGCGCCTGCGCGACAGCGGCGCCATCAGCGATGGCATGCTGCCGAAGGCAAAGGCGATCGAGGACGCGATCCGCGGCGGCGTCCGCCGGGTGCACGTCATTGCGTACACCTCCCCCGAGAGCATCCTCGCGGAAGTGTTCACCAACGAAGGCACCGGCACGCTGATCGTTGCCGACGTCAACGCGCTCAGTACGGCGGAGCAGCAGCAGAGCAGCGGCACATGACGCGGCTCTGGGACAAGGGGGCGCCGCTCGACGCGCGCGTCCTTGCCTATACCGCCGGCGAAGATTACGCGCTCGACGAGCGGCTCGTCCGCTACGATGTCGCGGCCTCGATCGCGCACGCCACGATGCTGCATGCGCAGAAGCTCCTTTCCGACGCGGACTGCAAGTCGATCGAAAGCGGCCTCCTCGCCATCGGCGCCGCACACGCACGTGGCGAGTGGCATGTCGAGCTCGCAGACGAAGACGGCCAGACCGCACTCGAGAAGCGCCTGACCGCGCGCATCGGCGAGGCGGGCGGTCGCGTGCATCTCGGCCGCTCGCGCAACGATCAGGTGCTTGCAGCGCTGCGCCTCTACCTGCGTGATGCGATCGAGCAGCTGCGCGCGGCCGCGGGCGCGGTCGCCGACGCGCTCGACACACTCGCAGCGCGCGAAGGCGGGATCCCGCTGCCCGGCTACACCCATATGCAGCAGGCGATGCCGAGCTCGGTGGCCCTTTGGGCGGGCGGCTTCGCCGCAGAGCTGCGCGACGACGCAGAGGGGCTGCGCCTCGCGCACCGACGCGCCGCGAAGAGCCCGCTCGGCTCCGCCGCGGGCTATGGCACACCTGGCCTGCCGCTCGATCGCGATGCGACGCGCGCTGCACTCGGATTCGCAGCCGTGCACGAGCCGGTGACAGCGGTGCAGCTCTCGCGCGGCAAGGCCGAGGCACAGGTGCTGTTCGAGGTCGCACTCACGATGCAGGACCTCGGCCGGCTCGCCGCCGACCTGCTCCTCTTCTATACGCAGGAGTTCGCGTTCGTCGAGCTACCCGACGCCTTCACGACCGGCTCCTCGATCATGCCGCAGAAGCGCAATCCGGACGTCTTCGAGCTGGTGCGCGGGCGCACGGCGACTGCACACGCGAGCCTCGTCGAGGCACTCGGCATTGTCGCAAAATTGCCGTCGGGCTATCAGCGCGACCTGCAGTTGCTCAAGGCGCCGCTCTTTCGCGGCATCGACGTCGCGTTGCAGTCCCTCGATATCATGGCGGCGGCTGTCGGTGCCGTGCGTTTCAGGCGCGAGAGCATCTCGCTCGATCCGGCCATACACGCCGCCGAAGAGGCGAACGCGCTCGTCGTTGCAGAAGGCGTGCCGTTTCGTGAGGCTTATCGCCGCGTGGCCACGCGACTGCGCAAGGAGTAAGCATGGCAATCTGGTTCGAGCGCCCCACCCCCGAGTCCCTGAACGCGTTCCGGGTGAACACCCTCGTGGCGCATCTTGGCATCAGCTTCATCGAGGTGGGTGACGATTTCCTGCGGGCCACGATGCCGGTCGATGCGCGCACGCAGCAGCCATACGGCGTGTTGCACGGTGGCGCTTCGGTGGCGCTTGCGGAAACGATGGGCAGCACTGGCGCCGTCGCCTGCGTGGACCGGAGTCGATACCAGTGCTTCGGGCAGGAGATCAATGCCAACCACCTGCGTCCCGTATCGAGCGGGCTCGTCACGGGCACCGCACGTCCCTTCCACATCGGCGCACGCAGCCAGGTCTGGGGAATTGAAATCCGCGACGACCGGGACCATCTCACCTGCGTCTCGCGCATCACGCTCGCCACCGTCGAACGCCGCGTATGATTGGTGCCGGGTTTTCGGTTATTCGGCTATTGGCGGCAGCGGCCAATAACCGAATAACCGAAAACCCGGCACCACGCTTGGAGGGCTTGCGATGAATGGGACTACCCAGCCGACCGCCGGCCTCGATCCAGGCCTCGTCACCTACACCAACGTCATCTACGGACTGCACGCGCTCTCGGTGCTGATCGGCATCACGGGTCCCGCGACCGTGGTCGGCAACTTCGTTTTCGGGCTGCCGTCCATCATCGCGGTGATCATGAACTATGCGCGCCAGTCTGAAGCCCGCGGTACCTGGCTCGAGTCGCATTTCCGCTGGCAGATCCGCACTTTCTGGTTCGCTTTACTGTGGATCGTCGTGGCCGGAGTCATATCCGCGCCTCTTGTGCTGCTGCTCGGCCTGGGGATTCTGACGTTCTTCCTCGCCGCGCTGATTGTCGCGATCTGGATCGTCTACCGCGTTGCGCGCGGCTGGCTCGCGCTGCGCGATAAACGGACCATGTACACGTGAGGTGCGCAGCCCTGATCGCAGCGCTGCTGCTGTCCGCCTGCGGACAGAAGGGGCCGCTCTACCTGCCCGAGCCGGCCGGCAACGTCATCGTGCGACCGACGCAGACGCCACCAGCACCGCCACCGGCGACCGAAGACACGGACAAAGCGAAGGAAAGGAAGCCGGGCGAGCCACTGCCCTGATCGGGTACGCGATCGCGGTCAGCCGACCGGCTTTCCCCGCAATACGCGCGCGGGTAGAAGGATGATCGACTTGAGGAGCTCGAACACGCCGCCCACCGCGATACCGAGCAGCCGGAACGGCAGCAGAATCAGCCAGATGATCGGGTAAAGCACGAGCGCCAGCAGCGCGAGCGGCCAGCAGACCACGAGCAGCAGCAGCCAGAGCAGAAATCCGACCATGGGTACGCACCTCGACAGGCCCGCACTATAGCGCAGCCTTGACTCTGGACCCTGGTCCAGAGTGCATACTGCGCCCATGCAGATCGGTGAACTCGCGAAATCGGCCGGTGTGCCGATCGACACGGTGCGCTACTACGAGCGCCACGGCATTCTCCCTGCCCCGCATCGCCGGCCCTCCGGCTATCGCAGCTATGGCGCGGACGACGTGGCCCGCCTTCGCTTCATCCGCCGCGCCAAGGCGCTCGGCTTCACGCTCGGGGAAATCCACGACCTGCTCGCGCTCACGACGCGCCGCGGCCGCAACATGGCGGGTGTGAAGCGGGCTGCAACGGAGAAGCTGGCGGCCGTCGAACACAAGCTCTCCGAGCTGACGCGCGTGCGGGACGGCCTGCGCAAGCTGGTGGCGGCCTGCCCCGGGCACGGCGACCTCGCGCAATGCCCCATCGTGACCGCGCTGTCCGGAGAGGAACCATGAGTTGCTGCCAGAATCACGCCATTGATCCCGTATGCGGCATGAAGGTCGACCCCGGCAAGACGCCGCATCACGCCACGCACGGCGGCGCCGACTATCACTTCTGCGGCGCGCGCTGCCGCGAACGCTTCCTCGCCGACCCGGCGAAATACCTGGCCCCGCGGGCAGACGCAGCGCCCCCGCCGCCTGCGGCACCCGGCACGATCTACACCTGTCCGATGCACCCTGAAGTGCGCCAGGCCAGCCCGGGGAACTGCCCGTTCTGCGGCATGGCGCTCGAGCCGGAAATGCCGAGCCTCGAGGAAGAGGAGAACCCCGAACTGCGCGACTTCACGCGCCGTTTCGGGTGGACGCTGCCGCTCACGGCGAGCGTCTTCGTGCTGGCGATGTTCGGGCACCGCTTCGACAGCCTCCCGGTCGGCGCACGCACCTGGATCGAGTTCGTGCTCGCGACACCGGTCGTGCTGTGGGCGGGCTGGCCGTTCCTCGTCCGCTGCGTGCAATCGTTCGCGAATCGCAGCCCCAACATGTGGACCCTGATCGGCGTCGGCGTTTTCGCCGCCTACGCCTACAGCGCCGTCGCGACCCTCGCGCCTGGTGTCTTTCCAGCCTCGTTTCACGAGCACGGCCGCGTCGGCGTCTATTTCGAGGCCGCCGCAGTGATCATTTCGCTGACACTGCTCGGCCAGCTGCTCGAGCTGCGCGCGCGCTCGAAGACCTCGGCTGCGATCCGCGCGCTGCTTGGGCTCGCGCCAAAAACGGCACGGCGCCTGCGTGACGACGGCACGGAAGAGGACATCGAACTCTCGCACGTGCACGTGGGCGATCGCCTGCGCGTACGGCCGGGCGAGAAGGTGCCCGTCGATGGCGTCGTCCTCGAGGGACTTTCGCACGTCGATGAATCGATGCTCACGGGCGAGCCGGTGCCGGTCAGCAAGGTCGCCGGGGCGACGGTGATCGGTGCAACGCTCAACGGCAACGGCAGTCTCGTGATCCGCGCGGCCAAGGTCGGCGCGGAGACCGTGCTCGCGCAGATCGTGCAGCTCGTCGTGCAGGCGCAGCGTTCCCGGGCGCCCATGCAGCGCATGGCCGACCGGGTCGCCCACTGGTTCGTACTGGCGGTGTTCGCGGTCGCGGTCGCGACGTTCTTCGTGTGGGGTTTCACAGGGCCCGCACCCTCGTGGACCTATGCGGTCCTGAACGCCGTGTCCGTGCTGATCATCGCCTGTCCCTGCGCGCTCGGGCTCGCCACACCCATGTCAATCATGGTGGCCACCGGGCGCGCTGCGCACGCGGGTGTGCTGTTCCGCGACGCCGAGGCGATCGAGAACCTGCGTCGCATCGATACGCTGATCGTCGACAAGACGGGAACGCTGACGGAAGGCAAGCCCGCGTTTCGCGCAGTCCGCTCGGCCGGCGGGGTCACGGAAGACGAATTGCTGCGCCTTGCGGCGAGCCTTGATCAGGCGAGCGAGCACCCACTTGCCGAGGCCATCGTCGCGGAGGCGCGGCGACGCAGCCTCCCGCTCGACCAACCGGCAGGCTTCGAGTCCTCGACCGGCATCGGTGTGCGCGGCCGTGTGGGTGAGAAGGCCCTCGCGGTCGGCAACACGGCGCTCATGCAGCAGCTCGGCGTCGACACAGCGCCGCTCGCCGGTGAGGCGGAGGCGTTGCGACGGGACGGTGCGAGCGTGATGTACGTCGCGGCCGACGGCGCTCTCGCAGGACTGCTCGCCGTTGCGGATCCGATCAAAGCCTCGACCCCGGATGCAATCGGGTCACTGCGCGCCGCCGGCCTTCGCATCGTGATGGCGACGGGCGACGGCGTCACGACGGCGAAGGCGGTCGCGCGCCAACTCGGCATCGACGAAGTGCACGGCGAGGTGCGCCCGCAGGACAAGATCGCGTTGGTGCAGCAGCTCAGGGCGCAGGGTCATCGGGTCGCCATGGCGGGCGACGGCATCAACGACGCCCCGGCGCTCGCGGGCGCCGATGTCGGCATCGCCATGGGTACCGGCACCGACGTCGCCATGTCGAGCGCGCAGGTGACCCTGGTCAAGGGCGACCTGCGCGGCATTGTCCGCGCGCGCGCCATCTCTGGCGCCGCGGTCGCGAACATGAGGCAGAACCTCGGTTTCGCCTTCCTCTACAACGCACTCGGCGTGCCGATTGCGGCCGGCATCCTCTACCCCGTCACGGGGTTGCTGCTTTCCCCGATGATCGCCGCGCTCGTGATGAGCCTCTCCTCGGTATCAGTCGTGGGTAACGCGCTGCGGCTGGGCTCAGTTGATCTGGATCAAGGAACCGGCCGCCCGCCTCACCGACAATCGGGTTGACATTCCTCAATACCCGGGGAGACGCGCATGTCCCACGAACCCGCTGGTCCCATCGCCTGTCGCTCCTGCGACCTGCACGAGGTCTGCCGCCTCTGCGGCATGATCGCCATCGGGGAAAGTCGTGGCCTGCAGCGCACCGGTGCCCTGCGCACGCTGCGCCCGGGCACCCGTCTCTTTCGCGCCGGCGAGCCCGCCCATTCTCTCTTTGCGGTGCGTCAAGGCATGCTCAAGACCGTCGAGGTCGGTACGGAGGGCGAGGAGCGCATCGTCGCCGTCAGCACACCGGGCGACATGCTCGGCTCCGAGGCTTTCGGCACACGTATTTACACCCACGACGTGATCGCGTTGCAGCCGGTCGTCTGCTGCGAACTGCCGCTGTCACTGCTGAGCGATCAGTACTCGCGCGTGCGCGAGCTGGCGGCGGCACTGATCAACCTGCTGAGCCGGGCCGCGGCGCCGCGGGCTCCATTGGCGCGCGGCTCAAGTCGTGAAAGAGTCGCGGGGTTCATCGTCGAACTCGCCAGGAGGCTCGAGCGACGCGGGCTCGAAAGCAGGCGGTTCTCCCTCGGCATGACACGCCAGGAAATCGCGAACCTCCTCGATACGCGCATCGAAACGGTAAGCCGGATGATCCAGAAGATGCGCCGCGCCAGGGAGATCGAGATCGAGGGCCAGCAGGTGACGCTGCTCTCCCTCGCGCCACCCGGTTGACGGTTGTCAACGCACCCCGGCGCGCATGCGGCGACCATGCGCGGATGAATCTTGAGCTCGTGTGCCCTGCCGGCACACTGCCGGCGCTGCGCGCCGCTGTCGACCATGGGGCCGATGCGGTCTACATCGGTTTTCGCGGGGCCACCAACGCACGCAATTTTCCCGGCCTGAATTTCAGCGAGAAGGAAGCCGCTGCGGGCATCGCCTATGCGCACGAGCGCGGGGCCCGCGTTTTCGTCGCGCTCAATGTCTACCCCTCGCCGGCCACATGGGAGCCCGCGACGGCTGTGATCGACACCGCCGCGCGCCTCGGCGTCGATGCGCTGATCCTTGCCGATCCCGGCCTGATGCGCTACGCAGTGGATCGCCATCCGGCGCTGCGCCTGCACCTGAGCGTGCAGGGCTCGGCGACGAACTGGCGCGCGATCGAATTCTACCGGCGCGAGTTCGGCGTACGACGCGCGGTGCTGCCGCGGGTACTGTCCGTCACGCAGGTCTCGAGGCTGATCGAACGCACCGAAGCGGAGATCGAAGTCTTCGGCTTTGGCAGCCTCTGCGTAATGGTCGAGGGCCGCTGCGCGCTCTCCTCCTACGCCACCGGCCACTCGCCGAACACGCAGGGCGTCTGCTCGCCAGCGCATGCGGTGCGATGGGAGGAAACGCCTGCCGGACGCCAGTCGCGCCTGAACGGCATCCTGATCGACCGCTATGCACCGGGCGAGGCCGCGGGCTACCCGACCCTGTGCAAGGGACGCTTTCGCGTGAACGACTCGGTATTTCACGCGCTCGAGGAGCCCACGAGTCTCAACGCGCTCGATGTGCTGCCGGCGCTGATGGCGGCGGGCGTCAAGGCCATCAAGGTGGAAGGCCGGCAGCGCTCGCCGGCCTACGTCGCGCAAGTCACGGGTCTGCTGCGACGGGCGCTGGATCTGTGTGCGGCTGCCTACCCCGGTCGCGATGAGGGCCGCGGCGACGATCGTGCCGGTTCGCCCGCGAGCTGGACGCCGCCCGCCGACCTGCTCAGTGCGCTCGATGCGCTGGCCGAAGGGCGCACGCACACGCTCGGCGCCTATCACCGACCGTGGCAATGAGCCCGCGCACGATGAAACTCGCGGTCGGGCCCATTCTCTATCTCTGGGAGCGCAACGTCGCGCTCGAGTTCTACGCCGCGCTCTGCGACGCACCGGTCGACATCGTCTACCTCGGCGAGGTCGTCTGCAGCAAACGGCGGGTGCTGCAGCGGGAAGACTGGCCGATGGTCGCGCAGGCGCTCACGGACGCCGGCAAGGAAGTCGTGTTCTCGACGCTCGCGCTCATCGAGGCTGAATCCGAGCTCGCCACGATGGCTCGCATCACCGACAGTGCAGGCGGCTGCGTCGAAGCCAACGACATGGCGGCGGTGCAGTACAGCGCCGGACGCCCGTTCGTCGCCGGTCCGCACCTCAACATCTACAACGAAGCAACGCTCGGAATGATGGCGGCGCACGGCGCGCGACGCTGGGTGGCTCCCGTGGAAATACCGCTCACGACGATCGCGACGCTCGGCGCGACACGTCCGCCGGGGCTCGAGATCGAAGTGTTCGCGTACGGCCGCCTGCCGCTCGCGTTCTCGGCGCGCTGCTTCACGGCGCGCGCACAGAACCGGCCGAAGGACGAGTGCGGCTTCATCTGTGGCGACTATCCCGATGGCATCACGCTCTATTCGCGCGACGATCAGCCATTCCTGACCTTGAACGGCATCCAGACCCAATCGGCGGCGGTACAGAATCTCCTGCCTCACATCGACGCACTGCGTTCGGCGGGAGTCGACATCCTGCGCCTCTCGCCGCAGTCGCAGGACTTTCCGGCGGTGATACGCGCGTTCCGCGCCGCGCTCGACTCAGCGGACGCGGCTACCAGGCTCCCTGAGCCTTCGCTGCCGGGCGGCTACTGCGACGGCTATGCGCGGGGCGAAGCAGGGATAGACCATGCAGGGTGAGACCGGCGACGGGGCCGGGCAGCACCGCGCGCAGATGCCCGGGCAGGTCGTACTCCCAGCCGTCGAGCAGGTTCTTGAGGCAAAGGCCGGTCTCGGTCTCCCCTTCGACGGAGAGGCGTCGCTGGAAGAAGAGGGTGTCGGGGTCCTCGCGACGGCGCGCAAGATCGACGAAATCCTGGAGCGTCCCGCGAATCGTGACGTGCGGCGCCCGGGTCGAGCGTCGCAGCCCACCCTCGGCCACCTCGAACGTGAGCGCGAGCGGCACGTCTTCGATGCTGAGCCTGAAGCACTTGCCAGCAAGTTCATCGAGCCGGTCCGCGAGAGGCTGACCGCGCAGCAGTTGATTGACCGCCAGCGTCACCACGCGCGCGTGCAAGGTCGCGGGCGCGTGGCGCAGCAGGCGCCGAAGGAGGATGACCGGATCCGGCATGACAAACTCCCGGGAAAGGCAGACATGCATTCTTGCCATGCGACACGCCAGCACCGCTTGATATCCGTCAATGCGCGAGCGCCTCACGGGGCGGTGCGATGACCTACCCGAGTCTTCGCGACTTCGTGCAGACGCTCGAGCGTCAGGGCGATCTGCAGCGCGTGCCGTTCCCGGTCGATCCGCGCTTCGAGATGACGGACTTGTGCCAGCGCAGCCTCAAGGCAGGGGGGCCTGCGCTGTGGTTCGAGCAGCCGCGCGGATCGGCCATCCCGGTACTCGGCAACCTCTTCGGCACACAGCGGCGGGTGGCAGCCGCCCTCGGCTATGAGAGCGTGAAGCAGTTTCGCGAGATCGGCGAGACGCTCGCCTTCCTGCGCGAGCCGCATTGGCCCGACCGGCCGACCGAGGCGCTCGGCCGCCTGCCCGCATTCCTGCCGCTGCTCAAGGCCTCGCCGCGCAGCGTGCCGCGGCCCCTCGACTACGATACGGTGCAGACCGGCGCCGAAGTCGACCTCACGCGTCTGCCCGTGTGGACCTGCTGGCCGGAGGACGCCGGCCCGCTCATCACCTGGGGCCTCGTCGTGACGCGCGGCACGCGCAAGCCGCGGCAGAACATCGCGCCGTACCGGCAACAGGTGATCGGCAGGAACCGCGTGATCATGCGCTGGCTGTCACACCGGGGCGGGGCGCTCGATTTTCGTGACTGGCAGCGCGATCACCCCGGCAAGCCCTTCCCGGTCGTCGTCATGATCGGCGCTGACCCGGCCCTGCTGGTCGCCGCGGCAACCCCGATACCCGACAGCGTCTCCGAGTACCAGTTCGCGGGGTTGCTGCGCCGCCGGCGCAGCGTGGTGTTTCGCAGCGGCGTGGGCCTCGACGCCTGCGCCAGCGCCGAGATCGTGCTCGAGGGTCATATCACCCCGGGCGACGAGGCGCTCGAAGGGCCCTTTGGCGATCACACGGGGTACTACAACAGCCAGGCGAAGTTCCCCGTCCTCACCGTCGAGCGCCTGTCGATGCGGAGGCAGGCGTTTTATCACGGCGGCTACATGGGCCGCTCGCCCTGGGACGAACCCTCCGTGCTCGCGATGTCGCTCAACGAGATGTTCGTGCCGATGCTGCAGCGGAGCCACCCGGAAATCGTGGACTTCCATCTGCCGCCCGAGGCCTGCTCCTACCGCGTGGCGGTCGTCAGCATCCGCAAGGCCTACCCCGGGCATGCGCGGCAGATCATGCAGGCCGTGTGGTCGAGCCTGCGTCAGTTTCTCTATACTAAGTTCGTGATTGTCACCGACGACGACATCGACGTGCGCAACTGGCAGGAGGTCATCTGGGCGATCGCGACCCGGGTCGACCCCGCGCGCGACACGCTGCTCGTGCGCCGCAGCCCGATCGACTATCTCGACTTTGCGAGCCCCATCGCCGGCCTTGGCTCGAAGCTCGGGATCGACGCGACCAACAAGTGGCCCGGCGAGACGCGCCGCAGCTGGGGCCGACCACTCGCGATGAGCCCGGACGTGCTGCAGCGTACGGACACCATGTGGGCGCAACTCCTTGATCGACATCAAGGCGGTCGTGCAGGGGCCGGGCTGTAATGAATCCATGCAGATCAGCAGCGCCGCTGTGAAAACCACCCGCACCGAACGGCAACAGAGCTTCACGAGAGAGGAGCTGATCGCCTGTGGTGAAGGCAGGCTTTTCGGGCCGCGCACGCCGCGGCTACCGGTCGGGCAGATGCTCATGGTCGACCGCGTCACCCTGATCTCGGACGAGGGCGGCGCCTACGGCGCCGGCGAGATCCGGGCGGAGCTCGACATCGACCCCTCACTCTGGTTCTTTGCGTGCCATTTCATCGGCGACCCGGTGATGCCGGGTTGCCTCGGACTCGACGCGATGTGGCAGCTGATCGGGTTTCATCTGGCCTGGAGCGGCCATGAAGGCCGCGGCCGCGCGCTCGGCGTCGATGAAGTGCGCTTCTCGGGGCAGGTGCTGCCCCATGTGAAGCGCGTGGAGTACCGGATCGATATCAAGCGCGTGATCGCGCGCAAGCTCGTGATGATCGTGGGCGATGCGTCGCTCTGCGCGGATGGCGAGCCGATCTACTCGGCGAAGGGATTGCGTGTCGGCCTCTTCAACAACGAGGGAAGCTCCTGATGCGCCGTGTGGTCGTCACGGGGCTGGGCATCGTGTCCTGCCTCGGCAACGATGCCGATTCGGTTTCGGGCGCGCTCGCCGAGGGCCGCTCGGGCATCCGGGCAATGCCTGATTACCCGACCCTGGGGCTGCGCAGCCATGTCGCGGGAGTTCCGGAAATCGTCGTCGCCGATCACCTCGACCGGCGCGACCTGCGCTTCATGGGCGATGCCGCGGCGTTCGCCGCGATCGCCATGGCGCGCGCGATCGAAGCGAGCGGCCTGACCCCGGAGCAGATCAGCAACCCGCGTACCGGCCTGATCGCCGGCACGGGCGGCGGGTCACCCGCCAATATCGTCGAAGCCGCGGACACGCTTCGCACGCGCGGCCTGCGCAAGGTTGGCGCGACCCGCGTGCCACGCACGATGTGCAGCACGATCGCGGCCTGCCTCGCGACGACCTACCACGTGAAAGGCGTCAGCTATTCGCTGACTTCCGCCTGCGCGACGAGCGCGCACTGCATCGGCGCCGGAGCCGAGCAGATCCGCTGGGGCAACCAGGACGTGATGTTCTGTGGCGGCGGCGAAGAAGAGCACTGGTCGCTCACCGCACTCTTCGACGCGATGGGCGCGCTCTCCACGGCACGCAACGCGACACCCGAGCTCGCCTCGCGTGCCTACGATGTGAATCGCGACGGCTTCGTGATCGCGAGCGGCGGCGGCATGCTCGTGCTCGAATCCCTCGAGCACGCACAGGCGCGCGGCGCGCCGATCCTCGCCGAATTGCTGGGCTTTGGCGTCACGGCCGACGGCGCGGACATGGTGCAGCCGTCCGGTGAGGGCGCCGTGCGCTGCATGCGCCAGGCGCTCGCGGGTGTCAGGCAACCGGTGGACTACGTGAACGCGCACGGCACCTCGACGCCGCTCGGCGACGTGATCGAGCTCAACGCCGTACGCGAGGTCTTCGGGTTCGATCTGCCGCTCGTGTCTTCCACCAAGTCCCTGTCGGGGCATTCGCTTGGGGCCGCGGGCGTGCAGGAAGCCATCTACTCGCTGCTGATGCTGCGCGACGGCTTCCTCGCCGGCTCCATCAACATCGACGAACTCGATCCGGCCTGCGCCGGCTACCCGATACTGAGAGAGACGCGGCGCATGCGCGTGGACACGGTGATGTCGAACAGCTTCGGCTTCGGCGGCACCAACGCCTCGCTCGTCTTCGGACGGCTGTGAAGTCCGCACTCCGCACCGATTACCGCGCGTACGACGCCGCGGAGCACGCCCGCCGCCATGAGCGCGTCGCGCGCCTGATGCCGGCCGCCGAGTGGGACGTGCATTTCGAGCTCATCGCCGCCATCGAGGCACTCAAGCGCGAGCGCAACGCGGTCGTGCTCGCGCACAATTACCAGCGGCCCGAGATCTTTCACGGCGTGGCCGATGTCGTTGGCGACTCGCTCGAGCTTGCCCGGCAGGCCGCGCAGTCGACCGCCGACGTCATCGTGATGTGCGGCGTGCGCTTCATGGCCGAAACCGCGAAGCTGCTCGCGCCGGACAAGACCGTGCTGTTGCCGGACCTCGAAGCGGGCTGCTCGCTCGCCGACTCGATCACACCCGAAGACGTGCGCGCCCTGCGCCACCAGCACCCGGGTGTGCCGGTCGTCTGCTACGTGAATACGAGCGCGGCGGTGAAGAGCGAATGTGACGCATGCTGCACGTCGTCGAACGCACAGCTCGTGGTCGAGAGTTTCGGCGCGCCGGAGGTGATCCTCGTTCCGGACGAGTATCTCGCGGCCTACGTCGCGGCGAACACCCGCGTGCGCATCATCCCCTGGCGCGGCCATTGCGAAGTGCACGAGCGCTTCACCGGCGAGGAGGTGCGTGAGTACCGCAAGTCGACGCAGGCCTATGTGCTCGCGCACCCGGAGTGCCCGCAGGACGTGCAGGACGCTGCCGACTACGTCGGCTCGACGTCCGGCATGATCGCCACGATCGCGCGTGAGCAGCCGAAGCTTGCCGTCCTGATTACCGAGTGCTCGATGGCGGACAACATCGCGGGCGCATTCCCGGACACCGATTTTCAGCGGCCCTGCAATCTGTGCCCGCACATGCAGCGCATCACGCTCGCGGGCATTCGCGCGAGCCTCGAGCAACTCGCCCCCGCGATCGAAATCCCCGCGGATATCGCGGCCGGCGCGCGCCGTGCCGTACAGCGCATGTTCGATCTCGGCCGCCCGCGCGGCGCATGACCGCGATCGACACGGATGTGCTGATCCTCGGCGCGGGCGCCGCGGGCCTGGTTACGGCCTTGAGCGCCCGCGGGCGCCGCGTGTGCCTGCTGTACTCGGGAGACGCGGCGAGCGAGCTGGCGCAGGGTGGCATCGCCGCCGCGGTCGGCGCCGATGACTCGCCCGAACTGCACGCCACCGACACGCGTGTTGCCGGGCGCGGTCGCAACGATGACGGCGCCGTCCGGTTCGCCTGCCATGGCGCACCGTCCGCCGTCCACTGGCTCGAATCCCTTGGCGTGCGCTTTGCGCGCACGGACGGCCTCTGGTCGTTGCATCTCGAGGCCGCCCACAGCCGGGCGCGGGTGCTGCACGCCGGCGGCGATGCCACCGGTGCCGAGATCATGCGTGCGCTGCGCGAGCAGGTTGCAGAGGCCTCGCATGTCGAGGCACTGCCACGCATGCGCGCGGTTGCCCTCCTGCGCGGTCCGGGCGGCACCGGCGGGGTGATTGCGCGCGGCGTCGACGGGAAACCCATCACGGTCCGTGCCCGCGACATCGTCGTTGCCACAGGCGGAATCGGCGCGCTCTACCAGCGCACGACCAACCCCACGAGCGCCCGCGGGGATGGCCTCGCGATGGCGCTGGCCGCGGGAGTGCGCTGCGCTGATCTCGCAAGCGTGCAGTTTCATCCCACGGCACTCGATGTTGCAGCGCGCCCGCTGCCCCTGATCACCGAGGCCCTGCGCGGCGCGGGTGCGCATCTTCTGGGTGAGGATGGCCGGCGCATCATGCAGACGGCGCATCCGCTCGGGGATCTCGCGCCGCGCGATGTCGTTGCGCAGGTCGTCCACAGGGAGCAAGCCGCCGGAAAAGGCGTCTGGCTCGATGCGACGTCCCTGCACGGCACGGAAGTCGCCCAATCGTTCCCCACCGCCTATCGGGCTTGCCGGCAGCACGACATCGACCCCCACCGCGAGCCGATCAGGGTGACTTGCGCCGCCCACTATCACATGGGCGGGATCGCTGTGGATCTCGACGGCCGCACGAGCCTGCCGCGCCTGTGGGCGGTCGGTGAGGCGGCCTGCACCGGGCTGCATGGCGCCAACCGGCTGGCGAGCAATTCGCTGCTCGAGGCCGTGGTGTTCGGACAGCGCCTCGGGCAGGCGCTCGGCCGGGAGGGGAGCGTGCCCGCCGCCGCGTGCGGCGAATCGCACGAGCTCGATGAAAGTGAAGTCCCGGACGAACTGCGCGACCTGATGTGGCGCTGCCTCGGCCCGATGCGCCGCGCCGCTTCCCTCGAGGAGGGCATCGCAGCGATTCAGGCCCTGCGATCCCGCCGCCCGACTCCCGGAGCCTCCGCCCCGCGCCTCGCTCTCATCGACGCGATGCTGCGATCTGCGCAACGCGCAGCCTGACTACCAGGGATGGAAGGGTGCGACGAAGCCGCGCCCGCATTCCCTGGGCCCCGGTGGCAGTTCCACGAAACCATCCGTGCCGACGAGGCTTGTGAAGTCGCCGGAACCATTGGTCGGACACGGCTCCGCCGACAAGGCGCCCTGCCCGTCCCACGCGAGGCGCACCGGAAGAAACCAGGCCATCGGCGACTTCACGCGCACAGGCGCCGCGAGCGCGACCGCATCCTGCGGCCGCGGAACACCACCCGACGCGGCACGCAATGCCGGAACGACATAGCGCGCGAGACACACGAGCGACGACACCGGATTGCCGGGCAGCCCGAACACGGCGACGCCGGCGGGCGTGGTGCCAAACCACAGGGGCTTGCCGGGGTGCTGCGCGATCTTGTGAAAATGCTGCTGCACGCCAAGTTCGATCAGAGCCTGCGGCACGAGATCGAACCGCCCCGCGGAGACCCCGCCACTCAGGACAAGGACGTCGTGCGTGTCGAGATGGAGCCGCAGCGCGCGCTGCAAGACTGCCATGTCGTCGACCACATGGTCGTCGGTGACGCGACTGAAGCCGCGCAGCCGCAGTTGCGACACGAGGCCATAGGTATTCGACCGCCTTACCTGGTGCGGGAGGATCGGCTCGCCCGGATCGATCAGCTCGTTGCCGGTGGACACCACGATGATCGAGGGCTGTACCGCGACGCGCAGACGGGGCCGGCCGGCGGATGCGGCGACGGCAATCTCCGGCGCGCGCAAAATGGTGCCGGCGGCGAGCAGGCGCGCTCCTTCACGCGCGTCGCTGCCACGCCGGTGCACGTTCTGCCAGGGTTCCACCACGACCGACTCGTCGAGCACCACGGTGTCTCCGCGCCGCGTGACACGCTCGACCGGCACCACAGCATCGCAGCCCTGCGCCAGCTTCGCCCCAGTCATGATCTCGATGCAGTGCGCAACGTCCGCGAGGATCGCGGGTGGATCGCCCGCGGCCTGGAAGGCCTGCACCCGAAAGGACCGCAGCCCCTCGCGCACCGCCTGCGAGGCAAGGGAGACGCCGTCCATGGCGACGCGGTCAAAGGGTGGTTGATCGCGCTCGGCATGGATGTCCTCCTGCAGCAGGGCACCCGCGCATTGCACAAGCGGCAGCGCTTCCTTCGCGAGGGGGCGCATGTGGTTGGCGATGACCTGATCGGCTTCAGCGGGAGTCAGCAATGCCATCCTTCAGTAGTCCTTCATGGCGAAGCGGCAGACCGGCGCAGTATAGTCACCGGGCCGGTCGCCATACGTAGCATCCGCAGGCGCAGGGTCACGCGAGCTTGATCCACGGCAAGGCGATGGTGCGCTGCGCTACCTAGACTTGCGGTCACACAATGAACAGGCGTCGAAGTCGCGATATGGGCCAATCGGCCGAGATTACGAAATGGGAAATCGGGGATCCGGCGTTCTGGGAGGCGACGGGCCGTCGCATCGCGACCCGCAATCTGTGGATCTCGATTCCGGCGCTGCTGCTCGCGTTCGCGGTGTGGATGCTCTTCTCGGTCGTTGCGGTCAACCTCAATCGGGCGGGCTTTCGCTTCACGACCGATCAGCTGTTCTGGCTGACCGCCCTGCCCGCACTCTCGGGCGCGACGCTGCGCATCTTCTATTCGTTCATGGTGCCGATCTTCGGCGGGCGGCGCTGGACCGCGCTGTCGACGGCCATGCTCGCGATCCCGACACTGTGGCTCGCACTTGCCGTGCAGGACCCGGCAACCCCCTACTGGCAGTTCGTCGCGATCGCGATCCTGTGCGGGCTCGGCGGCGGGAATTTCGCTTCGTCGATGGCGAACATCTCGTTCTTCTACCCGAAGCAGATGCAGGGTTATGCGCTCGGCATGAACGCGGGGCTCGGCAACCTCGGTGTGTCGACGGTGCAGTTTCTTGTCCCGGCAGTCGTGACCGCAGGCGTCTTCGGCTCGCTCGCGGGTAGCCCGCAGGCCGGCACCGGCGAACCGGGCCTCTTCCTGCAGAATGCGGGTTTCCTGTGGATTCCGCTGCTCGTCGCCAGTGCGCTGGCCGCCTGGTTCGGCATGAACGACCTCGCGAGCGCGCGTTCCTCGTTCAACGAGCAGGCTTCGATCTTCAAGCGCAAGCACAACTGGCTCATGTGCTGGCTCTACGTCGGAACTTTCGGCTCGTTCATCGGCTTCTCCGCAGCGTTTCCCCTCCTCGTCAAGACCCAGTTCCCGGGCGTGGACCCGCTCGACTACGCGTTTCTCGGGCCACTCGTGGGCGCGCTCGCGCGCCCCGCCGGTGGCTGGCTCGCCGACCGCATCGGCGGCGCGATGTTGACCTTCTGGGTGTTCCTGCTGCTGATCGCCGGTGTTGTCCTTAAAATATACTTCCTGCCGCATGCCGGCTCAGCCGGCAGCTTCCCCGGCTTCCTCGCCGCGACAATCGCGATGTTCATCATCACGGGAATCGGCAACGGCTCGACCTTCCGCATGATTCCGGTGATCTTCCGTTCTTTCCACCAGAGGCTCGCGGCGGGCGAGGACGACGCGGGCAAGCTTGCGTCGCAACGGCAGGCCGGCATCGAGTCGGCGGCGGTGGTGGGCTTCAGTTCCGCGATCGGCGCATACGGCGGCTTCTTCATTCCCAAAAGTTATGGCAGCTCGATCGCGATCACCGGCGGGCCCGCAGCCGCGTATTATGGCTTTCTGGTTTTCTATCTGAGTTGCCTCGCGATCACATGGTGGTGGTACCTGCGACGCGGGGCGGAAGCGCCGTGTTGAATTCCGCACCGGCGCGCACGATGCGCAAGAGGTTCCGACGATGAGCTATTTCCTCGACCGGCTGCAGTTCCTGAAGCGGGACACCGAAGAGTTCGCCGACGGCCACGGCTTCACGAAAACGGAAAGCCGCGACTGGGAGAACTCCTACCGCGCTCGCTGGCAGTACGACAAGATCGTGCGCTCCACCCACGGCGTGAACTGCACCGGCTCGTGCAGCTGGAAGATCTACGTCAAGAACGGCCTCGTGACGTGGGAGACGCAGCAGACGGACTATCCGCGCACGCGCCCCGATCTGCCGAACCACGAGCCGCGCGGCTGCCCGCGCGGCGCGAGCTACTCCTGGTATCTGTACAGCGCCAATCGCCTCAAGTATCCGCTGGTACGCGGCGCGCTGCTGCGACTGTGGCGTGAAGCGCGCAAGACGATGAGCCCGGTGGACGCCTGGGCCAGCATCGTCAACGACCCCGTCAAGGCGAGAAGCTACAAGACGCAGCGCGGCATGGGTGGCTTCGCCCGCGTGCGCTGGGACGAGGCCAACGAGATCATCGCTGCCTCGAACCTGCACACGGTGAAACAGCACGGCCCCGATCGCGTGATCGGCTTTTCACCCATTCCCGCGATGTCGATGGTCTCCTATGCCTCCGGCGCGCGGTATCTGTCGTTGCTCGGCGGTGCGTGCCTGTCATTCTACGACTGGTACTGCGACCTGCCACCCTCGAGTCCGCAGGTATGGGGCGAGCAGACCGACGTGCCCGAGTCGGCCGACTGGTACAACAGCCGCTACCTCATCGCCTGGGGCTCGAACGTGCCGCAGACGCGCACGCCCGATGCGCACTTCTTCACCGAAGCGCGCTACAACGGCACCAAGACCGTGGCCATCACGCCCGACTACGCCGAAGTCGCCAAGCTCACGGATCACTGGCTGCACCCGAAGCAAGGCACCGACGCGGCGCTCGCGTTCGCCTTCGGTCACGTGATCCTGAAAGAGTTCCACGTCGACAAGCCGGCCGACTACTTCATCGACTACTGCCGCCAGTACACCGACATGCCGCTGCTGGTGCGGCTCGAGCGCCGCGCCGACGGTCGCCTCGTACCAGAGCGCTTCCTGCGCGCCTCGGATCTCGGCGGCCTGGGCGAGAGCAACAATCCCGAATGGAAGACGCTCGCCTTCGACGAGAAAAGCGACCAGGTGACCGTGCCCAATGGCTCCGTCGGCTTTCGCTGGGGCGAGAAGGGCAAATGGAACATTGAAGAGAAGGACAGTGCCGGCCGCGAGACCCGCCTGCGCCTGTCACTGAAAGACGCCCACGATGGCATCGAGGCGGTGAGCTTCCCGTATTTCGGTGGCGTCGAGCACGATCGCTTCACGGCGTCCAAGTTCTCCGACATTCTCGAGCGCCACATCCCGGTGCGCCGCCTGAAACTGTCGGATGGCAAGCAGTGGGAAGTGGCCACCGTCTATGACCTGCTGCTGGCGCATTACGGAGTCGACCGCGGCTTCGGCGGCGGCAACGTGGCCGCGAATTACGACCAGGATCTGCCGGGCACGCCGGCCTGGCAGGAAAGGATCACTGGCGTGCCGCGCGCCGAAGTCATCGAGATCGCGCGCGAATTCGCGGACACGGCGGCCAAGACCCGCGGCCGCAGCATGATCATCGTCGGCGCCGGCATGAACCACTGGTTCCATAACGACATGAACTATCGCGGCCTCATCAACCTGCTGATGATGTGCGGCTGCGTCGGTCAGACCGGTGGTGGCTGGGCGCATTACGTCGGCCAGGAAAAGCTGCGCCCACAGACCGGCTGGCAGCCGCTCGCGTTCGGGCTCGACTGGAGCAAGCCGCCGCGACAGATGAACGGCACCTCGTTCTTCTATTTCATGTCCGACCAGTGGCGCTACGAGAAGATCGAGATCAGGGAAATTCTCTCCCCGCTCGCCGATCCGGCCAGGTACAGCGGCAGTCAGGCCGACCTGAACCTCAAGGCGATCCGCATGGGCTGGCTGCCGAGCGCACCACAGCTGAACCGCAATCCGCTGGAGGTGGCGAGAGCCGCCGAGGCCGCGGGCCTCCCCGCGGCCGACTATGTGGTGCAGCAGCTCAAGGGCGGACAGCTCGACTTTGCCTACGCCGATCCGGATGCGCCCGAGAACTTCCCGCGTGTCATGTTCATCTGGCGCTCGAACCTGCTCGGCTCCTCGGGCAAGGGCCACGAGTACATGCTGCGGCACCTGCTCGGCACACGCCATGGCTTGCAGGGCAAGGACCTGGGCGAGCGCGGCGCGGTGAAACCCGAGGAGATCAGGTGGCGGGACGCGGCGCCCGAAGGCAAGCTCGACTTGCTGGTCACGCTCGACTTCCGCATGTGCACCACCGCCTTGTACTCCGATGTGGTGCTGCCCACCGCCACCTGGTACGAGAAGGACGACCTCAATACCTCCGACATGCACCCGTTCATCCACCCGCTGTCGAAGGCGGTGGATCCGGCGTGGGAAGCACGCAGCGACTGGGACATCTTCCGGGGCATCGCCCGGTCGGTAAGCGACATGGCCCCGGGCGTGCTGGGCGTGGAGAAGGATGTGGTGCTTGTACCCACGCTGCACGACACCCCCAACGAACTCGCGATGCCCTTTGGCGCCAGGGACTGGAAGAAGGGCGAGTGCGAACCGGTGCCGGGCAAGACCCTGCCTTCGATCGCCATGGTCGAGCGCGACTACCCCAACCTCTACAAGAAGTTCACGTCGCTCGGGCCACTGCTCGACAAGCAAGGCAACGGCGGCAAGGGTCTCAACTGGGATACGAAGGACGAGGTGAAGTTCCTCGGCGATCTCAACCATCGCGTGCTCGATGAGGGCATCAGCAAGGGCCGGCCGAACATCTACTCCGCCATCGACGCCGCCGAAGTGGTCCTGCACCTCGCACCGGAAACCAACGGCCATGTCGCGGTCAAGGCCTGGGAGTCACTGGAGGCGTTCACCGGTCGCGAACACACCCATCTCGCCGTCGGCAAGGAACACGAAGCCATCCGCTTCCGCGACATCCAGGCGCAGCCGCGCAAGATCATCTCCTCGCCGATCTGGTCGGGGCTCGAGGACGAGCACGTCAGCTACAACGCCGGCTACACCAACGTCCACGAACTGATCCCGTGGCGCACCGTCACCGGTCGCCAGCAGTTCTATCAGGACCATGAGTGGATGATCGCGTTCGGCGAGGGCTTCATGAGCTACCGGCCGCCGGTGGACACCAAGACCATCGAGCCGCTGCACAACAAACGCGGCAACGGCCATCGCGAGATCGTGCTGAACTGGATCACTCCGCACCAGAAATGGGGCATCCACAGCACCTACAGCGACAACCTCATCATGCAGACGCTGTCGCGCGGCGGCCCGATCGTGTGGATCAGCGAGACCGACGCCCGCGAAGCCGGCATCGAGGACAACGACTGGATCGAGCTGTTCAACGTCAACGGCGCGATCGCCGCGCGCGCGGTGGTCAGCCAGCGCGTGATGGCCGGCATGGCCATGATGTATCACGCACAGGAACGCATCATCAACGTGCCGGGATCGGAAATCACGGGCACCCGCGGCGGCATCCACAATTCGGTGACCCGTGTGGTACTGAAGCCCACCCACATGATCGGCGGCTATGCGCAGCTCGCCTACGGCTTCAACTACTACGGCACCTGCGGCACCAACCGCGACGAGTTCGTGATCGTGCGCAAGATGGCGAAAGTCGACTGGCTGGATGACGAACCCGTGCCGGCCGCGGCAAAGGAGATGGTGCGATGAAAGTCCGCGCGCAGATTGCGATGGTGCTGAACCTCGACAAGTGCATCGGCTGTCACACCTGCTCGATCACCTGCAAGAACGTGTGGACTTCACGCGAGGGCGTGGAGTACGCGTGGTTCAACAACGTCGAGACCAAGCCTGGCATCGGCTACCCGAAGGAGTGGGAAAACCAGGACAAGTGGAACGGCGGCTGGGTGCGCACCGGCAGCGGCAAGCTGGTGCCACGCGCCGGCGGCCGCTGGCGCATGCTGTCGAAGATCTTCGCGAACCCCGACTTGCCGCAGATCGACGACTATTACGAGCCGTTCGATTTCGACTACCAGAATCTGCACGAAGCACCTGCGGGCCAGCACCAGCCCACCGCCCGCCCACGCTCGCTGATCAGCGGCGAGCGCATGCAGAAGATCAACTGGGGGCCGAACTGGGAGGAGATCCTCGGCACCGAGTTCGCCAAGCGCAGCAAGGATCGCAATTTCGACGGCGTGCAGAAGGAAATCTACGGCCAGTTCGAAAAGACCTTCATGATGTACCTGCCGCGCCTGTGCGAGCACTGCCTCAATCCGGCGTGTGTCTCGGCATGTCCGTCGGGGGCGATCTACAAGCGCGAGGAGGACGGCATCGTCCTCATCGATCAGGACAAGTGTCGCGGCTGGCGCATGTGCGTGTCCGCCTGTCCGTACAAGAAAATCTATTACAACTGGAAGAGCGGCAAGTCCGAGAAGTGCATCTTCTGCTACCCGCGCATCGAGATGGGCGAGCCCACGGTGTGCTCCGAGACCTGTGTCGGCCGCATCCGCTATCTCGGCGTGATGCTCTACGACGCGGACCGCATCCAGGAGGCGGCCTCGGTGCCGGCCGAGAAGGATCTCTACCAGGCGCATCTCGACATTTTCCTCGATCCGTTCGACCCGGCGGTGATCACGGCCGCGCGCAAGGAGGGCATCCCGGACAACTGGCTCGATGCCGCGAAGGCCTCGCCGGTCTACAAGCTCGCCATCGACTGGCGGCTGGCGTTGCCGCTGCATCCGGAGTACCGCACGCTCCCCATGGTCTGGTACGTGCCGCCGCTGTCGCCGATCCAGTCCGCCGCGGAGCGCGGCCGCGTCGGCATGAACGGCGCGTTGCCCGACGTGGCATCGCTGCGCATTCCGGTGCGCTACCTCGCCAACCTGCTCACGGCGGGTGATGAGGCGCCGGTGGTGCGCGCGCTCGAGCGGATGATGGCGATGCGCGCCTGGCGCCGCGCGATCAACGTGGACGGCGTGGAGGACCATGCCGTGCTCGCGCAGGCAGGGCTCACGGCAGCGCAGGCCGAAGACATGTACCGCTATCTCGCCATTGCCAACTACGAAGACCGCTTCGTGATCCCGACGGCTCACCGCGAATACGCCAATGATGCCTTTGGCGAGCGCGGCGGCTGCGGATTCACCTGGGGCAACGGTTGCAGCGGCGACACTCCGGTCGACCTCTTCACCCAGCGCAAGACCTCCCGGTACTTCGTTCACCCGAACCGGCAGGAGAAGTTCGAGGAGGTCGGATGAGCCTGCTCAAGCTCCTGAGCGTGCTGATCGACTATCCGCGGGACGAGCTGTGGGAGCACGGCGGGGAACTCCTCGCTGCGTGCGCTGATCCGGAACTCGCGCCACACCGCCGCGGCGCGCTGGAGGATTTCGTGCGCGCCCTCCTCGCGACCGACCCGCTCGAGGCGCAGGATCGCTGGCTGTCCACCTTCGATCGTGGGCGCTCGATGAGCCTGCTGATGTTCGAGCATATCCACGGCGAATCGCGCGACCGCGGCCAGGCCATGGTCGATCTGGTGGCTGCTTACCGGAAAAACGGCTTCGTGCTGGCAGCGCGGGAGCTGCCGGACTATCTGCCATTGCTGCTCGAGTACCTGTCGCAACGACCACAGGCCGAGGCCCGCGACTGGCTGCAGCACCTCAATCACATCGTCGGCCTGCTCGGCGCCCGCGCTGCCGAGCGCGGCAGCCCCCATGCGCTCCTGTTCGAGATCCTGGTCGACTACGCCGACGGCAAGCTCGATCTCGCCCCGCTGCGCCAGCGCGCGCGCGAGGAGCCGCGCGACGACAGCATCGAGGCCATGGACCGCGTGTGGGAAGAAGAAGCGGTCCGTTTTGGCGCCGACGCGCTCCAGCAGGATTGTTCGCCGTCCGGCCGCGCGCCGGGCCCGCCTCAAGCCACCCGACAGGTGCAACGATGAGCTACTTCGACGTCTTTGCTTTCCAGATCTATCCGTACATCGCACTGGTGGTGTTCTTCATCGGCAGCTGGGTCCGTTTCGACTACTCGATGTACACGTGGCGCAGCGGCTCGAGCCAGCTGCTCTCCGATCGCGGCATGCGTCTCGGCAGCAATCTGTTCCATGTCGGCATCCTCGTCGTACTGGGTGGTCATCTGGTCGGTCTGCTGACCCCGCACGCGGTCTATTCGGTGTTCATCAGCACGGAACTCAAGCAGTTGCTGGCCATGCTCGTGGGCGGAGTGTTCGGCGCCATCTGCCTCGTCGGCATGCTGATCCTCCTGTGGCGACGCCTGTTCAATGTACGCATCCGCGCCACCGACAATTTTCGCAATCTGCTGATTCTGGTGCTGTTACTGGCGCAGCTTCTGCTCGGCCTTTACACGATCTTCCTTTCGAGTCACCACCTCGATGGCAGCGTCATGGTCGTGCTCGCCGAGTGGGCACAGCGCATTGTCACGTTCCGGGGCGGCGCCGCCGCACTGGTCGCGTCGGTCCACTGGGTCTACAAGGCACACATCGTCCTCGGCCTGACCCTGTTCCTGCTGACGCCGTTCACACGCCTCGTGCATATCTGGAGCATCCCCGTCAGCTATCTGTGGCGGCCCTATCAGGTGGTGCGCAGGCGCCAGGCGACGCTCAACTACGGGCGTCGGAGCTGAGCATGTCGAGCGGCGCGCATCGGCACGTGCATGACTCGCACTCGCATGCTGCGGAGGTCGACGGGCCCCGCACGCTCGGGACGCCGCCGCCCTGCGTGCTGTTCGTCGCTGACACGCCGATCAGCGAAGCCGACATCGCCCGCGAGATGCAGCACCACCGCGCAGGCCGACCCGAGGAGTCGCGCGCGGCGGCCGCACGCGCCCTCGTCGTGCGCGAGTTGCTGCGGCGGGAGATCGCGCGGCTTGGCCTCGCGACGGAGGCGCGTGCCATCGACCAGGAATCCGCCGAGGAAGCCGCCATACGGCTGCTGCTCGAACGCGAGATCGCCGACCGTGTCCCCACCGAGGACGATTGCCGGCGCTACTTCGAGCGAAACAGCGAGCGCTTCCGCTCGCCCGACCGCATTCGCGTACGACATATCCTTCTCTCCGCCCCGGCCGACGATGTGAAGGGTCGCCACCAGGCCCGGCTCGATGCCGAGGAAATGATTGCGCAGCTCGGCGCCAACCCCGTGCTGTTCGCCGACTTCGCGCTGCGCCGGTCCGACTGTCCTTCGAAGAGCGAAGGCGGCGCACTCGGCTGGCTCGAGCGAGGCCAGACGACACCCGAGTTCGATCGCCAGGTCTTTCGCCTGCCTGTGGGTCTCGCGGCCTTCCCGGTCGAGTCGCGCTGGGGCTACCACGTCATCCAGGTCGACGCCCTCGAGGCGGGTGTTCCGCTCGGCTTCGATGCCGTACACGGCCGCATCGCCGACTATCTCGAACTGCAGGTGCGCCAGCGTGAGCTGCAGCACTACCTCGAGTCACTGCAGGAACACTACGGCGTGCGCGGCCTCGCGGAGATCGAGGCGCTCGTGCCGGACAATCCGGCATCCGGCCCGTGACTGCCGAGGCGGCTGCCGGACGCGGGGCCAACCGTGCCATGTGGCTCAGCACGGCGGCCTTCACGGTGTGCTTCGCCGTCTGGACAATTTTCTCGATCATCGGCATCGCCATCCAGAAGGAACTCGGGCTCTCCGGCACGCAGTTCGGCCTGCTCATCGCGATGCCGATCCTGAGCGGCTCGCTGATCCGCATGTTCCTCGGCATCTGGGCCGATCAGTACGGCGGCCGGCTCGTACTCACCCTCGTGATGCTGGTTGCGGCTGTGGCGACCTGGATGCTCACCTGGGCCACGACTTATCCCGGCTTCCTGCTCGCAGCGCTCTTCGTCGGTGTGGCGGGGGGCTCCTTCTCCGTCGGCGTCACCTACGTGTCGCAGTGGTTTCCACCGCAGAAGCAAGGCACCGCGCTCGGCGTGTTCGGCGCCGGCAACGTCGGCTCCGCAGTCACGAAGCTGCTCGCACCGCTCGTGCTCGTGGCGGCGGGCTGGGCCATGGTCGCAAAGATCTGGGCGATCGTGCTCGCCGCAGCGGGCGTGCTCTATTTTCTCACGGCTGCGGACGACCCGAAGCTCGCGCAGCGGCGCGTGTCGGGCGCGCAGCCGATGCCGTTTCGCAAGCAGATCGAGCCGCTCGCGAATCTGCAGGTCTGGCGCTTTTCGCTCTATTATTTCTTCGTCTTCGGCGGCTTTGTCGCGCTCGCGCTCTGGCTGCCACGCTATCTGATCGGGGCCTACGGCCTCGACGTGAAGACGGCAGGCCTGATCGCGGCCTGCTACTCGATCCCTGCGAGCGTCTTTCGCATCGTTGGCGGGCAGCTCTCGGACCGCATCGGTGCCCGCAGCGTCATGTACTGGACGTTTGGCGTTTCCGCCGTTTGCACGTTTCTGCTCTCCTATCCCGACACGCAGTACATCGTGAAGGGCATCGACGGCGACATCCGCCTGAGCCTCGCGATCGGCCTCGTGCCCTTCACCATGATCGTGTTCGTGCTCGGCTTCTTCATGTCGCTCGGCAAGGCCGCCGTGTACAAGCACATTCCCGTCTACTATCCGCAGCACGTCGGCTCGGTGGGCGGTGTGGTCGGCATGATCGGCGGGCTGGGCGGCTTCATGCTGCCGATCGCCTTCGGCGCACTCGCCGACTACACGAACATCTGGTCGAGTTGCTTCATGCTGCTCTTCGTGCTCGTGTCCGCAGCGCTCGCCTGGATGCACTTCGCGATCCGGCGGATGGATCTCAGCCGGTTCCCGCGCCTCGGCGAGGAACACGACCTGCCGGAGATCACGGCGGCGCGGGACGCAGAACTGCGCGCAGCCAGCCGACGAAAGCCGTGAGCCACGCGGCGAGCGCGACTGCGAACACGATCTTCGGCAGCGGCACGAGGAAGCCGAGGTCGAGCGCCACGATCAGCTCGTGGGTGCTGGCAGCGTACATGCCGAGCGGAAACACAGCGCCCCAATAGAGCGGATCGTATTGCAGCGGAAAGCGGCGGTAGATGTGCCGCCACACACCGAGCACGAGCAGCATCGGGATCCACCAGGTGCCGGTCGCCCAGTAGAAGATCGTAAAGCCCTTGATGAAGGGGCGCAGCGACTCGAGGAACGGCGCGTCAGGCGCATTCACGATCAGCAGTGAGCCCGCCAGGGTCGAGATCGCCATGGCGCCCATGTTGATCCAGTAGGGCGGCGAGAGGTCTCCGGGCTGGAACGAAAAGAACGTATAGCGGTAGAAGATCAGCGACATCATCCAGATGTAGAGCATGCCGCCCCACAACCACATCGAGAGCGCGAAGAAGTTCAGTTCGAGCTTGTGCGGCTGCCCGATGCGCGCGGCGAGCAGCGCGCTGAGCACGGCGATCGACTGGGTCGCGACAACCGCGAGCAACCAGCCGCCGTTGATGCCGCGATCGAGCGACGGCTTCGATTCCTTCACCGTCAGAATCGTGAAGATCGCGTAGGTGAGCACGAGCCACAGCGCAATCGCGACGCACCAGAGGGCAAACGCAGCGGACAGCCACCCGTAAAGCACTATTGTCTGGCTGCCGAGCACCCCGGAAGCCGCGATCGAGGTGAAGTAGCCCGGGCCGCGCAAGTGATCGAAGAGATCCTGGAAAAACGCCCGTGGGTGCCACCAGAGGCGCAGCAGGTACAGTATCCATAGCGCCACGTAGAAGGCGCAGTTCAGTGCGTAGAGGCTTCGCGCGAGCCACGCGAAGCCGAGCAGATGAGCGGCGATCGACACGATGCCGGTCGCCATCACCATGCCGAAGTAGGCGGGCGACAGCCCCGCCAACCCTGCCCGGAAATTGACGAAACTCAAAGCGGCGCGCGGATCAGAAGGGCAGCTCGATCCGGCCCACGTGCCCGAGCAGCAGGAATCCGCTCACGAGCACCGTATTGAGCGCCCACGCGACCGTCAGCGCGCGCGCGATGTGGCCGTAGAGGGGGTTACCGACATTGAACGCGTTGCGCCAGACGGTGCGCATGATCCACGCCGTGTACAGCACGAAACCCGCCAGCATCAGGGCAAGTGCGGGCGTATCGACAACGCGAAAGAGATAAAGGATCGAACCGAACAGCAGATGGCTCACGAGCACGCCATAAATCCAGAACACCTGCCACAGCGGCGTGTGGCCCGGTGTTTCATCCAGGAGCCATGTCGTGACCATGCGCCGTCCCACCCCTTTGAAACTGCTGTGCGAGCATACGACGACTCGGGCCGGCGTGTCAGCCGCGTTGCAGCTGAACGAGTTCGCCGTCGCGATCAATGGTGAGGAAGTTGGCGATGCGGCCCGCCTTGATCGACTCGACCATCATCCTGAGCGGGCCTGCGGCCTCGTCGCTGTTCGGTGCCACGCCGGCGCGACCGTCGAGCGTGGCGACGAAGAGGATGTCCCAGCGCGATATTGCCTCGCGTGATTCCGTCTTCAGTGCCTCGAACGACTGGATTTCCGCAGCGAGCTTGTCGACGCACACAACGGGATTCAACGCACCGCCCTCGCCACGCTCGAACGCGGCCCTCTCCTCTGCCCCGCTGTCACGCGGCAACTCGGCCACGGCGAACACGAGCAGCAATCGCTGCGGCTCCTGCTGGGAGCGCGCCGCGTCCAGCAGGTCACTGAAAGTCCGGATCGTCATGCTGCGTAGTGTACGCGACGCCGGCCAGGAGCTTTCAGGCCCGGATGAGATCTTGCGCGGGTCGCGCCATCGATGAGCCCGGGAACACGTCGGAGTCGAGCGCTGCAGAGGACACGCGCAGATGGTCGTGCAGCACGCCTTTCAGTACCGAGCGCAGATCGAGCGTGGGCGCCAGATCGCGTTGCTGGTAGAGAGCCCCCCTCGACAGGCCCGGCCAATCGGTCAGCATGCGCCCACCCAGGGCCGCTCCGCCCAGCACGAACGCCACCGTTGCGGTACCGTGGTCGGTGCCGCGCGTACCGTTCACTGCCGCCGTACGCCCGAATTCCGTGGCGAGCACCACCACGCTGCGCGGCCACGCCGCACCGAGCGCCTCCTTCAGTGCACGCAGCCCGGCATCGAGCGCGCCGAGGCGCGTCGCGAGCTGACCCTGCGCACCCCCTTCGTTGGCATGGGTGTCCCAGCCCGTGGTGTCGAGCATGGCGACTTGCAGGCCGTTCTCACGCGCAAGGAACGAACCGGCCGCCCGCATGGCTTCCAGGTAGCGAGCACCCGCCGCGCGCTGTGCCGTCTCCATCGAGGCCTCGCGAGCGACGTCGTCCGCGGCGAGCGCATCCGCAAGTCGCAGGGACAGCACCGGGTCGCGGGCATACAGGTCGGTGATGCGCGCGAGTGTATCGTCGTCGAGCGCTGGCAGGCGTGACGGCGACCACGATGCAACGGGCGCGGGGCCGCGCATCGCGAGCGGCAGATTCTGTCCGAGCGCGATGCCCGCTTCGCCGCGGGCCTCGTGAGCCCCGACGCGTGCGACTGCCGGCAAGGCGGCAAGCGCGCGATTGAGCCAGCCGGTCGCGAGCGCATGAGGTCGCACGCCGCCGTTCTCGAGCACATCCTGGCCATCGAAATGTGAACGTTCGCGGTACGGCGTCGCAACCGCGTGCGCGACCAGCAGCTCGCGCGCCTGCCAGCACTCGTGCAGAAAGCCGCAGTTCGGGTGCAGGGCGAAAGTCCCATCGAGGCGCAACCCGCCGTTCGCCGCGCCCGGTGGCGCGATGGCGAGCTCACGGCGCAGCCCGGCATACGCGGGATCACCATAGGGCGGCGCTGCCGCGAGACCATCGAGCGCACCGCGCAGCAGGATGAACACGAAGCGTGCGTCCGGCGCCGACGCAGCCCGTGCGAAGGCGAAGCGACTCACGAATGGCAGCGTCGCCGTAGCAGCGAGGAAGTTGCGGCGATCGATCGTCATGTGGTTCATCGACGCATGAACTCCGGAGCGGCGAGGAGGAGCGTGATGGCCTGCGCGCCGCTTGCGGCACGGGCGATGGCACGTGATGAGTCCGTCGTCAGGACGCCACCCAGGATTTCCGGAGCGATCCGCTGCGCATCGCGCCGGTCGCCGAGCCGCGTACCGACAACCTCGGCCCATTCGATGCGCTTGAGCAACGCGGACGCGCCATCCCAGTCGGCGGCGCGATCGGGCCAGCCTGCTGGCGAGCCCGGTGACCAGGTGCGCTGACCCAGAAGCTCCTGGGCGATGAGGCCCGCACGCTGGTCGCCAGGCGGCAGGTCGAGGCCGCGAAAGGCTGAGTGGATGTAGTCCGCCGGAGTCTTGTACTTCGCGAGCGGCGTCGCCCAGGCCTCGGGCGAATCGATCAGCGCGCGGTACACGGACACGAGATCGCCATCGTGCTGCCGAAACGCCGTTGCGAGCCGCGCGATGGCCTCCGCAGGTGGATCATCCGCGATGAAATGGCGCGCGAGCTTCCCTGCCAGGTGATCGGCGGTTGCGGGGTGGCGTGCGAGATCACGCAGCGCAGCGGCGCCCTGTTCGTATCCGGCTTGCGCGTAGCGTTTGCCGAGGAGCTGCTGCGCACCCGGCTCATGGAGCTCGGCGCGAAAGCGGAAGTGGCCCGGGTCTCCCGCGGCGAGTCGCCCCTGCCCGCCGCCGATCGACCAGCCCGTGATCATGCGGGCAAAGCCCGTCACGTCCGCCTGTGTGTAGCCGCCATTCACGCCGAGTGTGTGCAGCTCGAGGATCTCGCGCGCAAGGTTTTCGTTGAGTCCGGGGTCGCGACGGCGACGCGCGGCCGATGCGCGGCGCGCGAGCGGCGAGCCGGGGCCTGCCGACTGGATGTTGTCGAGATAAAGAAGCATTGCCGGGTGCCGCTCGACCGCGAACAGGAGATCCTCGAAGCGCCCGAGCACGTGCGGGCGGATCGCTTCCCGCTCGTACGCGCCCGCCACGCCGAGTACGGCCAACTTGTCGACCGACACGGCGAAGTGGTTGGCCCAGAAGTGCACGAGCCGCTCGACGAAGGGCCGGTCGCTTGCGACTGCCGCAGTGAAGCGCGCCCGCACCTCGGCAACATAGAGCGGCCGATAGTAGGCGCCCAGACCCTGTGCGATCCGCGATGCCGCGCCCTGCTCAGCCCCGGATTTCGCGCCTTGCCGCTTCGCTTCGCGCAGCTTCGCGGCCTGGGAAAGAATTGCGCTCGAGCTCTCGAGCGCACTGGCCCCCGCGAGGGCCGGGGCATCTCCGCCCAGCTGTGCGCGCAACCATCCCCGGGGCTCGGGTGCCGCCCGCGCGAGTTCGCCCGGCCGGGCGCCGAGCCCGAAACGGTTGGTCGCGATCGCGGCGGCAACGGTATCGGCCATGCTCATGCAACGCATTGGACCGCGCGGGGTTTACTTCGTGCCATTCCGGTCGTGTTCTGCAAGACTCCACCCTCCAATGAACGCCCCGCCCGACATCGTCCTCGTCGACGGCTCCTCGTATCTGTACCGCGCATTCCACGCGCTGCCGCCGCTCACAAGTTCGCGCGGCGAACCGACCGGCGCGCTGCTCGGCGTGCTGAACATGCTCCTCAAGTTCCTGAAGGATTACGCACCGCCACGCATCGCCGTCGTGTTCGACGCGCCCGGAAGGACATTTCGCGACGATCTGTACACCGAGTACAAGGCACACCGTCCGCCGATGCCGGATGACCTGCGCGTCCAGACCGGGCCGTTGCTCGAGGCCGTGCGGGCCCTCGGACTGCCTGTGCTGCGCGTTGCGGGCGTCGAGGCCGACGACGTGATCGGCACCCTCGCGAAGCGCAGTGTGGAACGGGGCTGGCGTGTGCTGATCTCGACGGGCGACAAGGACATGGCGCAGCTCGTCGACGGCAACGTGTCGCTCATCAATACAATGTCGAACACCGTACTCGACCGCGCGGGCGTGAAGGCGAAATTCGACGTCTACCCCGAGCAGATGGTCGACTATCTCGCGCTCGTCGGAGACAGTTCGGACAACATCCCCGGCATCGACAAGGTGGGCCCGAAGACGGCAGCGAAATGGCTCGAGCGCTTCCGCTCGCTCGACGGCATCATCGAGAACGCCAGCGGGATCGAAGGCAAGGTCGGCGAGAACCTGCGCACGGGGCTCGCCACGCTCGAGCTGTCGCGTCAGCTTGCAACGATACGCACGGATGTCGGCCTTGCGGAGAGCCCTGAGGACCTCGTGCGAGGCGAGCCATGCGCGGAAGAGTTGCGTACGCTCTACACCCGCTACGAGTTGCGCAGCCTCCTGCGTCAGCTCGACGGCAGCGGGCCTGACGATGCCGCGGGCGGCGCTGCCGCGACGAAGGTTCCGACCGCGCCGCGCATCATTTCCTCGCCGGCAGAATCGAGCCCCGATGCGCCCGCCCTGGCGCCGCCGGTAGTCGCTGCAAGGCGCTACGAGACAATTGCAGGCGAGGCCGATCTCGAGCGCTGGCTCGCCGCGCTGACCGCTGCCGAAGTCTTCGCATTCGATACGGAAACGACGAGCATCGAGTACATGAAGGCCGAGATCGTGGGCGTCTCGTTCGCGATCGAGCCCGGCCACGCGGCCTATGTGCCGCTCGCACACGATTACGCGGGCGCTCCGCCGCAACTCGATCGCGCCGCGACCCTCGCGCGCCTGGCACCCCTGCTCGAGGACCCCGCGCGGGGAAAGATCGGCCATCATCTGAAGTACGACGCGCACGTGCTCGCGAACCACGGCATCACGCTTGCCGGCATCCGCTACGACACGATGCTCGAATCGTACGTCTGGAACAGCGTCGCGACACGTCACGACATGGACTCCGCGGCCGGGCGCTATCTGGGCCTGCAGACGATCCACTATGAGGACGTCGCCGGCAAGGGCGCCAAGCAGATCAGCTTCAACCAGGTGCCGGTCGATCGCGCCGCGGAATATGCGGCTGAGGATGCCGATGTCACACTGCGCCTGCATCGCACGCTGTGGCCCGCGATCGAGGCCGTGCCGACACTCGAGCGCGTGTACACGACGATCGAGCAACCGCTCGTGCCGGTGCTGTTCGCGATGGAACACACGGGCGTGCTGCTCGACCCCGTGAAGTTGCAGGAGCAGAGCCGGGAACTCGCCGCGCGGCTCGTCGAGATCGAGGCCGCGGCGCAGCGCGAGGCGGGACAGCCCTTCAATCTTGACTCGCCGAAGCAACTGCAGTTCGTGCTGTTCGAGAAGCTCGGGATTGCGCCACTGCGCAAGACGCCTACGGGGCAGCCCTCGACCGCGGAAGACGTGCTCGAGGAGCTCGCTGCCGGACATGCGCTGCCGCGACTCATCCTCGACTACCGCGGACTCGCGAAGCTGCGTTCGACCTACACGGAGAAGCTGCCCGAACAGGTCAATCCGCGCACCGGACGCGTGCACACGTCCTATCACCAGGCCGTCGCGCAGACGGGCCGGCTCTCATCGACCGACCCGAACCTGCAGAACATCCCGATCCGCACGCCCGAGGGCCGGCGCATCCGCCAGGCGTTCATCGCGCCCGCCGGCCATGTGCTGATGGCGGCCGACTACTCGCAGATCGAGCTGCGCATCATGGCGCATCTTTCGGATGATGCAGGACTGCTCGCGGCGTTCGCGGCGGGGGAGGACGTGCACCGGGCGACGGCGGCGGAGGTGTTCGGCGTAGCGCCGGGCGCCGTGAGCAGCGACCAGCGTCGCTCGGCGAAAGCAATCAACTTCGGGCTGATTTACGGCATGTCCGCCTTCGGCCTCGCGCGCCAGCTCGGCATCGACCGCGGTGCCGCGCAGCAGTATGTCCACCGCTACTTTGAACGCTACCCCGGCGTGAAGCGCTACATGGACGACACACGCGAGCGCGCCAGGCGGGACGGCTATGTCGAGACCGTGATGGGGCGGCGCCTGTACCTGCCCGACATCCGTTCGCGCAACAAGCAGCTGCAGCAGTACGCCGAGCGCAGCGCGATCAACGCGCCGATGCAGGGCACTGCCGCCGACATCATCAAGCGTGCGATGATCGACGTGCACGCGTGGTGCGTCGCCGAGCGCCCGCCCGCCCGGCTCATCATGCAGGTGCACGATGAGCTCGTGCTCGAGGTGCGTGCAGACGCGGTGACGCAAGTTGGCGACAGGCTGCGCCGCTGCATGACGGAAGCTGCCAATCTGAAGGTGTCGCTGAAAGTAGACATCGGCACGGGAGCAAATTGGGACGAAGCGCACTGAGCCGGTAGAATGGGGGCTCAAGGCTTGTCTTGTGTTTCGTCACGAGGAGTGACCCATGCTTCGTAAACTTCTGATGCCCGCGTGCGCGCTATCGCTTTGTGCAGGCAGCGCTGTCGCTGCGGACAACGGCTTCTATCTCGGTGCGGCCGTCAGCCAGTCGCAGATCGACGGCTTCGGCGGCAATATCGACCTCGACGACACCGGCTACAAGGTGATCGCAGGGTTCCGTCCGCTCGACGTGTTTGCGGTGGAAGTGAACTACATGGACCTCGGCAGCGACAGCGCCACGCTCGGCGCGGCGAGGTTCAACGCCGAGGCGACTGCACTCGCCGGCTTCGGCATGCTGATGCTGCCGCTGCCGCTGGTCGACCTCTACGTGAAGGCCGGCGTCGCCTACTGGGAGACGAAAGGAAGCTTGTCGTCGATCACCGTGAGCCGGTTCAAGGACGATGGCACGGAATTCGCCTACGGGGCCGGCGTGCAGGCCCATTTCGGCAGCCTCGGGGCGCGGCTCGAGTACGAGTCGTTCGACATCGAGGACACCAACGGCATCGACCTCTTCTCCCTGGGCCTGACCTGGACTTTCCTGTGAGGACTGCGGAACCATTCCGGGAGAGGGTCCTCTAACTCTTTGAGCGCCTCGAGCGCTCCCCGCTTCCCTCCCTGAGCGGGCAAGGCCCGGATGCAAGAGACCTGTGCCGGGTAGTCGGCCGCGACAGACTGGATTCCCAGCCTGCCGCGGCCTTTTACTTGATACCTGGTGCCGGGATTTCGGTTATTCGGTTATTGGGCGCGCGGCACCGCACGCCCAATAACCGAATAACCGAAATCCCGGCACCAATTCTTCACAGCATGGCGAGCAGGGCGCGCTGCGCCTCCGGCACCCCGGCTCCCGAGTGCGCGGACAGAAGCTGCGCCGTTGCGCGCCCTGCGAGTTGCCTCTCGGCGGCAACGAGCACAGCGCGGGCCTCGTTGCGAGTGAGCTTGTCGGCTTTGGTCAGGAGCACGTGTACACGGCGCTCGGCCGGGCCTGCCCAAGCCATCAAGCCCTCGTCCTCCTCGGCCATGCCGCGCCGCGCATCCACGATGAGAAAGAGTCCGCGCAATGACTGCCGCGCGCGCAGCCGATCGATGAGCGGCGCCCACTTCGCACGCTCCGCGGGGGGCGCGCTCGCGTAGCCATAGCCCGGCAGATCAACGATCCGCTGCCCGGGCGCCAGTTCGAAATAGTTGAGGAGGCGCGTCTGCCCCGGCGTCTTGCTCGTGCGCGCGAGCGCCTTGCGCTGCGTGAGCGCATTGATCGCGCTCGACTTGCCGGCGTTCGACCGTCCGGCAAAAGCCACCTCTGCACCCTCGTCGGGCGGAAACTGCGCGGGCGCGGCCACACTCAGCATGAAATGGACAGTCGGGAAGCGGCTCACGGGACTCCTCGCGGAAGTGTACAATTTTAAGGTTATGCGACCTGGAGCTGTCAGCAGAATGAGAAAGAATTTGGCCCCCCTTGCCGCCCTGGCTCTCGCCGCCACCCTGCCCGCGGCCTACGCCGAAGGCTCGGCCGATGCCGGCGCCGCCAAGGCGGGCGTCTGCATGGCCTGCCATGGCCCGAGCGGCAACAGTACAAACCCCGAATGGCCGAATCTCGCCGGCCAGAACGCCGCGTACATTGCGGAGCAGCTGACGCAGTTTCGCGCCGGTCAGCGAAGCGCAACACCGAACGCGATGGTCATGACCGCGCAAGCTGCCGCGCTCAGTGATGAGGACATTGCCGACCTCGGCGCGTATTTCGCGACGCAGACTCCGTCGGGCCTCGAAGCCGATCCGTCCTACTGGAAGGCGGGCGAGGCACTCTACCGCGGCGGTGACAAGGCGCGCGAGCTGCCCGCCTGCATGGCCTGCCATGGCCCGGTCGGCCGCGGCAACCCGGCAGCCGCTTATCCAGCCTTGCGTGCGCAGCACTCGGTCTATACGGCGCAGCAGCTCACCGAGTACGCGAACGCTGCGCGCTACAAAGACGCCGCCGGCGCGAGCCACGATACGAAGAATGCCCACATGATGGAAACGATCGCGAAGCAGCTCACTGCGGAGGACATCCGCAATCTCGCCTCGTACATCCAGGGCATGCGTTGACCGCGAGGTTGCTTCCCATGACTCGAGCCCTGCTCGCCGCCACCCTGATTGCGTGCGGTCTCCTCGCCTGCTCGCGCGATGCAGCACCGCCTGCTGCTGCGCCAGCCACCGAAGCGCCGGCTACCGCACCCGCGCAGACAGTGGCACCGGCACCTGCTGACGCGGCGACTGCCAGCCAGGAAAGCTCCGGGGACGCTGCAGAAGGGGAGCCCGACGCCGCCCTCGAACGGCTTGCCACAATGCCCGCAGCCGACGAACTTCCAAGTGGCCGCTGGAAGGCTGGCGTCAACTACAAACCGATCGTGCCTGCCCAGCCCACCGACACTCCAGCGGGCAAGGTCGAGGTCATGGAGGTCTTCTGGTACGGCTGCGGACACTGCTACGCGCTCGAGCCCTACATGACGAACTGGGAGAAGACCAAGCCGGCCTACATCGAATTTGTGCGTATGCCCGTCATGTGGAACCCCGTCAACGCAGCGCACGCGCGGCTGTACTACACGCTCGTCGCGCTCAAGCGCACGGATCTGAACGCGAAGGTGTTCGACGAAATCCACACCCGGGGCAACATGCTTGCCGCGAACGACGAGGCGCGCACGCGTCAGCTGCAACTCGCCTTCGCGAAGGCGAACGGCATCGCCGAGACCGATTTCCTGCGCGAGTACGACGGCTTTTTCGTCAACACGCAGCTGAAGCACGCCGAGGAAACGACACGGCGCTATCGCGTGGATGCCACACCCGTCGTGTTTGTCGCCGGCAAGTACCAGACAGACGTCGGTCTCGCCGGCGGTCAGACCGAGCTGACCCAGCTGATCGACGCCCTCGCGGCCCACGAGAAGCGCCGGTAAAAGGCGCACAGCGGCGCATCGGCATGCTGAGCGCGTTCCTACCCGGCCTGAACGGCCTCACGCGGGTCGAGCCGGACTGCGAGGTCGCACTGCCGAAGGAGGCGCTGTGGCTCGACCTCCTCGACCCTACGCCGGCCGACGAGAAGCGCCTCGAGGCCGCGTTCGACATCGGCATCCCGACGCGCGAGGAAATGCGCGAGATCGAGTCGTCGAACCGCCTGTATGAGGACGCGGGCGCGCTCTTCATGACAGCGACTGTCATCACGAAACTCGATTCCGACCTGCCGGAGAGCACCCAGATCACTTTCATCCTCACGGGTACGCGACTGATCACGGTTCGCTACGTCGACCCGCTCCCCTTCAGGCGCTTCATCGCCCACGCCGAGCGCCACGCCGCGAGCTGCAGTTCGGGCGCGGCAATTTTCGCGGGGCTCCTCGAGTCGATCATCAACCGCATCGCCGACGTGCTCGAGCGCGCCGGCAGCGCGCTCGACTCCGAGTCGGCCGGCATCTTTGCGCACACTTCGCCGGGCCGGCGGCGCTCGGCCTCGCGCGACTTCCGCGGAATCCTCGAACGGCTCGGCCAGAACGGCGAACTGCTGTCGAAGTCGCGCGAGAGCCTTGTATCGCTCGGCCGGCTGCTCGCGTTCGCGCAACAGCAGCCAACGAGCTTCTTCACCCAGGACGTGCGCGCGCGCTTCCGGATGCTCTCGCGCGACGTACTGGCGATGAGCGATCACGTCAGCTACCTGGGCAACAAGGTGCAGTTCCTGCTCGAGGCAACGCTCGGCATGGTCAACATCGAGCAGAACGCGATCATCAAGATCTTCTCGGTCGCAGCGGTCGTGCTGCTGCCGCCGACGACGATCGCGAGCGTCTACGGCATGAATTTCCATCATATGCCGGAGCTCGAATGGGTCGCCGGCTATCCATTTGCGCTCGGCCTCATGGTCGTGTCGGCCGTCCTGCCGTACATGTGGTTCAAGCGCAAAGGCTGGCTATAATTCACGGTTCGGGCGCCCGTAGCTCAGCTGGATAGAGTACTGCCCTCCGAAGGCAGGGGTCACTGGTTCGAATCCAGTCGGGCGCGCCA
>DAORVK010000009.1:0-82262 GCA_035433705.1 Steroidobacteraceae bacterium
GAAGCAGCTGCAACAGACGCTCGGCAACTGCCAGTATCACGAGAAGATCGTCGCGACAGAAATCCTCGACAGGGACCCGCCGCGACTCGACGAAACGCACTCGATCGCGCTCACGTAGGAGGTTGCGATGCCACTGCCGCCTGTAAGAGACACCTGGCACGAAGACGTGAAGGTGGGCGAAGAAATTCCGCCGATCAGCATCGGACCGCTGAGCCATACGCAGTTCCTGTTCATCGCCTCGTCGCACCATGACTGGTATCCGGGCCACCACGACGTGGAATATGCGCGCGCGCAAGGGTTACCGGACATTTTCATGAATGCGACGTGGCAGCACGGCCTGTTCCAGCGCTTGCTGTGCGCATGGGCCGGCCCCAATGCCATTCCACGGCGCATCAAGTACCGGATGGGGCGACCCGTGGTGCGCTACGACACCGTCAGGGCCCGAGGCGTGGTCACCGGCAAGAGAGTCGAGAACGGCGAACATCTGGCGGACCTCGACATCTGGCTCGACAAGCAGGACGCGGACAAGGTCGCCGTTGGCACCGCTACGGTCGTCCTGCCCTCGCGAGGAGTGCAACGTGGCTGAGGTAGTTCTGGAGCAGGATCCCGCCGGGTACGTCTACCGCATCGGCACGGAAGCGGAGGGCATGCAATGGATTGGGCGCGAGTCGGAGCCGGTGGAACAAGCCTATCCGGTCGACGTCGAGCATATCGAGCACTTCGCGGAAGGGATTCAGGACCCCAATCCGCTCTACTGGAGTGACGAGTTCGGTCGGCAGACGCGCTGGGGCGGGCGCATCGCGCCATGGGGCGTGATCGTGCTGACCGGCGAGCATCGCGTGTGGCGGCCGGAGTGGATGGGCAAGCCGGCAGAGACGACTACCTTTTTCATGAGCGTCCCGCTCCCGGGCAACCGCTTGCTCGCCACCGATTATGAAATCGAGTGCTTTGCGCCGCTGCGCCCGGGTGATCGCGTGTCCAAGAGCGAGCAGCTCGTCGCAATCGTGCCGAAGACCTTTCGGGTCGGCGTCGGCCATCAGGTCACTGTCAAAGCCTTCTTCCGCAACCAGAAGGGCGAGCTGTGCATCACTGACAGCCGGACTGTGTTCCGGTACAAGTTTGGCACGGGCGCCGGTTACCAAGCGGCCGGCTGAAAGGAACTCTTCCATGACCGAAGCGCTCAGGCGCAAGGCCGCCATCGTCGGCATCGGGGCCACCGCGTTCTCCGCCAATTCCGGCTGCAGCGAGCAGCGTCTGGCAGCGGAGGCGGTCCTCGCGGCTCTGGAGGACGCAGGCCTCGGCCCCGACGACGTCGACGGCATCGTCAATTCCGATTTCGATGCCACCAATCAGATCGACGTCATCAATACCGTGGGGCTGCGCAACATCGGGTCCTACGCCATGATTCCACATGGCGGCGGCTCGCCGTGCGGCACCGTGGCGCAGGCTGCCATGATGGTGGCCTCGGGCGCGTCGCGCTGCGTGGTCGCCTACCGTTCCCTCAACGAACGCTCCGGACATCGCTACGGCAGCTCGGAGGCGATCCCGACCTTCCCCTGGGTGTACGGCCTGCATGCGCCTTATGGCCTGATCGTGCCGGCGGAATGGACGGCCATGCACGCCCGCCGGCGCATGATCGAGTTCGGGGAAACCCGCGCGCAGTGGGCCGAGATTCCCGTGACCTTCCGTGCGCATGCCAATCGCAATCCGCGCGCGATGATGCACAAGAAGCCACTCACGCGGCAGGACTACCTCGATGCGCCGATCCTCGCCGAGCCGCTGTGCCGTTACGACTATTGTCTCGAGACCGACGGGGCCGTGGCCTACGTCGTGACCTCGGCCGGGCGGGCCGGCTCACTGCGATCCGTGCCGGCTTACATCCACACGGCCGTACAGTCGGCCACCTATCCCATCTGGTATCAGACCAACTGGTATCGCGAATCGCTGACCACGGGCAGCGAGGTAGTGGCCCTGGGCGAGTCGCTGTGGAGAAAGAGCGGACTCGGTCCCCAGAACATCGACGTGGCGCAGATCTACGATCACTTCGCCCCGCTTGTGCTCACCTCGCTCGAGGATCTCGGCTTTTGCAGCAAGGGCGAGGCGGGTGCCTTCGTCGGAGAGGGGCGCATCGGACTCGAGGGCGAGTTGCCGCTCAACACTGCGGGTGGGTTGCTCTCGGAAGGTTATATCCACGGCTGGAACCTCATCGCGGAAGGCGTACGCCAGATCCGTGGAACGTCCACGTCACAGGTGAAGGACGTGGAGTTCTCGCTCGTCACGAGTTGCTGGGGCGCGCCCACGAGCGCCGTCATCCTGTCGAGGTGAGATGACATGACAGAGCAGAAGCCTGAATTGCCGCGCCCGCTGCCGCAGATCGATCGGGACCACGAGGACTGGTGGGCGGGCCTGCGCCGCCACGAGCTGCTTGTGCAGGAGTGTCCGCGGTGCGCGAAGCGCGTCTTTCCGCCGCAGTCCCTGTGCCCGCACTGCCACTCGCCCGAGCGCGGCTGGCACAAGCTCTCGATGCGCGGCAAGGTCTACAGCTGGGTTACCGTGCGCAGGGCGTCGCATCCCTGGTTCGCGGACAAGGTTCCCTACTGCGTGGTGCTGGTCGAGATGGAGGAGGGGTTTCGGTTTGTGGGCGGCATCGATTGTCCGCCCGAGGCCCTGCGTGAGGGACTACCCGTCGAGGTCGGCTTCGAGGATGTGAACTCCGAGGTGACCCTGTTGCGCTTTCGCGTCGCTCAGAACTCCAGCGTGAAATCCGCGCCGTAGCTGCGCGGCTCGCCGAACATGGCTGTGGGCACCACATATATGAAGTGGAAGGTGTAGTAGTCCTCGTCGGTGAGATTGCGACCCCAGAGCGAGAAGCGCAGCTTGCTGTTTGCAACCGGGATTTCGGCGAGGCTCACGCGTGCGTCAAGGAGGCCATAGCTGCCGATGACGGCGCCGATTGTGGTCGAGGCGTCCATCTTGCTCTGATAACCGTAGGTGACCGAAGCCTTGGGCTGTCCGAATCCTGTCTGCGGCCAGTCGTATTCGACGGTGGCCGAGGCCTTGTGCGGCGGGGCCTGATCGTAGTTGTAGAGATGCTTCAGGTCCTGGCCCAGGCTGTTGGTGATGCGGTCGAATTTCGCGTCGAGCCAGGCGTAGGCGAGTGACAGACTCAGCGCTGGTATGGGCCTGGCGGCCACGTCGAGTTCGAGCCCGTTGATCGTCGCCTTGCCGGCATTGAACATGTCCGTGACACTGAGATTGTTCGGATCCGGGACCGAGACCTGCATGTCCTTGCGCTCGGTCGTGAACAGGGCCGCATTGACCCGCAACCGGTTGTCCAGCCAGGTGGACTTGAGACCGAGCTCGTAGCTGTCGGCGTATTCCGGGCCAAAGCCCTGGGAGAAGCGTGCCAGCGAGCTTGCGGTCAGATTGAAGCCACCCGTCTGGTAGCCAGTAGCCACTTTCGCGTAGACGTTCACGTCGTCGGTGATGTCGAACGCGATGACGCCGCTCGGACTGAAATCGCTGTAGGTGCGGTCCGCTCTGCCAAAGGGCGCCGGCACTACCGCGCCGCTCGGCAGTGTAGTCACGTCCTGCTTGGTAGCCTTGCGCTCGTCGCGCGACCAGCGCGCTCCGGCAGTCAGGTGCAGTCGCCCGGAGAGCGCTGCGGGCGTGTAGGTCGCCTGCCCGAACACTGCGTAGGCGACGTTGTCGGCGCTCACGTCGCGATCGATTCGCATGCGGTTGAGCGGCAGGACATTGGCGTCTTGGCTGCTGGCGCTTTCGTCGAAGTAGTAGAGCCCGCCGATGTACTGCAGGCGCGAGTCGAGGGTCGTGCCGATGAGCTGGAACTCCTGCGTCAGCTGCTCCTGGCTCATGTCGACGAGATTGATGAGGAACGGCGGTGGCGCGAGAACCCCGGGGTGGTAGGGCATATTGGTGGTGTTGTCGAGTTCCCGGTAGCCGGTGATCGACTTGAGCGTGAGTGCGTCGTTCAGCTCGAGGGTGGCCGTGAGGTTGTGGCCCTGACCCCTGATGTCGTTGGGGATGAGGTTCGTGACCGTCGGGGAACTCGCGCGTGGTGTGCGCGCTTCTGCAGGATAGAGCGGTACGGCTCCCATCCAGACCGGGGTGTCCTCCAGATCGGAGCGATCGAATGTGTAGCGCAGATCGAAGCGCTCGCTCGGCTGCCACAGCAGTGCCGCCCGCCAGGCCCGGCGATCGTGGTCGCCGAAGCGGCTGACGCCGGAGCCGGCGTTGCGAATGAATCCGTCCTCGCGCAGCCGCATGAACGAAAGCTCCGCGGCGAACTCGTCGCCCAACGGAATATTGACGCGCGTGCGCGCATGGATCCGGTTGCGATTGCCGGTGGTCAGATCCTGCCGGAAGCCGAACTCGCCGAGTTGTGGCGCTTTGGAGATGAAATTGATTGCACCACCGGTCGTATTGCGCCCGTAGAGCGTGCCCTGCGGTCCGCGCAGCACCTCGATGCGTTCGAGTTCCGCCACTTCGGCTGCGAGCCCCTGGAAGCGGGCCATGTAGACACCGTCGACGTAAATCGCAACTTTCGGGTCATAGGTGATCTGGTCGTTGGCCTGACCGATGCCGCGCATAGTCACGCGCACGGTCGCGCCACTGTTCGGATGCGGAGTCATGGTCAGTCCCGGCACGTCGGCGTGCAGATCGGTCAGTCCGTCGATACCGCGATTCTCGAGTGCGGCGCTGGAGAGGGCGATGATTGAGATCGGTGCGTCCTGGATCGACTCCTCGCGCTTCTGAGCCGTGACGATAACCTCCTCGAGGGTTCCGACCGCCTGTTGTGCCTGTGCTCCGGCGGGCATTGCGAGCGCCACCGTGATCACCGCGAGAGTGAACCTTGTCATGACGTATTCTCCCCAGGATGCACGAATGCATCGGAATCTAGGAAGCGGTGCCGGGCGCAACATCGTCCGACCGGACTACGACCCCGGCGCCCGCGCGGGGATACTGTTGCGCAGATCGCCATCCGCGGTCGGCCATCGGACGAGCATGAGTCGCGCAGAGCGGGAACCTGAAGCCTTCTTTCGCCGCATTGAAACCATCTGGGCTCTGGATCCCGGTGCGAGGGCCATCGAGTCTGCAGATGCTGCGTTCAGCTGGGGTGAGCTGCATGCGGCTGTGTCAGCCATCGATGCGGCGCTCAGCGAGGCTGGCGTGGAGCGAGCCGCCGCCGTCGGCGTGCTGCTGCGAAACCGGCCTGGAATGCTCGCTGCGCTTCTGGCGCTGCTGCTGTCGGGCCGCTGCATCGTCAGCCTCAGTCCCTTTCAGCCCGACGAGGAGCTGCAGAGGGAACTGCGCGATCTCGATCTCGATGCGCTGATTGGCGAATCACAGGATTGGAATGCAGGCACGATGCAGGCAGCTCTGCAGGCGGGCATCGCCGGCCTGTGTCTGCCCGATGGCGCGCTCGGCCCAGTCCGGCACGTGTGCTGTCCTCGCCGATCCGCGGGCAGGCGGAGGCAGGAACTCGCCGGCATCGCACTCGAGATTCTCACCAGCGGCACTACCGGCAAGCCCAAGCGCATCCGCATCGCAAGCGCGACGATGGCGGACGCGATAATTGACGGGACGAGGGGCAACGGCGAACCCGGAGCGCCTGTGCTCAAGGCGACCCCCGCCGTGATGTTTGCGCCGCTCATGCATGTCAGTGGCATGTTTGGCGCGCTGCTGTCGATCTGCGAGGGCCGCCCACTCGTGCTGCTCGAGAAATTCTCGGTAGAGCAATGGGTAGGTGCCATCAAGCGTCACCGTGTGCGCTTCTCGAGTCTGCCGCCGACCCCGATGCGCATGGTGCTCGAGGCCAGCGTGCCGCGCGAGGACCTCGCGAGCCTGATTGCCGTGCGGGCAGGTACCGCGCCGCTGCCGCCGGAGACCCAGCGCCGCTTCGAGACGATCTACGGCATTCCGGTGCTGGTCCAATACGGCGCGACGGAATGGATGGGCGGTCTTGCCGGCTGGACGATGGAGGATCACCGCAAGCACATCGCCACCAAGCTCGGCAGCGTCGGCCGTGCGCGAGGCGATGTGCTGCTGCGCGTGGTGGACGTCGACAGCGGTGATGAGCTGCCGCCGGGCCAGGTCGGTGTACTCGAAGTGCTGCCGCGGCAGCGCTTGGGTGCTGACGTACCGTGGACCCGCACGAGCGATCTGGCCTCGCTCGATACTGACGGTTTTCTCTACATCCACGGCCGCGTCGATGACACCATCATCCGCGGCGGTTTCAAGGTCGACACCGCCGCTGTCGCAGCCGTGCTGATGCAGCATCCTGCGGTGAAGGAAGCTGCCGTGGTGGGTCTGCCCGACGAACGGCTTGGACAGATTCCCGTTGCGGCTGTCGAACTGCGCGAGGGTGTGCCCGCCCCAGGCGAGGACGAGTTGCGCGCTCATGCGCAGCGGCACCTCAGCCCTTACCAGGTCCCCGCCCGATTCAAGCTGGTTGCGGAACTGCCGCGAACGGTCTCGATGAAAGTCAGCCGCCCGGGCGTGCTGTCGCTGTTCACCTGAGGAATGCCATGGATATCTCGTCTTACCCTGGACTCAGCCTGACGCGCGCCGGGCGCATTCTCACGGTGATGCTCAATCGCCCCGAGCATCTGAACGCCGCCGACGAAGCGATGCATTCCTCGATCGCACGCGTCTTCAGCGACTGCGCCGATGATCGCGAAACCGACGTGGTCATCCTGACCGGGGCCGGCAAGGTTTTCTCGGCGGGCGGTGACTACAATTCGATGCAGCTTTCGATCGACAACCCGGTGCGCTTTGATCGGCTGGCCGTCGAAGCCAAGCGGATCGTCTTCTCGATGCTCGACTGTCCGAAGCCGATCATCGCCAAGGTCAACGGGCATGCCGTCGGCTTTGGCGCCACGCTCGCGCTCTTCAGCGACATCGTGTTCGCGGCGAACCACGCGAAGATCGGTGATCCGCATGTGCTTGTCGGGTACGCTGCCGGTGACGGCGGTGCTGCAATCTGGCCGCAGTTGATCGGCTTTGCGAAGGCCAAGGAATTCCTGTTTACGGGCAGGCTCCTGACTGCGGTGGAGGCGGAGAAAATCGGGCTGATCAACTACGCGCTGCCGGCCGGTGAGCTCGATGACGCAGTCCTTGGGTTCGCCGAGCGCCTGGCTGCGGGCGCCGCGAAGGCCATTCAATGGACCAAGCTCTCCGTCAATGTTGGCCTGAAGGCAATCGTGCATCCGGTGATGGAGGCTTCGATGGCCTACGAGTCGCTCTCGGTGCGCACCGAGGACCATCGGGAGGCGGTCGCGGCGCTGCGGGAGAAGCGCTCGCCGGTATTCCGCGGACGCTGAGATCGCACAACCGTCTTCACCTGGAGAACCCATGACGACCAACATCCTGATCGAGCGCGACGTCATGGTGACGATGCGCGACGGCGTGCGGCTCGCCACCGACATCTACCGGCCCGACGACGGCAAGCGCCATCCGGTGCTCGTGAACGGGCATGTCTACAACAACGATCAATTCCTGGTCGTGCACGAACTCATCTTCAGCCCGCTGATCGCGGTCCAGCGCGGCTACGCAGTGGTGGTGCAGGAGGTCCGCGGGCGGGCGGGGTCAGAAGGCACATGGCGTCCTTACACGAAGATACGCGAGGATGCTTACGACACCGTCGAGTGGGCCGCCGCGCAGCCCTGGTCCAACGGGGACGTGGGGCTCTACGGGGCCTGCGCGCTCGGCACGATGGCGGTTCAGGGGGCCGTCGCCGCGCCTTCGCACCTGAAGGCAGTCTTCGCCTACGAGACCGCCACCGACTATCTCTCGGGGTGGACCTACTCGAACGGCGCGCTGGAACTCGGCTTCCAGATGTCCTGGATCTGGACGGCGCTTGCCACCGATACCATTCCACGCCTGGGGCTCGCACCCGCCGCCGAGCAGGAAGCGCTGCGCAAACTGGCGGAGGCTTCGCGCGACATGAACGGCTCGGCGAGTTTCCTGCCGCTCATCGATTTTCCGCCGTTCCAGAACGGCGCAGCGCCCTATTGGCGGGAGTGGCTGTCGCATCCGGCTTATGACGAGTTCTGGCGCGAAGCCGATGCCGTCGTGCGCGCCGGAAACGTGAATGTGCCCGTGCTGCACATGACCTCGTGGTACGACACCTGCCTGCGCGGTCACCTCGATTTCGCGAAGGCGCTCGCGGAGCGCAGCGACCCGGGCGTGCGCGACAAGCATCGCCTGATCCTCGGCCCCTGGGATCACAGCGCCTACTACAACAAGCGGCCGACCTGCGCGGGCCAGCGCGACTTCGGCCCCGATGTGTTTACGGGCCCGGAGTTGCTCGGGAGCCTCGCGCTCGACTGGTTCGATCACTGGCTGCGCGGAGAACCGCTGAAGGTCCTGCCGGAAAACGGTGTCCGCTACTACCAGATGGGCGAGAATGTCTGGAAGGAGGCCGTGTCCTGGCCACCCCCGCACGCGCCCGTGCATTACTATCTGCACAGTGCGGGGCGGGCGAACAGCCGCACGGGCGACGGCACGCTCGACACGCAACCGCCGCACAGCGAGCCTCGCGACAGCTTCGTCTACGATCCGTTCGATCCGGTGCCGACCTGCGGAGGCCGCAGCATGGTGGGTGTACCAACGGGCGTTGAGAACCAGGCTGAAGTCGAGAAGCGTCAGGACGTCCTCGTCTACACCACGGCCCGGCTCGCCGGGCCGCTCGCGCTTGCTGGCCCGATCACGGTCACGCTCCATGCGAGCAGCAGCGCAGTGGACACAGACTTCACGGCCAAGCTCGTGGACGTCGAGCCGAGCGGCTACTGCGCCAACATCGCGGAAGGTATCGTGCGGGCGCGCTATCGCAATAGTCGCGAGCACGCAGAGTTCCTCGAGCCGGACAAGGTCACGGAGTTCACGATCGATTTGTGGGATGTGGCGCACACCTTCCAGGTGAACCACTGCATCCGGCTTGAGATCTCGAGCAGCAACTTCCCCCGCTTCGATCGCAACCTGAATTCGAGGGTGACACCCGCGCTCGGCAGTGCCGCCGATGCGCAGAAGGCCGTGCAGCAGATCTTCCACGACGCACGGCATCCGTCGTGTATGACGCTGCCGGTGGTGAAGGCGTAAGCACTGCGGGCATGTCCGCCGAACCCATTTGCCTCGACCCCTTTGAGGCCGGCGGCTGTCCCGTCCACTGCCGCACACTCATCGTCGAGGTGCTCGAGGACGAGCACCGCCGCGTGCGCGCGCTGGCGACGATCCTCGATCTGCGAAAGCAGGGCTGGGTTCCGACGGGAGGCGAGCTGCAGGCGGCGGGTCTCATCCATCACATGTCCCTCGACGTGCTCGTGGATATGGAGAGTGGCCGTATCGAGCGCTTCGACCCAAGCCAGCAGGTGGTGGCCTTCGAGCCGGGCAAGCGCACCGCGGGCGAGAGTTGTCGCGATCCGATCCACCTGCTGCGCGGCATGGTTGGCGAGTCGCTCGCCGCGGGCAATGCGCGACGGCTGCGCGAGATCTTCGGGGGGCCTCTCGGATGCAGTCATCTGCTCACGCTCGCGCAGCTCGTGGTGTCTTTCCTTCCAGAGGCGATCGCCCGCGAGGCGCGGAGCGCGCGCGCGCGGGAGCGCGGCCGCGAGACGGGCGAGCGCATCGCCAAGCGCAGCCTCGTCATCGACGCCTTCGAGCGCCGTGACGGCAACCAGGAGATCGCGATCCAGCTGACGGACGTGCACACCCTGCCGTTTTCTGCCATGGTCGGGGTGCTCGATCGATTCGGCGTGCAGCACGAAGTGCGTGCGATCATCCGGGTCGATGCCGCCACGACGACGATCAGCGCCTTCGACGTAGCCGAGCGCACGCGGGGACGGGCAGAGCTCGGTACTGCGGTGTGGCAGAGTCGGCGCGAGGAACTCGGCTGGCTCGACGACCGCCCCGTGATGCATGGGCTCGCGCCCGAGCTCCTGCGGCGCTACGGTGCCAACTCCGCGCACGAGCCGCTGCTTGCCGCGCTGATCAACTTTGCTCCAGGTTTCGTGCAGAGCCTGGCCACGCGCGTCACGCGCATGATGGAGCAGGGCGCGCGCGAAGGCGGTGGCCGCGGCACGATGGATCTGTCGGGCATCGGCGGACTTCCGGATTCCTGCTACATGTGGCGCACCGGCGGATGCCTGACGAAGCGGCGCCAGGCACGCAAGCTGGAAGGCGACTGACGGCGCGCCAGCGCTACTCGTTCATTTGTCCATGGCGAGCGCGCTCGCGCAGAAAGTGGCGCAGGGCTTCCAGATCGTCGTCGCCCAATTCATCGAAGGCCGGCATGCCGCGCTCGAGCAGTGCGCCACCGCGCACGATGTGCTCGAAGGCTGCCGGGGAGAGCGGCACCGCTGAAGCGCGCAGATCCGGTATATAGCCGCCCGCCACGGCTCCCACTCCGTGGCAGATGACACACTTGCCGTAGAGGGCCGCGCCGCGGCGCGCTTTGGCAGCGTCGATGATGAAATCGGGGTCGTCCACCGGCGTGGGTCGCGCCGGCGGCGGCGCAGCAGGCAGGCGCGCCTTGCCATCGAGCGCGAAGGTCAGCAGCCGGCGCGGATGCCCGCGCCCGATCCAGCCGTGTTGGGCGCTGAGGGAGCCGAGCAGGACGGTGCCACCCGTCCACCCGGCCAGAATGGAGATGTATTGCCGGCCATCCAACTCGTAGGTGATCGGCGGCGCAATCGTACCCACACCGAGATCGAAAGACCACAACTCGCGGCCGCTGCGCGCCTCATAGGCTGTGAGGCGCCCGCCGGCATGCCCCTGGAAGACGAGGTTGCCAGCCGTCGTCAGCACACCCCCGTTCCACAACCCCGGCGTCGGCACGCGCCAGGCTTCCTTCTGGTGCAGAGGATCCCATGCAAGGAGATAGCTGTGACCGGCACTTGCCGGGATGTCACCGCCCATGATGTTGATGCCGATGGGGTTGCGCGAATCGGGTCCATTGGTGAACGTGGCCGGGTCGATGCCCAGGTCGTTGTAATGGCCCGGCATGTCGCGTACCGGGATGTAGGCGAGACCGGTGCCGGGGCTGTAGGCCATGGGCTGCCAGTTGTGGGCACCGTAGGGGCCCGGCCAGATCAGTGCCTCGCCGCTCTCGTAGCGGCTGCCGGGCGCCTCCACCGGGCGACCGGTCGCGAGATCAATGCGTTCGGCCCACGTGACCCTGGCGATCTTCTCCGCGGAGATCAGCTTGCCGTTCTCGCGGTCGATGACGTAGAAGAAGCCGTTCTTCGGCGCGTGCAGCAGCACCTTGCGCGGCTTGCCGTCGAAGGGCAGGGTGGCGAGCACCATATCCATCGCCGAGTTGTAATCCCAGCTTTCGCCCGGATTGGTCTGGTAGTGCCAGACATACTCGCCGCTATCCGCATCGAGCGCGACGATCGAGGAGAGAAAGAGATTGTCGCCACCACCCGGGCTGCGCAGCTTCTGGTTCCAGGGTGCGCCATTGCCGGTGCCCAGGTACACGCGGTTGAATTCGGGGTCATAGGTCATCGCGTTCCAGACCGTGCCGCCACCACCGAATTTCCACCACTCGCCGGTCCACGTTTTCGCGGCCATCTCCATGACCGGGTTCTCGAAGCCCTGGGCGGGGTTGCCGGGAACGGTATGAAAGCGCCAGAGCTGGCGACCACTCTCGGCATCGTAGGCGGTGACGTAGCCACGCACGGGACCGAAATCGGCGCCGCCGTGGCCGATGATCACCTTGCCCCGGAAGACGCGCGGTGCGCCGGTGATGTAGCGCAGGTCATCCTTGCCGACCGTCATCACACTCCACACCGGCCTGCCACTCTTCGCGTCGATGGCAATCAGGCGCCCGTCCTGGGTGCCGGAGTACACCTTGCCGTTCCAGAAGGCGATGCCGCGTATGCCCCAGGCGCGCCGCAGCCTGGCGCCTGCTGCCTTCGCTGTCTGTGGGTCGTAGCGCCACAGCAGTTTTCCGGTCCTCGCTTCCACTGCGTGGATCACGCTGAGACCGACGCCGAAGTAGATCACGCCATCCACTTCGAGCGGTGCGGTCGCCACATTGCCCGGTGCTTCGAGCTCGAGGCTCCAGAGCAGGCCGAGATGCTGGATGCCGCGGGCGTCGATCTGCGCGAGGGGGCTGTGGCGCTGTTCGCTGAAGGTGCGGCCGTACCCGGCCCAGTTGCGGCCGTCGTTTTCGTCGGCAAGTGCCCGATCATCCACGACGGTGGCATTCACCGTCGTGGTGATCGCACCCTGCACGGTCATCAGCTTGCCCAGAGCGAGCACCAGGGCAGCGAGGCGCAACCGGCGCGCGATCATCACGTTGCCGCGTGTTCCGCGAGTATCTCCCTGGTCACGCTGATCCGGTCGATCTTGTCGGTGTGGGTACGCGGAAGGGTCTGGGAGCGGAAATGGAAAGTGTGCGGCACCTTGTAAGCAGCGAGGAGCTTCCTCGCGTGCACCCGCAGCTCGTCGGCACTCAGGGAGTGGTCGGGCTGAGGTACTACCACGGCCACCGGCATTTCACCCAACCGGCTGTCCGGGACGCCCAGAGCCAGCACTTCCCGAACGCCCGGGTGCTCGCCCAACGCCCGCTCCACTTCGGCGCAGTATATGTTCTCGCCACCGCTGATGATCATCAATGTCTGGCGGTCGGTGATATAGAGCCGCCCCTGATCGTCGAATCTGCCGATATCCCCGGTATGCAGCCAGCCGTTCCTGAATGTCGCGGCCGAGTCGGCCGGTAGTCCGAAGTAGCCGCTCATCACCAGCGCGCCGCGTACCACGATTTCACCTTGCTCGCCCGCGTGCAGATCACGATCATCATCGTCAACGACCTTGACGTCGGCGATCGGCAGGATTCTGCCGACCGAATCGGGTTGTGCGATGAAGTCCTCGCCGCTCGAGCTGCAGACGGAACCGTTGGTCTCCGTCATGCCATAGCCGGTGGCAAATACGACGTGCGGCAACACGTCGTGAACCTTGCGCAGAAGATTGGGTGGAAAGGCCGCGCCACCGGTACCCACCACGGCGAGCGACGACAAGTCGTACTCCTGAAAACCCGGGGTGCGGAGCAAGTCCCACAGCATCGTGGGAACTGCGGTGATTGTCTGGACGTGTTCCCGGGCGATCAGCCGCAGGGCATCTTCTCCGGCCCAGCGGTTCAGAATGACGAGCTTGCTGCCGGTGGACAAGGCAGAGAGCACGCCATTGTGACAACCGGAGACATGGAACATCGGCGCGACCATCAGGGATACGGCTTGCCTCGCCGCGAGCATCGCGGCAGCTTCCGCGCCCGCCAGCGCCCGAAACCTGGCAAACGACACCGCAGTGCCGAATGTAGTGCCGCTCAGTCCCGCGAGCACGCTGCGCTGGGTCAGCATGACGCCCTTGGCAAAGCCCGTTGTACCGCTGGTGAACATCATCAGGGCAGGATCGTCGCCATCGACGGGCGCGCAGGTGAGCCGCGGAGCCGTTTCCCATCCTGAGATCAGCTCATCGAAGGACCGGTCCTGGCGTGGGCGCAGCATGCGAGCGTCGTCGGTCAGTACCACTCTTGCCAGGTGCTGGCTCTGGCCACCGGCCTCCTGCAGCCGTTCGGCCCGTCTCGAGTCGGCTATGACGAGGCTGCATCCGGTGTCGCAGATCGCACGGTCGAGCTCTGACGGGGCGCCGCGGCTGTTGACCAGGACTGCGACGGCGCCCAGCGACGTGACTGCGAGAAACGCGATGATCCACCCGGTGGAGTTCTGCATCGCGATCGCAACCCGCTGCCCCTTCTGCACAGCGAACTGCTGCGTCAGATTGCTGGCGAGCCGCGCCGCCTGCCCGAAGACCTCCCCGAAAGTGTGATGCTTCCCGCCTTCAACCGTGAACACCCGATCGGCGAAGCGCGCGGCCTGACTGTAGAGATCGGGCAGCGTTTGCGGGCAGCTTCGGAAGAGCCTGCACGGCATCCCGTTGACCTCTACGGTCACCATTTCGAAAGGAGCGCCCGGCGCGGTCAGCGCCGCCCGGATCGCATCGATGCCAGCTATGTTGATCCCCTCAAGTGACGATCTCGCAGGCGAGGCCGGCAGCTTCGAACATTCCGACGATCTGCGCAACGCGCTCGTGCGAGAGCGGCTGCGCGTCGCCCAAGGGATAAGGGCGGTCGAGCATGTTGTACTTGTTCATGCCGAAGCGGTGGTAGGGCAGGACATTGACCACGATGCCGGGGCGCAGTTGCTGCACGAACCGGGCGGTGGCCGTGACGTTCGCATCCGTGTCCGAGACGCCGGGAATCAGAGGCATGCGGATGATCATCTGCGCGGGGCTGTCGGCGACGACACGGGCGTTCCTGAGAATCTGCCTGTTCGTGATACCCGTTGTCTTGCGATGCAGTGCGTCGTCCATCACCTTCAGGTCGAAGAGCACCAGGTTTGTGTACCTGAGCACGGACTTCAGTCCCTTGGTGGATCCATGGCCGGTCGTATCGAGTGTCGTGTGCAGGCCCGCTTCCTGGCAGCGCTCGAAGAGCGCGGCGACGAAGGGCGCTTGCATCAGCGGTTCGCCGCCGGAGCAGGTGACCCCGCCTTGCGAGCTGCGGTAGTAAAGCCGGTCCCTGAGTACTTCTTCGACGACCTCATCGACGGTCTTGTCGTCGCCGATCATTCGCAGGGAACGCGGCCCGCAAACCTGGACACAGTCCCCGCAGTTGTCGCACAGGTCGCGGTTCACCCGGATGCCGGTTCCCGTGAGTTCGATCGCCTGCTTGCTGCAGGCCGTGACGCAACGGCCGCACTGGTCACAGAGCACGTCGTTGTGGGCGAGCTGGCGTCGGGTCTGCTGGGACTCCGGATTGGAGCACCACAGACAGGTCAGGGGACAGCCTTTCAGAAAGACGGTCGTCCTGATGCCCGGGCCGTCCTCGGTACTGAAGCGCTGGATGTTGAAAATGCGCCCCGTGAGCCAGTGCTCCGCGCCAGCCTCCATGTCTGGCTCATCGGGGTCGTCGAGCACCGGATCCGTGTCCAGCTCGCAGTCGCTCATATGCTTTTCCGCCGGTTACCTCACATGCACTGTTCGGTGCGGCTGATGATCTCGTCCTGTACGACCGGCGACAGCTCCACCCAGAAGGCGCTGTAGCCCGCCACACGAACGACCAGATCGCGGTGGCTTTCGGGCGCGGCTTGCGCCTGCTTCAGCGTCTCGGTGTCGAGCACGTTGAACTGCACCTGGAAACCACCCTTCTCGAAATAAGTATCGAGCAGGCTGGCGAACTTCTGCTGACCGCCTTTTGTCCTGAGCGTTGCCGGCGAAAACTTCATGTTCAGCAGCGGCCCTTCAATGAAGGTGCTGTCGAGCTTGCAGACCGAGTTCATGGCCGCCGTCGGGCCCTTCACGTCACAGCCCTGGACCGGGGAAGCCGAGGCATCACCGAGGTGCGTGCCGGACTTGCGTCCGTTCGGCAGCGCTCCGGTGGTCTTGCCGGCCCAGGATGACCAGGCGGCACCCTGCCGGAACATCGTGAAGCGTCGGCCGTAGCCGTCACGATAGCTCTGGCACCGGTCGGTCGCATCCTTGTACAGCTTGCACATGAGCGCATCAGGCTCATCCTCGTCGTTGCCGTACTTGGGCGCCGCGACGCAGGCCTGGCGCAGCTCCTCGTAGCCCTCCCAGTTGTTCTTCAGGGCATCCAGCAGGTCCGCCATCGTTCCCTTCTTGTCCTCGAAGATGACCTTCTTGATGGCCAGCAACGAGTCGGACGCGTCCTGGAAGCCGCGATCGACGAAGGAGAACGCTTCCAGCTGCTGATAGCGGCCGCCGAAGCGCGTGACATCCCTGCCATCCGCGATGCAGTCCTGAAGGAAGGCGGAGATGTACGGGAAGTAGAAGGCGTCTTCGTAATAGCTCTTCTCGTACGCCCTGAAGTTCTTCATGGTGTAGTCGTAGAATGAATCGCGCTGCTTCTCGTACGCCTCGAGCATCTGCTCCCAGCGGGTGAACGTGCGGGGGTCGCCGGTCTCGATACCGAGCTTCTTGTTCGTCCACGTGTCCATGCCGTTGAACAGCGCCCACTCGAGGAGCTTCGAATGGTTGCAGAAGGACACGACGGCATTGCGCACCCAGGCGAAGCTCTTCGGGTACGAGGTGTTGATGCAGCCTGCCATGGCCCAGTCGCGCGCATCATCCCATCGAACACCGCGATCCAGCAGATACTCGGTGCCCATGCGGTCGCTGAACCAGGCGGGAATGCCGCCACCGTGATCGCGGTTGCACTCGATGCCTTTCTCCAGCAGTTCCGGCGCCATCAGCCGGTGATAGCGCAGCGAAACGTGCGGCTGGTGGGTCTTGACCTGCTTTGCAACCTGCAGGAAGAGGCAGGAGAGCTCGTTTGATGCATCCTTGCCATCGCGTGTCGTGCCGCCGAGCGTGACGTTCGCGTAGTAGTTCGAGGGCGAGATCTCCTGGTGGTCGCGCTTGCCGACCTGACCGAGGAACATGAAGGGTTCGAACTCGAGCCACTTCATGAACATGCAACCGAGGAGCTCGCCGGCCTCCTGGCGGGTAAGGCGTCCTTCGTTGATATCCTTCGAGTAGAAAGGCCACAGATACTGGTCGAAGCGGCCGACGAAGGCGTTGGTCGTCGCCTTTTCGATCTCCTGGCCGAACGCCACGAACCAGTAGGTCTGCAAGGCCTCGTGGAAACTGCGCGGCGGATTCTCGGGCACCCGGTCGCACACTTCCGCGGTCTTGAGAAGCTCCTTCTGGCGTCGCGGATCCTGCTCCATCTTTGCCGCCGAGCGCGCCAGCGCCGCATAGCGATGCGCGTGGTGAATCATGCCCTCCAGGGAAATGATCACCGCTTCAAGCCATTCGATCTTCTCGCGGTCCTCGTGGCTGAGGTAGGGGCCGCTCGCCCTGGAACGGGTGCGGATGGCGTCGATGTGCTCCTGCGCCTGCTTGATGTGCCCGCGGAACCCAATCGCCATGATCTTGTCCATGTCCGCGCCGGGAGTGAACAGCTGTGGCGTGAGTGGCGGGCGCAGAGCATTGCGGGCCTCGCCCATCAGGTGCATCTTGCCGCCGTCGAGCGCGTTCTCGGTCTCAAAGGAGCGCTTGGCAGGATACTTGTCTTTCCAGTACTCGGCTGCCTCGCGCAGGTACTGGCGGTCTTCATCGGCAAACTGGGTGACGGTCACCTCCGAGCCCGCGGTGACATCGACACGATCGAGGAGGGCTGCGAGGTGAATCGGCAACTGCTCGACGCCCGGGTTCGCGCCCCGGATATGCCGGGTCGGCGCGCCCACCAGAATCTCGTCGTCGCGAATGAGGATGTCCTTCTTCGCGAGCGCGTTCGCGAAGGCTTTCGCTCGCCGCTTTGCCGGATGCTCGCCTTCCGTCGTGCGGTAGGACTCGGTCCAGTACCGGGCCCGTTGACCGCAGATCGTGGGCCGGGATGCCAGGTAACGCTGCTTCATGCGCTGGATCCGCTCCGTGAAGCCGTTGACCTTGTTGATCTCGGCGAGGGGGATCTTCCCGAGCACGGCCGCAATGATCTTCGTCATCCGGACTGTTATCGGTGTCGCCGTCGCGAGGTCGTCTATTACTGCTGACATCTCGCCTGCTCCTCTGATGGGCCTTGTTGCGGTAGCCGGCGGTAGTCTAGGGAGCAGGGTGTCACCCAACAATAAACAGCGACGCAAAACAGCGTCACGCTAGCGCAACAATGTTGCAGCGCTTGGACGTCACAAGGAGTTGATAAATCTCAAGGTGTGGGCGTTGTCATCAGCGGATGCGTTTCGAGGTATTCGAGCAGAAAGTCGCTGAACAGCCTGACCCGGCGCGGTACCTCCCGCGTGCCGGGCCGGATGATGTAGATGAACGTCGAAAGGCTGTGATACTGCGGCAGAACGGTGACAAGCCGGCCTCTCTCCAGGTCTTTCGCGACCAGGAATGTCGGAATGACGCCGATTCCTGCGCCGGATCGAACGGCCTCGCGCACGAAGAAGATGTCGTCACAGCAGATGGGACCCTGTGGCTTGAAAGTGGCCGATGATGTCTTGCTCTGCAGCTGCAGCGTGGGCAGACCACGGTGAGTCACCCACCGATGGCCGGCCAGATCATCGGGCACGCGCGGGATGCCGTTCGTCTCGAGATACTTCGGGGAAGCGAAGAGCCTCGCGTAAATGGGGCAGGCCGGCCGGGCGACCAGCGAGGAATCCTTCATTCGCTCGGGTGCCGCGCGCAAGGCGATGTCAAAGCCCCCCACCGCGAAGTCCATGGGCTGGCTGTTCAGATACAGGTCGCAGTGGACCCGTGGATAGCGCGCCGAGAATTTCGTGACGGCATCGGCGAGGAAGGCGGAGCCGAGATAATTCGGCGCGGAGATCCGCACTTCGCCTGTCGGCTCCCCGAGATGGTCCGGTGATTCGACGGCAGCCTGTTCGAGGGAGGCGATCAGGGAAGCGACGCGCTCGTGGAGCGCAGCGCCTGCCGGGCTGAGCACGACCCGTCGCGTGGTCCGGTGCAGAAGCGGTACGCCCATGGTCGCCTCGAGCTGCGAGAGGCGCCGGCTCACGGACCACTTCGGCAGGTTCAGTTTCCTGGCTGCCGCCGAGAAGCTCGCCGCATCCGCGACGGCGACGAACATGCGCAGGGCATTGAGATCCAGTTCTGCACCGTGAGCCTTGTTGGTATTCATTGTGGTGCTGATCCAGGATCTCACGGTGAATCGGATGAAGGCATTCTGGAACACGGGTGCAAGGCAGGCAAGGCGATCATTTGCCTGGTCGATAGTCTGTTTGGCCGATGAACGCCCGGCCCGCAGCCATGACAGTAGCCGCAAGCTGGGCGTGCCCGATGCTGAAAGGATCGCAGATGAACGACGGGGAAACGGTTACAGGAGACGGCAGGATCACGCCCGAGGATATTGAGCGGGCGCGGGCGCAGATCGGGATTCCGCAGTACGAGCGCAATCCCGTGTTCAACAAAGTGGCGAGCGGCGACACCATCAGCCACTTCGCCTTCGGCATCGGCGACGACAATCCCCTGTGGCACGACGCGGAGTACGGCCGCGCGACGCGCTGGCGCGGGCAGATCGCCTCACCCCTCTACGCCACCACCCTCGGCCTCGACGACACGCCGCGCCCCGGTCCGGAACTCAAGAAACTGTTCCGCGGATTGTTCCGCGGCGTCGGCAAGTACTACTCCGGCGCGACCTGGGAGTGGTACCGGCCGATTCGCCCCGGGGATGTGATCTGGCGCGAGTACACCACTTCGGGCGTCGAAGTGAAGGAGAGCTCGAGCTTCAGCGGTGGAATCACGGTGATCGACCGCTATCGCTACCACTATGTGAACGCCAACGGCGAGCCGGTCGCCACGCACGAGCTGAGCTTCATCAACGCCGAGCGCCAGGCGTCGAAAGACAAGGGACGCAACAAGGACATCCAGCGGGCAAGCTACACGCCGCAGGACATCGAGCGGATCGACGCCCTCTATGCTGCGGAGGAAGTGCGCGGCAGCGACACGCGCTATTGGGAAGACGTGCAGGTCGGCGATGAGCTCACTCCCGTGATCAAAGGCCCGATGAGGGTGACCGACGTCGTGGGATTCCATATCGGCTGGGGGTTCGGGCAGATGTACGGAGCCGGGCCGCTTCGCTACGGCTGGAAGCAGCGTCGGCGGACACCGGCGTTTTACTCAACGGATGAGTTCGGCGTGCCGGACATCGTGCAGCGCTTGCACTGGGATCCGGCTCGCGCCCGTGAACTCGGCCTGCCCGCGCCCTACGATTACGGCACCATGCGCACGAACTGGCTCGCGCATCTGCTGACGAACTGGATGGGTGACGACGGGTGGCTCGTGCGCCTGCAGACCGAGATGCGCGCCTTCAACTTTCTCGGCGACACCACGATCTGCTCGGGCGTGGTGCAGGCAAAGACGATCGAAGGCGCACGCCGTCTCGTGCACATCGAGGTAAAGGCGACCAATCAGCGAGGTGAAATCACGAGCCCGGGCACAGCTACCGTCATGTTGCCATCGCGCGAAGCAGGAGCGGTCGTTCTGCCCGCGCCGTCCGAGGCGCTGATTTCCCGCGGCGCAAACATGATGGCAGAAGCGGCCGATCGCAACAGGAGCCGCAAAGGTGGGCCATAGGAGGATACGATGCGGCGGGCGATGTCAGCCCTGCTGGCGACCTTCCGGAGCTTCCTCGAGAGCGAGCATCGCAGCCTTGCAGATGGCTTCGGCTTCGGCGTATTTGCCTTCACCGAATTGCGACCAGTAGATCGCATCCGGATGGCCCTTGCCGAGCATGCGTTCGACCACTTCTTCGGCGGCTCCGATATCCTCGGAGTAAGCCGTCAATGGAACCCACACGGAGCCACCGTCGGCGGGATCGATCATGCGCTCCATGAATCCCATGAACTCGTCTCTTGTCGTGACGTTGCCCATGATCTTCTCGGCGACCAGCAGGCTCAGCCCCTCTCCAGGAGACATCTTCAGGATCTGCTCTCTGTTCATGCGGTCTTTCCTGTCTCGTTGCAGAACAGTATAGGCCAAGCCGGCAGCCTGACCACATGAAGAACATTCTCGTCATCGGTGGCAGCTATTTCGCGGGTCGGGTGCTGGTAGAGGAATTACTCGCTGCCGGCGGCTACGTCCCCTACCTCATGAATCGTGGCAACCGGCCGTTGAGGCTGGAGGGAGTATGCGAGATTGTCTGCGATCGGCACGATGGGGCGGGAATGGCCAGTGCCGTTGCAGCTCACGAGTGGCACGCGGTGGTCGATTTCTGCGCTTACGCACCGGGTGACATCGCAACGCTGCTGCAGCATCTGCCGGGCGCCGTCCGCCAGTACATCTACATCAGCACTGCGTCCGTGCACCGCAGTTCCACGCATCTGCCCATAAGCGACGATGCCGCGAAACTCACCGGTCCGTCTCCGGGCCGGGAGGGCGCCTATGCCTACCACAAGTGGCTGCTCGAGCAAGAGCTGGCGAGATGTTGCGAAGAGAAGGCAATTCCGTACGTGTCCCTGCGTCCCGCCATGGTCTATGGCAAGTACAATTATGCCCCACGCGAGTCCTGGCTCTTCGATCTGATCAGCAAAGGCGAACCCATCATCCTGCCGCCGCCACCGCAGGCACTTTTCTCGATGGTGTCGGTCTGGGATCTGGCCTGGATCTGCATTGCCTGTCTGGACAATGGCGCAGTCGCCGGGGGGGCCTATGCGGTCTGCGCCGATGAACTCGTGTCCTGCGATCGCCTGATCGAGGCGCTCGAGACCATCACCTCGCGAAAGTTCGACGTGCAGCGCCAGACGGTGCGCGTGCTCAATGCCGCAGGCCTGCCGCTGCCCTTCCCACTCGTGGAGCATCTGGTGTACTCGGGCGCGCGACTCCGACAGATCCTGCAGCACCGCTTTCTGTCCCTCGAGGAGGGCATGTCAAGAACGTATGAATGGTACCGTCAGGCCGATGGCCGGTAGCGCGGCCGATCTCATCCTGCACAATGCCAGGGTCATCACCTGGGATGCGCAACGGCCGTACGCCGATCTGGTAGCCATCCGCGGGGAGCGGATTCTCGCCACCGGCAGCCAGGACGACCTCGGTCGATTCCAGGGGCCGGGCACGCGGCTCATCGATTGCGAAGGTGGCGGCGTGATGCCGGGCATCAACGACGCTCACTGCCATCCGCTGGCCCTCGCCGTCGCGCTGCTCAGTGTCGACTGCGCGCCCGAGGCAGTCGAGGACATTGCCGGCATCACGGCTGCGATCCGGCGACGTGCGGCACAGACCGCGGAAGGCGAGTGGATCCGGGCAGCCAATTACGATGAATTTCATCTGCGCGAGAAACGCCCGCCCACCGCTCGAGAACTGGACAGGGCCGCGCCGCATCACCCGGTGATACTGATGCATCGCACGGCCGGCCATTGTGTTCTGAACAGCCTCGCGCTGAAGCGGGCTGCCATCACTCGCGACACGCCGGATCCGCCGGGTGGCACAGTCCACCGGGATCCGGTGACCGACGAACCAAGCGGGTTGATCATCGGACGGAATGCGCGGGTGGAAGCTGCGCTACCACCGATCGCGGCGGAGGAGCTGATCCGGGGCATGAAGCTCGCTACCGGGCAATTCCTCGCGCACGGCATTACATCGCTGCAGGACACCGGCTGGAACAACGGGCTGCGGCACTGGCAGGAGTGGCGCCGCCTGATCGAATGCGGTGCCGCGGTGTGCCGCGTCTCGGTGCTGATGGGCATCGATGCGCTGGATGAGTTGCCTGAAGCGGGCCTGTCGATGGACGCCGGTGACAGTCGCCTGCGCATTGGTGGCATCAAGCTCGCGCTCGACGAAAGCACTGGCTGCGCCGCACCGCCGCAGGAAGACGTCAATCGCCAGGCGCTGCGCGCTGCGCGGGCAGGGTTCAGCGTCGGTCTGCATGTCAGCGATGTCCCGATGCTCGAGGGCGCTATCGCAGCCATCCAGTACGTCAGCAGGCAGCTGCCCGTAGCCAAGGGGCGTTTTCGTCTGGAACATTGCACCGTCTGCCCACCCGAGTTGTTGCTGAAGGCCAGGGCTTGCCGGGCGATCGTGGTCGCACAGCCAGCCTTTCTTCGCTACATGGGGCAGCCGTATCTGGAACAGGCGACACCTCAGCAGGCCGGCTGGTTCCTGCCTCTCGGTTCCTTGCGCCGCTGGGGCGTCAGGGTCGCCCTGAGTTCCGATGCGCCGCTGGTGCCGTGCAATCCGTGGATCGGCATCGAGGCTGCGGTGAGCCGACGGACGGACACGGGGCAGATCCTTGCGTGTCGCGAGGGCGTGACGCTGCTCGAGGCGCTGGAGATGTACACGCAGGGCGGTGCGCAGGCCTCCTTCGAGGCTGACAGGAAAGGGCGCATCGGCCCGGGAATGCTTGCCGACCTGATGGTGCTGAACAGGAATCCGGTCCCAATGGAGCCCGGGGAGATTCAGGAGCTGCGCGTGGTCCGCTGCCTCATCGGCGGCAAGGTTGTGCGTGAGTAGGGCCTCTTGACCATCATCCGGCGGGGCGCGCAAGGTGCTCGTTCGCGTCCTGCAGCGAGGCATAACCGTACTGCTTCGCGGTGCAGGCCAGGGTGATCCCGGAACCATTGATACCCTCCGCGCACTGCTGCTCGACGTGGGCGAGGTAAAGTTCGAGTGTTCCGATCGAGTACGTGGCCAGCTCGCCCGTCAGGTAGGTTTCGAGCGAGGTCACTTGCGGCCGGTCTTCCGATCTGTAGATAGGGCGGCCCTTCGCCATGAGGCTCGGGTACAGCCTGGCGAGGGCGACTTCCCAGGCGAGGATGATCGGGACGATCTGCGCAATCAGATCGAGCGCGCGCGGCGCCACGACCGGCAACAGGCGCGCGATGCGCGCGTATTCATCCGGCGCGGTCGATCGCATCATGTGGCCATATTTCTCGGTGAGCAGGTTGCGACCGGTGAGCGTCGCGTCCTTCAGATCGGTCAGGTAGCTTTCCAGCAGGGCATCCGACCAGCTCGCCAGCTGCGCCGCGCGCATGATTGCGAATGTACCGGGACTCTGCTGACAGGAGGCTTGGCCACCAGAGTTCGGAACCCGACTGAACATCTCCCATTCGCGCGCGACCAGCTCGTCCACGAGGACCTTCGTCCGGTTCATGATGGGCTCTCCCCTGATTGCAGCAGTTCGGGTCGGCGATGGCGCATGGCTAAAGAGCCGACAGGTGTTGCCGGAGTTGCGGATCGGCGATACGGGCCTGGACCGAAGGCGCGTGATCCATCAGAAAGCTGCTCGGCGAATCAGTCAGCGCCTGGCGCTGCAATTCTCCGATCAATTCTCCAGCAATTTGCTCCATCAGCTGCGCTCTCTCGTCGGTGCCGGGGGCTTTCACGAGGCGAGCGACGAGCGCATGGATCGGGGCGCCAAGGATCGGCAAGTCGCGAACGGCGCGGTGCAGCCACTTGTAGAATGGCGCATAGCGCCTGTTCAGCAGGAAGACGAGCGCGATCGCATCGGCGCAGAATTTCATCGCCGAGTACTCCGCGGCGAACAGTTCGCCGCGCTTCAGCGAGCGAAGGAAGTTGTATTGCCCGGTCTGGGCGAGCGTGATGCAGAGTGCGGCGATCTTCCGCAGCCGCACGTCCTGCGGGTAATGCGCGAGCAGGGCTTCCCGCCAGCGCGTGAAATCCCCGAGTGGATCGCTGAAGACCTTGCCGTTGGTGCAGGCAGCCAGCGCATGTTCCGGAATTCGCAGCCACTCGTGCAGTGTGGCAGGCAGGCGGGCGAGCCCGGTAATGCGCATGAAGAAAGCGCTCGTGCGCATCACGCCAACGCGCCATTCTTCTCCGGGACTGCTTCCCCGCGGCGGGAATCCCCGGAAAGGCGTGGGCAAGCCTTCATAGGCTTGCTGCAGGGCCTGGCCGAATTCGCGGTGGTCCTCGTCGGTCAGCCACAGGCAAAAGCCAGGCCCCCAGTCGTGGTCCCGCGAAAAGCTGTCATCGAATCCGAAGCACTCGGAACCAGGCCCTGCCAGGCCCGCGGCAACTCGCGGCCATAAGGAAGCGAATCGCGCGGGAGCGAGAGGCGCCCAGCTGGAGCGGTAATACTCCTCGGCCAGTTCGAGCCCCTTCATGGTCAGCCGCAGCAATAACTTCCTGGCGTATCGCTTCTGCGGCTGAGCGCCGCGACGAGTCTGTTGATGTTGTCCACGGTCTTGTCGATTCTCGGCGTGTCTTTCGCCTCGATGTAGTGCGCCAGCGCTTCGCGGTACCAGGGCAAGGCATCGGCCGCCCTTTGCAGGCAAACAAGGGCGTAGGCGATGTTCGAGAGCTGATCGCCGACGCGCTCCCCGTGACCGAGCTGACGGTAAATCGCGAGCGCCTGCCTGTAGCTCTCCAATGCGCTCTGTGGCTGATTCATGTCGCGGTGGACGGTACCGATGTTGGCCCACTGCCCGGCGCTGCGCAGCAATTCACCGGCCTGCTCATAGCGCAACCGCGCCTCCTCGAAGCACGCAATGGCTTCCTCATACCGCCCGAGGCGCGCGAGCACCAGGCCGCGGTTGCTCAGGGCAGCCGCCCGGGCGGCCGTTTCCGTTTCATCATCGCGCAGGTGAACGACTTCCGTGAAAGCCAGCAAAGCTTCCTCATCGCGCTTCGTCTGCGCGTAAATGCTGCCCGCCATGGCGAGCGCATCGGCTTCGCCCGTGCGGTAGCCGAGTGCCCGAAACCTGTCCGCCGCAACGTGAAATGACTGCAAGGCCCGCTCGTCGTCGCGCGCGCCGAGCAATGCCATGCCTTCGCGCAGCGACTGGAAGGCAGCATCGTGCATGGCGTTCTCGCTGTTCATGAGCAGGGCTCCTCATCGGACTGCGCGATGGTGCGGGCGCGCACAAGGGTGGCTCGATTCTCCACTCTTCGTCAATTCGTCGGCTTAGTCTGGTCAGACGATGTAGCAGGCGATCCCGCTTCCTAGGCTTTGATCGCGGATCGTCAGCCGGCTGCAGGCAGACCGCTGTCCGGGACTTCGTCGATCGGGGAGCAACAATGGATAAGAAGCGTCGGCTGATCGCTGTCGCGTCCGCCGACCTCGATACAGAGCGCTTGCGCCCGCCCTCGCGCCGCGTAGGGAGAGAGCTGGCGAAGCTCCGGCGACAGGTGGTCGAAATGCTCGACCGCGAGGCCATTCGCCAGCTGCCGATCGCCTATGCCCACTTCGCTCGCGCCAAGGATGTGGAGGGCATGGTCGGGCTGTATGCGAAAGGTGCGATCTTCGATGTGCCGGAACTGGACCCCTGGCCGTTCATCCACAGCCACTACTTCGAAATGCGGGGGAGCGATCGGGCCGAAGGCTTCGTTTGTTTCGAACTCGGGGAGGAAGGGGGAGGGCCGCAGGTCTCGCAAGTGGGCTGTTACCGGGACGACTACGTCAAGGAAAATGGTGTCTGGAAGTTCCGCACGCGCCTGTTGTGTGCCATTGCCCTGCCGATGCCGGGCAGTGGCTTCGATTGACTCAGGAGTTCTCGTGGCAGCATTTGGAATTCGTTTCGATTTGCGCAACCCCGCCTTCAGCAGGACGTCCATGGCAGAGCGGGTCGACGCCGCACTCGAAATGGCCACCTGGGCCGATCAGCTGGAGGCCCGGCTGATCGTGCTCGTCGAGCACCACGGTTCGGAAGACGGTTACCTGCCGAGCCCGCTCACGTTCGGTGCCGCGGTGGCGGCGAGAACGCGCGCAGCGACCGTACGGCTGTTCCTGAATGCTTCATTCTGCGATCCGCTGCGTCTCGCAGAGGACCTTGCGATCGTCGACCTGATCGGCAAGGGTCGCATCGATGTGAACCTCGTGGCCGGATATGTCCCGGACGAATTCGCGATGTTCGGCGTGCCGATGTCCGAGCGCGCGGCACGGATGACCGAAATCGTGCGGACTCTGAAGGCGGCGTGGACCGGCGAGTCTTTCGAGTACCGTGGGCGTACGGTCAAGATCCGGCCGACGCCGTTCCGCCAGGGTGGCCCGCCGCTTACACTCGGCGGCAGCACGGAAGCAGCCGCCCGTCGCGCTGCCCGCATCGGCGACGGCTTCGCACCCGGTCTGCCGACACTATGGGAATTCTACCGGGACGAGTGCCTGAAGCTGGGCAAGCCCGATCCGGGCCCTGCGCGTCGCGCGTCTGCTGCTGTCACGATGCTGTGCCGGGATCCGCGCGACGGCTGGGAAGAGCTGGCCCCGTACTTCCTGCACGAAGCCAATGCCTACGGAGCCTGGGAGGCCACGCGCGCAGGCGAAGGATTGCACCAGCAGGCCGCAGATGCGGCGGCTCTGCGCAAGACGGGCGTCTATCGCGTGTTGACCCCCCAGGACTACCTCGCGGAGCTGCAGGCGGCCGGCCCTGCGGCCTTCGCGATGTTGCATCCGATGGTAGGGGGAATTCCGCCCGAACTCGCGTGGCGGCATCTGCGGCTCTTCGAGCATGAGGTGCTCCCGGGATTGCATCGATGAAGAACGCGCCGGTTGCCGCCCCCGCTCGCCCGCAAGCCGGTTTCCCGCGGCGTGGCAAAACGTGGACAATCGGACCGCTGCGGGACAGTACCGCACCAACCGGCGGTGACAGGATGGCAACAGCACGGAATCTGGAGCACGGGGTGCAATATGTCGGGCAAACGAAAGCCGAGCGCCTGTCGCCGTTGCTTGCCGCGCGGCATATGCCTCTCGAGCGCTTCTGCGAACTGCTGGAACTCGTCTACCAGGGACCGCTCGAGACGATCCCCTGCAGCAGCGCCATGTTGCAGCTGCGCGGCTGGCTGCAAGCCAATGAAGCCGTGCTCATCCTGCGCCCGCCCGGGACCAACGCGATGGCGCTCATCATGCGCGACGGCGATCAGGATGCGCAGCTTTACAACTACATCTACACGCCATTTCCGATCCTTTCCCTCGATCCGTTCATCGGGCTGCCGCCGGATCGGGCAGTGACGCTCGACGAGATCGTCGATCCGGAGCAATACGTCAAGGGAGAATTCTTCCGCCAGTACGTCGCACCCAGGCATGTGCGCTACGTCCTCGGGGCCGACATCCACGGGGAGGAGGGCCGGGAATTTCGGCTGCGCTTCACGCGCCCGCCGGAGGCGCAGGATTTTTCCGCGAGCGACAAGGCTCTCGTCGATGCGCTCATCCCGCACTTCAAGGGCGCTCTCAATCTCCACACCCGCCTCGGGCAGATGGAGACGGAAATGAAGCTCTATGCGAACGTCATGAGCAGCATGCTGGTGGGCTCGGTGATACTCGATGGAGCCGGGGCACTGCTGCGCACCAACAGCGTCGCGCAGGCCATCCTGGCGGAACGCGATGGGCTCACTCTTGGCGTGGGGGGGCTCTCGGCCGAGTACCGGGGAGAGCACCGGGAGTTGCAGCGCCTGATCCGCCACACTCTCGAGATGCCGCCCGGGCAGCTGGCGGTCGCCGAGGCGATCTCGATCACACGCCCCTCGGGGCGCGCGAGCCTGAGCCTCCTGATCCGCCCGATCCCGCTCTCGGAGTGCTCGGATGGCCCCAATCGGCCGACCGTGGCGGTCTTCATCCGGGATCCGGAGAGAAACCTCTCGCCCTCTCTCGAACTCGTGCAGCGACTCTTTCACTTCACCCCTGCCGAGGCGAAGCTCGCGCTGCTACTCGCCGATGGGCTCTCGCTCGATGAGGCAGCGGGTGAAATGGTGATCCGCAAGAACACCGCACGGGCGCATCTGCGCGCGATTTTTTCGAAGACTGGTGTCAAGCGGCAGATCACCCTCGTGCGGCTGCTCCTGAATAGCGTCGCCTCGATCAGCTGAAGCTCACTTCGGCTACGCGCCGGTTCCATGATGCAGATCGGGTACGCATTGTTGCCCTGGAACGACAGTGTGTCGCATTTTTGACGATTGTCATGAGCCACGCCTGATTTTTAGACTCCATCTGATTCGCCCATCTGTATTCGCCGGAGGTAAACGAGATGGAAATGAGCGACATGGTGATCGTCAGCGTCGATGACCACATCATCGAACCGCCAACGATGTGGGATCGGCACCTGCCTGCGAAGTACCGCAGCATCAAGCCGCAGTGGAAGGAGCGCGCCGACGGCTCGCAGTACTGGGTGATGGAAGGGCGCATCCTGCAGAACTTCGGGCTGTGTGCCGCCGCAGGAAGGGTGCGGGAGGAACTCGGCTCGGAGTCCGAAAGGCTCGACCAGATGCGCGCCGGCTGCTGGGACATCAAGGCCCGCATCGAGGACATGAACGCCAACGGCATCGTCGCATCGGTCAACTTTCCGACCTATGTTGATCTCGACGGCTCGTTCTTCCAGTCCTTGCCCAACCAGGAGAACGCGCTGATCCTGCTGCGCGCCTACAACGACTGGCATATCGATGAGTGGTGCGGCAGCTACCCGGGGCGCAATATCCCGATGGCGATCATTCCGTTCTGGAATATCGGGGCCGCCGTGGAGGAGATCAAACGCGTCGCGGCCAAGGGTTGTCGCGCGATCAGCATGTGCGATAACCCTTCGCTGAAGGGTTGCCCCAGCATTCACAACGCGCATTGGGAGCCGCTGTGGCGTGTCTGTGCCGAGTACGAAATCGTCATCAACCTGCACATCGCTTCCGGCGCGCGGGCGCCGCACGCCTCGATGGAATCGCCGATCGACTGCTGGATCATCAGCATGCCGATGGCAATCGCAAATTCCGCCGCTGACTGGCTGTTCCTGAGCGCGCTCGACCGCTACCCGAACCTCAAGATCAGTCTCGCCGAGGCGGGTATCGGCTGGATACCGGCCCTGATCGAGCGCGCCGACTTCGTCTATGGCCATCACCGTGCCTGGACGCATGCGAATTTCGGCGCCGGGCGGTTGCCGAGCGACCGTTTCCGCGAGCACTTCCTGACCTGCTTCATCGAAGACCACTTCGGCCTGCGCAACGTCGATGCCATCGGTGAGAAGAACATCGCCTACGAATGCGACTATCCGCACTCCGATTCGGTGTGGCCGCATACGCCGGAGCGCCTGTACGAGGGCGTGAAGCATCTGCCGGATGCCACCATCGACCGCATCACGCACGCAAATGCGCTCGAGGTGTTCAAGTTCGACGCCATTGGCATGCTCGGCGGGCGCAAGCACTGCACGGTGGGCGCGCTGCGCGCGCAGGCGAAGCACGTGAGCACCACGCCGGTGTCCTTTGGTGGCGTGCATCCTCTGCCGCCCGGCGCCACGCCGCGTCCCGTGACCTCCGGGGATGTAGCAAAGGTGGTCGAGGCGCTCAACCGGTCGGCAGCCTGAGACAGCGGTTTTCGCGCGCTCATGAACAAGCCGCTCGCGGGAATCAGGGTTGTCGAGGTGTCGATGTGGGCCTTTGTGCCCGCCGCAGGCGCAGTGCTCGCCGACATGGGCGCAGAGGTCGTGAAGATCGAGCCGCCTGCGGGCGACCCGATGCGCTGGCTCACGTACTCAGGCATCGCGCCCGGCGCCTACGGTTTCACGTTCCTGTGGGAGATCTTCAACCGCGGCAAGCGCAGCATCACCGTGGACCTCAACGTGGAGGGCGCCACGGAACTGTTGCATCGGCTGCTTGAGGACGCCGACGTTTTCCTGGTGAGCCTGCTGCCGTCTGCCCGTCGCAAGCTCAAGATCGACATCGAGGACGTGAGGAGTCGTCACCCCAGGCTCATCTACGCGGTCGGCAGCGGCCAGGGCGCCTTCGGGCCCGAGGCGGACAAGGGCGGCTACGACTCGCTGTCGTTCTGGGCACGTGGCGGGGTGGCCTCGGCGGTCACACCGGACGGCTCGCCCTACGTGCTGCAGCAGCCAGGCGGTGCCTTCGGCGACAGCATCAGCGGCGCGATTCTGGCGGGTGGTATCGCCGCTGCACTCGCGCAGCGTGCAACGACCGGCAAGGTGTCGGTGGTGGATGCGTCACTCCTCGGCACCTCCATGTGGGTGATGCAGACTGGCATCATCGGAGCCACGCTCGCCGGCGTGAACGAATTGCCGAAACTGAGTCGCGACGTAGTGCCCAATCCCCTGGTGAACAGCTATCGCACTTCCGACGGCCGCTTCATCGCACTCTGCATGCTGCAGGGTCAGCGCTACTGGCCCGGGTTTTGCGAGGCGGTGGAGCGCCCGGAGCTGATCGATGATCCGCGTTTCGACAGCGATGAGCACCGCTCGGCCAATCTCAAGGCCTGCGTGGCGACTCTCGATGACATCTTTGCCACCCGCACGCTCGCGGAGTGGCAGGCGATCCTCGTCCGGCAGGAAGGGCAGTGGAACATCGTGCAGCAGGCCGGCGAGTTGGCGCGAGACGCGCAGGCGGTCGCCAATCGCTTCATCCAGGAAGTGGATTATGGTGACGGCCGCGCGCTCAAGATGGTCAGCACGCCGTTGCAGTTCGACCGCCAAGCCCTCGACGCCCGGCCGGCGCCGGAGCTGGGTGCCCACAACGACGAAGTTCTGGCGGAGCTCGGCTACACCGATGAGCAGATCATCGATCTCAGGGTGGCGGGCGTCGTCTTCTGATCGTCCGGCGCCGGTTAGTCCGATCAGACGATTCCCCGCCCGAATCCGCTCATAAGAATCCGGGGCATGCACTTCGAGCCCAGTCCCGGTGATGCGGTCTTTCGCGCTGAAGTGCGCCAATTCATCCGGGACCATCTGCCTGGCGAGATAGCTCGTCGAAGCTACATCTGCTCGCAGCCGCCGGACATCGTGGACTATCGTCGCTGGCAGCGCATTCTCCACGACCGGGGCTGGGGGGCGCCGCACTGGCCGGTCGAGCACGGCGGCACAGGCTGGACGGCGATGCAGCAGCACCTCTTCATGGAGGAGGTCTACCGCGCCGATGCCATCGACTATGGCTGGCAGGGCACGCACATGATCGGCCCTGTGCTGATCGCGTTTGGCTCGGAGGCGCAGAAGCGGCGCTTCCTGCCGCCCATGCTGCGGGGCGAGGAAATCTGGTGCCAGGGATTCTCCGAGCCCAATGCCGGCTCGGATCTGGCGAGCCTGCGCACGCGCGCCGAGCTCGAGGGCGATGAATGGGTGATCCACGGACAGAAGATCTGGACCAGCGATGCCAGCGAGGCGGACTGGGGATTTTTTCTGGTCCGCACCGATCCGGCCGCAAAACCCCAACGCGGTATCTCACTGCTACTCGTGCCCATGAACGCTGCGGGCATCCGCATCCGCCCGATCGAAGTACTGAACGGCGGGCGCGATCTCAACGAAGTGTTTCTGGACGGCGTGCGCGTACCGCGCGACCACCTGGTCGGCGAGGCGGGACAGGGCTGGACCTACGCAAAGTATCTGCTCGAGAAGGAGCGCACCGCGAGCGCCTACCTGTATCGCAACAAGCGCGAACTGGAGAAGGCGAAGGAGATAGCCCGCGGCGAGCACGCCGGCGGCGTGCGGCTCATCGATACGCCGGAATTCGCCCGCAAGATTGCCCGTGTCGAAGCGGATCTGCTCGCCCTCGAGTGGTCGGTGCTGCGCATCCTGGCCGGCGAGAAGAACCTGCACGACGCGCAGGCCATCGTATCGGCGCTCAAGATCCGTGGTTCGGAGATGCAGCAGCGCGTCGCAGAGTTGCAGATCGATGCGCTGGGTCCGCGTGCCCTGCGGGTTTTCCGCCAAGGCGACTGCAGCGCCGAGGTGATCGATGGTACGCCGCTCTGGCCGGCCTACATACCGGGGCGTCTGGGCCAGTTCCTGTATGCGCGGGCCGCCACGCTCTACGGGGGCACGCGCGAGGTGCAAAAGAACATCATCGCCCGGCGTGCTTTCGGGCTGTGAGCGCCGGGATGGATTTCAATCTCACCGACGAGCAGCAGATGTTGCGCGACGGCGCGCGGCGTTTCTTTCGCGAGCACTACGGTTTCGAGCAGCGCCGCGCGCTGCTGGCAAGCGAGTCAGGATTTTCCGCCGAGTGTTGGGCCCGCTATGCCGAACTCGGCTGGCTCGCGCTCGGCCAGCCGGAGGAGAGCGGTGGCTGGGCCTGCTCCTTCGTCGAGACGGCAATCCTGCTGGAGGAGTTCGGTCGTGCGCTCGCGCTCGAGCCCTATCTTTCCTCCGCCGTGCTGTGCGGGCACATCCTCGGACGCTGCAGCGATGCCAGAGCGGGCGGCGCGGCGCTGCAGGAAATGATGAAAGGCCGTACGCGCCTCGCACTTGCCCACGAGGAGCCTGGTGACCGCTACGATGCCGATTTTCCAGGGCTCGTCGCCACGCGTCGCGGCGACGGCTTCCTGTTGCAGGGCACGAAGAGCTGCGTGCTCGATGCGCCGGCGGCCGATCGCCTGATTGTCTCGGCGCAGCCCGGGGGCGAGAACGGTCTCGCGCTCTTCCTGGTCGATGCGGCCACCCCTGGTCTGCGGATGAACGCCTACCCTCTGGTGGACGGCACGAGGGCGGCGGACATCGTGCTCGATGGCGTACGGGTGCCGGCCGCGTGCCTGCTCGCAGGCGGTGCTGCGGCTCGCGATCTCCTGCATGAGGCCCTCGATCGCGCCACGCTTGCGCGAGTCGCGATGGCGCTCGGTGCCATGGAGAGCGTGCTGCAGTTGACGGCGGACTACCTGAAGACGCGCGTGCAATTCGGCCAGCCGATCGGGCGTTTCCAGGCCCTGCAGCACCGTCTCGCGGAAATGTTCGTGGAGGTGCAGGAGACACGCTCGATCCTCTGCTGCGGCCTTGCACAGATGGGTGGACCGGCGGCACAGCGCAGCGCCATGGTTTCTGCCGCCAAGGTCGTTGCGGTGAATGCCGCGAGAATCGTCGGCGGGCAGGCGATCCAGCTGCACGGCAGCATCGCGATGACGGCCGAATACGCAGCCGGTCACTACTATGAACATCTGCTCGCCTTCGAGAAAATCCACGGCGATGCGGACTGGCATCTCGATCGCTTCGCGCGCTTGCGGGGGACCCATGCAGCTGTCGTGCACGCCTGAAGAAACGCAGTTCCGCGAGGAAGTCCGTGCCTGGCTGCGTGCGAACGTGCCGCGCAGCAAGCGCCCCCGCACAGGACTCGCGCTGCGCGACTACGACCTCGCATGGCAACGCTGCCAGTACGAAGGCGGCTGGGCCGGCATCTCCTGGCCCCGGGAATACGGCGGGCGGGGGCTGTCGCTTACGCAGCAGGTGATCTGGTACGAGGAGTGCGCGGCGGCCCACGCACCCGTCGGCGGCTCGACTTTCGTCGGGCTCTCACACGCGGGACCGACCCTGATCGTGCGCGGCACCGAAGAACAGAAGCGCTTCCATCTGCCGAAGATCCTGCAGGGCGAGGCTGTCTGGTGCCAAGGCTTCTCCGAGCCAAATGCCGGCTCGGACCTTGCGAGCCTGAAGACCAGGGCCCATGTCGAGGGCGAGCATCTGGTCGTCAACGGCTCGAAGATCTGGACCTCCTACGCCGCGCTCGCCGACTGGCAGGAACTGCTGGTGCGCACGGACCCGGGCGCGCAGCGTCACAGGGGCCTCACCTGGGTGATCTGCGACATGCATGCTCCAGGCATCACCATAAGAAGGATTCCGACCTTGTCGGGCACCGGCAACTTGTGTCAGGTGTTCTACGACGAGGTACGTCTGCCGCTCGCCAACGTGGTGGGTGAAGTGAACGGTGGCTGGGATGTGTCCATGACCACGCTCGGCTTCGAGCGCGGCACAGCCTTCATCGCGCACCAGATCCATCTCGCTGCGATGCTGGAGAAGCTCTACGTGATGGCCCACGATCTCCGCGGGCCGGACGGCCGCCTGCCTGCGATCGAGGATGGCGCGGTGGCCGATCAGCTGCTGAAATTGCGGGCGGAGGTGGCGGCGCTGCGCGCCATGACCTATCTCAGCGTCTCGCGCGGCGCGCGCCAGGTGGTGCCCGGTCCCGAGGGCAACATCATCGCGCTCTGCTACGCCGAGCTCTCGAAGCGCGTCTACGCTTTCGCCGTGGAACTGTTGGGCAACGAGGCCCTGGAAATGCACGACGAGAACCCCGACTGGCTCACCGACTATCTGGATGCATTCAAGAACACCATTGCGGGCGGCACTTCAGAGATCCGGCGCAACGTGATCGGCGAGCGGCTCCTCGGGCTGCCGCGCGGCGGACGCTGAGCACGGTGCAATCATGATCGATCTCCTACCCTCCGAAGTAGAGCAGCAGATCATCGACGGTGTTGCCGGCTTCCTCGCAGAGGAGCTGCCCCTGGCGCGGCTGCGTCCGGGTCCCGATGGTGAGCGTTCGGCCGACATCGGCATCTCCGCGGAGCAGTGGCATGAAATCGCCGGCCTGGGTTGGTTCGGTCTAGGCATCCCCGAGGAGCGGGGTGGCGCGGGCTTCACGGTCGTCGCTGAAATGCTCGTGGTGCGCGAAGTCGGTCGCTACGCCGTTTCGCCTTCAATCTCCGCGACGATCGCGGCCGCATGCCTGGCCGCGCGCGCCGACAGCGAACTCCTCGCGGGTCTCCTGGCTGGGGAGCGGCGCGTCGCTTTCGCCAGTCGCCTGTGCGCCGGGAGCGACGAATACCATCTGGTCGATGCGCGCGGTGCCGACCACTTGCTGGTGGTGGATGGCATGCAGGCGCAGCTCTACGGCGCTGCCGCCTTCGGCGAAGTGAGGCCCGTGATTTCGCTGGACGATGCCGTGACCCTCGAGCGTGCGCGCCTCACTGCGGGCGCCCGGCCGCTGCTGCAGGAGGCCGACAGCGACATCGGGCATCGAGCTTCGCTGCACAACTCTGCGCAGCTGCTCGGTGTAGCGGAGGGCGCGCTGACGCTGTCGGTGGAGTACGCGAAGGTGCGCGAGCAGTTCGGACAGGCCATCGGCTCCTTTCAGACGATCAAGCATCGCTGCGCCGACATGGCGGTGATGGCGGAGGCGGCCTATGCCCAGGCCTTCTTCGCCGGGCTATCGCAGGCGGGCGGCCAGCGCGATGCGGCCTACCAGATCGCGGCAGCCAAGGTGATTTGCGCCGAGGCCGCACTCGCCAACGCCCGCTCTGGCATCCAGATCCACGGCGGCATCGGCTTCACGGCCGAGTGCGACGCCCACGTCTTCCTGAAGCGTGCGCATTTGCTCGGCCAGATGGGAGGGGAACGACGCTGGGTCCGTGAGACCCTTCTGTCAAAGACGGGGGTGGTTGCGTGAGTGCAAGCGTCGGTGTCCCGCGTTACGTGGAGGTGGTCGCCGCGCTGCCCACCAATGCCAGAGGCTGAGTCATCATTGTTCGGACGAGGCCGCGAGCCTCGGAGATCATGGCGACGTCCAGGTTGGCGGCTCTGCCGCAGTCGATGGCGAGCTGGAGGTCCTTCTCGCCGATCCCTGCCTGGCTGGCAAGGAACTGATCCCGGGCCGGGTCAGTACCGGGCGGAGACTCATGTTTTCCGTCAAACAAGGTCGCGACCGTCGGTGTCAGATTGCCGTTCGCCGCCAGAACGCCACGAAGTTTTTCGTAGGGTACACCGTAGTGGGCCGCGAGCAGGGTGGCCTGCGCGCCGACGACCAGATGTGTCCAGGTAACGAGATTGTTGGCGATCTTGGCTGCCATACCGGCGCCCAACGGGCCCATGTGATCGAGATCTGTCGAAAAGGCCCCAACGACGGCCCGTGCCCGGTCCACGTCACCAGACTCGCCCCCCAACATTGTGAATACGAAGGCTTCGTCATCTGTGCGGCGGGTGCGCGAGACCGGCGCATCGACGAGAGCGATCCCCCGCGACTTGAGCGCCGCCTGCAGCCGATACAGGGTGTCGATCCCGATGGTGCTGTGAATCAGCACCAGCGCTCCCGGCGCGAGCGACTCGACGAGACCGGCCCCGCCGAGCACGACTTCGATGACCTGCTCATCGTCCCTGACACATACGCAGGCGACTTCTGCCCCCTTCGCGGCGTCGGCCGGCGAGCTGGCTACTCTCGCAATTGCACGTAACGCATCGCACGCGGCCGGGACAGCGTCACAGACGGCGAGCTCGTGCCCGTTGCGGGCAATCAGGCGGGCCTGCGGAGCACCCATGCTCCCCAATCCGACGAACGCAACTCTCATCGTGTGCTCCCGCATCAAGGCTCGGCGCCACCCGCTGCGGCGATCGCTTCCTCGGTCACGCGCAGCAGACTGCTCACCCTTGGATAGCCCGCATACTGCGCGAGATGAATCAGTGTCTCGCGCGCCTGCTCGGCCGTGAGCTCGCCATTGGCGAGCGCGGCGCGCACCTGGATGCCCCAGGTGGTCTGCTCGCCGAGTGCGGCGATAACGCCCATCGTGAGCAGGCGCCGGTCGCGGACCGACAGCGCCTCGCGCGTCCACACCTCTGCGAAGAGTTGCTCGAGCATCAGATCGCCGAAGGCGCTCTGGCCTGCGACGGGCGCGGGTACGACGTCCGCGTACACTTTCCGCATCATTGCCGCACCCCTGGTTCGTCGATCAGAGCCGCTCATTGCCTCGCTCCTTCCATCACCGGGTCGGGTAACACGTTTGCCGTCTCCGGGCCGGCGCGCGTCGTCCGGTTGCGATAGGCGTGAGGTGCCACGCCGAATGTCTTACGGAAGCTCCGCGAGAAGTATTGCGGATCCGGATAGCCCACGGTGACAGAAATCTGCTTGATCGTCAGCGCAGTCGTATCGAGCAGCCGGCAGGCCTGCTGCAGGCGCATCCGGGTGAAGTACTGCATGGGTGCGAGACCGGTCCGCCTCTTGAAGGTCCGCGCAAAGTGATAGGGCGACAGGTTGGAGGCTCGCGCGATTTCCTCCAGCCGCAAGGGGTCACAGAGTCGCTGTGCCATGAGTCCGCGAATCCGGCCGAGATCGATGCGGTTCTTCTTCCCGTTCGTCTTGCGCGACACGAGCACCGGGATACTGGTCAGCAGCACCTTCAGCAGATTGGCGCCGTTGATGAACCTGTCGACGTTGAAGCTCGCGAGCTGCAAATCGTGCAGCCCGCAGAGTGATTCGAACTGGGCGATCAGCTCGGGGTGCAGACCCACGGACACCACGTTGTCGGAGAGATCGATGAACTGTGTGTACGCTGCGCTCAGGTTTCCGGAGAACGCCACCCAATAGAAGCTCAGGAGTGTTTCATCTGACGCCGCCGCAAGCGCGGACGTGCCCGGCGGATTGATCGCAATGTCTCCGGGGGACAGCAGCCGATCGGCGGCGGCGGAGCGCAGTCGCATCTTTCCGCGGATGCAGTAATACACCACATGACACGGTTGCATGAAGGGGTCGTGTCCTGGATCGCGTGAATAGTGCCCGGCCGCACGAGTATGGAGATCGCCTCCCAAAGGATGGTCGTGCAGCGTCCGACGCAACTCGGTCGGCAGGATAAAGCGCGAGCACCCGTTCGGTATCGGGTACTGCTGAAGCGGGTAACCGCGGCTCCCGCCGCCCTCATCTTCGGGCAAGTCGGCATACGTCTGGGCAAGAATGTCCATACAGTGCGCAATCCGTTGGGACTCTGAAAAATCCTGCGCGGGCTAGCATCGGCGGGCAATTTCAGCTCGCGCTCCGGTGAATCGTGCAACGGGCGGGAAGGCCCCGCCTAGTCTGGTCAGACGATGCCGCAGGAGAAACCGGCTCGCCAGCCTCGTCTGTGCCACAGGCATCGATGTGCATCGAGGCATTTTCGGGTGCGGACACACTCGTACAACCTGAAGGGGACATCATCAATGAGTAATCCGCGCCATGCCGTTCACGGACTGCGTTTCTCGCTGCTGGCCGTCCCGGCGTTGATGGTGGCTTCGCTGTTGGTGCAGGCGCAGACGGCCGATCAGACCTCCAGACTCGAAGAGGTCGTGGTGACCGCCCAGAAGCGCGAACAGAACATCCAGGACGTTCCGGTCTCGATCAGCGCGCTGAGCGCCGATACCCTCGCCGCCAATCGCATCGAAACCGTGAATGATCTCAGCGGCGTCACGCCGAACCTCACCATTCGTCCGGGCGCGGGCGGAGGCCGAAACCCGCAATATTCGATGCGTGGCATCTACACCTATGGCAGCGGCCTGGGAACAGACAAGGGCGTTTCTCTCTACATTGACGGCGTGTACGTCCAGGCCGCAACGGGCTCGATCTTCGAGTTCGCGGACATCGAACAGATCGAAGTCCTGCGCGGGCCGCAGGGAACGCTGTTCGGGCGCAACTCTACCGGAGGCGCCGTCAGTATCCGAACGCGCAGGCCGACCGGCGAGTTCGGGATCCGGCAGGAGCTGACCGCGGGCAACTACAGCCAGTTCCGTTCGAAGACCCGGATCGACTTGCCTCGTGTCGGCCCTCTGAGTCTGTCGCTTTCGTATCTGCATTCCGGGCGTGATGGGGATACCCGCAATCTGGGGGCCGGAACCGTGTGGAATCACGGGCCGGCGAGCGGCGGCGTCTACGGTCTCCTCAGATCGCCGGAGCGGCTGGGCGACGAGAAGGTCGACGGCGTCTTCGTCGCCGCAGACTTCGACTTCCATCCGGATATCGACCTGTCCTACAAGTTCGATCTTTCCGACACGGATTTCACGCCTCCTGCGACAGGGGTCGCCTATCTCGCGACGCCGGCTGCAGCGGCACTCGGCGGGACGCCTCCTTCGAGTACTCCGTACATGTTCTACCTCGCAAGCCCAAACGCGATGACGCCCGTCGCGACGAAGCGGCCGGATGCGGTGAACAATTGGTTCAACAGTGACGGCAGTACCGAGACCTACGGCCACAACCTGACGGCCACTTGGCAGATAAACGACTGGGCAACGCTCAAGAACATACTCGCCTATCGCAGCATGAGCCTGTACACCAATTCCCAGCTCGACGGTCTCGGTGGCCTGATCGTGCCGACTTCCCGAGTGCCATTCCTGTTCGTAGCCAACAATGTCGGACTGTCCGAGAAGCAGTGGAGCGATGAACTGCAGCTCAACCTGACCCGGGACCGGTTCAATCTCACTGCCGGGGTCATTCACTTCCAGAACGACCAGGAAACCAGTGGCATCGCCGGTGAGTTCAATTCCCTGCAGGGTGCGGCGATGGTGGGGCAGGGTACGTCCTCGCCGGGTCCCTTCGTGGTGCCTGCGAATACCGGATATGTTCGCCCGCGCGTGAAGGCGAAGTCCGACGCCTTCTACATCCAGCCGGAGATTCATCTCAACGACCAGTTCGATTTCGTGGTCGGCTATCGAATCACGAAGGACAAGAAGGACGGTACGGAGATCGTCCCCGGCTCGGTTCAGCCCTACGCTCCCTCGCTGGGCCGCTCCTCGCCCATCCGCTACGATGACGAGAGGGGCACCTATCTCGTCGGACTCAATTACAAGCCGACGGCGAACCTGCTCGCTTACCTCAAGTACGCAACGGGCTACATCTCTGGTGGACAGCTCGCCACGATCGTATTCGCCCCCGAGACGGCCAGGTCTTACGAGGCGGGCGTCAAGACCGAACTCCTCGACCATCGACTCCGCAGCAATCTCGCCGTCTATCACGTGGAATATGGCTCGATTCAACAGACCGCCCTGGGAGCGCAGACCGGTATCCCGTCGTCGATCCCGTTCGGGCAGGCGATCATTCCGAGCGCCGACGCGACGGCCTATGGATTCGAGTGGGAGAACACCCTGGTGCCGATCGATCGGTTGATGCTCGGCGTCAACGTGGGCTACACGCACTTCGAGTTCGACGATGACACGGTGTTCCCGGGCTATCGCATCACGCATGGCGTGCCTGGATTCCAGGAGTTCAATCGCCCGGAGTGGACCGGCAGCCTCTTCGCGCAATACAACGGCCCGCGCGTCTTTTCCGACGCTCATCTGTCGGCTCGGGTCGACGGGCAATTCAGGAGCCGGTATCTGATGACGTCCGATACTTCGCCTGGCTCCGGACTGACCGCGCAGGAGGATCCTCTCTTGCGGGACTCGGCGACGGCGCCCGATCAGTGGCTCGTGAATGCGCGGTTCGCCTTGAATGGCCTCAGGATCGGAGGCGCCACAGTGGAACTCTCGCTTTGGGGCAGGAACGTCTTCGACAACAGGAACATCATCCAGTACGCGGGTCTGGGTTTCGCGGGGGCAGTCATCTACGAGCGGGCGCGCACTTACGGCGTCGATCTGAGCATCGAATTCTGATCGGCGCCGCGGTTGGCCGCGGTGGCGGCGCGAGAATCGCGATCATGAAGATCTGGGCCACAGCCGACTTCCGCATGCCCTATCGGCAGGTAGGCGGGTACGCCCGGCGCGCCGAAGCCCTGGGCTTTGACGGCATCAAGGTCGCGGATCAGGTTTCCGACGGCTTCCTGAACGCTGCCGCGGCGCTCGGCGCTACAAGCCGCATCGCGGTCTGCGCGCCAGCGCTGGTCGCTTTCGCCCGCAGCCCCATGATCGTGGCCATCGCGGCCTGGGATCTGCGCGGTGCCTTCGGTGAGCGCTTCGAACTCGGTCTCGGTCCCCAGGTTCGCGGCAATATCATCCGCCGCTACAGCGGACACTGGGTTCCGCCCGCGCCGCGCATGCGGGAGTACGTGAATTCGCTGCGTGTGATCTTCGACTGCTGGCAGAACGGCACGCCGCTGCATTTCGAAGGCCAGCATTACAGCTTCACGCGGATGCAGGAGTTCATCAAGCCGCAACCCATCGAACACCCGGACATGCCGATCATCGTGGCCGGAATCGGTCCCCTCATGACCGCCGTGGCAGGCGAGGTGGGCGACGCACTCGCGACCCACCCGACCAACGTGGCGCCGCGCTTCATCCGCGATCGCGTGCTGCCGAACCTCGCGCGCGGGGCGGCGCGAGCCGGTCGCTCGCTCAGCGACGTCGAGCTGCGCATCAATTGCCTGTCGGCGACCGGCGTGGACGAGCAGGCGGTCCGGCGGAGTCGCGAGCAGTTGCGGGCAACCATGGCGATGCTGTTCTCGACGCCGAGCTATTGGCCCATTCTCGAGTTGTATGGCTGGCAGGATCGCGGGGCGCACCTCAACCGCCTTGTCCGCGAAGGTCGCTGGCAGGATCTACCTCCCGCGGTGACCGACGAGATGCTCGATGTGCTGATTCCGACTGCGCCCTATGGCGAGATCGCGGATGTTCTGCGTGAGCGCTACGCAGGCCTCGCCGACAACGTCTCCTTCGCGCTGCCCGATGATCCTGCGCTGGACGCAGAGGTCGCCCGCGTGATCGAACGGCTGCACGGGTGACTCGATGACCACCGGGTCGCCGGAACGGGCTCCGCTTCGCCACGGCGCGCTCGCGGGCTTGCGAGTCATCGAGCTGGCGCAGGGCATTGCCGGACCGTATTGCGGCAGGATCTTCGCCGACCACGGGGCTACCGTCGTCAAGGTGGAGCCGCGCAGCACGGGCGACACGACGCGCAGCTGGGGTCCATTTCCGGGCGACCGACGCGACCTCGAGAAGAGCGGAACCTTTTTCTTTCTCAATACGGACAAGCGCAGTATCGCGCTCGATGTGGACGTCGCAGATGACCGGCAGCGGTTGCTCGATCTGCTGCGCGAGGCCGACGTGCTGATCGACGATTCGAGCCCGCGGCAGTTGCAGGAGCGAGGGCTCGACTACGCCACGCTGGCCCGGCTCAATCCGAAGCTCGTGATGATCTCCTGCACGCCTTTCGGCCAGACGGGTCCGTACGCGGAGTGGAAAGGCTACGAGCTGAATGCCTACCATCTCTCGGCCACCGGCAGCCGCTACTGCGGGCTCCCTGATCGCGAACCCCTGGCGACGGGAACCTTTCTCGCGGATTTCTTCGGCGGCTTCACGGCCGCTGCCTGGGGCCTGGCCGCGGTGCTCGGCCGCGAGCAGGTCGGTGGCGGCCAGCACATCGACTGTGCATCGACGGAGGTTCTGGCGGCGCTCGTCGTCGGCTCCCTGAACGTCGGTGGGTACGTCCAGGATGGCGTTTACCATCGCCGAACCGGGCGCGGCATGGGGCTCGCCTGCCCGGCGCGGCTCTACCCTTGCAGAGACGGCTGGGTATTCATCATTGCACTCGAGACCCATCAATGGCTGGGACTCTGCCGGGCGATGGACAATCCCGAATGGGCCATGCCGGAGTTCCTCCACGAACTGAAGTCCCGCGGCGAGAACCGTGACCTGATCGACCCCATGATCGAAGAGTGGACGCTACAGCGCCCCAAGAACGAGATCATGGAGATCTGTCAGGCGCACGGATGTCCCGCGACCGCACTCTATGACATGGGGGATCTCGCGCGGTTGCCGCATCTGCACGAGCGCAACTACTGGCGGGATCTCGAGCATGCGGCACTCGGCCGCGTGCGCACACCGGGTCCGGCCATTCGGCTGCCAGACTGTGCGGGCGGACCGGAGGCGGGTGCACCGCTGCTGGGCGAGCACGGCCCGGAGATCCTCGCGGCGCGCAGGCCGGCGCGCTTGGCCGAGTCCTCTGGTGCCCTCGGGGAGGCCGTGGGCGCGGCACGGGACGCTGGCCTGCTGCCGCTGAGCGGCATGCGTGTTGCGAACTTCGGTTGGGGCCTGGTGGGTCCCATGGTAGGACAACTGTTGTCCTTCCTCGGCGCCGAGGTGTACAAGATCGAATCGAGCGCCCAGCTGGATTTTCAGCGCAAGGTGCCTCCCTTCTATCACGGCATTCCGCACCCGGACCGCAGCATCCAGAATCATGCCTGCTGGGCGGGAAATCGCAGCATCACCCTGAACCTGAAGCAGCCGGAAGCCCAGGAACTCGCTCTGCAGCTCGTGACGAAGTGCGACGTGGCGGTCGAAAACTTCAGCCCGGGCGTGATGCAGCGGATGAATCTCGCTTACGAGCGGCTGAAATCGGTGCGTCCGGGTCTGATCCTGCTGTCGATGCCGGCCGCGGGGCTGTCGGGCCCGTTGCACAAGCTACGGACCTACGGCAACAGCCTGGCGTGTCTCGCCGGTCTCGACTCCATCACCGGCTATCCGGAGCTCGCGAGGCCGCAGGGCATGGAGACCGCGCCGGCCGACATGCTCGGCGGCGTGGTCGGCGCGTTGGCCGTGATGTTGGCGGAGCACCATCGGCGGCGTACCGGCAGAGGCCAGCACATCGAGTGCGCGCAGCAGGAGGTGGTCATGCAGCTGATCGGGCCGGCGTTCATGGACTACGTACTGAACGGGCGGGTGGCGGGGCCGATCGGCAACCGGCATCCTCTGCGCGCCGCGGCGCCGCATGGCCTCTTCCGCTGCCGCGGCGAGGATCGCTGGCTCGCAATCGCAGTTGCCACGGACGCGGAATGGCGCAGCCTCGTGAGCGCCCTCGGCAGTCCCGAGTGGGCGCTCGCTCCTGCACTGGCCGACGCCTCCGGACGGCTGCGCGACATCGACGCGATACATGAGCGGCTGGCCGCATGGGTCAGCGGCGGCGATGACTACGAACTCGCGCGACACCTGCAGCGACACGGCGTCGCTGCAACGCCGATCCTGGACGTCGCGGATCTCCTGCACGACCCACACTACCGCGCGCGCGGTACGTTCATCGAGGTGATGCATCCGCTCGGGTTCGCGGAAACGATCTACGGGTCTTACGTGAAGTGCAGCCGCAGCGAGCCGCGCATCCAGCCGGGACCCGCGCGCGGCTGCGACAATGAGCACGTGTTCCGGGATCTGCTCGGGCTCTCGGCAGCGCGGTACCGCGAACTGATCGAGCGGGAGGTCATCTACTGAGTCATGCAGGCACTCGTGTTTCACGGATGGTGGATAGTCGGCGTAGCCATGCTGGCGCAGGCCGTGAGCGTGGGGCTCGCAATCTATTCCTATGGCCTGCTGGTGCTTCCCATCGGCAGCGAACTCGGCGCGAGCCGAATGGAAATGATGTGGGGCAAGACCGGTCTCTCGCTGATGACGATCGTGGTGTCGCCCATTCTCGGTGTACTGCTTGACCGTCACTCGACGCGCGCCCTGATGATTCTCGGCGTCCTGGCCTTGGGATCAGCTTTCGCGTTGATCTCCGTGTCGCGTAGTCCCTGGGAGTTTGCCTTCGCCTTTGCCGTGCTGCCCGCTGTGGCCATGGCATTCCTCGGCCCTCTCGGTACGAGCGTACTGGTCACGCGATGGTTCGCGGCCCAGCGCGGCCGCGCGTTGAGTCTCGTGGCTCTGGGCAGTTCCATCGGCGGGTTGCTGATCCCCTATCTTTTCCAGGCGCTGATCGATGCACGTGGTTGGCGCTCAGCCTGTCTGTGGATCGGCATCGCCGCCATCGCTCTCCTGGCGCCCGCTATCCTCGTGCTGGTGCGCAACCGGCCGGCGGACCTCGCTCTGCATCCGGACGGATCGGCGACGGCAAGCCCCTCCACCGTTCATGCCGCACCGACGCCTGTAGAGCATCTGCTCCGCAGCGGCCTGTTCTGGCGGATCGCAATCACCGTGGGCGCAGTGTTCGCCGCGAACGCTGCGCTGCTCGTAAACCTCGTGCCCTTTGCCCAGGGGCAGGGTATCGCTTCGAAGCAGGCGGCGCTCCTGGTCTCGGTGTTCGCGATCAGCGGCATCGGTGGCAAACTGCTGTTCGGTCTCATCGCCGATCGCGTCGATCTCAAGACTGCGCTGGTGGCGCTCATGGCCTTGCAGGCTCCACCCATGCTGGCAATGGGCACGACGAGCGCTTATCCGGTCATGGCGATCTCTGCTGCCGTTCTCGGGATGGCCTCGGGTGGTCTCATGCCAGGGTGGACTGCACTGCTGGCACGCATCTACGGGCCAATGCACTACGGTCGGGTCCTGGGCCGCATGCTGCCCATGGCGGGCATCCTGTCGACGCTGATCGTCCCGTTCGTGGGCTATCTGTTCGATCGCAGCGGTGACTATGTCACGGCCTTCATGTTTCTCGCAGTGCTCGTAATCCTGGCGACCGTGTTCCTGGCTCCGCTGCGCCACGTCGCGCGTTTCGCCAAAGGAGAGGTGGCCAGATGAAGCTGGGAATCGAAGGTCGCAGGGCGCTGATCGCCGGATCGAGCAGCGGCATCGGCGCCGGCATTGCCGCGATGCTTGCCGGCGAGGGCGTTGAGGTACTCGTGCATGGTCGCAACCTCGCGCACGCGGAGGTCGTGGTGGGGGAGATCCGCGCGCAGGGCGGCAAGGCGTCAATATTGACCGGGGCGCTGGACGTGCCAGGGGAAGTCGAGCGGCTCGCCCGCGATGCGCTCGCCATGGGTCCAATCGACATCCTCATCAACAGCGCCGGTGCGACGAGCTCAGCTCGCGGCTGGTTCGACGTGCCGATCGAGAGCTGGCAACAGCAGTTTCAGTTCTCGACTCTCTACGCTGTCCAGCTGATCCGCGCGCTGGTCCCCGCGATGCGCGAGCGCGGCTGGGGGCGCGTGCTCAATATCAGCAGCGGCGCTGCATTCAAGCCCATGGCATTTCATCCCGAGTATTCGGCGGCGAAGCTGGCGCTGCACACACTGGCGTGCTCGCTGTCGCGCGAGCTCGGTGATTGCGGCGTCACGGTCAATACCCTGATCTCCGGCCTCGTGATGACAGTGAACACCCAGGCGCTGATACGCGGCGCGGCCCAGGCGCACGGCTTCACCGAGACCGGGGAGGCGCTCGAGCGCCGGGTGCTGCGCGAGGTGTGGCACTCGACGATGCCCTTGGGGCGGGCGGGCAAGGTGGAAGAGCTGGCCGCTGCGGCCTGCTTCCTGGTATCGCAGCACGCGGCCTACATCACCGGCGCGTCGCTGCGCGTCGACGGTGGAGGCGCCGGCTACGTGACCTGATGGCGGCGCCAACGGGCTGCTGCTGTCAGCCAATCAGGGTCGAGTCGTCTGCCCCACGAAGAGATGGGCCCGCGCGACCGCAACAGGCGCGCTCTCGTCGCTCTGCCAGCAACCGACGCTGACCGCCGCCACCCGTCGACCGATGCGCTGGAAGCTGCAGCGCGCATGGAGGTCCTTCGGTCCGGCATGGCTCAGGTAGTCGATCGAGAAATCGATGAATCGGGGCGGGCGCTGCTCGCCGAGCTGAGCGAACGCGGCGACGAGCGCCGTGATCTGCATGAAGCTGCCGATGACTCCGCCATGGATGGCCGGCAGGCGCATGTTGCCGATCAGGCGCTGCTGGAATGGAAGTCGCAGCATGATGCCGCGATCGTCCGTGCACTGCTCGAGGCAGGCACCGATCTGCTGCGCATACGGCATGCGGGAGAGGGCCCGCGCAGCGCGCTCCGCGATCGCGGATGGGCCGCTCACGGGCGGGCGCCGCCTGGCGAGTGGGAAGTTCGCATGAAGGCCCCGTTTGCGCTCGCCACCGGCCGCTCGTGCCGTCCCGAGTGCAATTCGCACCGGACGAAGATGACTGAACGGGTCACTCGATAGCACGCGGCTTCGGCCACCAGATCGTGTTTCAGGGGAGCCGGCGCAAGGTAATCGATGCGCAGATCCAGCGTGGACATGGGTTCGGGGCGCTCGAGACTGCGACCGGCAGCAAGCCCGCAAGCAGTGTCGGCGAGGCTAAACAGGACGCCGGGAAAGAAGAATCGCTCGTCCGGATCTGCAGCCAGCATCGGTTGAGCGACAATGCGCATGCGGATCTTTCCCGGGGGCGAAGCAAGGTCGACTTTCATGCCGACGTCGATCGTGTGAGGCATGTGCTGCTCGATGATGCGAGCGAGATTTTCAAGTGAGAGCTGACTCATGGTTCACGTCCCTCTGCCGCGCCATAGACCATGTGGACGACGCCGCGTTTGAGCGCCCGTCCATAATTCAGGCTGCTGTCGTGTGAGGTTGAAGACATGATTGATACCGCTCTGCACATCGTGACCGAGAAACGTGAGGGCGTGCTACGCGTGGAGATTCATCGCCCGGAGAAGAAGAATGCCCTGACCGCCGCGATGTATGGGCAGTTGGCCGATGTATTCCAGCAGGCCGCCGGGGATAGTGACATCCGCGTGCTGCTGCTCCATGGGCAGCCTGGCGCATTCACGGCAGGCAACGATCTGGGGGAATTCCTGAATGATCCGCCGATGAACGAAGATGCGCCGGTCTTCCGTTTCCTTACGGCCTTCCGGGACTTTCCGAAGCCCTTTCTCGCCGCGGTGACCGGGGCGGCCGTCGGCGTTGGCACGACAATGCTGCTCCATTGCGACATGGTGTTCGCGGGCGAGGGAGCAAAGTTCCAGCTGCCCTTCGTCAGCCTTGGTCTGTGTCCTGAAGCAGCTTCCAGTCTGTTGCTCCCGGCCTTGATCGGCCACGCGCGGGCGGCGGAGATCATCCTGCTGGGCGAACCCTTCGGCGCCGGGCAAGCGCGCGAGATGGGCCTCGTCAATGCGGTGCTGCCCGACGCCGAGGTGCTCGATCATGCGCTCGTCCGGGCTCGCAGGCTCGCGGCGCAGCCCCCGGCGGCGGTGCGGCTGGCGAAGCAGCTGCTGAAGCGACCGCAGGCGGCGCTGGTCAGGGAAACCATGGCGGAGGAAGATCGGCAGTTCAAGGCGCGTCTCACTTCGCCGGAGGCGAGGGAAGCCTTCGGCGCGTTCCTCGAGAAGCGCAAGCCCGACTTCTCGCGCTTCTCGTGAGCCCCGCATCGGGCTGGCCCGGTCATCGTGCGTCGGGCTTTGCCATGCGCGCCAGGATGCGGCGAGCACGTTCCATGACCGGCCGGTCGATCATCTCGCCATCGAGCGAGCGAGCCGCGCCGGTATCGGCCGTCGCGATGACTCGCTGGGCCCAGGAGACTGCCGCCTCGTCGGGCCGAAAGGCATGACTGATGGGTGCGATCTGGCGTGGGTGGATCGCGAGCTTGCCGCCAAAGCCCAGATCGGCAGCGCGGCGCGCATCGTGCGCAACGGCAACCGGATCATCGATTGCCGTGGTGACGCCATCGAGTGGTGCCGCTAGTCCGGCAAGCCGTGAGCGCAGCACGAGTTCCGCGCGCGCCGGCAGCAGTGGTTCCCAGGCGTGCGCACAACCGAGGTCGAGTGCGTAGTCGATCGAGCCAAGAGCGGCCATGCACACTCCTGGCGCCCCGAGAATATCGGTCAGACCAGCGAGCCCTGCGGCGCTTTCGATGAGAGGAATCACAGACACGGTGCGCTGCAGAGCTGCTTGAATGGCTGCGATATCGCCGGCGTGCTCGACCTTCGGCAGCATCAGCGCGGCGATGGGGATTTCCCTGAGCGCGGCGAGATCGGCCTCAAACCAGGGAGAGGTGCGCGCGTTGACGCGGATGATCGTCCGGGATCCGTCCAGGCCATGACTGCGAATGCACTCACGCGCATAGGCCTTGCGTTCTGCCGCAACGGCGTCCTCGAGGTCCAGAATGACGGCGTCGGCGCCGCTCGCGGCAGCCTTTGCAAATCGTTCCGGCCGATCGCCCGGGACGAACAGCGGCGCGATGAGGGGGCGGATCGACGTGCTCACCACGATGCCGTGGCCTCCATGTTTCTCTCGCCGTGCGACGATTGTGTCCAGCATCGCAGGCTGCCGTCGGCCTCGCGCCGGCAGCAGACGTAGAAGTCACTTCCTGCAATCAGCGGCGCGACGCCCCGGTACTCGAAAGCCCGCGGTGTGCTGCCACCGATCGTGGCCGCGAGATTCAGCAGCAGGGTGGCCTGTAGCGGGCCGTGTACGACCAGGCCCGCATAGCCCTCGACGTCCATTGCATAGGGCTGGTCGTAATGGATGCGGTGGCTGTTGAAAGTCAGTGCCGAATACCGGAACAGCAGCACCGGAGAAGCCGCTATGGTCCACACTCCATCGCAGTCCGCGGGAGGAGTGCACGCGGCGGCCTCTGCGGCACGGGCTCGTGTCTCGCCCATTGGTGGCAACGCCGCTTCGCGATAGACGAGATCCTGCCGCTCGCGAATGACCGCGCTGCGTTCCGTGGCGAGTTCGTGCTCCACCGTGACGAAGGCGAGCGTTCCCGAGCGGCCTTCCTTGCACGTGATCTCGGCGATTTTCGAGCGGCGCGTGACTCGATCATCCAGGCGCAATGGCGCGTTCGTTTCGACTCGACCTCCGGCCCACATGCGTCGCGGCAGCGGTAGGGGTGGCAGGAAGTCTCCAGTCAGAGGATGGCCGTCGGCTCCGATTCGGGAACCGTCGGCGGCTTCGGGAGCGAGACACCAGTGAATCGCCGGCGGCGCATCGCCAGGCTCCGTGCGTGCGAGGTGTGGTGTCAGGGTCGCGCAGTAGGCGTCGACCAGTCGGGGCGTCAGCACGTCGGCGCTCTCGCGAGTGCGACCGATCCACTGCGTCAGGGTAGGGAGATCCAAAGCCGCGCTCTCAGTAACCCCGATACTTTGGCTCGCGACCTTCGCGCGCCGCACGCAGTACTTCCCTGGCGTCGTCGGTCGCACTGCATTGCATCATGTTGTAGGCCTCGAGCTCGATGACCTGCTCGAGCGTCATCGATTCCGCAGCGTTGAGGCTGCGCTTGATGTAGCGGTAGGCCACCGGTGGGCCATCGTCCAGACGGCTCGCGAGCGCCTGCGTTTCCCCTTCCAGCTCGGCATCCGGCACGACGCGCGTTACGAGGCCGATGCGCAGGGCCTCATCCGCCGGGATCTTGTCTCCGAGCAGATAGAGTTCCCGCGCCTTTGCCGGCCCGACCACACGCGGGAGAAGATAGCTGCCGCCGAAATCCCCGGGCCGCGCCGCCCTGACGTAGGCCGTGGCGAACGATGCGGTTTCCGAGGCAATACGAATGTCGCAAGCGGCGGCGAGGCACAGTCCGGCGCCGACGACAGGGCCGCGCAGCATCGCGATCGTCGGCTTCGGCATGGTGTGCAGCAGGATCGGCGAGCGGCTGAGCCTCCCGACGTGCGAAGCGCGCATGCCGACCGATTTCCACACCGGATCCTCGGACCATCTGACGCTGACAGGATCTCCCGGATCCAGTTGCTCGCGGCTGCGCAGATCCCCTCCCGAGCAGAAGCCGCGACCCGTGCCGGCCAGTACGACGACTCTCACGCCGGGATCGACGCTGGCCGCTTCCAGCGCCTCGTTGAGCAGCCGCATCAACTCCCATGTGAGCGCATTGAGCTGCTCGGGGCGATTCAGCGTCAGCGTGAGAACGCCTTCGAGCTGCTGTCTGAGTAGAACGGATGTCATGTCATTCTCTCGTCAACTTAACTGTCGCAAGTGCGAGTACTCATCGTCCGTTCAGACGATGGGTCACGATGGCCCGGGAGCTAGCCTAGCATTGCGGGGCCGAGTGCGCGGCCCTTGCAGGCTCGGTCCACGGAGGTGATGGTCAGATGCAGCGCTATCTCGCAGCCTGTGATGCAGGTGGAACGATGACCGACGTGATCATCGTCGATGAGACGGGTCGCTCGGTCGTGGGCAAGGCTCCCACCAGCCCGCGCGATGAAAGTATCGGCTACATGGAAGCGTTCTTCGAGGCGCTCGACGAAATCGGGATCCCGAAGGAGGAGCAGCAGAGCTTTGGTTCGCGTCTCGAGACAGCGATCTACACCGGCACTTCGATGCTCAACTGCGTGATCAACATGTCCGGGTACCGGACAGGCCTGATCACCACCAGAGGCTTCGAGGACATCAACGCGCAGGGTCGCGGCAAGCAGACTTTCATCGGTCAGCAGTGGTCCGAGATCAGCCACATGCAGTACCGCAGGCACCGCACGCCGCTCGTGCCAAGGAAGCTGGCGCGCGGCGTCACCGAGCGCATCGACATGTTCGGCAAGGTTGTCATCCCGCTCTACGAGCACGAGGTGGAGCAGGCCGCGCGCGAGTTGATCGTCAATGAGCAGTGCCAGTCGATTGCCATCGTTTTCCTGCAGTCGTACAAGAACGCCGAACACGAGGAACGCGCCGAGGCTATCGTGCGGCGCGTGATGCAGCAGGCCGGCCGCGACATTCCCATCGAGCTCTCGAGCCGGGTGGCGCCGACGATGCGGGAGATCTCCCGCGCGAACTCGACCATCGTGCAGGCCTATGCGACCGACCCGGCGAGAAAGCAGCTGTTCCGCATCGAGGAGTCGCTGAAGAAGATCGGCTATCGCCACAGCCTCAAGACCGTGCTCGGTTACGGCGGGGTGACCAATATCCGCTACCCGCGGCTGTTCGAAGCCGCCATGTCGGGCCCCGTCGGCGGCCTGATGGGGGCGAAGTATCTCGGCGGCGTGATCGGCGAGGAGAACATCGTCTGTTCAGACGTTGGCGGCACATCCTTCGATGCCGGCTGCATCACGGCAGGCGCGGTGCCCATCAACCGCGAGCCGGGCTTCCAGGACATGTATCTCACGGCCCCGATGCTGAGCATCAATTCCATCGGCGCAGGAACGGGCACCTACATTCGCATCGATCCCACCACCAACCGCATCAAGCTGGGTCCCGACTCCGCCGGCGGCACGCCGGGGCCGACCTTCATGGAGGCCGGCAACACGACACCGACCATCAATGACGCGAATCTCCTGCTCGGCATCCTGAATGAGCACAACTATCTCGGCGGCAAGGTCAAGGTCAACAAGGAGACCTCGTTCCGGCTGTTCAGGGAAAGGGTCGCAGAGCCGCTTGGGCTCGACGTCTACGATGCCTGTGAAGTCTGCATCGATCTGCTGAACATCCAGATGCGCGAACACCTGGTGCGCAGTCTCATGGTCGGCCGCGACTTGCGTGACTACGTTCTGCTCGGATATGGCGGTGGCGGTCCGCTGCACCTGTTGCCCTACGCCGGAGGCCATCCCTACAAGGCCGTAATCACCGTGCCCTGGGCCGGCGGCTTCTCCGCATGGGGTGGTGCCTGCATGGACTATGCGCACCGCCGTCACAAGACCGTTTCCGTGGTGATCGCCTCCGGACAAAGCGACACCGGGCGCGTAGCCGCGGCCCAGCCGATGGTGGACATCTGGGATCAGCTGCGCAACGAACTCGTCGAGGAGCTCGTGGGCGAGGGGTTCAGGAAGGAGTCAATCCAGATTCAGCCCGTGGCCTACGTTCGCTATTACGGGCAGCTCGAGGACGTCGAGGTGCCCGCCCCGACAGCGAGCATCCGCACTTCCGGCGATCTCGACGCGCTGATCGCACGGTTCGAGGAAATCTACACGCGCATGTTCACGCTTGCCGGCAAGCCCGATGTGGGCACCTACCACATCACGGAAGTCTGCGTCGTGGCCACGGTAGAGACCGTCAAGCCGAAGCTCGTGAAGTACCCGCTCGCAGGCCGTACGCCACCGGCGGAGGCGACGAAGGGCACACGCCGGATCTACCAGAAAGGCAAGTGGCACGATGCGAATATCTACAGGATGGAGAGCATGCGACCCGGCAACGAGGTGGATGGCCTCGCCGTCATCGAAGCCTCCAACACGACGTTGTTCGTTCCATCCGAGTGGCACGTCCGCATCGACGAGTACAGCGTCTACTGGATGACGCGGAAGGACCGATAGATGGGCAGTCAGCTGAAGCTCAGGGAGCAGCTCACGGTCAACGACGAACTCTTCAGGCAGACCGGCTGCATGTTCGGTCTGGAGCGACTCGCCGAGAAGGAAAAGGACCCTGGCCTCTATGAGGCCGTGTGGCACATCCTGCTGAGCGTCTGCAACACCGCCTGGGAGGTCGGCTGCAAGGTTTCGGCCTCTCCGGTCGCCGCGGAAGGTGGCGATGCACTCTGGGCGCTGCACACCCCGACCGGCGAGTGCATCTGCACCTCGTATGGCATCACCGCGCACGTCGGGCTTCTCGCCTCGATGGTGCGCAAATTCATCGAGCTCGGTTACGAGGACGTGCCCGGCTTCCGGCAGGGCGATATCTTCGAGAACAACGATCCGCACTACGGCGGCATCCATATGCCCGACATGGATACCGCCATGCCGATCTTCTACCACGGCAAGCTCGTGGCCTGGGCCTCCTCGGTGACCCACGTCGTCGATGCCGGCGCGGTGCTGCCGGGCTCGATCAACTTCATGAACCCCGACACCTTCTCGGACGGCATGCCCGTCTCGGTGGAGCGGATCGGGGAGAACGATCGCTACTATCCCTGGTACGAACTGCGCATCAGGTCGCGTACGCGCGCTCCGGACTGGGTATTCAGCGATGCGCGCGGGCGACTGGCTGGCCTCATCACCGTGCGCGAGAAGCTGATCGAGACCATCGACAAGTACGGCCTCGCGTTCTTCGAGGGCGCCTCAAAAGAATACATCGAGGACAGCCGACGCTATGCTGTGGCGCGCATCCGTACGCAGGCGGTTCCGGGGCGCATACGCAAGTCGCAGTTCAAAGACCTGGCAATGAAGGACAACGTGGTCCTGATGCCGAAGCAGAAGGTCGATCTTCTGTCGAACGTGCCGATGGAGATGAACATCGACGGCAAGGCCAACGTGAGTCTGTCGCTTGCCGGGGCCAGCGCGAGCGTGCCTTTCGGTCAGAACATCACGCCGACGGCGCTGTCCTCGGCGCTGCTCATGGGCTACTCGCACGTGGTCGGCTTTGACATGTTCAACTCCGGGCCGACTTACGCGCTGACGGTGGATACGCCACCGCCGGGTTCATGGTGCAACCCCTTCGCGACCGACTGGTTCGCCTCCACCGGCATGGGCTGGTCCTCGGCGATCCGCTGGCTGAGCTCGCTCTACGAAGTGACGGGGCGCCTCTATTACATGCGCGGTTTCGTGGAGGAAATGTCGGCCGGCGCCGCTACCACGTTGTGCGCCGAGTGGAACGGCATCAACCAGTATGGGCAGTATGCGGTATGCCTCACGCTGGAGCAGGCGAGCAACGGCTCTCCGGCACGCGGCATTTCCGACGGTGAGCCGGCGGCCTGGTGCCTGTACACGGCGAACGCCGACTTCGGCAACGCCGAGGTCATGGAGCTCTACTATCCGCTCATGTATCTCGGCCGGAACATGGAGCCGGATTCGGGCGGCTATGGCAAGTTCCGCGGTGGCATGGGTCACACCACCGTCTGGATGGTGAAGAACTCCCCGGGGATGAACTTTGCCGCTGCCTGCGCCGGGGCCCATAGCAAAATCACAGCCAATCACGGCATGTACGGCGCGTATCCGACGCCGGGGGACCGTGTCGCCTATGCTGCCGGCACGAACGTCGAGGAACTCATCGCGCAGCGCAAACCCCTCGTGCACGATCGCGGCGACGATCCCGAGCATCCGACGCTCGAGCGCAACATCTCCGCGCGCGTCATGAACAACGACGTGGTCGTGCCGGTGAATATTCCCGAAACGCTGCACGAGTACGACCTGGTGATCAGTCCGACTTCCGGCGCGCAGGCCATGGGGGACCCCATCGAGCGCGACCTCGCGCTCGTCAAGGACGATCTCGACAAAGGCCTGACCCGCCCATGGGTCGCGGAGAACGTCCATGGCGTCATCGCACGCAAGGCAGGCGAGGGCGATTGGATCATCGATGTGCAAGCCACGGAGAAGAAGCGCCAGGGTATCCGTGAAGCACGGCGACGCCGCGGCGTGCCGTTCAGGGACTGGTGGCAGCAGGAGCGCGAACAGGTTGCAGTGGGCGCCAACATGGACGAGGCCGTGCTGAGAATGTGGAACAGCTCAATGAAGCTTTCGCCCGGGTATGCCGCTGAGCTCCGCGCCTTCTGGAATCTGCCGGTCGACTTCGAATTCCGGGGAGCCTGACGTGGCCGAGTACGACACTTACGACATCGAGGACATCCGCAAGCTCGTGGACGGAGAGCTTCCCTGGGGGGCCGTTCAGCAGATCATGAAGAACGCCAAGGACAGGGACCGCTTCGACAAGTGGGTCTCTATCCTGCAGGGGCGCGTGCCCTGGAAGGACAAGATACTGCTGCCGCTGACGCCGGCTCTCTACATCGTGCAGAAACCAGGCGAGCGTGTGGTGAAGTGCCGCTGCGGGCACGAGTTTGGCGACTATCGGGTCAACTGGAAGCTCTCCGCGCTGATCCATGTGCGCGACACCGACGAGAAGATTTCCGAGGTGTATCGTGGCTTCCAGAAGCCCGATCTCGCCTGGATGCAGTTGCGCGAGTATTACTGCCCAGGCTGCGGCTCGCAGCTCGAAGTCGAGGCGGTGGCGCGCGGCTGCCCGCCGGACTTCGAGTTCCTCCCCGACCTCGACACCTTCTACCGCGACTGGCTGGGCCAGCCGCTGCCCGACACCGTCGAATTTGCCGACCGGACGCCGGAGCGAATCAGGGAGTGGTCGTCCCGATGAGGCAACGCGCCCGACGCAGGTGAACAAAGGCATGGACACGGAACCGGCACCGTTGGTGAAATCCGGGTTGTCACAAAGCAATTGGATTGAGACCCCGGACATGACATTACTCAGCGGCTACAGTGTTCTCGATTTCGCCAGCGTCGGCCCCGCGGCGCGCGCCTCGCGGATCCTCGCCGACTACGGCATGGATATCATCAAGGTCGCGCCTGTTTCGGCTCAGGGTGCCAAGCAGATCGAGCCGGTCTTTCACGCCTATGGCGCCGGGCGCGGCACGCGCCGGATCCGCGTCGATCTGAAATCACCCGAGGGCAAGCGGACGATCGCAAGGCTCGTCGAGCGGGCCAACGTGGTCATCGAAAGTTATCGCCCGGGCGTTGCGAGCCGGCTCGGCGTCGGCTACGACGATCTCAAGGCCATCAATCCGAAAATCGTCTACTGCTCGACCAGCGGCTATGGCCAGGACGGCCCCTGGTCGCAATGGGCGGGCCACGACATCAATTACGTCGCGGTCAGCGGCTATCTCGCCTGCAGCGGCCGCGATGCCGGGGGCCGGCCGGCCCTGCCCGGAGCGACGGTGGCCGACAGCGCGGGGGGCGGCATGCAGGCCGCACTGGCCGTGATCGCCGCGCTGCTGAACGTCGCAAGAGGCGGCGAGGGCCGTCATCTCGACGTGTCGATCGCGGACGGCATGCTCAATCTGATGTCGCTATACATCGACCGGTATCTCGCCACGGGCGAGGAGACGCACCCGGGCACCGACGTGTTGACGGGCAGGTATGCCTGGTACGGCGTGTACACCTGTGCAGACGGTCGCCACGTTTCGGTGGGCCCGGTGGAAACTCACTTCTTCAGGAACCTTTGCCGGCTGCTCGAGCTGGAGCAGTTCAGCGGCAGCCAGTATGACGATGCAAAACAGGACGAAATGCGTGTGGCGTTCGCACAGCGATTCCTGACGAAGCCGCGCGACGCCTGGGTGGCAGCGCTCTCGGGCGAGAACACCTGCGTTGCGCCGGTGCTCTCGATCGCCGAGGTCGCGGCGAACCCGCATCTGCGGGCGCGGCAAAGCTTCATGCATGCGAACCATGCCGAGCGGGGCCGCTTCGAGCAGCTTGGTCCGGTGTTGGCTGGTGGTGAGCGGCAGCAGCCCGAGCATCAGGTCCGCCCCGCCGGCACCACCGATACGGATGCGGTTCTGGCGGCAGCGGGGTTTTCAGCCAGTGAAATCGAAGATCTGCGCCGCCGCGGAGTGATCGAGTGAGCGGCGAGCATAGTCAGGAGTAATGACAGGTGACAGACATAGCAAGCGATCTGCCCGTCGTGGTGCGCGACTTGATCGGCAAGCCGCACTACGTGGAACAGACCGAGTTCCCGATCGAGATCGGGTACGTCTACAACATGTGTGCCGCGGTGCAGGACGGCAACCCCCTGTATTGGGATCCGGAAGTTGCCCGCGAGATCACCGGTGGGCAGATTGCGCCACCGGCGATGCTTTCGGTCTGGTTCAAGCTGCATCACTGGATGCCGGGTGCTGCAGGTGAGCGCAGGCCGATGCAACTCTATTTCGATATCAAGGATATGGTTGGGCTGCCCGAAGGCATCGTTGCCAGCAACGAAGCGAGCTTCGGCGAGCCCGTGCGCATTGGGGATGTGCTGACCACCAGCCAGTACTGCCGCTCGCTCGGCGAGTTGAAGGACACAAAGCTTGGTCGCGGCCGCTTTTGCACGATGGACATCGTGACGGTCAATCAGCGCGGCGAGTGGTGTGGCACCGACACCTACAACTTCCTCATTTACATCAAGGGTGCCCGATGAGCGCCGTACGCAATCTGACTTTCGCCGAAGTCGAGGAGGGGCAGGAGCTGCCCGTTCTCATCCATCCCGTCACCGCCACGACCGTAGTGCTCGGTGCGATCGCGAGCCGCGACTGGCGCCCGATGCACCATGATCGGGATTTCGCGATCAACCGCAACGGCACGAAGGACATCTTCATCAACACGCCAACCAATGGCGGGTGGCTCCAGCGCTTCGTCACCGACTGGACGGGTCCGAAGGGCCGGCTCGGCAGGATGAAGTTCAAGATGAAGATCCCGGTGTTCCCTGGCGACACGATGAGATTTGCAGGCCGCGTCGCGCGTAAATCGGTGGACGAAACGGGCTGTTGCTGGGTCGATCTCGATCTCTCCATTTCAGTGGGAGACAAGACCAACACCGAGTGCCAGGCACGCTTTGCGTTGCCTGCGGACGCCGACGACAACCCCTGGCAACGGCGCGGCGAGCGCTGGAAGCCCTGACCGTTTGTTGCATGAACGGGGCAGTCGTGGCATTTCCGTTATCGATCAAGGATCAGCTGACACTGCCGGTGCTGTGTTCACCGATGTTCATCGTGTCGACGCCGCCGCTGGTCCTTGCGCAGTGTGTGAGCGGCATCATCGGGTCGTTTCCAGCGCTGAATGCGCGTGGGGACGGGGCGCTCGATGCATGGCTGAGCGATCTCGAGGGCCAGCTGCAAGCCTGGCGCATGGCGAATCCCGGCAAAAAGGTGGCGCCGTTCGCCGTCAACCAGATCGTGCACCAGAGCAACGCACGGCTGGAGGCGGATTTCGAAGTGCTGGAAAAGCACAAGGTACCGCTGGTGATCACCAGCCTGCGCGCCCCCACGGAATATGTGCCTCGCATTCATGCCTGGGGCGGAAACGTGCTGCACGATGTGACCAATATCCGGCACGCGGAAAAGGCGCTGGAGGCGGGGGTCGATGGTTTGATCCTGGTCTGCGCGGGGGCGGGCGGGCACTCGGGGGCACTCAGCCCGATGGCGCTCGTGAGCGAAGTGCGGCGTATCTACGATGGACTCGTGGTGCTCGCGGGCAGCATCACGCGGGGCGAGCACATCCTCGCGGCGCTCGCGATGGGTGCCGATCTCGCCTACATGGGTACACGCTTCATCGCCACCGAAGAGGCGAATGCGACGCCGGGCTACAAGCGGATGATCGTCGAGTCCGGTGCCAGCGATGTCCTGTATACGCCTTACTTCTCCTCCGCCCACGGCAACTACCTGAAGCCTTCCATCCGCGCCGCCGGTCTCGATCCGGACAATCTCGTCCGTGCACCCGGCGAAACGGCCAAGATGGCTTTCACGAGCGCCGATGGATCCCGGACAGTGGGTGCGAAGACCTGGAAAGACATCTGGAGCGCCGGGCACGGCGTGGGTGCCATCGGCGATATCCCGACTGCCGCGGAGCTGGTCGCGAGCCTGCAGACGCAGTTCGCTGCGGCCCGGGCGCGCCTGTGCACGTTGCCCTGACGGGGGCGATGCGAGGAGATCATCGTGAGTCTGTGGCGTGAAATCGTCGCCCGGCGGATAGCCACCCTCCACGACAGCGCGGCGGACAAGCGCATGGGTCTCGCGCAAGCGATCCGCCGCTTTGTCCACCCGGGCATGAAGATCAATCCCGTGACGATGCAGGCGCGGCCGCAGGCGGCCATGTACGAACTCTGCCGTCAGTTCGCCGGAACCAGCCCGGGCTTCGAGTTCATTACCTCGGCTCTGAGCGGCAGCTATCTGCAGCTCGCCCATCTCGGGCTGCTCCGCAAAGCCGTCGTGTCCTTCGCAGGTGAGGGCTACCCGACCCCGGGCCCGAGCCCCGTGACGCGCTGGGCTCTCGAGCGGGGTGATTTCGAGATTGAAAACTGGACCATGCTCACGATCTCCCAACGCCTGCTCGCCGGCGCAATGGGAGTGCCGTTTCTGACCACCCGCTCCATCACGGGCAGTTCCCTCGCGAGGGAGCGACAGACCACCGGCGACTATGCCGAGCTGCCTGATCCATTCAATCCGGGATGCGTGCAGGGCGTGATCAGGGCCTACAGCCCGGACATCGCGTTCGTGCACGTGTGGGCGGCGGATCGCGCGGGCAACGCCCTCTGTTTTCCTCCCTTTCAGGAGAACATCTATGGCGCGCTGGCGGCCCGGCAGGGCGTGGTGCTCACGGCCCACAAGCTGGTCTCGACGGACTTCATCCGCCAGCACGCCCATCTCGCGCGCATTCCCGGAGAGATCGTGCTGTCCGTGAGCGAGGTGCCGTACGGCTCGCACCCTTACGGCAATTACAGCGCGGGCATCCCCGAGCTGCGCGCGTATGCCAATGACTACGCATTCATGAAGGAGCACCGCGAGGCGCAAAGCGCCAGGGAGCGCTACGACGGCTGGATCAGGGAGTGGATACTCGACGTCGAGCACCACGATGCGTATCTCACCCGCTTGGGCCCTGAACGCGTGCGCGCGATTCATCGGGCAGCCGAGCCGGACTCCTGGCGGGAAGATCTCGAGCGGCACGCTGCAACGCTGGACCCCGAGCGCGCCGCGGGTGGCGTCGAGGAGATGATCGTACAGGCAGCCCGTGAGGTGGCGAAACGCATCGCGGCCAACGGCTATCGGGCCGTGCTGGCCGGCGCGGGGCAGGCCTCGCTCATGTGCTGGCTGGCGGCCCATCGATTGCGGGGAGAGGGAATCGAATTTGCGTTGCTCGCCGAGACGGGCATGTACGGCTTCGATCCCCGACCTGCCGACCCATTCCTCACCAGTTACCGCAACCTGCCTACCTGCACGATGCTCACCGATGTCTTCGAAGCACTCGGCCTGCACGGATGCGGCGGGACCAATGCCTGCATGGGGACCATCGGCGCGGGCGAGATCGACAAGCATGGCAACGTGAACTCGACTCGCACTGCTGCGGGCGAGTTTCTCGTCGGATCGGGAGGGGCGAACGACATCGTCACCTCGGCCGCAGAGACGGTGGTGGTCGCGGCGCAGCGCGCTCAGACTTTCGTGGAAAAGGTCTCCTATGTCACGAGCCCGGGGACGAAGATCCGCTGCGTCGTTTCGACCATGGGTCGCTTCGAGAAGCTCGACGGCGACGAGCTCGTGCTGACCGGATATTTCGCGGCGTCTGGCCTCGATCGGTCACAGGCCATCGCGGAAATCCGCCGGCGCTGCGGCTGGGATCTGAAAATCGCCGACGAGCTGCAGGAGCTTCCACCTGCGAATGCGGAGGAACTGACCTTGCTCAGGATGTTCGATCCGGAGCGATTTTTCCTCGGGAAGCCGGCCGACAAATAACACTGCTGCAATCACCGCCCTTCTACCGGAACTTGCAATTGTGGAGCGTGCCGTCGCGGGGCCGATTGCTCCTGCACTGCTATGATGCACGGCCATGGAAGCGCCCAGGGTCGCCCGCCGCCGCAGCACTTTTCTCGCGCCTGTCTGGCTCGCGCTCTTCGCGTTCGCGGCGCTGGCCATTGTCAGCGTCACATTCTGGACGCGCGCAACGACCACGACGATCGTGCTCGTGCGTCATGCCGAGAAACAGCTCGGCACGATTGAGGACCCGCCTTTGACCCAGGAAGGCGATGAGCGTGCGCAACGGCTGGCGAGCCTCTTCGGTGAACGCTCACAGATAGGCGAAGTACGAGCCATCTACGCAACGAAGACCCGCCGCGCGCAGGCGACCGCTGCACCGCTCGCGGCACGCCTGGGTCTTGCCGTAATCACTGCCGATGAGTCGCCTGAAGCGCTCGCGCGCCGGGTGCGCCGCGAGCAGCACGGCGGCGCCGCGCTCATCGTCGGTCACAGCAACACGGTACCGCGAGTCGTGGCTGCGTTGACCGCCCGCCAGGACATCCCGGCGATGGCCGACGATGACTATGGGACGATCTACATCGTGACCGTTCCGGATGTCGGGCGGGCGTCAGTCCTGCAGCTGCGGTACTGAACGCGGCTCACGTGCTCGAAAGTGCGATAGCGCGACTCACGAATGCATCGTGTGCGCTGATACGGAAGTCGGCGAGCACCGCGTCGCGGATGTGGCGCGACGGATCGATCAGAAAGGTGGCGCGGCGCACGCCGAAGCCGAGCGGCCCGTTGACGCCGTACATGCCGATCACTGCCTTGTCGGTGTCGGAGAGCAGCGTGAAGGGCAGGTGGTATTTCTCGCGGAAGCGTCGGTGACTGTCAGGGTCCTGCGGGCTTATGCCCGCAACGGTCAGTCCGACCTTCTGGATCCCGGAGTGCAGATCGCGAATGGCACAGGCTTCGCGTGTGCAACCGGGCGTAAAATCCGCCGGGTAGAAGTAGAGGATGAGGGCACCGCGGCGCAAGAGCGAAGTGAGCGAGGTTTCGCGACCTTCGTGGTCGGGCAGCGCAAATTCGGGCGCGCGTTCACCGGGCGAGAGCATCCTGACCCCCTGCGCGTTATGTTAACGAAAGTGCGAGCCACTACAAATTGATTTTCCGCGCCTTTCCGCGGGGTGCAATCCACCGTGCTACGTCCACGCCGTCGTCAGGACCCCGGCGTTATCCCGATTGGGCAAACTCGGCCGGAATGCGTGCGTAGAAGAGGTCGAGGTGCTCCTCGGCGAGCTGCTGCAGCAGGGAGTCCGCTTGGGCCTCCGAGACGATGAACTCGACCAGGACGGGCACTTCGCCTGCAAGCTCGAAGAAGCGTTGCTCGTGGAGCTGCCCATGGCGCCCGAAACCGGCGATCGCCTTGAAAGCGGAGCCTCCCGCGATTCCAAGGCTCTTCGCGCGACCGAGCAGCCACTCGTAGACCGGTACTCCATGCGTCTTGCGGTTCTCGTACGTGTAGAAGCGAAGGTGGGCACCTTTCATGGCGAGCCTCCCAGGGTCTTCAGCAGTCCGCGGACCAGGGCCATACCGGCCAGCGTCGCGATGAGCGAGGCGGCGACGTGCAGCATGATATGCACGAGCATCCACCGGTATTCGCCCCGAAGCAGCAGCGTGACGGATTCGGCGGAAAAAGTTGAAAAGGTCGTGAGCCCGCCGAGAAAGCCCGTCGTCATGGCAAGTCGCATCGTCGGCGAGATGGCCTCATATTGAGAGAATGCGCCGAGCGCGAGGCCCATCAGAAACCCGCCGAGCACGTTCGCCGCGAGCGTGCCGAGCGGCAGGGTGGGAAACACCGGATTCAGGGAATGCCCGAGCGCCCAGCGCAGCAGCGCGCCGAGCCCGGCTCCGGAAAAAACGGCAACTCCAGCGGTTAGTCCCATGCGTCTCGACTCCTCGTGCCGGAATCGGGTGCGCCTTGCGGGTTTCGCTGGATTGCGACGCCCGCGCGCACCCGTGGACCGGGCGGGCAGGCATCATCAGCCGCGAGCGGCGGTTCGTCCCGGTGAGCCCCGGGACCGGAAGAATGCCATCTCCGGCGCACATCGTCCTCCCGCCTGGCGGTGACAGTCAAGCTACGAGGGCGGGTGGTAGTGGCACGTGCGTGCGGCACGACTTGCAGCGCGCAGCCGCGATGCTAGAATCGCGCGCCTTTCGTTGGTCTGTGGGGCGGTAGCTCAGCTGGGAGAGCGCGTCGTTCGCAATGACGAGGTCGCGGGTTCGATCCCCGCTCGCTCCACCACTTTTTTTCAGGCGACCTGCAGCGGTCGACGGGACAGGTCCTGCACGAGATCCCTGTCGCGTGCAGCAAGGCGGTTGATGCCTGAGAGTACGGCGAGGATCGAGGCGGTGACGATATTGGCATCGATGCCGACGCCGTGCGTGCCGCCCGGCTGATTGCCGCCGGCGAGTTCGATGCAGGCGATGGCGCGGGCGTCGGCACCCTTGCCGAGCGAGCGTTCCTCGTAGGCGAGCACGTGCACCGGCAGGCGCAACGCGCGGATCACCGCATCGATCGGGCCGTTGCCTTCGCCGCTCACCGTGACGCGGCGTTCGCCCATCGTGACGGTGAGCTTCACGCCCTGCGCCCGGCCGTGCTCATAAAGATGGTGCTCGACGTAGCGCAGGGGGTCACTCTCCTGCAGATAGGTCGCGCCAAAGATCCGCCACAGTTCCTCGGCGGTGACTTCGGTGCCGGTGGCATCGGTGTGCTGCTGAACGACGCCGCTGAACTCGATCTGCAATCGGCGCGGCATGACCAGTCCGTAGCCGGATTCAAGCAGGTAGGCGATGCCGCCCTTGCCCGACTGGCTGTTCACGCGAATGATTGAATCGTAGCCGCGTCCAAGGTCGATCGGGTCGACCGGCAGGTACGGGACTTGCCAGTGTTCAGTGGCGTCCCGTGTGGCCATGCCCTTCTTGATGGCGTCCTGGTGCGAACCGGAAAAGGCAGTGAACACGAGGTCACCGGCGTAAGGGTGGCGCGGGTGCACCGGCAGCTGCGTGCATTCCTCGACCGTGCGTGCGATGCGGTCGATATCAGAAAAATCGAGCCCCGGATCGACGCCCTGCGAGTAGAGGTTCAGGGCGAGCGTGACCAGATCGACGTTTCCGGTGCGCTCGCCGTGGCCGAACAGGCAGCCCTCGACCCGTTCGGCGCCGGCCATGAGCGCGAGTTCGGTGGCGGCGACGGCGCAGCCGCGGTCGTTATGCGGGTGCACGCTGAGGATCACGCTGTCGCGGCGGGCGAGATGGCGATGCATCCATTCAATCTGGTCGGCGTAGACGTTTGGCGTCGATACCTCGACGGTCGCCGGCAGGTTGAGGATCACCTTGCGAGCGGGCGTTGCGCCCCAGGCTTCGGTCGCCGCGTCGCAGATCTCACGGGCATATTCGAGTTCGGTGGCCGAGAAAGTCTCCGGGCTGAACTCGAGCGTCCATTCGGTTTCGGGGCGGGCAGCGCAGAGTTCGCGGATCTGGTGCACGGCATCGACGGTCATTAGCACCACGTCCGCCTTCTGCATCGCGAATACCGTCTCCCGGAAGAGGGGTGAGGTCGCAGAGTAGACGTGCACGATGGCGCGCTTTGCGCCGGCCAGCGATTCGATGGTGCGCGCGATCAGCGCCGGGCGAGCCGGGGTCAGCACCTCGATCGTCACGTCGTCGGGGATGTGCCCGTTCTCGATGAGGGTGCGCACGAAGCTGAAGTCGGTCTGCGATGCGGCCGGAAAGGCGACTTCGATCTCCTTGAAGCCGATCTTGCAGAGCATCCTGAACATGCCGAGCTTGCGCTCCGCGTCCATCGGCTCAAAGAGGGCCTGGTTGCCGTCGCGCAGGTCGGTGCTCATCCAGACCGGCGCCCTGGAGAGGGTCTTGTCCGGCCATGTCCGGTCGGCGAGGCGGACGGGCGGGAAGGGGCGGTACTTGCCGGTGGTCTTCATATTTGAATCGTTCACGCGCGAATGCGGTTCAGTTGCGGCAGTTTAAGGGGGGCAACGAGGTGAATAATTGCGAATGACACGAAGTTTCACTGAATGAGGGCAATCGGATTGCGCACGTATAGCGTTTAAAGCAATATACTTGTGCCTGTTTCACATATGCCGCAATCTGGAGCTGAAGACGATGGAACTCGATCGTTATGACCGCCGCATTCTCGAGGTGCTGCAGGCTGACGGCCGCCTCGCGAACCAGGAGCTGGCCGAGCGTATCGGGCTCTCGCCCTCGCCTTGTCTGCGTCGCGTGCGCGCGCTGGAGGAGGCCGGCGTGATCACCGGCTATCGTGCCCTTGTAGATGCCCGGAAGCTCGGCCTGTCGCTGATGGCGCTCCTGCACATTTCAATGGACAAGCACACGCCGGAGCGTTTCGCCAACTTCGAGAAAAAAATCGCCGCGCGGCCGGAAGTGCTCGAGTGTCTGCTCATCACCGGCCAGGAGGCGGACTATCAGCTGAAGGTGATCGTGCGCGACATGGACGCTTACCAGGAGCTGCTGCTGAACCGGATCACGCGCATCGAAGGGGTCACCGGCGTGCATACCAGCTTCGTGCTGCGTCGGGCACACGACAACACGGCCGTGTCGGTCTGAACGACTCTCTTGTGGCGCGCTCTCCTATGGTTCGCGGAGAGGACCGCGCTCGCGCCGCTGCTGATGAGACGATTCGCGAGATCCTCCGTCGCGAGGGCGTGCCGGTGCCGCCTGGCGCTCCTGTTCGCGAGGCTGCGATTGCTGTTGCGGCTGGGCGGGCGGTTGAACGCGTGCAGGCCCGCGCAATTCGCCGCCGTGCCGCGGCTCACGCACGCGAGGCGCCGCCGGCTCCATCGGCCGATTCGGGGCCGCGGGGCGATAGATCGGGCGATTGCCGTTCGATGGCGCAGGAGAGCGCCAGACATCGCGCTCATCGGGTGTCCGCCACTGATTACCGCGACCGCGGGGGGCGTTGTCGGCCGCGTCCACGTGGCCGTCATTCGGTCGTGTGGCGGGTCGTGACATGGGTCGATTGCCCATCGAGGGTGCGGATCGGAGCAGAGGCTCGCGTCGCAGGCGTCGATCAGGCGCCGGTCGATAGTCGGTGCCGCGTGCGGGACGCTCGGGAGCTGCAGGGCGCAACAGACGCCCGCCCGCGGGATCGTTCCAGTAGCGCGCGGTGGGGCGAGTGGCTGCGAAGTTCGCGTTGCCGGGGCGTGCGTACACGTTCTCCGCCCAGCGCTGCGTCGCTGCGTGGCGTGTGCCGAGTCCTTTCACCGGGCGCGCATCGGGGCGATAGTGCGGCGGGCGGGGCGAATGCACGGGTGGGCGATAGCCGCCAGGACCGAACCAGCCACCATCGTGCACGCCGTGCCAGTAGCCGTTGTTGTAGCCGTTCCGGTAACCGCGGTCGTACCCGCGCCCATAGCCCGGGCGCCACTGACCCCAGCCATCGCCCCATGCCCACGAAAGACCGATCCAGCCGGCATTCCAGCTCATGCCATAGTTCCAGCCGTACGGCGAGTAGTGGATACTGAATCCCCAAGTCCAGGGGCGCGGGTAATACCAAGTCTCGCCGTAATACGGACGGTATCTGTACCCCGTGCCGTAAACGACGGCGCCGCCATAGGGGAATGACCAGAGGTAGCCGGGCGTGTAGCCCATGTAGATGACGTCGGGCTGCACGTCATAGATGTACACGTAGCGTGTGTTGTAGGCGGGGCTGCTGGGTGGAATGTCCTCGAGCCCCACGGGTCGCGTCCCGGATACCTCCCAAGGCCCGTACGGCGAATCCGCGATGAACCAGATGCCCTGGTCGACCGCGTAGTAGTGCCCATCCGCCAGAAAGACCTGCGAGGCCGTGTTGACGGCGTAGCGCAGATCCGTGCGCGGGACGGGCTCGAACCGGGCGGGACCGTCATAGGTCGCGCTGAAGTGCGCGCTCTCACGATCGACCGCAGCGACCTGAGGCACCGCGGAGTCCATCACGGCGTCCTTCGCGGCCTCGGTGCCTGCTACGTAGGCGAGTGCGTCAGCCTTCGAAGACGAGGGCGGGATGCGCGCGAAGCTCGCCGGCAGGTGATCTGACTCGACGAACGACCAGTCGCCGTTGAGGGAGCGCGCACGGTACCAGCGACCGGAGACCACGATGTACCAGGTCTGGCTCGGCACGTCGAAGAACAGGTCGCTGTCGGTGTTGCTGACGGTCAGGAGTTCGCTGCCGACGAGCGGCTGCAGGGCGGGGCGACCATCGGTCGAAATGAGCTCAGTGGGCTCGGTCGCAACGAGGATGCGTGCTCGACGCAATTGTTCAGCCGAGAGAGACGGGGTGTCCTGCGCGCTTTCTGTCGCGTCACGTTGCTTGTCGGCAAATAGCGCGACGACATTCGCGGGAGGGTTCGATGCCTGTGACCAGCGGCCGCGCGTCAGGTCGTTCGTCACAAACCAGGTGCTGCTGCCGTAGAAATAGTAGCGCTTCGAGGCGCGGTCGAAGACGACGGGAAAGGGCGTGTTGACGACGCGCTCGAGGCCCGTGCTGCCCACCGATCGCAGGCGCGGCTCGCCGTCGATCGAAATGAGGATCGCGGGCTGGTCCACATAGATGAATTTCGGCGGTGTATTGCGCAGGTCTTCGGTGCTCGCCTGCTGCTCGAGACGCTTCTCGATGTCGGCCATGGAGAGGTCGAGATTCCAGCGCGGCATTTCGCGCTCGAGCGCACTCGACAGTTCGCGGGCTTCTTCGCTGTCCTCGCGCATGCCCGGGAAGCGCACGCGATCGACGGTGAGTTCGGCGATGCGCGCGCGATCACCATCGATGTCGAGTGTCGCGGTCGTTTCAACAGCACCGAAGACCGGCGCCTCGTCGCCGGAGTGCTGGATCGAGACTGCGCTGCGCGAAAGCAGGGTATCGCCGTCGAGCGAGTCGAGCTGGGGCTCGTAAATCACGTAGGTGGTCCCGTCTCCGCGGGTGATTTCGCGCGGCCAGTCGGCCTGCGCCGCATGGAGGTTGCTCGCACAGGCGGCCAGGCAGAGAACAGCAAACGCACTCCTGATCATGGCCGTCATCCTACGCCGACCGGGTTGAACGGTGCCTGAACGGCTGGCCCGGGGCCGTGGCTGGTAAACTGCGCGGCGCGCGCCCCCGTAGCTCAGTGGATAGAGCGACCGCCTCCTAAGCGGTAGGTCGTCGGTTCAACTCCGGCCGGGGGCGCCATCGGGAAATGGTGCCGGGTTTTCGGTTATTCGGTTATTGCCGGTACCGGGCGCGCCAATAACCGAATAACCGAAAACCCGGCACCATGCGGCACCGTGCGTCCGGTCACACATTGCTCCCTCAGTTCCGCCAAAGCGTCGCCGATACCTGACAGGCAGAAGGGAACTCCGAGAATTGATTTGACCAAACCGGACACCAGGATCGACGGGCACCCGTCAGTGCAGGCGCTCGTCGCACGCCAATCCATCGTGAACGCGCAAATGGAGGTCGTTGCCTACGAACTGCTCTATCGCGGCCTCTATGGCATGGCGATGGCGACCGACATCGATCCCGCCGCGGCTACCTCTTCGCTGCTGGTCGATGCGATTCTCGAGCTGGGATTCGAGCAGCTCGCTGGCAAACTGCCGATGCACGTCAATTTCCCTGAAAGCATGCTCGAAAGCGACGCGCCTCTCGGAGCGCCGCCGGATCGGCTCATCATCGAAGTGCTCGAGTCGGTGCGCGGCACCCCGATCGTGCTGACGGCGCTCGCAGCGTTCCGGCAGCGCGGATACCGGATCGCAATCGACGACTACGTGCCGGGGTGCAGCGATGCGGCGCTCCTCGCACAGGCCGACATCGTCAAACTCGATCTCGGGGTACTGAGCGCGGAAGAGGCGGCGGCCAGCGCGCAGAGCCTGCTCGCGCAGGGCAAGGTCTGCGTCGCCGAGAAAGTGGAGTCACGTGCGCAGTTCGTGATCTGCAGGGACGCCGGGATCCAGCTCTTTCAGGGCTACTTCCTGCAGCGACCCGAAACGTTCTATGGGCGGCGCGTCGCGGTCAATTGTGTGACTGCCGTCCATCTGCTTGCGCAACTGCAGCGCATGGACTGGTCGATTCGCGATGCCGAGCGGCTGATCGCGTCGGACGCCGGACTCAGCTACAAGCTCCTGCGCGCGGTGCAGACGGCGAGCTTTTACGCAACGCATCAGGTGTCGAGCCTGTCGCAGGCGATCGTCGTTCTTGGACGTGACCAGCTCATTCGCATTCTCTCGCTCATCATGCTGTCGCGCTTCCGTGGCAGGCCGACAGAACTGATGCGCAACGCACTGCACCGCGCGCGCCTGTGCGAGCTGCTGGCCGGGCGGTCGGGGGTTGACGACTGCGGCCCGTACTTCATGGTGGGTCTCCTGTCCCTGATGCCGGCGATGCTCGGCGAGCGAGTCGAAGAGACCGTGAGTTCGTTACCACTGAGCGAGGACGTCCGCAATGCGCTGCTGACTCACGCAGGCGATCTGGGAGCGGCGCTCGACTGCGTCGATTCGCTCGAGCGTGCCGACTGGAGCCAGGTGCGCTTCGGGGCGCTCAGCCTCACCGACATCAACACCGCCTACGTCGAGGCCTGTGGTTGGGTTGAGGATTCGATGGCGAGGGTTCAGGCCATCTGAGAGTGGCGAGGCTGGGTGCAAAGCAGCGTCGATGCACTTTACATTCCCGTGGGCCGGTCATTCGAAACGATACTGACTTTCCTTGACATCTGATTCAGCGCAGAGGTATCCACTACAATCGGCCGGGATGCCGCGCCTGTCGATTCTGAGTCTGCTGTTTCCGGCATTGACCGGGGCCGGTGACGTATCGAGCATCAAGGGAGTGCGCGGCGTGGGCCCATGAATTGGCAGCGAAGCGACGCCAGCTCGCAGAACTCACCGCCGCGTTGCCAGAGCGCGGGCTCTCCACGGCGGATGCGTGCGTGGCGCAAGTACTGTGCGTGAAGCTCTCCGTGTTCGAGAAGCCGACTGCACCGGGGCTCGAGTGAGGGTGCTGTGAAGACCGTTCGCGCAAGGATCTCAACTACGCGGCGCTGGGTCACGCGCTCGTCGACTGTTTCACGCAGTTACGGCACATCGGGCACTGAGATCCGCTCGCAAACTCGAATCTGCGCGTGCATGTCGGTGTGATAGACGAGGCGGGTGCCCGCGGCATCCACTTCGACCCGATATCCGGGCGTCAGCACCTGGATGGCGAGTTCGCCAGGCGTGCGACAGCCGAGTGCGCCGTCCGACCAAGTGACCGCTTCCACCGCGACAATCGTTGCCTCTTCGGGTTTGATGCCGGTGCGCCGCGCGGCGTCGGCTTTCACGAGAGCCTCGATCTTCGGGAGCAAGCCGTCGATAGCCTGATCTGTGACGGCTGGCGCGGGCACGACTGCAGGCGCCCGCGCATCTGGCGGCGCTGATGCCTCCGCGCGCGCAAGCGCCTTGGCACTCGCAGGAGCTTCGTCGTGGGCTGAAGCTTCCGCGACCCCTTGCGCTGTCATCGCCGCCTGCTGCTCTTTTTCCAGTGACACCACGCGGCTGCGCTCGGCGAGACTCTCCGCTGCGTCCACTTCCGGTGCGGCGGCAAACGGGGCGGAGGGTGCTGCGGACACCGGCGCGGGGCTGGATTCGAGTGCCTCGCGAGCAACGGGGACGTCACGTGCCGGAGCCGGATTCGGAGCCTGCCGCACGAGCAGCAGCGCGATCACGCCCACCGAGGCAGCGGCGGCGAGCGGCACGTAGCGCTGCCACGCGGGACGACGACGCATCGCGCGCTGCGCCGCGGTGCGAATCGCCTCGTCGAGCCGCCTGGACGGCAGCTCGGTCGAGCGCGCGCGCCACTGACGTTCGAGCTCGTCATCGTTCATTGCAGGTCTCCGAGCGCCTCACGCAGGCGCGCGTACGCATAGCGCAGGCGGCTCTTCACCGTCTCCTGCGTGGTGCCGGTGAGCTTCGCGACGTCGGCGAGTGCGAGCCCGCCCTCGACGTGCAGCAGGAACGCGTCGCGCTGGGCCTCGGGTAGCGCACCGAGTGCCGCAACGAGGCGGGTTCCGTGTTGCTCCGACGCCGAGGCGGACAAGGGGTCGTAGCTCTCGGGTGCGGCATGCGCGTCGTCGTCGAGTGCTGCCAAGCGCAGTGGCGCGTTGGCACGCCAATAGTCGATCAACCGATTGCGGGCGACCGTGTACAGCCAGGTCGTGAAGCGCGCTGTCGGCTTCCAGCTGTCCCGCGCCTTGATGAGCTTCAGCCAGACATCGTGATGCAGTTCTTCAGCGCGGCCCCGGTCGCGGCACTGGCGCAGGAAGTACCGGAACACGCCGCCGCGATGTCGCTCGTACAACCGATCGAATGCGGCGGCGTCACCGGATTGCCAGGCGAGCATGATGGCTTCGTCCGTGGTGGCGTCGTGAGAGTCGTGCAGCAGCATGCGCGCAGCAGTATGGGGCGGCCCTTGCGCTGCGACAATGACTACTCCGGTCACCGCAGGCCCTACGGATCCGCAACGAAGCCGAGCGCGGCCGGAAACGGCTCGGGCCTGTCGCCGGGCACGCGCGTTCGAGGCAGCACGCCCAGTGCAATCAATGATTCGCGGCTCTCGTAGCGCAGCACGACGACCTGATCCGGGGAATCGCTTGCACGCTCGAACGAGGTTCTTTCTGCCGGCGAATACTCGATGCGGCCGTGCCCGGTGCCGAGCGAAGGTGACGTGGGAGCAGCCTTCTGCGCGAGGCGACCGTCCGCCGCGGTGGAAGCGCCGCGCTCCCCTTCGCGCGCCAGTTCGGCAACCGGCATCGGTGGCTGCTCGCGCTCGCGAAAGAGCGCGACGCCGATCACGCCCACGTTGTCGGGGCGGCGTGTGCGCGAAGCGTAGGAGCGGTTCGGTGCGGTGAAGACGAAGGCAGCCGTGCGTTCAAGACTCTTGCGCCAACCGTCGATGGTCACCGACCCACCAGGTTCGATCACGTAGCCCGATTGCGACGGCGCGGCCGTCTGGCCAGTGACCGCATTCACCCCATCGACACTGACCACCGCGAGCACCCGTACATCTGAAGTGTTGTGAACGCGCACGGAGTATTCATGGCCGCGCTCGCCGGCGATCCACCGCTCGCCGAACTTGCGGTGAATCGGCAGAACTTCGCGGGTCGTGCGGTCGTGAATCTCAACTTGCGCGACACCGTGCGCTGCGTGTACAGGCGCTGCAAACCACGCGGCGAGGCACAGCGACAGGAGTGCTGCGCGCCTCGCGCGACGGGCGGCGGGCAATGACCGTGGCATGGCAATGTGATTCGGCTGCATGGCAGCTCCCGGGTGCTGGTACTGCATCCTTGAACGCGGGGGAGCACGCCACGGGGTTAAGATCGGGATATGTCGATAGAGAAAATGTGGCTGCTTGCCACTGCAGAGGTGCTCCTGCTAGTGGGCTGTCGATCACTGCCGGGTGGTCTGACGCCTGCGATCGATCCGGCGCACCTCACCGCAATGGTGCAGACGTTGGCCTCCGATGCCTACGAGGGGCGCGCACCGGGCACGGATGGCGAGACGATGACGATCGCATATCTGCAGGAGCGCTTCCGCTCGCTCGGCCTCGAGCCGGGTGGCGAGAACGGCGGCTGGACCCAGGCGGTGCCGCTCATCCGCACGCAGCTCGGTGTGCCGCGCGGCCTCAGCCTTTCCATCCGTGGACAATCGCGTGCGCTGACCCAGGGAACGGAGATCTACCTCAACACCGTGCGCAACTCCACGCATATCGACGTGCGCGCGGCACCGCTCGTATTCGTCGGTTACGGCGCGACGGCGCCCGAGCGGCAGTGGGACGATTTCAAGGGCGTCGATGTCGCCGGCAAGGTCGTGGTGATGCTGGTCAACGATCCGGATTTCCACGCCGTGGAGGGCGAGCCGGTCACCGGCCGCTTCGGCGGTCGCCGCATGACTTACTACGGACGGTGCAGGCTATGGCTGGCCGACCGTCGTCGCGTCGGCGGGTGAAAACTACGACCTGGCGAATCGCGATCCGGCGCAGCAACTTGCCGTACGGGGCTGGCTCGCGCACGAGTTTGCCGCGTCGTTGTTCCATGATGCAGGCCTTGATCTCAACACGCTGCGTGTGCAGGCGCGGCGCAGTGATTTTCGCCCGGTCGCAATGCCGGTGACCCTGACTGCGGATATCCCCGTTTCCACGGAAGCGACCGTGAGCCACAACGTTCTGGCGAGAATCACGGGCTCGACTCATCCGGACGAGATAGTGATGTTCGCGGCGCACTGGGATGCTTACGGCATCGGCGCACCAGATGCCGAGGGTCGCACGGTGCGCGCCGGGGCTAACGATGATGCGCTCGGCACAGCGGGTGTGCTCGAACTCGCGCGCGTGTCTGCCGCCGGTCCACGCCCCGAACGCACGCTCGTCTTTGCGCTCTGGACGGCAGAAGAGCGCGGTCTCCTCGGTTCAATGGCGTACGCGGAGCGCCCGCTCTATCCGGTTGAGAAGACGGTTGCCAATCTGACGATCGACATTCTGCAGACGGCAGGGCCTGCGCGTGATGTGCTGCTGGTCGGCGAAGGGCAGAGCGATCTCGAGGATGATCTGGCACGTGCGGCTGCGGTGCAGGGGCGCCTCGTAACACCGGAAGCGCTACCCGAACGGGGGCTCTTCTACCGCGCCGATCATTTCCCGATGGCAAAGATGGGTGTGCCAGTGCTGCTTCTGATGGCGATGAGTGGCGGCGCCAATCTCGTCGAGGGCGGTCGCGAGGCGGGAGACCGCTGGCTTGCGGATTACATGAAGTGCTATCACCAGACTTGCGATCGCTGGTCACCCGATTGGGATCTTCGCGGGGCGGCGCAGGATATCGAGCTCTTGCGCGCGATCGGCACGGAACTCGCGACCTCGCGACGCTGGCCGCGGTGGCGGCAGGATTCCGAGTTTCGGGCAGTGCGCGCGCAGTCGCAATCCGCGCGGCCCTGACACGTGCTCACCTTTTCGATCCGGTCAACCCGGCTCCGCCTGTCGCGTTGTTAGTCGCAGAGACCCAAGCAGGAGCCTTGATATGTCGAATCGAATGATTCTCCCCGCACTGGCGGCGTTTGCGGTATCGGTCGTCATGAGCGGCGTGGCAGCCGCAGACTCGACCCCGCGACTCGATCATCGCGAGCACAACCAGCGCGAGCGGATCGGGCAGGGCGTGCGGTCAGGTGAGCTCACGCGTCCGGAAACGCAGCGCCTCGTGAAAGGCCAGGTGCATCTGCGCGGCATGGAAGCGCGCGCCAAAGCTGACGGCGACGTGACGATGCGCGAACGTGCGCGCCTCGAGCACGCTGCCGATGTGCAGAGCAAGCGAATCTACCGGCAGAAACACGACGCCCAGGATCGTCACTGAACCTCGCGAGCCCCCTGCCGTGGCGATGATGGCCCGCGGCAGGGGGGCGCACTCAGAGTCGCAGGTCTATGGCAGCGACGACTGCCTCACTTGCGCTCGGCAGCCGTCGCATCACGCGCGGCGCGGAACTCCGAGTCCGCAGACCAGTTGGGCCACTGGTCCGAATTGGCGAGGTCGGAACCCACCTTGTAGAGCAACGCAAGATCCTGTTGCATCCCGGTGAACGGCCACTTCGCATTCCATTCGTCGGCGGGCTGGTGGTAGCGATTCGTCGAGTAGTCTTCGGAGGCGGCTTTTCCCGCCGCAACTCCGCCGTCGACCCAGTCCTCGCCTGAATCGAATGAAACCGCAGGCACGCCGCGCTTGGCGAACGGAAAATGGTCGGAACGGAAGAACAGCCCGGCCTCGGGTTTCGAATCTGGCGTATACGTCCGCTTCCAGGCCTTCGCATCGCCGATCAGCCTGTCGAGCAGGTCGAGCTTCGCACTGCCCGAAATCGAGAAATCGCGCGTCGGACCCCAGGGGCTGAGGGCATCCATATTGAGCACGGCGACCGTCGTCGCAAGAGGATAGAGCGGGTTCGCGGCGTAGTACTCCGAGCCAAGAAGACCCTTCTCCTCGGCGGTCACTGCGAGAAACACGACGGAGCGGTCAGGGCGCTTGCCGTTCGCGAAGGCACGCCCCATTTCAATCAGCGCGGCGGTGCCCGTGGCGTTGTCGACGGCGCCATTGTTGATGCGATCGCCGCGGGCATCGGGCGCACCGATGCCGAGGTGATCCCAGTGGGCGCTATAGATTACGGTTTCATTCGGACGCTTCGCCCCCTCGACCCGGCCGACCACGTTGTGCGACGTGATCACCTGCGACGACACCGCGTAGTCAGCGCTGAAGCCCGCACCCTTCAGCTCGACAGCCTTGAAGTCCCGCGTCTGCGCAGTCTTCTTCAATGCAGCGAAGTCGAGGCCTGCGCGGCGGAAGAGGTCGATGGCGACGTCGTGCTGGATCCAGCCTTCGATCAACGTGTGATCCTCTGCGGGATGCGTGCGCACGATGTCGAACATCGTATTGGTGTTCGAGTTCTTGACCGTTGCCCAGCCATAAGATGCCGGCGCGGTCTCGTGCACGACCAGCATGCCCACGGCGCCGCGTCGTGCGGCCTCCTCGTACTTGTAGGTCCAGCGGCCGTAATAGGTCATGGCCTTGCCGCCGAAGTCGCCCTTGCCGGTCTCGAAATCCGGGTCGTTGACAAGCACGATGCCGATCTTGCCCTTGAGGTCGACGCCCTTGTAATCGTCCCAGTTGCGCTCGGGGGCATCGACACCGTAACCGACAAAGACGAGCGGCACGTTATCGACCCTGACCGAAGTGGCGCCGTTCATGGCCGCGCGCACGGCGATCTGCTCACCCTGCGTCCAGGGCACAGTCTCACCGCCGATAGTGACGGCGATCTTCACCGGCCCTGTGATCTCAAAGCGGCCGAGCGGCACGGCCTGGGTCCAGGTGCGCTTGCCGTCTTTCATGTCGCCACCGGGCGAGAGACCTGCGTCCGTGAACTCCCGGGTGATGTACTCGACTGTCTTGATCTCACCCGGCGTATCGGGCGCGCGCCCCTCGAAGGCGTCGGAAGAGAGCGTCTTCACTTCCGCGGACAGGCGATAGGTATCGAAGGTGGGCGGCTTCGGCGCGCACGAGGACAGAAGGATGGCAGCACCGAATGCGAAGGCAGCAACGTGTTTCACGAACGGTCACCCGGCAGATTGCGAAGGCCCGGATACTAGAGGGCGGTGTCGACCCCGTCCACCTTGTGGGAGGCATGGTGCCGGGTTTTCGGTTATTCGGTTATTTCCACTGGCGAAATAACCGAATAACCGAAAACCCGGCACCAACTCCGTTCTGCTCAGAGGCCGTAGCGCACGGACAGCGACCACGTGCGGGGCGGGTAGAGATAGCCGGACGCGAAGCCGAGCGAACGGCCGAAGTCGAAGCCGCCGTTGAAGACCTCGGAGTCCGCCAGGTTATTGCCCGCGAGCGTGACGCTCACCCTGCCGTCCGTGTTCTCCCATCGCAGCTGCGCGTTGAGAAATTCGTAGTCCTGCACGCGGATGCCGGGGCTCGCACACACGTTGTTGTAGTGGTCGTCTTTTGCCGAATAGTCGGCGCCGAGCGAGACCACGCCACGCTGACCCATGTCGAACGAGTAATTGGCCCCCACGCGGTAGCTCCACTCCGGCGCCTGCTTGATCGGCAGCTCAAGGTACTGGGCGACGGTCGTGAGACCCTGTGCGGCGCAGGTATTGAGCGGCGCAGTCCAGCTCGTGTACTCGCCGTCGAGCAGGCCGAGCGCGCCGTTGAGCTCGAGACCTTCGACCGGCACGGCCGTCACTTCAAGCTCGAGGCCGTCCATGGTGACATCGCCCGCGTTGATGCGATCGAAGCCGCCGCTGGGTGAAGTGACGCCGTATTGCAGCCCCTCATACTCGTTGCGGAACACCGCGAGGTTGGTACGCAAGCGCCGCTCGAGCCAGTCGGCCTTGAGGCCGGCTTCGTAGCTCCAGTTGGTTTCGGGGGCGCCGACGACGCGGTTCAGATTCTTGAGTGCTGCGGTGTCGCGGCCCGACGTCGTGGCACCCTTGAAGCCTTTGGCCGCCGAGAGATAGACCAGCGCCGTGTCGGTGAGCTGGTAGTCGAGCACGACACGCGGCGTCGTGTCGTCCCAGGTCCTGTCGAAGGCGCTCTGGTTCGTGAAGTTGTAATACCCGAGCGCCAGCTGGGCCGGCGTGCAGGGTGCAGCGGCGGCCTGCACCGGTGCGGCGCCCGTGCCGTTGATGCATACGACCTGCTGGCTGCCGTTCGGCAGCAGCACGTGGTTCGTGAAGTCCTTGCTTTCGCGCGTATAGCGCAGGCCCGCCGTAAGCGACAGACGATCCGTGATGTCGTAGGTGCCGCTGACGAACGCAGCGTACGAGTCGGTAGTCAGTTCCTCGCGCGCGATGTTCGTCAGGTCGAAGCGGCCCGCCAGCGCGATCGGCAGTGCCATCAGTGTCGGGAGGCCGACCACGTTGCGCGTATCCTGCTGGTTGTTCTCGCGGAAGTAGTAGAGGCCCGCCACGTACTTCAGTCGACCCTCCAGCAGGTTGCCGAGAGCCTGCAGTTCCTGGCTCGCCTGGTACTGCTCCTGGTCCTGGAAAAGATGGAACCGCCCCTTGATCGACGGAGGCGGTGCCAGCACGCCACCGTCCGCGTCGAGGTAGAGGAGATTCTCGATGGCGCGGTAGGCCGTGATCGACTTGATCGTGAGACGGTCCGACAGCTCGTACTCGATGGTCGCGGCGAGGCCCCACTGATCGAGGTCGTTCTTCGGATCAGCGATGTCGGAATTGGTCGTGAAGAAGCTGCCGGTCTGTGACACCGGATCGGGCAGCGGATCGCGCAGCGCGTTCAATGCGAGCGGGACAGGGTAACCGGGTGTGGAGCGCTCACGGATGTAGTCGGCACTGAACAACGCGCGGAAGATATCCGTCGGCTCGGCGAGCAGCGACAGGCGCGCACCCGTGACGTCCTGGTCATTGACGAACTGGCCATTGAACGCGTTGCGGGTGTAGCCATCGTGAGTTCGCATGAGCACCGCGCCCTGCAGCGCCGCCTTGTCGCCGATCGGTACGTTGCCCGTGGCGCGCACGTCGAAGCGATCGTAGTTGCCGACTGTCAGTTCGGCGAGGCCCTGGTACTCGCCAAGAGTCGACTTCTTCGAAACCAGCTTCACGGCGCCGGCCGAGGTATTGCGGCCATACAGCGTGCCCTGCGGGCCGCGCAGCACTTCGAGGCGCTCGATGTCGAACAGGTCAAACATCGCGCCGGTCTGGCGCGCGATGTAGACATCGTCCACGTAGATGCCGACCGGCGTGTCGGCGGTGAAAAACGATTCGTCCTCGCCGACGCCGCGCAGGAAGATCTTTGACGCGCTGCTCGTGCCGGTGTTCGGGTTCATCACGATGTTCGGCACGACCTGGTCGAGTTGCGCGATGTTGCGGATCTGCTGACGCTCGAGCATGTCGGCCGAGAGCGCCGTGATCGCGAGCGGCACCGACTGCTCCGATTCCTCGCGGCGCTGCGCTGTCACGGTGACTTCTTCCAGACCCTGGATGACTTTGCTTTGCCCCTGTTCCGGTTCCTGCGCCACGGCGAGTCCGTACCCTGACGCCGCAAAGACTGTCAGTACCATCAGTACACGTGTCATCGATTCATCTCCCGATACGGTGTGTTGCGTATCCGCGACCCGGCTGACGTGTACCGTGCAGGAGCATCTGCTGTAAATAGGCACAGACCGTACAAAGCAGAAGAAATGCGCCAATTGATGCGGCGCAGAAGGCGTGGCGCTAGAGCAACAAGCCTGCCCAGGCTGCTGCGACCATGAGGACGAGGCCCGGCAGCAGTCGCCAGGCAAACCGGGCGCCGCCCGACCACGCGGCAAGGCCCGCCTTGGTCAACGAGTTGGTGCTGAACGCAACGAGCACGGCGATGCAGGCGATGCGCTCATCCAGTGCATCGGCCCGATCGAGCGCGCCGGCCGAGACGGCGCCGGCGTGGACATTGGCGAACCCGGCAAGGCCTGCACCGAGGATCGCGCCCCGCGGGCCGAGCCAGCGCACGAGCAGCGCCGAACCCGCAATGAAGGCGGCAATGACGAGTGCGAATCCGAATGCGTGGGCGGGGTTGAAGGCCCTGCCGGGCGCCAGCGGACCTTCGCTGTCCTGGGTGCGCCACATGAAGGTAACGCCGTAGGCAATGGCGACCGCACCCGCAAGCGCCAGCGGCAGTGCCAGCGCGGCGAGCAGCGGCAAGCTTGCAACGCCGAGCACGGCCGCGAGCTTGAGCACGGTGGCGATTGAAGACAGCGCGGCGCCCGCCACGGCGGCACTGACGGTCTGCGGTGCTTCGCGTGCCCGCTTGCCCATCGCACTGTGCACGGCTGTGCTCGAGACAAAACCGCCCAGAAAGCCCGCGAGCGGCAGGCCACTTTGCGTGCCGAACGCGCGCAAGGCGATGTAGCCAGCCGCATCAATTGCCATGAAGAGGACTGCCAGTGCGAACACGAGCCGCAGGTTGAGGAGGCCCCATGGGTCGAGCGGCCGGTCCGGCAGCAGCGGCAGCACGATCAATGCGGCGGCCGCGAGCATCAAGCCGTCGGCGACTTCGTGCTCGGTGAGACGGTTGCGCACGAAGTCGTGCAGCCGGGAGCGCGATGCCAGCAGAATGGTGACGAGCACAGCGAGCCCGGCGGCGAGTTCGGCCTCGCGCATCGCGAGCGCGCCCAGCACATAGGTGAGCACGATGGCCACTTCGGTCGTGAGGCCGGGGGCGGCTGCGCCGGCCTTGTAATAGGCAAGCGCCGCGAAGGTTGCGACGACCGCACCAAAGGTAAGTAACACGAGCCTCGACTCGTCGAACGCTGCGAGTGCGCCGAGCACCGCGACCAGCGCGAAGGTGCGCACGCCCGCTGGCGCCTCGGAGCCCGCGTGCGCACGCTCGCGCTCGACCCCGATCATGAGGCCGATGCCGAATGCCGTCGCAAGTCCCGTGAGCTGGATCTCTGGCATGACAGCGTGATCTTACAGGCGAGAACGGGGCTTTGTGACTGCGCTCACATTCTGTCGCATCCTCCTCACGTGGGGCGCAGCTAGACTCGCCGCTGCATGAGAAAAGAAGCGCCACGCGCGGACGAGCGCCGCGGTAACGGATCTGACCGACGCGAGCGAACCCTGCACGGGTTATTCGCGGGCGGCCGTCATTCCCGCCGCCAGGGCCCGCGACGTCGCGACGACCGATCGCTGGCCGCCGTCGATCGCCACCACCCGCAGTGGCTTGGCGTGGCACTCGTCATTCTGCTGCTCTCCTGTGCCGATGCCTTCCTGACGCTCGTGCTCATGCAGCACGGTGCCACGGAGGTGAACCCGATCATGGCGCCGCTGGTGACAGGCTCCGGCCATGCATTCGCGTTCTGGAAGCTCGCGTTGACGGCGTCCGGCGTGATCGTGCTCACGATTCTCGTGCGCATCCGTGCATTCGGGACTTTTCCCGCAGGAGTCATCCTCTATGCAGCCGCCACAGGCTACGCAGCGCTCGTGGGATACGAGCTGTGGCTGCTCGACCGGATTGGGGCTATCGGCTAGACTAACTGGCTCTTTTTTGCGGTATTTCCCGTCGAGTGAGCACAACACTGTCGGATCAGCTTGCGACCACCCCGCTGTATGGCAGTAATGCCGCCTACGTCGAGGGCCTCTACGACCAGTATCTGCGCGATCCCGCGAGCGTCGGCGCCGCATGGCGCGAGTATTTCGCGCGCCTCGGCCCCACTCGCCAGGGTGAGCAGTCACACTCGGGCGTAGTCGCCGCGATCGCGCAGCGTGCGCGCCTGCCAAGACTCGCAGGCGCGCCGGCGCCTGTCGCGCTGAGCACAAATCTGGCGAACGCGAAGCAGGGCGCAGTCGCAAGACTCGTGCAGATCTGGGCGAATCGCGGCCACCTGGTTGCGCAGCTCGATCCGCTCGGCCTGCTCGAGCGCCCGATGCCGCGTGTGCTCGAACTCGACTATTTCGGCCTCACCGAAGCCGACCTCGATACCGAATTCTTCACCGGCAGCCGTTCGGGCTCGATCGCACAGCGCCTGCCGCTGCGCGAGATCATCACACAGCTGCGCCTCATCTACGGCGGACCGATCGGCGCCGAGTTCGCGCACGTGTCGGACACCGAACAACGCCTGTGGCTGCAGGACGAGTTCCAGGCAGGCAGGTTGCTCGGCACGTTCACGGCCGACGAGAAGAAGAATTTTCTCTGGCAGCTCACGACAGCGGAAGGCCTCGAGCGCTATCTGCACACGAAGTACGTCGGCCAGAAGCGCTTTTCGCTCGAAGGGGGCGATGCGCTCATTCCGCTGCTCGATGATCTCGTACAGCGGGGCGGCGTCGCTGGCATCGAAGAGTGCATCATCGGCATGGCGCATCGCGGGCGCCTCAATGTGCTGGTCAACGTGCTGGGCAAGTCACCCTCGGTGCTGTTCTCGGAGTTCGAGGGCAAGTACGACACGGCGCACCTGCAGGGTTCCGGCGACGTGAAATACCACAAGGGCTTCTCGGCGGACCTGCGCACGCCGGGTGGCAACGTGCACGTCGCGCTCGCGTTCAACCCGTCGCACCTCGAAATCGTCAATCCGGTCGTCGAGGGGTCGGTGCGCGCGCGTCAGGAACGCCGTGGAGATACGGCTCGCGATCGCGTGCTGCCGATCCTGATCCACGGCGACGCCGCATTCGCTGGCCAGGGCGTCGTGATGGAGACCTTGCAGTTGTCGCAGGTGCGCGGGTTTGCGACCGGCGGCACCGTGCATATCGTGGTGAACAACCAGGTGGGCTTCACGATCTCCAATCCGGAGGATGCGCGCTCGACCATGTACTGCAGCGACATCGCGAAGATGCTCGAAGCGCCGATCTTCCACGTCAATGCCGATGACCCGGAGGCCGTGGTGTTCGTCACGCGTCTCGCGCTCGCCTATCGCATGCGCTTTCACCAGGACGTCGTGATCGATCTCGTGTGCTATCGGCGTCACGGACACAATGAGGCTGACGAGCCGGCCGCCACGCAGCCGCTCATGTATCAGGCCATCCGCAAGCAGCCGACCGCCCGCAAGATCTACGCCGACCGCCTCGTCGCCGAGGGCGTGATCACTGAGGCGGAGGCAACGGGCTTCATTGAGCAATATCGCACCGGGCTCGACGAAGGGCGACCGCAGGCGCGCGCCTCGCTCGGCATGATCGGCAACACGTACACGGTCGACTGGAGCAAGTACGCGGCGGTCGACTGGCAGGAGCGGGTCGGAAGCGTCGGGCCCGAGCGACTGCGCGCGCTCGGTGAGCGCATCACCGCGGTGCCGCCCGCATTCACGCTGCACCCACGCGTGGCGCATGTCATCGCGAACCGCGTGAAGATGCTCGCGGGAGAGCTGCCGTTCGACTGGGGTTGCGCCGAGACGCTCGCCTATGCGTCTTTGCTTGAAGAGGGTTTCCCGGTGCGTATCAGCGGGCAGGACGTGGGTCGCGGCACCTTCTTCCATCGGCACGCGGTGCTGCACGAGCAGCAGTCCGATGCCGTGCACATTCCGCTGCAGCACGTGAAGCCCGATCAGCCGCGCTTCCAGGTG
>DAORVK010000010.1:0-81424 GCA_035433705.1 Steroidobacteraceae bacterium
GAGCATCAGGCTTCGAACCTGAGGGTCGGGAGTTCGAATCTCTCCGGGCGCGCCAATTTGCCTGGGTCCACACGAAGGACAAGAGGAAGACGCCGATGAAGTGGACGTTGCAACGCATGGCAGACCGGTTCGGGATTGAGGACTTGCTGGTCGAGTACTGCCACATCATCGATACGAAGCAGTTCGACAGGCTGAATGAGGTTTTTGCCGATGATGCATGGATCGATTACACCGCCATGGGTGGCGCCGCCGGCAATCTGGAGGAGATCAAGACCTTTCTGAAGCAGGCAATGCCGGTGTTTCCCAATACCCAGCACATGATTGCCAATCACCAGATCAGGCTTGATGGCGACGTTGCCACGGGCCGCATCATGTGTTTCAACCCGATGCAGATGGAGCTGGGCGAACAGGGCAGGCCCGTGTTTTTTCTGGGACTGTGGTACGTGGATGAGTACGTGCGCACCGGTCACGGTTGGCGAATCAGTCGTCGAGTGGAGGAAAAGAGCTGGGCCTTCAACGTGCCGTCGTGCCTGAAGCTGTAACTGACATGCGCCAGATGCCGATGAATTCCGCTGATTCGGACGCCCTCGTCGTTTTCGGCATCACCGGCGATCTCTCGTTCAAGCAGATCATTCCCGCAATTGCGCAACTCGTCAGACGCGATCGGGTGCAGGGACCGCTGATCGGGGTCGCTCGCGATACCTGGAACGGAGAACGCCTCACGAACCGCGTATGCGAGAGCTTGCGAGCCCACGGCAATGGCTACGACGAGGCCGCGGCGACGTCGTTCGGCCAGCGCCTGCAGTACATCGCGGGTGACTACCGCGATGCCGGGACCTTTCGCCGACTGAAGTCGGCGCTTGGATCGGTGCGTGCGCCGCTCTTCTATCTCGCGATCCCGCCCAGTCTCTTTGGCGAAGTGGTGGGGCACCTCGGAGCGTCGGGTTGCGCGGGGGGTGACGCGCGAGTCGTCGTCGAAAAGCCGCTCGGTCGCGATCTCGGCTCGGCGCAGGCGCTCAACCGCCACCTCGCGCAGGTCTTCGACGAATCCCGCATTTTTCGCATCGATCATTTCCTCGGCAAGGAGCCGGTGCAGAACCTGCTTTATTTCCGCTTCGCAAACAGCTTTCTCGAGCCGCTGTGGCATCGGGATCACGTCGCGAGCGTGCAGCTTACGATGGCGGAAGGGTTCGGCGTCGGCACGCGCGGGCGGCTGTACGAGGAGCTGGGCGCCGTGCGTGACGTGCTGCAGAACCATCTCCTGCAGATCGTGAGCCTGCTCGCGATGGAGCAGCCCGTGCGCTACACGAGCGATGCACTGCGCAACGAGAAGGTGAAAGTGCTCGAGGCCATCGCGCCGCTCGCTGCGCAGACCATCGTGCGCGGCCAGTACGAGGGCTACCGCAGCGAAGCAGACGTGGGCGCAGAATCGTGCGTCGAAACGTACGCGGCGGTACGTTTCGCGGTGCATACACCTCGCTGGGAGGGCGTGCCGTTTCTGGTGCGCGCCGGCAAGGGGATGGCGGTTACGGCCACCCAGGTGACGGTACGGCTGCGCGCCCCGGCGCCCGCACTCTTCGACCGCGCGCCTGATGATCCGAATTATGTGCGCTTCCGTCTCGGGCCCGATCGCGTATCGATTGGCCTCGGCGTGCGCACGAAGGAGCCGGGCGAGGAAATGCGCGGTCGCGATACCGAACTGCTGATGTGCGACGCGGAAGCCGGCGCGATGAGCGCCTACGAGCGTCTGATCGGCGATGCGTTGCGAGGCGACCCTTCACTGTTCGCACGCCAGGATTCGATCGAGGCGGCCTGGCGAATCGTCGAAGGCATTACGGCGGGGGCCCCGGCAGTGGCTGCGGCTCCGCTGCCTTACACGCGCGGCAGCTGGGGTCCCGCGGCCGCCGACGCATTGGCGACCGACATCGGCGGCTGGGTCGATCCCGGCACGGAATGCTGATCCCATGCAATGGGTCACCGGCGAGGATGTCGCGACAACCGAGCAGGCCGCGGCGGAGTTCATCGCGGTGCAGCTCGGGCATGCCGTCCGCCAGCGAGGTCGCGCGACGCTCGCCGTGAGCGGTGGGCGCACGCCTTGGGCCATGTTCGGGCGGCTTGCTGCGCTCGATGTGGCGTGGGCAAGTGTTCACCTCTTCCAGGTCGATGAACGCATCGTTCCCGTCGACGACGAGGCGCGCAACTGGAAGCATCTGCTCGCAACGCCGCTCGCCGCGCGCATTCCTGCGGTGCAACGCCATCCGATGCCCGTCGAGGTCGGGGACGCCGGGCTTGCCGCGACCCGCTATGCCGCGACTTTGCGCGAAGTCTGCGGCAACCCTGCCGTTCTCGATATCGTGCACCTCGGGCTCGGTGACGATGGCCACACGGCATCGCTGTTCAGCGGGGACGCGCTGCTCGGGGGGGAGACGCGCGACGTCGGGGTGAGCGGGCCGAAGAGCGGTACGCGCCGTCTCACGCTGACACTGCCCGCGCTCGATCGTGCCCGCTGTATCGTGTGGCTCGTGCTGGGCGCCGGGCGCAAAGAAGCCGTCGCGCAGCTTTTTGCGGCCGACCGAGCGATTGCCGCAAGCCATGTTGCGCGCGAACGCGCAACCGCGTTCACGGACCCGGCTGCGGCGCCTTGAGGGCCCCGTGGGCCGGAGTCTCCGCCGGTGGCAGGGGGTGTCCGCCGAAGGCGTTGCGCACAAGCGCGAGGAGCCGCGCCCCGAAGTCATCGGCACCCTGCGAGGCGAAGCGCGCCATCAGCGCCGCGCTGATCACGGGCGCGGGGACGCCGAGCTCGATCGCTTCGTGCGCGGTCCAGCGCCCCTCGCCGGAGTCGGCGATGCGCGCGCCCACGCGGTCGAGCGCCGCGGGGTCATGCAGCACGTCCGCGGTGAGATCGAGCAGCCACGAGCGGATTACGGTGCCATGACGCCACGCTTCGGCGATCGGGCCGAGCGGCAATTGCAGATCCTTGCGCGCAGCGAGCAGCGCGAAGCCCTCCGCATAGGCTTGCATGAGCCCATACTCGATGCCGTTGTGGACCATTTTCGCGTAATGGCCGGCGCCCGAGGGGCCGCAATACACCCAGCCCTTGTCGGGTGCAGGCGCCAACGCGCGCAAGAGTGGCAGGGCACGCTCGAAGTGCGCGCGCGCGCCGCCAACCATCAGGCCATAACCTTCAGCTAGCCCCCATACACCCCCTGATACGCCGGCATCCAGGAAGCCGATGCCGTGCTGCTCAAGCTGCGTCGCGCGGCGCTGCGAATCGCGGTAGAACGCGTTGCCGCCGTCAATCACGAGGTCGCCCGCCGCGAGTTTTCCGGCGAGCGCTGCAATGTTCGTCTCGGTCGCCTCTCCCGCAGGCACCATCAGCCAGACGATGCGCGGCGCGGGCAGCGAGCTGATGAGCTCGTCGAGCTGACTGAGTACCTTGATGCGCGGCTCGTCCGCGAACGCGGCGGCCGCCGTCCGATCGAGGCTGAAGCCCGCAACCTGGATCTCATGCTGCGCGAGGCGACGCGCCATGTTGCCGCCCATGCGGCCAAGTCCGATGAGGCCGAGCTGCATGGGCGGATGATTGAGCATGGACGTACCGGTGGCGAGCAGGAGTTGATCGCTTCATTTGCCATAAACCACGGTGTCGCACAAGGCCGACTCCAGGGCCTCCACTTGCGCTACATTGGTTGGCTTGAAAACGACAAGAACAAACGGGCTGGTGCTGATCGCCGTGGTGGTCGCGTTTCACGGCGGTACGGTGGCGGCCGCGGCGAGCCCCCAGCCGGCACATCCCGCAGCGGCGCTGATCGAAAAGGGCGCTGTCGAGATGCGCTCCGATCCGGACGCAAGCAGGCGCGACGCCGAGGCGGCCCTCGCGCAGCTGCGCGCCCGACCCGATGTCGATCTGGAGATTCGCGCGCGCCTGCTGTTGTGTGACTACCAGTCCGAGCGCGACCAGCAGGCGCTCGACGCACAGATCGCGGCGATCGAGGCGCTGCTGCCCCGTAGCGGCCGCCCCGGATTGCGGGCTGGCATGCTTGTCTGTCAGGGCGAGATGCGTGAAACGCTTGGCGACAACGCGCAGGCGCTCGCGTACTACGAACAGGCCGCGCGCGTGGCGTCCGAAGCGCGCGACGACGAGATGATCGCCGGTGTGCTCTTCTCGCGCGGCTATGTGCGCGGCCTGCAAGGCGAATATGCGCTCGGTCTCGCCGACCTGCGCCGCGCGCAGGGCCTTTACGAGACACTCGATATGCGCCATCACGCGCTTACGGCGATGAACGGCATCGCGATCCTCTACAACCGCATGGGCGACTACGCGCAGGCGCGCGACATCTACACCGCAGCGCTCGCCCGGCAGCGCGAAGCAGGAATGCTGCGCGAGCAGGCGGTCACGCTCCACAACCTCGGGCGCGCGCACGAATACCTGCAGGAATGGGCCGAGGCGCGTCGCTCGTTCACCGAGTCGCTCGCGTTGCACCGCGAAATTCACTACGCCCGCGGCCAGGCGTATGCGCTGCGCGGGCTCGCGGCTGTCGCGAACGGCCTCGGCGACTGGCGCGGCGCGCTCGCGACACTCGCGCAGGCCACGGCACTGCAGCAGGAAACGCCCGACGCGCGCCTGCGCGCGCAGATCGACCTTGCCCGTGGCATGGCGTTGCGCGGAGTGGGCAGCCTCGACGCGAGCGCCGCCGCGTTGCGCGCGGCCATTGATGTCTTCCGAAACGGCGAGGCGCGCGGTGAGCTCGCAGCGAGCTATGCGGAGCTCGCAGCCGTCGAGGCGGCGCGTGGCGACTGGCGCAGTGGCTACACGCAGCTCGCGCTCGCGAAGCAGGTGAGCGAGCGGCTGCTGCGCAACCAGATCGATCAGCGTTTTGCGACGTTGCGTGTCGAGTTCGACATGGCTTCCAAAGATGCCGAAAACGCGCTGCTGCTGCGCGATATCCGCGCAAATGAGCGCGCACTCGAGCAGGGCCGGGCGGTGCGCAGACTGCAGGCCGTGGCAATCGCGCTCGCCATTCTGCTCGTATTGCTGCTGGCGACGCTCGCGGTTCACCAGCGGCGCTCCACGCTGCGCATGCGCAAGCTTGCGCACACCGACGAACTCACAGCGGCGCCGAACCGGCGCGCGGTGCTCAACCGGCTGGCCGCAACGCTGACCGGCGAGGGCGCCGGACCCTGCACGATCCTCATTACCGACATCGACCATTTCAAGGGTATCAACGACCGGTTCGGCCATCCGGTCGGTGACGAGGTGCTGAAAGCCATGGCGCAGTCGGTACGCGACAATCTGCGCGAGCCGGCCTATTTCGGGCGTCTCGGCGGCGAGGAGTTCCTGATTGTGCTGCCGGAGACCGCCCTTGCGGAAGGCAGCGTGACGGCAGAGCGCCTGCGCGAATGCATCGCGGCAATCGATCTTGCGCATCTGTGCCCGGTGGGTCGCGGCATAACGACGAGCATCGGTGTCACCACGTCCGCGCCAGGGGATACGTCGAGCACCATGCTGCAGCGGGCCGACGAGGCGCTGTATGCGGCCAAGCGCGCCGGGCGCAATGCCGTGCGCGTATGCTCACTGTCGCAGGCGGCTTCCGTGACGCTCGCGAGTGGTGCGCAGCACGATGCGGTCGATGAACCGCGGCGCAACGGGCTTGAGGGCGTGGCCCGCCCGACCGCGCAGTGAGGTGATCAGCTGCCGGTCGCGCGCGCGATCGGGATCGTCTTGCAGTGATGGCGCATCGCGGTAACGCTAACATTGGATCGCACAAGCCACTATCCTTGGGCGGATGTTCGTCGCGCCCGGCGTAGCATGCCTGCTCGCCCCCAATGCCTCGATGATGACGGGCCCTGGTACCAACACCTGGTTGCTCGGCGATCCGCCCGTGGCTGTGCTCGATCCCGGGCCCGACATTCCTTCGCACGTGGAGGCGATCCTCGCCGCTGCACCCGGACTCGAGACGGTTTTCGTCACGCACACCCATCCCGATCATTCACCGGCCGCAGCCACTCTCAAGGCGCGCAGCGGCGCGCGCCTTGTGGGACGGCCCGCTCCCCGCGATGGCCGACAGGATGAGCGTTTCGTGCCCGATGCAATTCCTGCGCGCGACGAAATTTTCGCAGCCGGCAAGCTGCGGCTGCGCGCGATCGACACGCCAGGCCACGCCTCCAACCATGTGTGCTGGCTGCTCGAGGGTGACGGGCTCCTTTTCTCCGGCGATCACATTCTCGAAGGGGTGACACCGGTGATTCCCGTGCCCGACGGCGACCTGGCAGCCTATCTGGAAGCGCTCGAGCGGCTGAAGCGCTATCCGTTGCGCGCCATCGCCCCCGGACATGGACGCGTGATCGCGGAGCCACTGCGCGAGATCGACCGTGTCATCGCGCATCGCCTCGCACGCGAAGCGAAGGTGGTGGCGGCCCTCGGCACGCGCGACTCAGCCACACTCGACGAGCTGCTCGCGCAAGTGTATTCGGATGTACCGGTGGACCGGCATTTCCTCGCGCGTCTGAGCCTCGAGGCGCACCTCATCAAGCTCGAGCGCGACGGCCGCGCAGCACGCGACGGAATCGTGTGGCATGCCCGCTGAGCTTCGCGCGTCGCGCCATCTCGCCGTCGAACTCAGCAAGGTTGATCTCGATCGTGGCGGGCGCGCGGTGCTGCGCGACATCGACTGGAAGATCGCGCCCGGCGAGCGCTGGCTGCTCTTTGGCGCCAACGGCGCCGGCAAGACCCAGTTGCTGAAGCTCGTCTCGGGCGCGATCTGGCCGAAGCCCACCGGCCGCGAGCGCCGGCGTTATCGGCTCGGTCGCAAATGGCAGAATACTGCGCAGGATGCCCTGGAGCAGATCGCTTATCTCGGTCCCGAGCGGCAGGATCGCCATCAGCGCTACGGCTGGAACACGACCGTCGAGCACGCCGTTGCAACCGGCCACTTCCGTACCGACATCCTGCTCGAGCGCCCCGATGCCGCTGCGCGTCGCGCAGTGCGCCGCGCGCTGGTGAAGCTCGGCATCGAGCGCCTCGCCGGCCGGCGTTTTCTGACGCTTTCTTACGGCGAGCGGCGCCTCGTGCTGATTGCACGCGCGCTCGCGGCGCGCCCGCGCCTGCTGCTGCTCGACGAGCTTTTCACCGGCCTCGACGCCGCGTACCGGGTGCGCGTGCGCAGCTGGCTCGAGAGTACCGCGCGAACACGCCGGCCCTGGGTGCTCGCGGCGCACCGGGCCGGTGACGTGCCGCGTGCGGCGACGCATGCGCTCGTGCTCGAGCGGGGTCGTATCACATGGCGCGGCCCGATCGCGCGCGCCCCTCTCGCCACGTGGTTCGGGCGGGCCGGGGCGCCGTCCCCGGCGTTGCGGCCTGCGCGACGCAAGCTTCGGCCCGGTCGTGCCCTCGTACGCCTGACTTGCGCCGACGTTTACCTCGATGGCGTGCAGGTGCTGCGTGGTCTCGATTTCGAACTGCGTGCCGGAGAATGCTGGGTCGTGCACGGCGGCAATGGCTCCGGCAAGACGACGCTGCTGCGTACGCTCTACGGCGATCACGGTGTGGCGAGCGGCGGCACGGCCCTGCGCGACGGCATTGAGCCGGGAGTCGCGCTCGAAGCGTTCAAGTTGCGCGTCGGGCTCGTGGCGCCGCACCTGCAGACCGACCACCCCTTGCACCTCACGGCCGCCGAAGTCGTACAGTCTGGCGCGCATGCGAGCATCGGTCTGAACGAGCGCGCAACCCGCGGGGAGCGCGCCGCCGCGAAGGCCGCGATGCGCGAGTTCGGTGTGCTGCGCCTCGCGGCGCGGCCGCTCGCGGAGCTGTCCTACGGCCAGACGCGGCGTGTGCTGTTCGCACGCGCCGCCATGGGGCGCCCGGACCTGTTGCTGCTGGACGAACCCTTTTCGGGGCTGGATCCGCCCACGCGCGCGGACCTCATGCGCCGGCTCGAGCGGCGCGCCGCGGCCGGTGCCGCGATCGTCATGGCCACCCATCATCGTGAGGAGTGGCCGCGATTCGCGACCCACGAACTCGAGTTGCGTCGCGGCGCCGTGCTATACGGCGGAGTGAGGCGTCAATGAACCAGTGCACTCTCATCAGCATCGTGTTGGCGCTCGCCGTCGGGGTGATCCAGGCTGGCTGCGCGCCGCAAGTGCCAGGCAGCGCAAGAACCTTGGTCGAGGGCGGCAATACCCCGCCGATGCCCCCGCTTTCCCCGATCGCGGCGCACGTTGAGCCCGCAGCGCTCGAGGCGGCCGCAATTGCCGCGCAGGAGGGCAGCGCCGATGCGCTGCTGGTGGTGCGCAATGGACACGTGATTTTCGAGCGTTACTGGCACCGGACTTCCTTCGTGACTTACATCGACGCGGGTACCTGGCAGGGCGTCATCGATGACCTGCTCGCAGACGCGCTCGCGGAAGACCGCAAGCCGCTCCCCGCCGATGTCACGCCCGACAGGACGGAGATAGCGCAGGCGGCGGGCGTATCCTACGAGACCTACCTGTCCAAACGCCTGTGGCGGCCGATCGGCGCCTTCAACGCGGTGCTTGCGCCCGGGCTGCGCGTCGTGCAGGGCGACTGGATCCGCATCGGCGAGCTGCTCGCGAACGACGGCGTCTACCTGGGCGAGGAAATCGTGCGCCCCGGCCGGGCGCAGCGCGTGCTTGCGCGTCACAGGGCGCGGGACGAGGCATCACCGCTGACGTCGGTCAAAGACCTGTTTCGCCTGCCGGGCGCGCACGGCGGCAGTTTATGGGTCGTGCCGTCGCTGCGGCTCGTCATCCTGCGGACGGGCGGCAAGGAAAACGCGGGTAACCCCGGCGGCGATGCGAGAATCGCGGCATTCGTGCTTCGCGGTGTGATGGATCGCCCCGGCTCTTCGGCAGGCGGCGAGGGGGTGCCGGACCCCGCGACGTTCGTGCCCGCGCACTGAAACGCGACAGGGAGCTTGCGCTTGAAACCATTGCTGACGCTGTTCATCGTGTGCGTCATCGACGTGCTCGGCTTCGGCGTCATCGTGCCGCTGATTCCGTACATCGGGTCGCGCTTCGATGCCTCGCCTGCGCTGATCACCGCCATATTGGGCACACATGCCTTGTGCCAGCTGATTGCCGCGCCGGTCTGGGGACGGCTCAGCGATCGCTACGGCCGCCGCCCGATCCTCATGTTCTCGCTTGCAGGCGCCTGCGTGTCGTACGCCATACTCGGCTTTGCGCCTGACATTGCCTGGGTGCTTGCCTCGCGCGTCCTCGGCGGATTGATGGCAGGCAACATTTCCGCGGCGATGGCCTACGCATCCGACATCAGCACGCCGCAGGACCGGGCGAAGGCGCTCGGGACGATCGGGGCGGCGATCGGCATCGGGTTCATGATGGGGCCCGCAATCGGTGGTCTCCTTGCGGGCGAGAATCTCGCCACGGCGAGCTTCGTGCGCCCGGCGCTCGTTTCGATGGCCCTTTCCGTATTTGCGATTGCTCTGGTGGCCCTGCGCCTGCCGGAAAGTCATACGGCCGAGCATCGCGCGCACGCGCTCGCAGCCGGCGGGCGGCGCTCGCCGCTCGCGCTCATGAAGGAACTGCCGGCGTTGCGCTACGTGACGCTTGCGGCCCTCTGCGTTGCGACAGCGCAGGCGATCTTCGAGTCGATCTTCGCGCTCTGGGCGCTCGCCCGCTTCGGCTACGGGCCGCGTACTGTCGGCCTTTTCATGTTCGCGCTCGCGATCGTGCCGGTGATCATGCAAGGCGGGCTCGTGCGTGTGATCGTGCCGCGCTTCGGTGAATACAAGGTCGCGTACGCGGGCATCGCCGCGTTTGTCGTCGGCATGGCGATCGCAGCGACGGCGCCCGGCATCGAAGTCGCGACGATCGGCCTCGTGATCTGCGGCGCTGGCTCGGGTGCTTTCAATCCGTCAGGCTCCGCGCTTGCCTCGAAGCAGGCGGGCGGCGGCAATCGCGGCAGCGTGATGGGTGTCTATCAGTCGAGCAGCAGTCTCGGCCGCGTCATCGGCCCGTTCCTGTCTGGCGCCGTATTCGCGCGCTTCGGCGCGGGCTCGCCACTCCTGCTGGGCGCGGTGATCGCCGCGCCCGCCGCCATCGCGATCGCGCTGTCTAGTAGGCGAGCTCGAATCGCAGACCCACCGCGAGCGCATGATCCGAGTTCGGCTCGAGACCCGGGTTGATGATGTACTGCACATCGGGCTGCAGCGTCAGCTGCCCGGTCACCGGCAGCCGCTGTGCGCGTGGCAAGTACTCTTGTCCGCTGTGCGCCGGTTCGGATAGATTGCCCGCAAGATCAACTACGGTGGGGGATTGACCATGCGAGTATCGTCGGCGCACACGCGTTTCTGGTCGCTGATGATCCTGCTCGGTGGGCTCGTCTGGAGCGGCTTCGCCACGGCAATGCCGGCGTTTGCCCGTCAATACCAGATGAGCTGCAATGCCTGTCACTCGGCCTTCCCACGGCTCAATGCCTTCGGCGAGAACTTTCGGGACGAGATGAACATGCGTCTGCCGAGTTGGAAGGAAGTGACTACCACCAAGACAAATGACGACATGCTCGCCTTGCCCGCGTTTCTGCCGCTCGCCGTGCGTGCCCAGGCGTTTGTGCAGGGCCGGGACAGCAAGCAGATCGATCCAATAACAGGTCCCACTGGCAACAATTCGAGCTTCGATTTCCAGTCGCCCTATCTGCTGAAGCTGCTGGCCGCCGCCCCCTTGAGCGATCACATTTCCTTTTATTTCTACGGCATCTTCGCCGAGAAGGGCGAAAACGGCTCGGTCATCATCGAGGACGCCTGGTTCAGCCACGACGATGTGTTCGGCACGGGCATCGGCCTGCAACTCGGGCAGTTCCAGGTTTCCGACGTGATGTTTCCGCGCGAGACGCGCATGACTTTCCAGGACTTCCAGCTTTATCGCATGGCGGGAGTGACCTACGAGCGCGGAGTGCTGTTCGGGCGCGGCCTCGGTCCTGTGGACCTCGAGATCGGGTTGGTGAACGGCAACGGTATCAATGCGAACGTCAATATCAACAGCCCTGGCTACCGCCGCCCCGATCGCATGTTCGACAATGACGATCGCAAGTCGGTATTCGGCCACATCGGCTCCGAGCTCGGCCCAGTCTCGGCGGGGCTTTTCGGCCTGACTGGCGAGCAGCGCAGTGCGGCAGGTCTGGCGGGTCAGAATCAGGGTAGCCGCGACACCGATCGGCTCGTCTATGGCGTGGATCTCGCCGGGCAGGTCGGCGCGAAGACCTCATGGTTCGCCCAGGCGCTGTGGAGCCGCTGGGATGGGTTTCTCGACATCGATCCGGCGCGCGACCTGCGCTGGTTCGGGGCCTTTGTCGGTGTCGATTACGTGCGCAACGACCGCTGGGCCTACTCGCTGCTCTATAACCACAACGACGCAGGCGATTTCAAGGATACAGCGACCATCTTCGAGGGCATCGAGATGCGCTCCCTGACCCTTGCCGCGTCGTACTACTTCATGCGCAACGTGAAGGGCGTCGTCGAGCTGAATGTCGACCTGTTGAGCAAGGATCGCGATGCGGATTTCGTCGGCCATGAGACGAAGGAGAACTATCTTCTGATCGGCTTCGACGCGGCCTTCTGATCGGAGCTCATCGGACTACTGGAGCGCGACCGCCTGTCAGACCGCCCTGGAGCACGGGCGGGGCACCGCCGCAAAACCGCTATGCTTGCCGAATGAGCGAGAGCCTCAAGCCGTTTTCCAGGGGCGACGTGTTCGTTGGCGCCACCGAGCTCAACGATCCACTCGATGATCACGCCGGCCGCGGTCGCATCATCCAGTATGACAAGAACCTGAAGCAGAAGGCGGTGCTGTGGCTCGGTGCCACCTCGCACCTCGTCAGCGGGCTCAATTTCGACGCGCGCGGCGTGCTGTGGGCCTTCGATTCACACGCTTTCGTGGTGCTCAACATCCATCCGGACGGTCGCGTGCAGATCCGTGACGAGCTGCCGACGCGAGCGTTCTCGAATGTCGCCTTCGCGAAAGACGGGTCGTTCCTGCTCGGCGAGCATCTCGCGGGCGATGCGGTACGACCCGAGGTCGCGGCGCGCATGAAGACGAAGATTGCGTTCTTTCCGGGCGGCGACCGCTTCGGCGACGGTCATGTGTGGCGCTTCTCGGCTGATGGCAAGCTGCTGCGCGAGTATGCGACTCAGGCGCAAGGTGGCATGGCCGGCTTCATGGGAGTGACCCATTCGGCGCTCTCACAAGACGGACGCACGCTCGTCTATTGCTCGGAGACCGGTCCGCGCCTGATGCGTTACGACCTCGTGAACGATCGCCAGTTGCCGGACCTGCAAGCGTTTCAGCCGCCCTTTCAGGGGCCGCCGGAAATGTTCTTCGGCATGGCATACGGGCCCGATGGCGCGCTCTACGTGCTGCGCGGCGGTCGCATCGACGTCGTGACCGGTCGCGGCGAGACCGTGCGCTCGATCCCGCTCGAGGGCTTCGGCTGGGCGACTCTTGCGATCACGGCCGACGGGCGCTTCGCCTACGCTGGAAGTTTCTTCACCGGGCAGGTCGTGAAAGTATCGGTGACAACCGGGGCCGTCGTGCATTCCGCAAGCACCGGGCAGGCGCGAGCGCTGGCCGGGATCGCGGTGTTTGCGGGGAAGAAGCGCACTCCGCGGAAGAAACGGGTGGCGGGCAAGAAGCAGGCTGCGGGCAAGAAACGGGCGGTGGGCAAGAAACGGGCGGTGGGCAAGAAGAAGACCGTCAGGCGAGCAGCGCAAAAAGTGACGCGACGGCGAGTGCGGCGATAACCGGTAGCGGTGAGCGGCTGCGGAAGATGAACATGGCGACCTCCTCGTATGCGGCGCCAGTTTCCGCCCGTGCGGCGTGCGGAGAAAGCCTACAAACTTGAAATCATTGTCTGGCGCTGCTAAACAATCGACGTGGACCGCTTCGCCGTCATGGCCACTTTCGTGCGTGTCGCCGAGCGTGGCAGCTTCACTCGCGCAGCCGACGACCTCGGCATCTCGCGCGCCCAGGCGAGCCAGCAGGTAGCGGCTCTCGAGAAGCGGCTCGGTGTGCGCCTCTTCGACCGCACGACCCGCAAGGTGGCGCTGAGCAACGACGGCGCCGAATACCTCGAACGCAGCCGCCGCATCCTCGCCGAGCTTGCGCAGGCCGATGAGGCCATATCCCGTACCCGTGAACGCCCGCAGGGGCGGCTGCGGGTCGACGTGCCCGTGGCCTTCGGCCAGCACCTGCTGATTCCCGCACTGCCCGCGTTCACGCAGCGCTACCCGGGGATCACGCTCGAAGTGCGGTTCAACGACCGGGTCGTCGATCTGCTCGAGGAGAAGGTCGATGTCGCGCTGCGCTTCGGCCCGGTCCGCGACGGGCGACTGATCGCGCGACGGCTCTGTGTCACGCGCTGGGTCACCTGCGCAGCGCCTGCCTACCTCGCCGGGCACGGCAACCCGCGCGAGCCCGCGGACCTCGCCACGCATCGATGCATCGGCTATCTCGCCGCCGACTCGGGGCGCTTGCGCGAGTGGCGTTTCCGCAAGGACAAGGAGCCCGTGCAGCAGCGGGTGAATTGCGTGCTTGCCTTCGACAGCGCGGAGGCCGTGCTCACCTCGGGGCTCGCGGGCGCGGGCATCTTCCAGACAAGTCAACTGCACGCGGCGAAGTCGCTCAATACCGGCGCCCTGCTGCAAGTGCTCACGGATTACGCCCTCGAGGGCGCCGTCGCGTCGATCGTCTATCCGGCGAGCGCCAGACAGTCGGTGGCCGTGCGCGTGTTCGCGGATTTCATGGGGCGTCTGTTGCTCGATTATGCTGGTCGCGGCGCGGCGATCGAGGCGCAGCGCAAGCGGGGTGTTGCATGATCTACGAGTTCGGCGAGCGCCGCATGGCGACCGATGGCGAGGCGTGGTACATCGCGCCGGGCGCGCAGGTGATCGGCAGTGTGCGGCTCGGGCGCGACGCGAGCGTATGGTTCAACGCGGTGCTGCGAGGTGACAGCGACTGGATCGAAATCGGCGACGACACAAACGTGCAGGATGCCACGGTGATCCACACCGACGCCGGCGCGCCGACGCATATCGGCCGGAGCGTGACGATCGGCCACAGGGCGCTGCTGCACAGCTGCACCGTCGGTGACGAGACGCTGATCGGCAACGGCGCCATGGTGCTCGACCGCGCACGCATCGGCCGCCACTGCGTGATCGCAGCCGGCGCACTCGTGCCGCCTGACCGTGAGATTCCGGAGGGTTCGCTCGTCATGGGGGCGCCGGGGCGCATCGTGCGCCAGGTCGGCGAGCGGGAGCTTGCGCTGATCGCGCAGGCGGCTGCGAACTATCGCGCGCGCGGCATCGAGTATCGCCGGGCGCTGCGCGTCGATCCGCGCAGCGCCGGCGACACGACGGCCACTATGAATCCGGGGCGCACATCAGGAGCCTGCCGCGATTGAGCGATCGCCGAGGCGGCGCATTACGAACGCATTCGCCGACAGGTTGACTCTGGAGCGCCGGATTCTGGCAGTGGCCGGGCCAAGGCGTTCCATCTCCCACGGCCTGCTACACTGAGAAGCGGTTTGACAATGTTCATGGTTTGTCCTACAGGCGATTCAGCTTGCTCGTATGAATAACTACTGATCGGGTGAAGGGTCGGCGCATGGCTTTCGGGCATGGGCGTCGGGCTGTGGGGCAGATTGCGATGCGCTGGCGCGGCGCTGGGCAGCGTGCGATGGCCGCAACGGCGGTGCTGGTGCTGCACGGCGCGATTCTCGTTGGTCTGCTCGCGCCGCTGACCCGCGAGATTCCGCCCAGCGACACCCAAGCCGCTACGCCGTTCCTGATCGTGAGCCTTCAGATGGCTATAACCGATCCAGTGGCTTCCGCGGTGCCCGCACCACTGCTGGAGGATATTCCCGCTCCCGCTCTTTCGATCGCACTCCCGACCCTGCCGCCGCTCGCCACCGAGCCACTCGTGACCGACGCCTTCGAAGCCGCGCGCGAAGTGGAGTCTTCCGTGGACGCTGCCGAAGTGGAACGGCTGCAGGGTGTGTATGTCGGGCAGATTCGGGGGCGCCTGACGCGAGTGCTGGAAATGGTGGCAATCGATGTGCCGCACGAGAGCGGTCCTTGCGAAGTACAGGTGATCCAGAACGAGCGCGGCGACGTTCTCGACGTGGACACGGGTGCCTGTACCGGTAGCGCCGCGCGCAAGTCGCAGCTCGCGATTGCGATGCGGCGTGCGTCGCCCCTTCCGATGCCGCCTGCGGGGCTCGCGCCGGGAAGTTCGCTAACGCTCGATTTATCGGACTACTGAACAATGGGCGTGCCCGAAAGCGCAGGCACGGAGCAGGGAGCGAGACATGATCACAAGGACGGTGTCTGCAATGCGACCGGCGCCGAGCCATGAAAGCCTGTGGACCCTGCTATTGTTCTCTATGGGTGCAGCCGCAGCGGCGAATTCGCACGCTGCAGTCGGAAGAACTGCTTTGGATGCGAGCGTGACGCACTCCGGCGGCGCGTCGATTCAGTTGCCCATCTGGGCTCCGAGTGGCGCGAACGGGATGTCGCCACAAATCGCATTCACCTATGACCATCGAAGTACGGAAACCTTGAACGGAATCGGGTGGGGCATATCCGGTCTGTCAACCATTTCCCGGTGCGACAAGACCTGGGCGCAGGACGGCGCTGCCAAAGGCGTCGGACTGACCGCTGATGACCGACTCTGCCTCGATGGCCATCAACTGAAACTCTTCTCCGGCATCTATGGAGCCGACGGCTCAGAGTACCGCACCGAGATCGAAACTTTTGCCCGGATTCGCGCGTTCACCGGTGGTGGTGAGGGCTACGTGCCGAGCGTCGGCCCACAGTGGTTCGAGGTTTACAGAAGGGACGGGCTGATCTACGAATACGGACTGACGGCAGATGCGCGTATTGAAGCGCTTGGCACCACCATTCCACGTGTGTGGGCATTGCAGCGCATTCGTGATCGGTCCGGAAACTACACAACCTTTTCGTATTCGAAGGACGCCACGAATGGCTCCTACCGCATTGACAAAATCGAGTGGGCTGGAAACACGGGATTGTTGCTCGCGCCGCAATACCGGATCGCGTTCGCATATGAAACCAAACCGATTGGGGAAATTGATTCGAAATACTACGAAGGCAGCGCAATCAAGGAGATCAAGCGGCTGGATCGCGTAGATGTTTCGTATTCCGGGACCCTGATGCGACGCTACGAGCTGAGTTACGAGCCCGTGTTGTCAACGACCGGCAAGAGCCGTTTGGCAAGCATAACCGAGTGCGCGGGTCCGGGCGCAGCCGATTGTTTGCCCGCCACAAGTTTCGCCTACCAGAGCGGGACGAATGGAGTGAGCGCAGAGATCGCGAGCACCAATGCCGTGCCGACTGCCGCAAGCGCTCTCGCGATCGATGTCAACGGGGACGGCAGGCTCGATCTTGTGTACTCATCTCATGCAACCTCCGGGAGTGGACAATGGCGAGTGTCTTTCGCCAGCCCTTCGGGTGGGTACGGCTCGGCGGTGAATACCGGCATCCCGAATTACAACTACTCCCAAGCGATTCCCATCGACTACAACGCAGACGGCCTGGATGATGTCCTGGTTCCGTACAGCGGCGGGACATGGTGGGTACTGATGGGAACGATCACGGGTTTGTCGAGCCCCGTGAATACGGGGGTCGTCGCGAGCGGGGCGGGCGGGAATGCCGTCGCACAGGACATGAATGGCGATGGGCTCGATGACCTGGTTTGGCTCGTGCCGACTGGCGAAGTTTCCGTGCAGTGGCGCGCACGAGAGCTGAATGGAACGTTCTCATCTACACCGGGGTACCTGTTTGGGCCTGCCGAGGGATTTGAAGCGCTCAGGCCCTTGGCGGAGGCGTGGGTCACACGGTCGCGACGCAAGCCTGACTTCGACGGCGATGGTCGAGGGGATGTCCTCGTCGCTCTTGGGTTCTACGACTGGGGGCCACCAGTCTTCTTTGAGTCTGCTGTCACTGCCACGGGTAATATCTTCTCTACCGACTATGTCGACGGTGCCGATCGGCGCTACCTCGATCTGAATGCCGATGGCTATACCGATGTTGCCTACACGTCGGGTGGCTATTGGTATTACCGCCTGAGTACGGGAACGACGTTTCTGGCGAGCGTTCAGGGACCGGCAGTTGGAGCACAAACGCCTGCGCAGGCAATCGTCACTGACTGGGACAGCGACGGGTATGACGACATCGTCGTGCCCGCCTCCGGCAACTGGCAGCTCATGCGCAGCACGGGTGAAGCCATCTCTGCACCCGTCAGTACTGGACAAAGCGCCTCATCAAGTGCGGCGTTTACGGGTGATGCCGATGGTGACGGGCTGTTGGATCTCATTTATGTTCGAACCGATGGCACTCTGGCGTATCGCCTGCACGCCGGTATGGCGCCTGATCTGTTGACGACGGTGACGGACGGCTTCGGCAATTTCACGACCTTCAGCTACGCACCCCTGGCGCGTTACAGCCTGTACACGAAGCTCAGCACCGCGAGCTTCCCCACACAGGAGTACGCGGGCCCGCTTCAGGTGGTCACGAACCTTCAATCAAGCAATGGCCTCGGAGGCTCCTGGCAGTGGCAGAGTTATTACTATGAGGGCGCGCGGCGTGATCTGCAGGGGCGGGGATTTCTCGGCTTCGCATTCCGTTCCTGGGTCGATGGCCGCGATGGCACCGCGCAGCGTCGCTCCTACCGACAGGATTTCCCGTACACCGGCGCCGTGTCGAACGCCCGCCGCACTCAGGAGCCGAGCGGGGTCGCGATCACGGAAGATGAGGCCACGTACTCGAGCCTGCCGCCCTTCGGCTCGGGCTTTGAAACGCGCCTCTTTCCGTATGCGAGTCAGACTACGCATCAGGAGCGGGAAGTCGGGGGCGCCTTTGGCGGCAACCTCATCCGTACGGTGACCACGACGAATACCCTCGATCCGAGTACGGGCGCGCTCGTCGACTCAATGACCACGGTGACCGAGGCGAGCACTGGCAACGGTGCGAACGCGGGCCAGTCGCACACGCTGCGCACCTGGCACTCGACGCTTTTCAACGACGTCACGAACTGGTGCTTCGGTCGCCCGACCACCACGCAGCAGATCCAGAGCCACACCATGTACGGGGGAAGTTCGCAAACGCGCACGCTCGCCACCGCCTGGAACGGCCCGCAGTGCCGTCCGACCCAGACCGTGCTGCAGCCCGGTGATCCCCAGTGGCAGGTCACGACCGATCTCGCCTACGACGACGATGCGGGCAACCCACAGCCTGACTTCGGCAACCTGACGAGCGCAGCCGTCACCGGCATTGGGATGGCCGCGCGCACCACCTCGGTGAGCTGGGGTAGTACCGGTCAGTTCCCGGTGTCGGTCACGAACGCGCTCTCGCAGACAACGCAGAAGGCTTACGACTACTCACTCGGTGTACAAACGAGCGAAACCGATCCGAACGGTATTGTCACGAGCTGGCAGTACGATGCCTTCGGGCGCCGGAGCCGCGAGAACCGCCCCGACGGCACCTACTCGATCTCAACGCCGTACCTCTGCACCGCCTGGTCGGGGGCCTGCTACAACTGGGACAATGGCTACTACCGCGTCGATCAGGTCAACTACGACAGCGCCGGCACGACGATCGACTGGACCGTGACCTTTCATGATCCATTCGAGCGGATGGTGGATCGCGCTTCGCTCAACCGCGACGGCAACCAGGTGAACGAACGCTGGAGCTTCGACGCCCTCGGTCGGTTGCAAGCCGAGAGCACGCCCGCTCGCCTGAATGCAGGGGACAGTTTCTTCGACACTACCTTCGCATACGACCTTGCGAGCCGCGTGACGCAAGCCTCGCGTCCAGTGAGCGACTCCGACCCAACCCTCCAGACGACTACGACCTACTATGAGGGCCTCACCACGCGCGTGGTGGACGCCCTCGGCAAGCAATCGACCCGGATCGCGAGCGCGCTCGACCAAGTCGTGCGTTCAACCGATCACGACGGCTACTACCAGGCGTTCGACTTCGACGCCTTTGGCAATCCCGTGCGTGTCTCGGACTCCACGGGCGCGACGCTGCAGACGGGGTCCTACAATCTTCGGGGTCTGCGCACGACCTCCACCAACGTCGATCTCGGCAGTTGGACCTACGGGTTCAATGCGCTCGGGGAGATGTCGTCCACGACCGATGCGAAGGCCAAGACGATCACCGCGACCTATGATGCGCTCGGCCGCCCGCTCACCCGCGCGATGCCGGAAGGTTCGGGCACCATCACGAGCAGCTTCACTTGGGGCACGAGCGCCGCCAGCCACGAGATCGGGAAGCTGAGACAGCAACAGATTTCGGGCACAGGAATCACGACCTATCGGGAAGTCTACAGCTTCGACGGCCTCGGCCGCCCGAGCCAGACGCAGTACACGGAGGGCAGCCAGAACTACTACGTCAACACCACGTACAGCGCGCTCACGGGCTTTCTCGACACGCTCACGTATCCTATCAGCACCTCAAGCTATCGCCTCAAGCTCCAGTACGAGTACCAGTACGGGGCGCTCAAGCGTGTGAAGGACTTCAACGCCACTTCAACCGTGTTCTGGCAGGCCAATGCCGCCGATGCGCGCGGGCAGGTGACCGACGCCACACTCAGCAACGGGCTACACACCGTCAGGAGCCTCGATCAGGTCACGGGTTGGGTCGATTACATTCAAAGCGGCCCGGGGGGTGGGGCGGCGGTGCAGAACCTGAGCTACCTTTGGGACCGCGCAGGCAACCTCACCCAGCGGCAGGACAACAATCAGGGCCTGACCGAGAACGCCTACTACGACAACCTCTACCGGCTCGATTACGCGACGCTCAATGGAAGTACTAATCTCGACATGATTTACACCGCCAACGGGAATATCAGCTGGAAGACGGGTGTCGGGACTTACACCTACCACGCCACGAAGCTGCACGCCGTCGCGTCCATCAACACCGGCGGCGGAACGCTCTCGTACACGTATGACGCCAACGGCAACATGACGAGCCGCAGCAGCACCGCGCTCACCTGGTTCGCCTCGAATCTGCCGAAGGCGATCACGAAGAACAGCCAGAACTCGAGCACTTTCCAGTACACACCTGCAGGCCAGCGCTGGCGCCACGCCTACAAGACGGCCAATGTCACCTACACGCAGGTGTACATTGGCTCGCTGCTCGAGAAGGTAACCCAAGGCAGTGCGGTTGATTGGAAGCACTATATCTTCGCCGAAGGCCAAGCCGTCGCGTTGTACTCGCGTAAGTCGTCCGGCGTGAACGCGCTCTCCTACCTGCTGCGCGACGCCTTGGGCTCAGTGGATGTGATCACGAGTAGCACCGGAGCCGTCACCATGCGCGAGAGCTTCGGGGCGTTCGGACAGCGGCGTGGCACCGCGTGGACCGGGGCTCCCTCCTCAGGTGACCTCTCCACTATCAACGGCCTCACCCGCCGCGGTTACACGGGACACGAGATGCTCGATTCCACCGACCTCATCCACATGAACGGGCGGGTGTACGATCCGTTTCTTGCGCGATTCGTCACTGCTGACCCATTCCTGGATGAAGCCTTGGGCACGCAGGGGTGGAATCGCTTCGGCTACGTCGGCAACAATCCGCTGAGCGCGACTGATCCCACGGGTTACTGGGGTAGCGAAATTCGCGGCTTCATTTGCAATTCCGATTCCTCCGATTGTGACCATATGTTCAATTCCTTTGTGGAGGTCACGATTACTGCCCGGCGTATGGTGGATTTGATACTACTTCCGTACAACTTTGTGAGCGGAGGAGCGGGTAACATTGCCGGTCTTCCCGGCGGCCGCGGCGGCGGGGGCGGCCAGAGCGACGAACCAGGAGATGATCTGGAGGAGGTTGTTGTTGCGGGAACCAAGCCGCAAGAGCAGGTGTGTACGCGATCCGGTGGAAATGGGTTCGACTCCAATGATTTCGTGGATTTCTCGGCAGGCTTGGGCGACGTGCTGTTGTTCGGGTTCGGCGACGAAATGCGAAACTGGCTCGATATCGGCAGTGTCGATATGGGGTCGGCAGCCTACGGTGCTGGCGAGGTGACAGGCGCAGTGGCATTGGCGACAACCGGTGTGGCGGGAGGAATCCGTGCGGCCGGCGCGCGTAGTGCCGGGATGGAATTCTCCCATGCCATACCTGCGCGGCTGGGCGGGCCGCGATCCATCCTGAATGGCAACTACGTGACGACGCGTACTCACGCGCTGTCCGATCCGTACCGATATCGGTTCATGTCGCGCGGCTGGAAGGAAGCTACCCCGATGCCCAACCGGGTATCGCAGTTGTGGACTCGAACGCCGAACACGATCAAGTGGGCGGCGGCTGGTGCGGGTGCTGCTGGTGCCGGCCTTGCTGGCGCGGGGTGTTAGTCGTGGGCATCTTGCAGTCACTCAGGGCGTTCTTCCGTGGGGGAACGACTGGCTTCATGCCACTGGAGAAACAGGTGTTGGACGGCGTGATCGAGAAGCTCGATGCAGAGCTCGCGGAGAAGCTCCGCGAGCGCGTTGCGCGGGTGAATCTCGTGCAGCGTTTCGACGGCGGCAGGGAAGCCAACGTGTACGAGATGAAGGGCGGCAAGCCGGTCATCGACGGGTCGCTGCGCTTGAGTGATGCCGATGGCGAGAGGGTGCTTGCCGCGTTCTCATTGACCACGGCTACCGGGGCAGAAAACGGCGGAAAGGTGTGGATGGTGGACGGTCGGTTTTTCTCGTTGGAGTTCCGCGATCCGACCGAACACATGCTCGATGAGCGGCTGGATAAGTTGCAGGTGAAACTCGTTTCTTGAGCGATGCAGGTTAGTCGTCGGCTTAGCGTTGTGACCCAATGTGTCCCAGGTGGGCCCTGATCTCACCGCCCGTCACGCCGCGTGCAGGGTGTCTTGTAGGTAATCGAGCGCACGCGGCGCGCCGGTCTGCGACGTGCTGCTTCCGCAGTCGGGGCGTGAGTTCGGCGAGACGCGGTTGGCGGGCTGATCGGCGCCCTCCGCGGCAACTGTCGGTCCAGCCTGCAGCAATCGGAGCAGTCGTGGAGGTAACGAAGCGGCTGAGGCCTTCGGTGTGGGGAGTCCTGCAAGGGACTTGGCGACCAAGCAAGTCGTAACGCGAGTGAACGGCGAGCAGGCCTCGAAAAGGGTGATACGGAAGCCGACCCGCCTGAATTTCGGGGAAGGCTGCCATCGTGGAGGGGGGCGAGCGAAGGAGGCACATCCACGATTCCGCCGGGGTAGTGGCGACGGCATGCATACAAGAGGAAGACCGATGCAACACGGGAAGCTCCATTTCGCGATCGGACCAAATGATCAACCGGACGCCTGTCGTAGCTACGGCATCTAAAATTCGACCTCCTGCGCCGCCGCCGCTGGATCGAGCGCGACTTCCACCTGGTCCCCGATGACTCGCAGATGATGCACGGGAAGGCGCTCAGTCGCCGGCCCCTTCAGCACCTTGCCGTCACGCACATCGAACACAGCGCCGTGCAACGGGCAGACGAGCTTGTGGCCGCGCAGCCAGCCTTCGTCGAGTCGCGCGTAGGCGTGCGTGCAGATGTTGTCGACCGCGTGCAGGCCGTCCTTCGTGTGGCAGAGGAGCACGTTGCGGCCATCGATCGTGCAGGCGCGCATACTGCCCCGCGGCAGGTCCGCGAGCGCGAGAGCCGGCTCGAATCGCAGCTCTGCCATCGGCGCTAGAGACTGAGGCTCGTTTCAAAGACGAGCACGGCGTCGCCGACGACGCGCAGCGAGGCGACGCTGCCATTCTCGTAGTCGAGCTCCACATCGACCCGGCCGGGACGGTTGAGGTAATGGCCCTGCGCGCCGCTGAACTGCGCGCGTTCACCGCTGCGCTCGACGAGGCCTCGCGCAGCGAGATAGGCGCCGAGCATGCCGTATGCGTTGCCGCTCACCGGATCCTCGGGAATGCCGATCGCAGGGCAGAACATGCGCGCTTCCGTGAGGACGTCGGGTACCTGTGGCGCGAGCGTGAACACGAAATAGCCGGCGGCGCCGAGCTGCGCCGAGAGGGTGGTGAGGCGGGCGGCATCGGGTTTCAGCTGCCGCAGCTGCTCGGCGCCGCGCACGCCGACCATCAGTCGCGTGCTCGCACTGCCACAGACGAGCAGCGGGCAGCGGCCGTCGAGATCGCCGCTCGAGAGCGCGAGTGCGTCGAGCACGGCGAGCCGCTCGCGCGACAGCAGCTCGCGCCCGATCGGCGGCGGGGACTGGTGGATTGCGATGCGCCGCGCGTCTCCCTCGCCGCGTACTTCCACCTCGACGATGCCCGCCTTCTGCTTCTGCCGCAGGCGCCGCGGCCCCGGCCGGCGCGACATGACGTAGTGGGCGGCGACCGTCGCGTGGGCGACGAAGGCGGCTTCGGTGCGTGGCGTGAAGAATCGCACGCGCAGGTCGTGATCAGCGCCGTCCGGCGCCGATACGAACGCCGTATCGGCGTTGTTCAGTTCGCGTGCAATCGCGAGCATTTCCTCGTCTGAGAGCGCATCGGCACCGAGCACGACGCCCGCGGGATTGCCGGTGAAGCGCTGCCGCGTGAACGCATCGACCTGAAACACGGCAAGTGATCGGCTCATGACGCCGATTCTAGCCACTTGCACTTCGCCGCACGACCACTAACATATGCGTTACATCCTTGGGGTGGCCCGCGCATGGGGCCTGAGACGCCAGCTGGCGAACCCGTTGAACCTGATCCGGCTAATACCGGCGTAGGGAGCAGGCATGAACATCCATTGTCGCAAGTTCGGTCGCATCGTCGGCGCGGCGCTCGTCTGCGCCATTTCGACTGTCCGGGCAGAGGATCTCGACGAGGTCCTCGTCGTCACGTCGCGCCTGCGCGACGTTGCGCTCGATGCGATTCCCGCAAGTGTCACGGTTCTGCCACAAGAGACGATCGCGCGGGCGGGGCTGCAGCACTTCGAGGATGTGCTGTCGCTCGTGCCGAATCTCAACTGGTCGGCGGGTACCGCACGGCCGCGGTACTTCCAGCTGCGCGGCATCGGCGAGCTTGATCAATATCAGGGCGCACCGAATCCTTCCGTCGGCTTCCTCATCGACGACATCGACTTTTCGGGTGTCGGCATGCCGGCGACGACCTACGACGTCGAACAGATCGAAGTACTGCGCGGCCCGCAGGGCACGGCCTACGGCGCGAACGCGCTCGCGGGCCTCGTCAGCATCCGCACGCGTGAAGCACGGCCGGAATTCGAGCTGCGCGGCGAGGCGACGGCGGGCGATTTCGGGACCCTGGGCGGAGGCGGTGTGATCGGCGGCCGAGTCGACGACGCAGGAAATGCAGCATTCCGGCTCGTCGCCCATCACTATGAAAGCGATGGCTTTCGCAGGAATGCTTTCCTCGGGCGCGATGACACCAATGGCTACAACGAGGATACTTTCCGCGCACGGCTGCACTGGACACCCATCGAGGCGCTCGAGCTCGGCTTCACCGCCATGCTGGTCAACATCGACGATGGCTACGACGCATTCTCGATCGACAACTCGCGCGTGACGCTGGCCGACCACCCGGGTGTTGACCGGCAGCGCTCGGCAGCGGGCGCTGTGCATGTCGCCTGGAAGGGCGAGGCCCCGTTCGAGCTGCGCAGTGTCACGACACATGCCGACTCGAAAATCGGCTATGGCTTCGACGGCGACTGGGGCAACGACGCCGCCTGGGGTCCTTACGCGCCCTATGACTACACGAGTTACTTCGCGCGCCGCCGGCGCTCGACGAGCGAGGATTTGCGGCTCATCTCGAAGAGCTCGGCTGACGATGGCGGCTTCGGCTGGACGGCCGGCGCCTATGCACTCGATGTCGAGGAGCGCAACGACCAGCGCGACACCGCAAGTGGCGTGGCCTACCGCCTGCTCACGAGCGACTATCGCGCGACGAATCTCGCGCTCTACGGCGAACTCGACTGGCGTGTGGCGCCGCGCACCGTGCTGTCGTTCGGTGCGCGCGCCGAGCGACGCGATGCCGGCTACCAGGATCGCGAGGCGCTCTCGGGTGAGACGAGTGCATTCGCCCCGATCGACACGATGTGGGGCGGTCACGCGAGCCTTTCGTTCGAGGAGAGCGCCGCACGCACGTGGTATGCAACGCTGTCGCGCGGTTACAAGGCCGGTGGATTCAACATCGGGGCGGCCGTGCCCGCGGATCGCCGCCGCTACGAGCCGGAAGCGTTGTGGAATGCCGAGGCGGGGCTCGCATGGCGCGCGCCCGACGCCCGTTGGTCGACCCGCACGTCGCTTTTCTACATGCGTCGCGAATCGCAGCAGGTTGCGACATCGCAGCAGCTCGTGCCGGGCGATCCATTGTCCTACGTGTTCTTCACCGACAACGCGGCGCGTGGCAGGAACTACGGGCTCGAGGCGAGCGCGAATTGGGCAGTGACGCAGCGCCTCGAGGTTGCCACGACATTGGGTCTTCTCGAGACGGCCTACTTCGGCTACCGCACCGGCAATCCTGCGCGTGACGCGGCCCTCGACGGCCGCGGGCAGGCGCACGCGCCAAAGTACCAGTATTCACTCACGCTCGCGTACGAGAACCCGCTCGGCTTCTTCGCGCGCGCCGACCTGCAGGGCGTCGACGATTTCTACTTCGACACGGGTCATGACCAGCGCTCGCAGCCCTACAAGGTCGTGAACCTGCGCGTCGGCTACGCGCACGAGCGCTGGTCGGCCGCAGCCTTCGCGCGCAACCTTTTTGACGAGCGCTATGCGATGCGCGGTTTCTATTTCGGCACCGAGCCGCCGGACTTTCCGGACAGGCGCTACGTGCAGCTCGCTGACGGGCGACTCGTCGGCCTCACCCTCGATTTTCACTTTGAGTGACAGGAGCCCTCATGGATATTGGCGTTGAAGTCAGTCTTTATCCGCTCGATGCGCGGTTCATACCGCCGATCCAGGATTTCATCGACCGGCTGAACAGGCACGCAGACCTCAAGATCGTGACCAACAGCTTGAGTACCCAGATCTTCGGCCCGTACGAGCGGGTGTGGGCCGCACTGCAGGCGGAAGTACGCCCGACATTCGAGCGCGATTCGAAGGCTGTATTCGTCATGAAGGTGATCGGGCCCTACGAGACATGACTTCGCCGCTCGAGGGCATCACGGTCGCGCTGGGTCTCGTGTATGTCGTGCTGGCCGTGCGGCGCAGCCGCTGGTGCTGGGTGTATGGAGGCGCATCCTCGGCGGGCCTCGCGTGGCTGTCGGTGCGATCTGCCTTGCCCCTGCAGGCGCTGCTGCAGGCGTTCTACGTGGCGATGGCGGTCTATGGCTTCTGGCGCTGGAGTGCCGATAGCGATGCCGGCGGGCACGTGAAAGTTGGCTGGTGGCCGTGGCGATGGCATCTCGCTGCGTGGATCGCAGTCGCCATGCTGACCGTCGTCGCGTCGCAGGGCCTCGTGCGCTATACGCAAGCTGCGCAGCCGATGCTGGATGCTGCGTGCACGGCCGGGAGCCTGCTCGCGACCTGGCTCGCGGCGCGCGCGCGCATCGAGAACTGGCTCTACTGGATCGTCGTCGATGCCGCGCTCGGCGTGCTCTATGCAGGCCAGGGCCTCGCGCTCGTCGCGCTGCTGTACTTTACCTATCTCGTGATAGCGGCCATCGGATTTGCGAGCTGGCTGCGGCGTTTTCGCGAGGCCGAGGGAGCATGAGCGCGACGCCCGGCCCCGACGTACTCGCGCGGGTTCCCGGCGCCGACTCCGCCATGCCACTGCAGGTCCAGCCCCTGACGGGCGGTCTGGCGAGCCGCAGCTTCCTCGTCACGACTTCTCGGGGGCGCTACGTCGTACGCCTGGGTACCGACTACGACACGTTGCTTGCGATCGATCGCTGCGTCGAAACCAGGGTGCAGCGGCTCGCGGCGGGTGCAGGTGTCGCGCCGCGCGTCGTCGATGCCGACATCGCGAGCGGCCTGCTGATCACGGAATACGTCGATGGTCGCGGCTGGACAGCCGCCGACTTCGCCGATCCGCGGCAGATCGATCGCCTCGGCGCACAGCTTGCGGCACTGCAGGCGATTGACACTCGTTCGACACCCGCTCTTGCGCGGCTCGACCCGGTCGCGCTCGCCCGCGGGTATGTCCGGCGCATCGTTGCTGCGGCTCCCGAGGAACAGCGGCATCTTGCGCCGCTGCTCACCGCAGCGGAACGCCGCTGGAGGGACTCTGGCGCGTTCGCCCGTAGCCCGGTGCTCGCACACAGCGATCTGCACAGCTCGAACCTAGTGGACGGCGGCACGAGGCTATGGCTGATCGACTGGGAATACGCGGCGCTCGCCGATCCGCTGCACGACGTCGCTTGCGTGCTCGCCTACCATCCGGAGGCGGGGCCGAACCTGCCACGGCTGCTCGCGGCGCTCGGTCTCGAGCGAGTCGCAACGCCCGCCGTGCTCGACGCGGCGATCTGGCTCTTCCAGTTGCTTGTCTTCCTCTGGTATCGGGCGCGCCGCGTGGCGGTCGCAGCGAGTACGGCAGAGCAAGCCGCCGAAGAGCGCGCCGCGCGCGCCCTCGTGTCCCTCGTGCATAATAGAAGTCTTTGACCGAGGGGAGTGTAAATGGCGGTGCTGAAGGTCGTCGATCGGGACGGCGTGGAACATGAAGTCGAGAGCCAGACGGGGCTCAAGGTCATGGAAGTGCTTCGCGAACTGGACTATGGGGTGGCGGCGATCTGCGGCGGCATGTGCTCCTGCGCGACCTGCCATGTCTACGTCGATCCGGAATGGGCGAGCCGCCTGCCAGCGCCGATGTCCGATGAGAAAGATCTGCTCACCGAACTGTCGCACTACGAAGCGCGCTCGCGCCTTTCGTGCCAGATCGACTTCACTCCTGCGGTGGATGGCCTCAAGGTCACCATCGCGCCCGACGAATGAGGACCTGACATGACTGACACGGTAATGGTCGATATCCGCGGCGAAGTCGCCGTTGTCACGCTCAACCGCCCGGAGACCGCCAACACGCTCAATCTGGCGATGGGCCGCGATCTGCTGACGGCGGCGCTGCGCTGCGAGGCGGATCCGGCCGTACGCGCCGTCGTGTTGACCGGCGCCGGCAAGGCCTTCTGCTTCGGCGGGGATCTGCGCGGCATGACGAGCAGCGGGACGCCGATCGAGCCCTATCTCAAGGAGCTGACAACGCACCTGCACGCTGCGATCGCGCGCTTCATGCGGATGGATGCGCCCGTGATCGCAGCAGTGAACGGCACCACGGCCGGCGCAGGCGTCGGGCTCGTCGCGATGGCAGATCTCGCCATCATGGCGGCGGGCGCGAAGATCTCGCTCGCCTACACCGGCGTCGGATTGACGCCGGACGGTGGCACCTCGTTCCTGTTGCCGCGCGCTGTCGGTGCGAAGCGCGCCATGGAACTGATCATGACGAATCGCGCACTCACGGCGGCGGAGGCGCTCGAATGGGGCCTCGTCAATCAAGTCGCGCCAGATACCGAAGTGCTTGATACGGCGCTCGCGCTCGCGGGCAAGCTTGCGGCAGGTCCGAAGGGCGCATTCGGCCGCTCGAAGCGGCTGGTCGCTGCGGCACTCGGCGCGCTCGAATCCCAGCTCACGCTCGAGAGCGAGACGATCGCCGCGCAGGCGGCAACCGCAGAGGGGCGCGAGGGCATCACAGCCTTCTTCGAGAAGAGGAAGGCGCAGTACGCGAGGTAGCCGCCGCGGCGCGTGACGTCATGAGAATCGCCTACCTGTTGTTGCTGTTGCTCGGCGGAGGAATCGCGCTCGCGCGTATCTGGATGAGCATCAAGAAGGCCCGCGACCTGCCGGCTCACAGCTGGGACGCAAAGCTCATCGAGAAGCTGCGGGCGGAAGGCTCGGACCCGTTCCAGCCGCACGACGTGGTGTTCTTTTTCGGGCTGCCGAACGAAAACGCTGCGCAGCGCGTTGTCGAGCGCCTGGTGCGCGACGGCTTTACCGCCGAGTACAAGCACGTGCCCGATCAGTCTGAGTTGTGCTACGCGGTGCACGCGCAGCGCTCGATCCGCCTCTCGGTGTCTGACATGCAGGCGACGAGCCGCAAGTTCAATGACATGGCGGCCGAGTTTCACGGCCGCTACGACGGTTGGGCGGCCGCGCACAACAAGCGCCCGGACGGTCCGCCCGGGGGCGATTAGCGAACGGCGTCTCCTGCCGCGTGCGGTGGTGACCCAGCCCAAGGGGGGCCGCTGAATTCCGCCTCGATGATCACCTCAACCTCATCGCTGACGCCCATGCTGGATCCCACCGGGGGGATCCCGTATGCAATACCGAAAGCGGAGCGCCGGAACGTGCCGTGCGCGGAGAAGCCGATGCGAGCATTCGGGTCGAGAGGATGCCCCGCATAGCCTCCATTGAACGTGGCAAACAGTGTCACCGGGCTGGTAATTCCGTGGAGCATGAGATCACCGTCGATGCGGAGCACACCTTCGGTGCCACGCGTGACCCGGCGTGACCGGTAACTCATGGCCGGATACTGCGCCGTGTCGAGCCAGAGCGGGCCCTTCAGCGCGTCGGCGAATCCCGCCGGCGGATTGTCGAGTTCGAGCGAATCGGGGTCGATAGTCGCCGTCATCTGCGCGGTGTCAGCATGGGCGGGGTCGAAATCAAGCTGCACGTCGAAGCGCGTGAAGCGTGCCGTGTAGCGCGAGAAGCCGAGATGGTCGACCCGGAACACGAGGCTCGCGTGATACTTGTCGAGCGTATAGCGGCCCGCCGGAAGCGTAGAGCTGGCGGTCGCAGGGGAGGTGGGCGCATCGGCGGCCGTCGTGGTCGAGCCGGCAACGGTGACCACCGCAGCCAGGATCAAACTGGCGTGGATGCGTCGCATGACAGCCCCCATCAGCCCTTCGCTGACGCCTGGCGCCTGACCGCCTCGGCCGCCGCGGCGATCGTGTCCGCATCGCCGAGATAGCGGTTCGAGAGGGGTCGCAAACCTGCGTCCAGTTCGTAGGCGCGTGGCACGCCGGTCGGAATGTTCAGCTCGACGATGTCCGCCTCCGACACGTTCTCAAGCATCTTGACCAGGGCGCGCAGGCTGTTGCCGTGCGCGATGACGGCGACGTTGCGCCCGGCGCGCAGCGGCGGAGCAATGCGCTCGCTCCAGAACGGCAGGACGCGCGCGAGCGTGTCCTTCAGGGACTCGGTGGCGGGCAGCAGCGCCGGGTCGACCTCCGCATAGCGCGGATCGAAACGCGGGTGACGCTCGTCGTCCAGTGCGAGCGGCGGCGGCGGGATGTCGTAGCTGCGTCGCCAGATCTTCACCTGCGCCTCGCCGTGCCGCGCAACCGTTTGCGCCTTGTCGAGACCCTGCAGCGCGCCGTAGTGACGCTCGTTCAGGCGCCAGCTGCGCTCGACCGGAACCCACATGCGGTCCGTCTCGTCGAGGATGTACCACAGTGTGCGGATCGCGCGCTTCAGCACCGAAGTGAAGGCGAGGTCGATCGAGAGGCCCGCGCGCCGAATCTCCGCACCCGCCTGCTTCGCTTCTGCACGGCCCTGCTCGGTCAGGTCGACATCGGTCCAGCCGGTGAAGAGGTTTTCGAGGTTCCAGACGCTCTGGCCGTGGCGGACAAGGATGAGCTTACCGGTCACAGGAGACTCCATGGGAAATCAGGCAGCGAATGGCGAAGCTTACAGCCAGGCCGCCGTGTTTGCTGGGTGTGCGTCAAGGCCGTGCCGGCAGCGGATCGTGCGGTTGGCGAGCGTCGCGGCGAGGCGCGCTTCGTTGGCCGCGCGGCGATCGCGGGATGCCGGCGGGTGATGCAGGTGCCACGCGATGCCGCCGAAGACCAAAGTACGGCGTGAGCACCCGGAGTGCGTGAGGCGTGCAGCGAACTCCTTGTCCTCGGGGCCCCAGCCGACGAAGTCTTCATTGAAACCGTTCACCGCGATGAGGTCGTCGCGCCAGAGCGCGAAATTGCAGCTCTTGAGCGCGACGACGGGGTTCGCAAGCTTCACGCAGGTTCGCGCCAGCAGCGGACTGCGCAGCCCGTACAGGCGGCGCAGGCCCCCGACGCCGCGTGGCGTGGCTCTGCGGACAGGCAAAGCAGGGGTTGCGAGTGCTGCCTGCGTACCGGGGTCGTCAAGCGGAATGCGCATGCCCTGCACGAAGGCGCCGGGGCGCGCGACGGCTTCGTGATCGCCGATGAAGTCGGCGTGCAGCAGCATGTCGCCGTCAATGAGGACGAGGTAGTCGCCGCGGCTCGCGGCAATGGCGAGATTGCGCAGCCGCGCGACACGAAAGCCCGCGTGCTCCTGGCGTATGTAAGCAACCGGAGCGCGCGAGTGCGCCGCGAAGCGGTCCACGACGGCCCGCGTCGCGGCGCCCGAGCCGTCGTCCGCGACGAGGACTTCGTCGGGCGCCCGCTGCTGCGCGGCCACGGTGGCGAGCACTGCCGCCAGCGCATCCGGCCGCTCGTACGTCGTGACGACGAGCGAGATCCGCATCAGGAGGCGAACGCGCCAGTGCGGGCGCGTGCCCTAGCCATCGGCCAGCTTGCGGATCGCCTCGACTCCCACTGACAGTGTTGCGAAATCCGGGTGATCGGTCGTGCGCATGTCGGCGAGCATGCGCGCCCACTGCGCGTGGTCGTCGCCTTTCGTGGCGATCCAGGCGCTGACCGGGTCACGCGCTGCGCCCCGCCGCCCGGCAGGGCGCAGCACCTGCGCAGCCAGCTTGCGATGCGCCCTTGCCGCGCTGCTGCGCAGCGCCGATCGCGCGCTCGCCTGCCACGGGCCGGAGACGGCGAGGTTGCCGATCTGCGTGCGGATCCAGTCGAGGCCGGTTGCTGCGCCGATCGCGTAATAGGCGCGTGCCGCTTCGCGCACCGCGATCCGGTGTTCAGCCGCGAGTTCGACGAGATCGAACGCGGGTTCCATCGACTCAAGCACCCCGATGCGTTCAGCGAGCGCGGGCGGCAAGCCGGTTTCGCGCAGCTGCGCGATGCGCGCCGCGTTGTGTTCGACGACAAGACCGGTCGCAATTCCCGGCAGCGCGGCGCCGAGCTCGTGTACGCCGGGCCCGAACTCGGCGACGGTGCGCTCGACGTGCAGGTTGCGGCGGCGGTGCGTGAGCAGCCAGTAGCTCAGGTGGCGCAGGCTGCGCGCGGTCTGATCGTAGGCGAGGTACTGCGCGCTCGCCGGAACCTTGCTGTCGAGCGCCTCGATCGCGCTCCAGGTGTCACGCATCGCGAAGGTCTCGCGTGCAATCGTATAGGCGCGTGCGATCTGGCCGATCGTCGCGCCCGTTTCCTCGATGGCGCGCCATGCGAACACCGGCCCCATCCGGTTGACGAGGCTGTTGGTGGTCGCAGTAACGATGATCTCGCGCCGCAGGCGGTGCTGATCGATGTCGTGCGCGAATTTCCTGCGCAGCGCCACCGGAAAGTAGCGCCGCAGCTCTTCGGAGAGGTACGGGTCTTCCGGCACGTCGGAGTCGATCAGCTCGCCGGACAGCCAGATCTTGCTGTAGGCGAGCACGACCGCGAGTTCGGGGCGCGTGAGGCCGACGCCGCGCTTGGCGCGGTCAGCCAACTCGTCCTCGCCGGGCAGGAACTCGATGCCGCGGTCGAGGTCGCCCGCGCGTTCGAGCGAGCGGATGAGGCCCCGATACTCGCTGAGGCGCGCAGCAGCATTCACCTCGAGCGTCGAGATCGCCTGGCTCTGCAGGTAGTTGTTTCGCAGGACGAGTGCGCTGATGTCGCGCGTCATGCCGGCGAGCAGTTTGTTGCGCGCGAGGCGCGCGAGACGGCCGGCGCGCTCGGGCCCCGAGAGCAGGATCTTGATGTTGACTTCGAGGTCCGAGGTGTTGACGCCTGCTGAATTGTCGATGAAATCGGTGTTGATGCGGCCACCGGTCATCGCATATTCGATGCGCCCGCGCTGCGTGCAACCGAGGTTGCCGCCCTCGCCCACGATGCGCGCGCGCAGATCGCGGCCGTCCACCCGGACCGTGTCGTTGCTGCGGTCGCCCACTTCCGCGCTGCGTTCGGTGGAGGCCTTGATGTAGGTGCCGATGCCGCCGTTCCACAGCAGATCGACCGGCATGCGCAGGATGGCGCGAATCACCTCCTGCGGTGTCGCTGCCGGTGCGTCGAGCGCGAGTACCCGCCGCGCCTCCGTCGAAAGCGGGATCGACTTTGCGCTGCGAAGGAACACCCCGCCGCCGCGCGAAATCAGCTTGCGATCGTAGTCGTCCCAGGAAGAGCGCGGCAGTTTGAAGAGGCGCTGGCGCTCGACAAAGCTGCGTGCCGCGTCGGGTTCGGGGTCGAGAAAGACGTGCAGGTGGTTGAACGCCGCGACGAGGCGGATGTGCTTCGAGAGCAGCATGCCGTTGCCGAAGACGTCGCCTGCCATGTCGCCGATGCCTGCGACGGTGAAGTCCTGCGACTGCGAGTCGATGCCGATTTCGCGCAGGTGGCGCTTGACGCACTCCCAGGCGCCGCGCGCCGTGATTCCCATCCCCTTGTGGTCGTAGCCGGCCGAGCCGCCTGAGGCGAACGCATCCCCCAGCCAGAAACCGTATTCGACCGAGATTGCATTCGCGATGTCGGAGAAGGTGGCGGTGCCCTTGTCGGCCGCGACTACGAGGTATGCATCATCGCCGTCGTGGCGCACGACGCCGGCCGGTGGCACGACTTTCGCGCCGACGATGTTGTCGGTGATGTCGAGCAGGCCGCGAATGAAAGTGCGGTAGCTCGCGATGGCCTCTTTCTGGATGTCGTCGCGCGACCCACCCTGCGGAAGCTGCTTCGGCACGAAGCCGCCCTTGGCGCCCGCCGGCACGATCACCGTGTTCTTGACGTTCTGCGCCTTCATCAGGCCCAGCACTTCCGTGCGGAAGTCTTCGCGGCGGTCGGACCAGCGGATGCCGCCGCGCGCGACGGCGGCCATGCGCAGGTGCACGCCCTCGACCCGCGGGCTGTAGACGAAGATCTCGAACTTCGGCCGCGGCAGCGGCAGGTCGGGAACCTTTGCGGGGTCGAGCTTCAGCGACACGTAGTCCTTGGGCAGGCCTGCATCGGTGCTCTGGTAGAAGTTCGTGCGTCGCGCGGCCCGCATCACCGCGAGACAGGCGCGCAGGATCCGGTCTTCATCGAGACTCGTGACAGCCGCGAGTGCCGCGCCGATCGCGCGTGCGCGTTGCTCCACCGTGCGCGTGCGAGTCGCGGCCGGGACGGCGGGATCGAACAGGGTGTGGAACAGGTCGATCAACTGGCTCGTGATTTCCGCATTGCGCGCGAGCGCACGCTCCATTGCGGCCTGGCTGAACGGCACGCCGGTCTGCAGCAGGTACTTGGCGATGAGCCGCACAACGACGACGTCGCGAGAGGGCATGTTCGCCAGCAGCACGAGGCGGTTGAAGCCGTCGTTCTCGATCGAGCCGTGCCAGGCGGCGTCCACACCCTCCTTGAAACGCTCCTCGACCCGCGCGATGTCGATCACAAGGCCGTCGCGGTGCTCGAGCTCGAAATCCTGGATCCACGCTTCGCCGCCGTCCGGCCACGCGAGTTCGTAAGGATGCTCCGTGATCACGCGCAGGCCGAAATTCTCGAGGAGCGGCAACATGTCCGAAATCGGAATCGTCTCGCCGAGCTTGACGAACTTCAGGTGCACTCGCGTCGCGAACTGGCTCGCGGGGCGATGCAGGTTGAGGCGCAGCGCACCTGGCTGGCTGCGCAGTTGCTCGAGGTCGGCGATGTCCTCGAGCATGTCCCCGGCGGCGACTTCCTGCTGGTAGGCGGCCGGGAAGGCCCGCGAGTAGCGCGCCATGAGTGCGAGCGCCGCGGCCTCGTCGTAGCGGGTCTTGAGCGCCACGGACAGCCGGTCGAGCCAGTTGGTCGTGGCGACGGCGATCTCCTGCTGCATGCGGGCGACGTCGACCGGCGTGCGATGCTCGCGGTCGATGCGCACGACGACGTGCACGCGTGCGTGGCGCGAATCGGCGATCTGGATCTGCGACTCGAACGTGAGGCCGTGAAAGCCCGCGAGCAGGATGCGCTCGATCTGGTGGCGCACATCGGTGCTGTAGCGGTCGCGCGGCACGTAGACGAGGCAGGAATAGAAGCGGCCGTAGGGATCGCGGCGCGCGAGCAGGCGCACCGAGCGCCGGTCGTAAAGGTTCACGACTTCGCGCACGATCCGGATGAGGTCGGCGACGCTTGCCTGGAACAGCTCGTCGCGCGGATAGGTTTCGAGCACATTCACGACAGCCTTTGCGTCGTGGCTCTGCGGGGCGAGGCCGAAGTGATCGATCACGCCCGCGACCTTGCGGCGCAGGACCGGGATCGCGCGCGCGCTGCGGTAGTAGACCGTGGAAGTCCAGAGCCCGAGGATGCGGTGTTCGCCATCGACACGCCCCCGCGAGTCGAAGGTCTTCACGCCGACGTAATCGAGATAGGTGCCGCGATGTACGGTCGCGAGCGTGTTGGCCTTCGTGAGGATCAGGAGTTCGGCGTCGCGGGCGCGCTGGCGCAGTTCTCCTCGCAGCCGCACGGTGCGCGATCGCCGGCCGCCGTGTCCGTCGCGCAGGATACCGAGCCCCGAGCGCGGTACCGGCACGAGCTTGTCTTCGCCTGCGCCGCGAACGAGCCGGTAGCGACGATAACCGAGCAGCACGAAGTGCTGCGCTTCCATCCATTCGAGCAGCGCGCGCGCCTCGGCGATCTCGTCCGCGGCGAGCGGTGTCGCGTCCCCGAGCCCCGCTGAGATCGCGCGCACACGCTCGCGTATGGGCATCCAGTCTTCGACGGCGGCCTGCACATCGAGAATGGCTGCGCGTATCTCGCCTGCGAGTTTCGCGAGCATCTTCGGGTCGTTCTGCCGGTCGACTTCGTAGAGCTGCCACGATTCGAGCCGGGCGCGCGGATCACCGTCCGGCACGACACCCAGCGTGCGTCCGCGAGCGTCGCGGCGCAGCGTGATCACCGGGTGGATGATGAGGTGCATCGCCACCTGATTGCGTGTGAAGACAATGCCTACCGAATCGACGAGGAACGGCATGTCGTCAGTGACAATCTGGACGATCGTGTGGGGCGACTGGAAGCCGTCGCGTGCCGGGTCGGGGTTGAACACGCGCACGCGCGTCTGCGCGCCCACCCGGCTGCGCCCGAGCCCGAGATGGCTCAGTGCGATGCCGGCAAGCCCGGTGGGTGAGCGCTCACGCAGGTCTTCCTCGGACACTCCGCGGAAATAGGCGCGGAAGAAACCGGCGTTGGCAGCGCGCTGGCGCGCTCCACCCGTGCCCGGTGCTGCCGCGACGATTCGTTCGATGAGGGCGAGGCGTGCGGCCGGAATGGCATCTTTCACGATTGCAGATCCTTGTGCGCGCGAGACGTGATTATACACGGCGCGCGAGGCAGCAGGCCGGGTGCGGGTGGCATTGGCGCGTATAATAGTTACAACTGTAGCGAATTATCGGGCGGACACGATGGTCACAAGTGCCGACAATCCGATGGGTACCGACGGTTTCGAGTTCGTCGAGTACACGGCTCCGGACCCCGCGTTGTTGCGCACGCTGTTCACGCGCATGGGGTTCCCGGTGACAGCACGTCACCGCAGCAAGGACGTGACCCTGCATCGCCAGGGCGACGTCAATTTCCTGATCAATGCGGAGCCGGATTCATTCGCCCGGGCTTTTGCCGCGAAGCACGGCCCTTCCGCCTGCGCCATGGCGTTTCGGGTCAGGGATGCCGCGCGCGCGTTCGAGCGTGCGATCGCGCTGGGTGCGACCCCGCACGAGGGCCACGTGGGCCCCATGGAGCTCAACATTCCGGCCATCGAGGGCATCGGCGGCTCGCTGCTGTATCTCGTGGACCGTTACGGTGCGCAATCGATTTACGACGTCGATTTTCGCCCGGTGCAGGAGGGCGGGAGCGGTCCGGGTGCCGGTTTCACGCAGGTCGACCATCTGACCCACAACGTGCAACGTGGCGGCATGGACCAATGGGCAGGCTTCTACGAGCGCCTGTTCAATTTTCGCGAGATCCGCTATTTCGACATCGAAGGCCGGCACACCGGGCTCTTCAGTCGCGCGATGACGAGTCCCTGCGGCAAGATCCGCATCCCGATCAACGAGTCGCGGGACGACAAGTCGCAGATCGAGGAGTACCTGCGGACCTATCACGGCGAGGGCATCCAGCACATCGCGCTCGCGACCGATGACATCCTTCGCACCGTTGACCTGCTGCGCGCGCGTGGCGTCGATTTTCAGGACACACCCGACACCTACTACGAAGGCCTGGACGCGCGCGTGCCACAGCACGGCGAGGATGTTGCCGAGTTGCAGAAGCGGCGCATCCTGCTCGACGGCAACCCGGGCCGGGGTGAGGGAACGCTGCTGCAGATCTTCACGCAGAACGTGATCGGCCCCATCTTCTTCGAGGTGATCCAGCGCAAGGGCAACGAGGGGTTCGGGGAAGGCAATTTCCGCGCCCTGTTCGAATCCATCGAGCTGGATCAGGTGCGACGGGGAGTGATTTAGGGCTACGGGCAGCCCGTCGCCCGTCGCCCGCAGCGCGGCGTCAGCCGTGCGCCCGCGCCAGGTACTGCTCGGTCTGCATCTCGACGAGCCGACTCGACGCGCGCTGGAACTCGAACGCGAGTCGGGTTCCCTGGTAGAGCCGATCGGGCGGTGCCGCGGCGCTCACCGCCAGATTGACGCCGCGGTCGTAGAGTTCGTCGATCAGCGAAATGAAGCGACGCGCGGCATTGTCGCGCGTTTCATCGAACACCGGCACGTTCGAGAGCAGCACGGCGGGGTAGTCCCCCGCGATCTCGATGTAGTCGTCCTTGCCGCGCGGACCCTCGCACAGCGCGGCGAACTCGAACCAAACGGCATTCCCGCTCTCGCGGATGACCGCAATGCTGCGCTCGGCAACTTCAATGCTGCCACCGGTCGAACCGGAACCGCCGGCGAACACCTCGAAGAGGTGGGTCATGGTCTTCTGTGCCTGCGGTGATGCCGAGTCGACATAGAGCGATACTTTCGCAAGCCGGCGCAGCCGATAGTCCGTGCCGGCGTCCACCGCGATGACTTCGGCCTGCTTCTCGAGCATCGCGATCGCCGGAAGGAACCTGCGTCGTTGCAGGCCGTCCCGATAAAGCCCCTTCGGCGGCACGTTCGACGTGAAGACGAGCGTGACACCCCGGTCGAGCAGGGCCTTGAAGAGCCGTGCAAGTATCATCGCATCGGCGATGTCGTTGACGTGCAGCTCGTCGAGACACAGCACCCGGACCCCCTCGGCGAAGCGGTCGGCGACGATGTCGAGCGGTGATTCGGTCTTCGAAAGCGTTTTCAGCTGGGCCTGCACGTCGTGCATGAAGCGGTGAAAGTGCCGCCGGCGCTTGCCCTCGAACGGCAGGCTCGCGTGAAACGCATCCATCAGCAGTGTCTTGCCACGGCCGACACCGCCCCAGAGGTAGATGCCGCGCGCAGCCGCCCGCGGCGGTGAGCGCAGCAGGCGTTTCACGCGCGCAAGTGGCGTGCGTCCGCCGCGCTCCGCGGCGATCAGGCGCCGGCGCAGATCCTCAAGCCTTGTGATGGCCGCGAGCTGTGAATCGTCGGGCGCGAAGCCGCGCCGCTCGAGCTCGCGCGCGAGAATCGGGACAGTCATCATCAAGTGGCGAGTTCGGGCAGGTTCCGGAAGAATTCGAGCGCTGCGGGGTTCGCGAGCGCGTCGCGGTTCGCGACCGGCTTGCCGTGTACGATGTCGCGCACTGCGAGTTCCACCAGCTTGCCGCTCAGCGTGCGCGGCAGGTCCGGCACTGCGATGATCTTTGCGGGTACGTGGCGCGGCGACGTGTTGCGGCGGATCGTATCGCGGATGCGTGCCTTCAGTGCGTCATCGAGCGTGCTGTCCTCGCGCAGCCGCACGAACAGCACCACGCGTACATCGCCTTCCCACTGCTGGCCGATCGCGAGCGACTCGAGCACTTCGGGCAGCTGCTCGACCTGGCGGTAGATTTCCGAGGTGCCGATGCGCACGCCGCCGGGATTCAGCACTGCGTCCGATCGGCCGAAGATGACGAAGCCGCCGTGTTTCGTCTCGAGCGCGTCGTCGCCGTGGTGCCAGGTGTTCGGGAAGCGCGCGAAATACGCGTCGCGATAGCGCGAACCATCCTGGTCGTTCCAGAAGCCGATCGGCATCGACGGAAAGGGCGCTGTACAGACCAGTTCGCCCCGCGACCCGATGACCCTGTGGCCGGCGTCGTCGAACACCTGCGTGCGCATGCCCAGACCGCGGCACTGGATCTCGCCCTTGTACACCGGCAGCACGGGGCTGCCGAGACAGAAGCAGGAGACGATGTCGGTGCCGCCGGAGATCGACGAGAGCTGAAGATCGCTCTTCACCGCGCGGTACACGTAGTCGCAGGTCTCGGGCAGCAGCGGCGAGCCTGTGGAAAGCACCGCGCGCAGCGCGGTGAGATCGGTTTCCTTCCCCGGCTCGAAGCCCGCCTTGTCGAGTGCAGCGAGGTATCTGGCACTCGTGCCGAAAATGGCGATGCGCTCGGCTGCGGCGAGATCCCAGAGGACGCGCGGCCCGGGGTGGAAGGGCGAGCCATCGTAGAGTACGAGAGTCGCGCCGCTCGCAAGGCCGCTGACGAGCCAGTTCCACATCATCCAGCCACAAGTCGTGAAATAGAACAGGCGGTCGCCTTCGCGCAGGTCGACGTGCAGCAGATGCTCCTTCTGGTGCTGCAGCAGTGTGCCACCTGCGCCGTGCACGATGCACTTCGGCTTGCCGGTCGTGCCCGACGAGTAAAGGATATACAGGGGATGATCGAAGGGCAGGCGTGTGAAGCGCAGTTTCGCGCCTGCGTAACCGAAATCTGCGTAGTGAACCGCGCCTGGCAGCGCGCTGATATCGGGCCTCGTGTTCACGTACGGCACCACGACCACGCGCGCAAGGCCCGGCAGTTGCGCTGCAACCTTCGCCATCGCCGCGAGTGAGTCTAGCGTCTTGCCCGCGTAGTAATAGCCATCGGCGGTAAAGAGCACCTTGGGCGCAATCTGGCCGAAGCGGTCGAGTACGCCGTTCACGCCGAAATCAGGCGAACACGACGACCACACGGCGCCGAGGCTCGTCGTTGCCAGCATCGCGATGACCGTCTCCGGCAGGTTCGGTAGAAAGCCTGCCACGCGATCGCCGACGCCCACGCCGAGCGCCCGCAGCCCCTCCGCGACGCGCGCGACTTCATCCTGCAGAGCGCGCCGCGAGATCTCGCGGCGCGCCCCCCGTTCGTTGACGAAAACGAGCGCCGCGTGTTCATCGCGATGGCGCAGCAGGTTCTCCGCGAAATTCAGGCGCGCCGCGGGAAACCAGCGTGCGCCCGGCATGCGATCGCCGTTATCGAGCGCAGGCCCCGGGGCCCAGTCGGCGCGCGTGTCGCTGAACCGGGCGAGCTCCGACCAGAAATCGGCGGGCGCCTCGAGCGACCAGGATTCGAGTGCGGCGTAGTCGGGAAGCGCGAGCTGGCGTCGCGCATTGACGCAGGACCGGAAGCGGGTGACGACGGCCTTGTCGATTCTCTCTGCAGAGGGTGTCCAGATCGGTCTCGTCATGGGCGCGCTTCACAGGGTCTGGTAGTTGGGTCCCGAGCCGCCCTCCGGCGTGGTCCAGGTGATGTTGCCGTAAGGGTCCTTGATGTCGCAGGCCTTGCAGTGCACGCAGTTCGCGGAATTGATCTGCAGGCGCTTGCCGCCCTGGCCGTCGTCGATCATCTCGTAGACGCCCACTGGGCAATAACGCGTGCAGGGATTGTCGTACTCGACACGGCAGCGCGTTGCGCAGAGGTCGAGATTCGCAACCTTCAGGTGCACCGGCTGCGCTTCGTCGTGCGTGGTGGCTGCGAAGAACACGGATGCGAGCCGGTCGCGCGGCGGCAGGCTGCGATCGGCCCAGCCGCGATCAGGTGAGGTGTACTCATCGAGCCGGCGCAAGGCCGCAGCATTGTCCGTGTTGTGCAGTGTCCAGGGCGTGCGGCCACCCACCGCGACTTCAAGCGCGGAATTTGCAATGCCGAACCACAGGCCGCGCTTGAAGCCCGGCTTGAAGTTGCGCACCTTGCGCAGCTCCTGCCCGCCCGGCGAGGCACGCCACAGCGCGTCGAACCCCGCCGGCGCGCCGGCTGCGGCGAGATGTTCCGCGGCGAGCGCACCCGAGCGAATCGCCTGGTGAATGCCCTTGATCTTCGGGAAATTGAGCGTGCCACCCGCATCGCCGATGATCATTGCACCGGGCATTTCGAGTTTGGGCAGCGACTGCCAGCCGCCCGCGGCAATGGTGCGCGCTCCTGCAACGAGTATTTCCCCGCCCTCGAACAGCGGTTTGACCGACGGGTGGTGCTTGAACTGCTGGAATACCTCGAACGGCTTCAACATCGGGTCGATGTAGTCGAGACCAACCACGAAACCGACGTAAACGCGATCCGCATCCAGGTGATAGATGAAGCTGCCGCCATAGGTCTGGTTGTCGAGCGGCCAGCCGACGCTGTGCTGGATGAGACCGGGCGTGCCACGACCGGCCGGTAGCTGCCACAGCTCCTTGAACCCGAGGCCGTAGGTCTGCGGATCACTTTCGGCATCGAGCTTGAAGCGCTTGATGAGCTGCTTGGTGAGGCTGCCGCGGCAGCCTTCCGCGAGAATGGTCGCGCGCGCGCGGATTTCAGGCCCCGGCGCATAGTTCGGCCCGGGCTCGCCATTCTTCTCGAGACCCATGTCGCTGATGCAGACGCCGGCCACGGCACCGGCCTCGTCGAACAGGGGGGCAGCCGCAGCGAAGCCGGCGAACACGTCGACGCCGAGGCCCTCGGCCTTCTGCGCGAGCCACGCCGTGAGCAGCCCGAGCGAGACAATAAAGTTGCCGTGATTGCGCTGCTGCGGAGGCACCGGCAGCCGGTGCGTGCCCTTGCGGGTCAGGATGCGCAGCTCGTCATGTACTACCGGAACGCATACCCCGAGCTTTGCGTCGCGCCATTCAGGCGCGAGCTGGTCGAGCGGGCCCGGCTCCATGACCGCCCCGGACAGCGAATGCGCACCGACGGTCGCGCCCTTCTCGAGCACGCAGATGTTGAGGTCCGGCTTCAGCTGCTTCAGGCGAATCGCGCAGGCGAGACCCGCGGGACCCGCGCCGACGATCAGGAAGTCGTATTCCATCACGTCGCGCTCGACCGCTTCGTTTGATGTGGCATTCATTTCGGTTGCATCCTGATGGCGCCGTCGAGGCGGATCGTTTCGCCGTTCAGCATCGGGATCTCGAAGATCGACTGCACGAGCGCCGCGTACTCTTCCGGCTTGCCGAGCCGCGCCGGGAACGGGGCCTGCCTGCCGAGCGAATCCTGGATGTCCTGCGGCATGCCCGCGACCATCGGTGTGCGGAAGATGCCGGGGGCGATCGACACACAGCGGATGCCAAAGGCAGCCAGCTCGCGCGCAATGGGCATCGTCATGCTCATCACCGCACCCTTCGTCGCCGAGTAGGCCGCCTGGCCGATCTGGCCCTCGAACGCCGCCACCGATGAGGTGTGGATCAGCAGGCCGCGCTCGCCGTCGTCATTCGGTGTGTTCGCCTGCATGATATTTGCGGCGGCCTTGTCGCACAGGAAGGTGCCGATCAGGTTGATGTGGATCACCTTCGTGAAGAAATCACCCGCCATCGGCCCGTTGCGGCCGAGTACACGGCCTGCGCCGATCACACCGGCGCAGTTCACGAGGAGGTTGATGCTGCCCATGAACGCCTTCGCGCTGTCCATCGCGGCGTTCACTTCGGCTTCAGAGGTCACGTCGCATTTCACGAAGCGCGCGCCCGAGCCGAGTTCGGCGGCGGCCGCCTGCCCGGGGCCCTCCTGCACGTCGAGCAGCGTGACCTTGCCACCCTGCGTCGCTACGTGACGCGCGACCGCGTTGCCAAGGCCCGAGGCTGCGCCCGTCACGACGGCGCGCGCTTCTTTCATCTTCATGCCAGTCCTCTGAAGTAGGTGGGAAAGCGGGTCGACTAGTAGATCACAAGCGCTTGCGGCGCGCGAGGAATGCGCTCATCCGCTCACGCGCCTCCTGTGAAAGGCGCAGGCGCGCGAGCTGGTGACTCGTTGAGCGCTGCAGTGCTGCGTCGCAAGGTGCGCCAGCCACTTCGCGCACGAGCGACTTCACCTCGCGTTGAGCCTGCGGTCCGCCCTGCAACAGGTCCGCGAGGACGCGCTCGAGCGTGGCATCCAGTTGCGGCAGGTCGCCCGCCACCTCGTGCAGCAGACCGAGCGACTGCGCGCGTGCACCATCGAAGCGCTCGCCCGTGAGCGCGAGCGCGCGCGTCGCGCGGGCTCCGATTGCGGCAATCACGAAAGGCGAGATGGTGGCCGGGACGAGCCCGAGGCGCACCTCGGAGAGCGCGAAGCGTGCGTCCGCGAGCCCGACTGCAATATCGCAGCAGGCAATGAGGCCGACGCCGCCGCCGAACGCATCGCCGTTGACGCGTGCCACGAGCGGCTTGCTGCATGCATCGAGTGCCGCGAGCATCTGCGCGAGCGCGAGCGCGTCGGTGTAGTTCGCCTCTTCAGAGGCTGCGGACATGACCTGCATGTGCCCGAGATCCGCGCCTGCACAGAAGCTCTTGCCCGCCCCCGTGACGACGATCGCGCGCACCGCCGGATCGTGCGTGAGCCTGTCAACGGCAGCGTGGATCGCACCGATCAGCGTGCCGTCGAAGGCATTGTGCCGCTCGGGCCGGTCGAGTGTCAGACGTGCGACGCCCCTCTCGTCGGTATCGATGCTGACGCCGTGCGGGCCCGTGGCCATGCTACATCCTGAAAATGCCATAGCGCTCATCGCCCGGCCGCGGGCCGCGTGCGGCGACATGCAATGCGAGACCCAGGACGCGGCGCGTGTCGAGCGGATCGATCACGCCGTCGTCCCACAGGCGCGCGGTCGCGTAGTACGGGTGCCCCTGTTCTTCGTAGCGGGCACGGATCCCGCTCATGAAGGCCTGTTGTTCCGCTGCAGGCCAGGCGACGCCGTGCGCGCCGTCGCGCCGCACGGTTGCGAGCACTTGCGCCGCCTGCTCGCCACCCATCACGGAGATGCGCGCGTTCGGCCACATCCACAGAAAGCGCGCGCCATAGGCGCGGCCGCACATCGCGTAATTGCCGGCGCCGAACGAGCCGCCGATGATCACGGTGAGCTTGGGCACTGTGGCGGAGGCGACGGCGGTCACCATCTTGGCGCCATCCTTGGCGATGCCGGCTTGTTCGTATTTCGCGCCGACCATGAAACCCGTGATGTTTTGCAGGAAGAGGAGCGGCGTGCCGCGGCGGTTCGCAAGCTGCACGAAGTGCGCGGCCTTGAGCGCGGACTCCGAAAAGAGCACGCCGTTGTTCGCGACGATTGCGACCGGGCAGCCATGGATACGCGCGAAACCGCACACGATCGTCGTGCCGTATTCGGGCTTGAACTCGTGGAAATCCGAGGCGTCGATGAGACGCCCGACAATCTCGCGAACATCGTAAGGCTGGCGCGTGTCGCGCGGCACGATGCCCTCTATCTCGCGCGGATCGAGCGCGGGCTCGACAGTCGACTCGAGATCGAGCCAGGCAGGAGCCCGCGGGCGCAGCGTCGTCATCACCGAGCGGGCGATCGCGAGCGCATGAGCGTCGTTCTCGGCGAGGTGATCGGCGACCCCGGAGCGGCGCGCGTGCACGTCGCCGCCGCCGAGTGATTCGGCATCGATCTCCTCGCCGGTCGCCGCCTTCACGAGCGGAGGGCCGCCGAGGAAGATGGTGCCCTGCTGCTGCACGATGATCGTCTCGTCCGACATCGCCGGCACATAGGCGCCGCCGGCGGTGCAGCTGCCCATCACGACGGCGATTTGCGCGAGGCCGAGCGCCGACATCTGGGCCTGGTTGTAGAAGATGCGCCCGAAATGCTCGCGGTCCGGAAATACTTCGTCCTGCAGCGGCAGGTAAGCGCCGCCCGAATCGACGAGATAGACGCAGGGCAGCGCGTTCTCGAGCGCGATCTGCTGGGCGCGCAGGTGTTTTTTCACGGTGAGCGGGAAATAGGTGCCGCCCTTGACCGTGGCGTCGTTGGCGATGATGAGCGTTTCGCGGCCATGAATGCGCCCGATGCCCGCGATGAGCCCGGCAGCCGGCGCATCGCCATCGTAGAGGCCGTGCGCGGCGAGCGGCGCGATTTCGAGGAAGGGGCTGCCCGGGTCGAGGAGAGTTGCAACGCGTTCGCGGGGCAGGAGCTTGCCGCGCGCGGTGTGGCGCGCGCGGGATGCCTCGCTGCCGCCGCGCTCGGCCCGCGCCAGTTCGCTCCGCAGCTCGGCGACCAGGCGCTCCATGTGCGCGCGGTTCGCGCGGAAGCTGTCGCTCGCGGGGTCGATCGCGGTGCCGAGACGCGCCATGGCGCGGCAGCTTACAGCAGCTCGATGGCGATTGCCGTAGCCTCGCCGCCGCCGATGCAGAGCGAGGCGATGCCGCGCCGTTTCCCGGCGCGCTTCAGGGCGTGAACGAGCGTCGTGACAATGCGTGCACCGGAAGCACCGATCGGATGACCCAGCGCACAGGCGCCGCCGTGGACGTTGATGCGCGCAGGGTCGATGCCGATGTCGTGCATCGCGGCCATGGTGACTACCGCAAAGGCTTCGTTGACTTCGTAGAAATCGACATCGCCCGCTTTCCAGCCCACCGCCGCAAGCACCTTGCGGATCGCGCCGACCGGTGCGGTCGTGAACCATTCCGGCGCTTGCGCGTGGCTTGCGTACGCGAGCACGCGCGCGAGCGGCTTTGCGCCGAGCCGCGTGGCGGCTGCCTCACTCGTGAGGATCACTGCCGCGGCGCCGTCGGAGATGGAAGAAGAGGAGGCCGCCGTGACGGTGCCCTCCTTGCGAAAGGCCGCCTTGAGCGTCGGGATCTTCTGGATGTCGCAATTGAAGGGTGTTTCATCCTTGTCGACGAGTGTTTCGCCCTTGCGTCCCTTGACCGTCACGGGCGTCACTTCCGCGGCGAACGCTCCACCCGACACGGCTGCCTGCGCACGGCGTACCGATTCGGTCGCGAAAGCGTCCTGCGCGGCGCGGGTGAAGCCGTACTTGTCGGCGGTGTTTTCGGCGAAACAGCCCATCATCTGGCCGTCGAAGGGGCTCTGCAGGCCGTCAAAGTACATGTGATCGAGCACTTCGCCGTGCCCCAGGCGATAGCCGCCGCGCGCCTTCGGCAGGAGGTAAGGTGCGTTGGTCATCGATTCGAGCCCGCCCGCGAGCACAACCTCGGCATCTCCCGCGCGGATCTGGTCGGCGGCCATCATGATCGCCTTCATGCCTGAGCCGCACATCTTGTTGATTGTGGTCGCAGGCGTCGCGTGCGGAATGCCCGCCGCGATCGCCGCCTGACGCGCGGGCGCCTGGCCGAGGCCCGCCGACAGCACGCAGCCCATGATCACCTCCCCGATGTCCCCGGGCCTGATGCCTGCCGCGGCGATGGCGCCACTTGCGGCGGCCGCGCCGAGTTGCAGCGCCGTCGCGCCGGCGAGTGCGCCCTGGAACGCGCCGATGGGTGTGCGTTGCGCGGCGATGAGAACGATGGAGGACGAGGGGGCTTGCTGACTCATGAGGACTTTCCTGAAATGACCCCGCTCGGGCGCGGGGCGAGACCGTTGACGAACAATTCGACGAAACGCTCCGCGATCCCGCCCGCCGAAAGGGAGGCGTCGTCGCGGTACCAGTGAGCGATCCAGTTGAGAGCGCCCGCGAGTGCAAATGCGGCCATCTTCGGGTCGCAGGGACCGATCGAGCCGTCGGCGATGCCTTGCCGGATGAGACTGCGCATCTCCTGATCTATCTCCGACTTCAGCCGCTTGATGCGCGCGCTCATCGCCGGGCTCAGATCCTGGTCCTCGGCGCGCACCATGCACCAGCCGAAATCGGAGGTGATCGCCTCGACATAGCGGCACACCACTTCGATGAGGCGTGTCCGGCCACTCAGCTTCGTGTCGCGCGCATCGCCGCACGCGCGCGCGACGCGGTCGAGACCCTCACGGAAGCACTCGAACAGCATCTGCTCCTTGTTGAGGACGTAGTAATAGAGCGTGGGTTTCGTGACGTGCAGCACCGCGGCGATGTCGTCGAGCGAAGTGTTGTGAAATCCCCGCTCGCGAAAAGCGCGGGCGGCAGCGAGAATGACGGCGTCGCGCTTCAGCTCGCGCTGGCGAACCCGGTCTCCGGTAACCGACCACGGTGAAGTTGGCTTGCTCATCCGGCAGTGATTATACTTACCGGTATAAATTCTACCATCCGGTAACATACATATGGGTACCCGCGCGGCACAACAGGGTCGGGCTCCGGTCGCGGATTCGGGCGAAGCGGAGCTGCCGCTGCGCTTCGTCAGTGCCGCGTCACTGTTCGACGGCCACGATGCCGCCATCAACATGATCCGCCGCCTGCTGCAGGCGCACGGCGCGGAGGTTGTGCACCTCGGCCACAACCGCAGCGTTGCCGACATCGTGCGCGCGGCGATCCAGGAGGATGCCGACGCGATAGCGGTCAGCTCCTATCAGGGTGGCCACAACGAGTATTTCGCCTACATGGTCGACATGCTGCAGGGTCTCGGCGCTGCACATATCCGCGTGGTTGTCGGTGGCGGCGGCACGATCTCGCCGCAGGAAATCGCCGCGCTCGAGGCACACGGCGTCGAGAAGATCTACACGCCGGAAGATGGCCGTCGCATGGGTCTCGCAGGCATGATCGATGACGTGTTCGCGCGAGTGCGGCGCGCGAAGCAGCCCCCGTACGAGTTCGGGCCGCTCAACCCGAAGGACCCGCAGCACATCGCGCGCACGATCTCCTGCCTCGAGCGCGCGCCTGGCAATGAAGCCGCACGCGCACAGATTGCGCGCGCAATCGCGCGCAATGAGCGTCATGCTCCCGTGATCGGTATCACTGGCACCGGTGGCGCCGGCAAATCGAGCCTGAACGATGAGTTGCTCGCGCGCTTCGTGCGATTCTTCCCCGACCGCAACATCGCTGTCGTCGCGATTGACCCGACCCGGCGCCGCTCGGGCGGAGCGCTGCTCGGCGACCGGATCCGCATGAACAGTCTTGCGAGCGAGCGCCTCTTCATGCGTTCGCTCGCGACCCGCCGCCGTCACAGCGCGACGAGCGAGGCGCTGCAGGACGTGATCGCGCTCTATCAGCTCGCGGGCTTCGATCTGATCGTGGTCGAGACGGCGGGCATCGGCCAGAGCGACACCGAAATCGTCGATTTCGTCGACCTGTCGCTCTATGTGATGACGAGCGAGTACGGCGCTGCGAGCCAGCTCGAGAAGATCGACATGCTCGACTACGCCGACATGGTCGTGCTCAACAAATTCGAGAAGCGCGGCGCAGACGACGCGCTGCGTGATGTGCGCAAGCAATGGCGCCGCAATCACCCCGACCGGATGAAGATTGCGGACGACCTGGTGCCGGTCTTTCCAACCATCGCGAGTCGCTTCAACGACCCGGGCGTCAATCATCTCTTCGGCGCAATTTGCGGCAGGTTGAAGTGGGGCGTTGGCGACGTCGGGCCCGTTGCGTTCACCTCGCACGCGGCGCTGATCCCGGCGGATCGGGTGCGCTATCTCGCCGAGATCGCGCAGGGCGGACGCGAGGCGCGCGCGCGTATCGAGCGGCAGGTCGAGGCGGCGCGGCACGCACATGCGCACTACGAGTCGCTGAAGGCGCTACGGGATCCGCAACTGCCGGCGCCGCTCGATCGCTACCCGCAAGCCGCGCTGGCGGAACCGGGCGACGCCACGCGCCGCGAGCTGCGGGGTGCCTACAACACCGCCCTGGACACCGTGGGCGCGGAAGGTGTCGGCGAACTCAAGGCCTGGCCGGCGCGCGTAAAGGGCCTCACCGACGAGATCTACTCCTACCCGGTACGCGGCAAGGACGTGACCGGCGAGAACTACACCGAGACGCTCAGCCGCAACCGCGTGCCAAAACTCGCGGTGCCGCGCTGCGTCGGCTGGGGCGAGATCCTCGCGTTTCTCGGCAACGAGAACCTGCCCGGCGCCTATCCGTACACGGGCGGGGTCTATCCCTATCGCCGCGAGGCGGAGGATCCGACGCGCATGTTCGCGGGCGAGGGGCCACCTGAGCGCACCAACCGTCGCTTCCACCTGCTTGCGGGCGGGCACGAGGCGACGCGCCTCTCGACGGCGTTCGACTCGACGACACTCTACGGCGAAGATCCCGATACGCGGCCCGACATCTACGGTCGCACCGGCAATTCCGGAGTTTCGATCGCGACGCTCGACGACATGAAGAAGCTCTATTCCGGCTTCGATCTGTGTCTGCCGACGACGTCTGTGTCGATGACGATCAATGGACCGGCGCCGATGATTCTCGCGATGTTCATGAACACCGCGATCGACCAGCGCATCGAGCGCTGGCTGCGTGCAGAAGGGCGCTGGGCTGCGGCCGAAGCACGCATCGCCGAACTGCGCCGCGAGATCGCCGCGACCGGCGCGCCGGTGCCCAAGTACAAGGGCGAGCTTCCCGCGGGTCACGACGGCACGGGTCTCGCGCTCCTCGGCGTGAGCGGCGAGCGGCTGATCGCGCCCGGCGTGCTCGACCGCGAGACCTGGGAGCGCCTGCGGGCCGAGGCGCTGTCGCTCGTGCGCGGCACCGTGCAGGCCGACATCCTGAAAGAAGATCAGGCCCAGAATACCTGCATTTTCTCGACCGAGTTTGCGCTGCGGATGATGGGTGATGTGCAGCAGCACTTCATCGACCACAAGGTGCGCAATTTCTACTCAGTGTCGATCTCGGGCTATCACATCGCCGAGGCGGGCGCGAACCCGGTGAGCCAGCTCGCGTTCACGCTGTCGAACGGCTTCACGATCGTCGAGTACTACCTCGCGCGCGGCATGCGCATCGACGACTTTGCGCCGAACCTGTCGTTCTTCTTCTCGAACGGCATGGATCCGGAGTACGTGGTGATCGGCCGCGTCGCGCGGCGCATCTGGGCGCGCGCGATGCGCGAGCGCTACGGCGCGGGCGCACGCAGCCAGATGCTCAAGTACCACGTGCAGACTTCGGGGCGCTCGCTGCACGCCCAGGAGATCCAGTTCAACGACATCCGCACGACGCTGCAGGCGCTGTACGCGCTGTTCGACAACTGCAACTCGCTGCACACCAACGCGTTCGACGAGGCACTCACGACACCGACCGAGGACAGCGTGCGCCGCGCCGTAGCGATCCAGCTGATCATCAACCGCGAACTCGGGCTCAACAGGAACCAGAATCCGTGGCAGGGCTCGTTTGCGATCGACTACCTCACCGATATGGTGGAGGAAGCCGTGTACCGCGAGTTCGAGGCGATCTCATCCCGCGGCGGTGTGCTCGGCGCGATGGAAACAATGTACCAGCGCGGCAAGATTCAGGAAGAGAGTCTCTACTACGAGTCTAAAAAGCACGACGGTTCGCTGCCGCTGATCGGCGTGAACACCTTCCTCTCTGGCCACGATGCCTCCGAAGCGCAGGCCAATGTCGCACTCATCCGCTCGACGGAAGCGGAGAAGCAGGGCCAGGTAGCCGCGGTGCGCGCCTTCCAGCAGTGCCATGCGGCCGAGGCGCCGGCCGCGCTGGCGCGGCTGCAGCAGGTGGCCGCGAGCGGTGGCAACGTGTTCGCCGAGTTGCTGGAAACCGTGAAAGTCTGCTCGCTCGGGCAGATCTCGCGCGCGCTCTATCAGGTCGGCGGGCAGTACCGGCGCAACGTATGAGGACGCTGGCAGGCCCGACTGGCAAAATTGGGTAAAAAGGGTAAAATTCCTCAATTCTGGCGATGGAGCGGGGAATGACGCTGTCTCTCGACCTCGAAACGATCAATGATCTCCCGCGCACGGCCGCGTCTGACGTGAAAAAGCTCGGTTGGCGGGGAGTCATGAAAGCCGTGGACCGCGCAGGCAAGGTCGTTGTCACCCATCACGATGAGCCGCAGGCGGTCATTCTGTCGACCGCGGCCTATCACGAAATCCTGCAGGCCCTGCAACAGGCTCGCGCGAAGAACCAATCCGCACTGGAGACTTTGCGCCACCGGTTCGATGATCGGCTGGCATCGCTGCAGGAAGCGGACGCCGGCAAGCGCCTGCGCATGATCATTCGAGGTCGCGTCCGCCTCGGCGGCAAAGTCAGTTCGGATCGCGGGTAACGGGTTGCCGCATGCCCCGTCCGGTCCTGTTTGTCCTGGCCGGAGTCAACGGGGCGGGCAAAAGTTCGGTCGGTGGTTACCTGCTCGCACGCGCAGGTCTGTCGTGGTTCGACCCCGACGCTTTCGCGCGTGAGCTCCGTGCCGGGACCGGAATTGGCGAGGCCGCGGGCAACTCCGTCGCGTGGCAGGAGGGCATGAGGCGCCTCGAAAGCGCGATTGCACGCCGGGAAAATCATGCATTCGAGACGACGCTGGGTGGGCGAACCGTGCCGGCGAAGATCCGCGAGGCCGCGCGATCGCATGAAGTGGTGATGTGGTTCTGTGGTCTGGCGTCGCCGCAGCAGCATATCGAGCGCGTTGCTGCGCGCGTGGCGGCAGGCGGTCACGATATTCCTGCCGGGAAGATCCGCGAGCGCTTTGCGACGTCGCGCGAAAATCTGATCGCGTTGATGCCGCACCTCACTCATCTGACCGTGTACGACAACAGTGCAGACGTCGGCGCGGGCGAGGCCATTCCCGACCCTGTTCTGGTGGCTGAGATGAAATCCGGCCGGCTCGTGTGGCCGCAAAGTCGGAGAGACCTCGCACGCACGCCGGAGTGGGCCAAGCCGCTGCTCGAAGCGGCGCTGGGTGGGTTGCACGGCGGCTGACTCGTGAGGGTCGGCGTTCAATATCGGTCGAGCGCGAGACCGCGGGTGTCGATTTCGGGCTCGCGGCCGGTGATGAGATCGGCGATCACCCGGCCCGAGCCGCAGGCCATGGTCCAGCCGAGCGTGCCGTGCCCCGTATTGAACCAGAGATTGCGATAGCGCGAGGCGCCGACGATCGGCGTGCCGTCGGGTGTCATCGGGCGCAGGCCGGTCCAGAAGGCGACGTCCGAGAAATCTCCCCCGGCGGGGAACAGATCGCGCACGGAAAGTTCGAGCGTCGCGCGCCGCGCCGGGGGCAGGCGGGTGTTGTAACCGGAGAGCTCGGCCGTGCCTCCCACGCGAATGCGGCTGCCGAGCCGCGTGATCGCGACTTTGTAACTCTCGTCCATCACGGTCGAGACCGGCGCCTTGTCGGCGTTCGCGACGGGCACCGTGATCGAGTAACCCTTCACCGGATAGATCGGCAGCGAGTGCCCTAGGCCACGCGCCATCGCCGTCGAGAAGCTGCCGAGTGCGAGCACGTAGGCGTCGGCTGTCACGTGTCCTTGGTCGGTGAGTACCGCCTCGATGCGATCGTGCGCGCGCTCGAAGCCGAGGACATGCACGCCGCAGCGCAACTTCACGCCGCGCTCCTGCGCGAGCGTGGCGAGGCGCTGCGTGAAGAGATGGCAGTCGCCGGTCTCGTCATCGGGCAGGCGCAGGCCGCCTGCGATCAGGGATCGCACATCGGCGAGACCGGGCTCGGCACCGATGCAGCCGGCGGCATCGAGCACTTCATAAGGAACTCCGAGTCTTGCCAGCACGGCGATATCGCTGGCCGCGCCGTCGAGCTGCTGCTGCGACCGGAAAAGCTGCAGCGTGCCACGCGCGCGCTCGTCATAAACGATCCCGGTGTGGGCGCGCAGCCGGCGCAGCAGGTCGCGGCTGTACTCGGCGATCGGCACCATGCGGCTCTTGTTCACGTCGTAACGCGCGGCGGTGCAGTTGCGCAGCATGCGCAGGATCCAGATCCACATCGACGGATCCCATTGCGGGCGCATGACGAGCGGCGAATGTCTCGTGAAGAGCCACTTGATCGCCTTCAGCGGCATGCCCGGACCGGCCCACGGTGACGCATAGCCGGGCGAGACCTCGCCCGCGTTCGCAAAGCTCGTCTCGAGAGCCACGCCGGGTTGCCGCTCGATCACCTCGACTTCCGCGCCCGCCTGCGCAAGGTACCACGCAGAAGTTACACCGATCACGCCGCCGCCCAGAACTGCGACTCTCAAGATGCGCTCCGTCAGTCGAAAACACGCATCTTACCGTGCATTGGAAACCTGTCAGGCCGCGGCCTGCGTGAGGTCAGGCTCGCCGAGGGCTGCAAGGATGGCGGACCGCGCACGATCGCGTAGCGCCGCAGTGGCCTGCTCTTCGCTATCGATGCTCGCGGGAAGCACCGGCAGGAACTCGACCTCGAGCCGCCCCGGCGAGAGCAGGATGCCCGGCGCTGGCAGTGCCTCGCGCGTGCCACGCAGCACGCAGGGCACCACCGGGCAGCCGGCGTGCGCCGCGGCGTGGAAAGCGCCGGAGTGGAACTTGAGGAGGCCCGGCCGCTTCGCGAACGTGCCCTCCGGGAAGAATACGAGCGAATGACCATTGCTTGCGCTGCGCAGCACGCGGCGTGCATCGCTTGCGCCCTTGTGCCGGTCGAAGCGCTCGACGAATTCCGAACCGATGCGCGAGAGCAGGAGGCTTGCGAGCGGCACCGTCGACATTTCCCGCTTGATCACAAAGCCGAAGCGTGGCGGCAGCGCGGCCATGAGCACGAGACCGTCGAGGTAGCCTGCGTGGTTGGCGACGACCACGCAGTGAGCGTCGGGGAGCCGATCGGAGTGTCGCACCGTGAGCCGCAGGCCGGCCAGGACGAGCCACGAGCGTGCCGCCGCACGTGCCACGCCGCGCCGCAGCGCGAGACCCGGGAGCATCATGCCAAAGAGGACGAGCACGCCGATCGGTACAAAGGCGAGATACGCATAGAGCGTGTACGGCCAGCCGAGCGGGGTGGGGAGGCGAGGGGTGCCGGGCATGGTGTGCGGTATCGCGCTTTCGGCAACGTGGCGGTGTGAACTGGTTCTCTTTATGTTAATGCTTCCGGGCATATGTGAAGGTGATCACGCCGACTCCCGGAGGGGTCACCCACACTCGCTCCAAATGGCACGATCCGCGACTGCACCCGAGCTGCGACGACCCGGCGGCGACACCGACCCGGCCGTCTCCCGCTTTATCGACGCTGTCTGGATGGAGCGGGGCCTCTCGTCGAACACGCTCGCCGCCTACCGCGCGGACCTTACGGCGCTCGCACGCTGGCTCACCGAGCGGGGCCGCGACATCACCGCAACGACCCGCGCTGACCTGATGGATTTTATCGCGTTTCGGGTGCAGGCCGGGGCCCGGCCGCGCTCGACCGCGCGCCAGTTGTCGTCGTTTCGCCGTTTCTTCCGCCACCTGGTGCGCGAGGGCGTGCTGCGCGAAGACCCGACCGCGCAGATCGCGATGCCGAAGATCGGCCGCTCGTTGCCGCGTTCGCTCAGCGAGGAAGAAGTCGAATCGCTGCTGAACGCACCGGCGATCGGTGATCCGCTCGGCAACCGCGACCGCGCGATGCTCGAGGTGCTCTATGCGACGGGACTGCGCGTCTCGGAACTCGTGAGCCTGAAACACGGCCAGGTGAACCTGAACCAGGGTGTGCTGCGGGTGGTCGGCAAGGGCAATCGCGAGCGCCTTATTCCGCTCGGCGAGGAGGCCGTGCGCTGGCTGGTCGAGTTCACGCGCGGCCCGCGCAACGAGATCCTGCTCGACCGCACGACCGATTACCTTTTCCCGACGCGCCGCGGCGATCGCATGACCCGCCAGGCGTTCTGGCACATCATCAAGCGCTACGCACGCAAGGCGGGCGTCGAACGCGACCTGTCACCGCACACTTTGCGCCACGCTTTCGCGACGCACCTGCTGAACCACGGCGCGGATCTGCGTGTCGTGCAGATGCTCCTCGGCCACAGTGATCTCTCGACGACGCAGATCTACACGCACGTCGCCCGCGAGCGTATGAAGGAACTGCACGCCCTGCATCACCCACGGGGCTGATAGAATACGGCGCCCCCGCGCGTGCCAGCCGAACCATTCCGGCCGCGACGGGTCGAAGAACCCATCATGCTGCGATCCCTTGCGCTCATCCTTTCCCTGACCCTGGCCGCTTCGGCCGTCCAGGCCGACACGCGCGCGGATATTGCGAAGAAATTTCCCGGTGCCACCGCCAACGATATACAGCCTGCGCCTGTCCCCGGCCTCTTCGAACTGCGACGGGGCGGAGACATTGCCTATGTCACTCCCGATGGCCGCTATGCGCTCACTGGCGACCTCTACGATCTGGGTTCGAACAAGAACCTGACCGAGGCCCGCCGGCGCGAGCTGCGCAGGGAAATGCTTGCTGCGGTGCCCGACAGTCAGACACTCGTGTTCTCGCCCAAGGATCCGAAGTACACAATCAGCGTATTTACCGATGTCGATTGCGGCTATTGCCGCAAGCTGCACAGCCAGATTGCCGAGTACAACCGGCTCGGCGTGCGTGTACGCTACCTCTTCTTCCCGCGTTCCGGCCCCGATACCGAGTCCTGGCACAAGGCCGAGAGCGTCTGGTGCTCGGCGGATCGCAACGACGCGCTCACGCGCGCCAAGCGTGGCGAGACCTTGAAGGCGAAGCCCTGCGGGCCGACGCCTGTCGCAAAGGAACATCAGCTCGGTGAGGATATCGGCGTCCAGGGTACGCCTTCAATCGTGCTCGCCAACGGCGAGATGCTGCCGGGCTATGTACCGCCGGCAATGCTGGTCGATCACCTCAAGTCCATCGGACGCTGATCAGCGCTCGAGCAGGTCCTTCTTGCCGGGCTTGCCTTCCCACTCCTTGGCGTCGGCCGGCGGCTCGCCTTTTTCCGTGATCACCGGCCACTGGCGCGAAAGCTCCGCATTCAGGGGTTTGTACTCGACCTGATCGGCCGGCAGCTCTTCTTCGGAGAAAATCGCCTCGACCGGGCATTCCGGTTCGCACAGCGTGCAGTCGATGCATTCGTCGGGGTCGATCACCAGGAAGTTCGGGCCTTCATGGAAGCAATCGACCGGGCAGACTTCCACGCAGTCCATGTACTTGCACTTGATGCAGTTCTCGGTGACGACGAAAGCCATGTCGGATCCTGAAGCCGGGGGCCCACCATTTTGCCACGCGATGCCCCGTCAGCGCAGCGGGCGACGTGTCACTTCGTCCGATAGTCGAACGTTGTGAAGTGAAGTTCTTCGACACGGCGCGCGCGATCTGCGAAAAAGCGCCGCAGAGTGAACGTGATGCTCGGAAATGCGAGGTCCTCCCAGGGCACTTCGGCCTCGGTGACCATCTTCGACTCCAGGCTCTCGGGCCCCACGCCGAATTCGGGCTCCGCGAGCCGCGCGCGAAAGAAGACGTGCACCTGATGAGCGGAGAGGACGTGTACGATCGCGAGCAGCGAGCCGATCTCGACGCGGGCGAGCGCCTCTTCGTGCGACTCGCGCTCTGCAGCCTGCTGCAGCGTCTCGCCGTTTTCCATGAAGCCCGCGGGCACCGTCCAATAGCCGCGTCGCGGCTCGATCGCGCGTTTGCAAAGCAGGATCCGCCCGCCGTCCTCGGGCACGCAGCCGACCACGAGTTTCGGGTTCTGGTAGTGGATCGTGCCGCAGTGGTCGCAGACGTGGCGCGGCAGGTGATCACCCTCCGGCACCTTGCGGATGACAGGTGATCCGCAATGGCTGCAGAAATTCATCAACCGCCTGTGGCCGGCGTCAGGGTGCGCGCTGCGTCGAGGCCCTCGCGGATCGCCGTCGCCCATCGTTGCATCGCCCGGCGCGCGTCCGCGATGTTCGTCACGCTGTTCGTGATCTGCAGGGTGTTCCCTTCGATGCCCTGCTTCCTGTCGACGATGCGTGCGAGCAGCGTGTTGCTCTCCCCATCCCGGAAATCCGCCGCGAGCGTCATGCGCCCTGGATCGACGGTGAGGCTGATCACCCGGCCCGCGGTCTGCCTGCTCATGTCGGGCGCATTGATATAGAGGTCGACGATGGTTGGCACGATGTGCAATGTTGCGGGACCGGCTTCGGTGACGATCCGGTAGCGGCCGCCGGCGGGAAGCGTTTCCTCGAACACTTTCCGGAATTCCTCCGCCAGCACCCGCTTGATCCGCGCGGTATCGACTTCCTGCAACGAAACTGACCCCGCCCGAGGGTCCCAGTTCCTGTCGAACGAGACTTGCAGCGGATCGAGCAGGATCTCCGTATAGCGCGCGAAGTCCGCCCGGGGCTTCACGTACATGGCGTCGAACGTCTTCTGCGGGTGGAGCTCGAGCCCGTCCCAGGTCTGCCGCGGGGCCGGCGCCGTCGCGCAGGCGGCGAGCAGCAGGGCCGTGCCCGTGAGGCTCCAGCGGCCTGTCTTTTTCATGAGTGTCACCTCGCTATGTGGTGCCGGGAGAGGGAATCGAACCCACACTCTGTCGCCAGAACCGGATTTTGAGTCCGGCGCGTCTACCAGTTCCGCCATCCCGGCCGCAAGGACGAAAACTTTGCCAGATCAGCGCCGGTACTGCGACCTTTTTCGCTGCGCATGCGCCCCGGCTCCGGGGCCGGGCGCAACGCGCGCCTGCTAACATGCGCGCGTGCGCCCCGCTGATTTCCGTTTCGATCTGCCGCCCGGCCTGATCGCGCAAGTCCCGCTGCCCCGACGCTCTGCGAGTCGCCTGCTGACGCTCGAGGGCGGCAACGGCGCATGGGCGGACCGCTGGATACGTGACCTTCCTTCGCTGCTCGATCCGGGCGACTTGCTGGTGTTCAACGACACCCGTGTCGTGCCGGCGCGGGTTCACGGCGTGAAGCCGACCGGCGGGCGAGTCGAAATGCTTCTCGAGCGTGTCGGCGCCGGGCGGCAAGCCTGGGTGCAGCTGCGCGCGAGCAAAGGCTTCAAGGATGGCGCCAGTGTGCGCACGGCGGGAGGTGTTGTACGCGTGCTGTCGCGCGAGGATGACCTCTGGCTGGTCGAGCTGCCGCAGGAAGCGTTCGCGTTTTTCGAAACCTGCGGCGAGACGCCGCTGCCGCCCTACATCGAACGGGCGCCGGACGACCGCGATCGCGAGCGCTACCAGACTGTGTTTGCGCGCGAGCGCGGCGCCGTCGCGGCGCCGACTGCGAGCCTGCACTTCGATACCGGTCTGCTCGCCGCCCTCGATGCGCGTGGCGTCGCGCGCGAGTTTCTCACGCTGCATGTCGGCGCGGGCACCTTCCAGCCGGTGCGCGCTGCGACCCTCGGGGCACATCGCATGCATGCCGAGCGCGTCACGGTGTCGCAGGCGGTGTGTGACGCCACGAAACGCGCCCGCGCGGCGGGGCGGCGCGTGATCGCGGTCGGCACTACCGTCGCGCGGGCGCTGGAAACGGCTGCGGCCGGCGGCACACTCGCGCCTTTTGCGGGCGACACCCGTCTCTTCATCTATCCCGGTTGCCATTTCCGCGTGGTCGATGCGCTGCTCACGAACTTTCATCTGCCGGAATCGACTTTGCTCATGATGGTCAGCGCCTTTGCCGGACGCGACCATGTGCTCGCGGCCTATGCGCACGCGGTGGCGGCGCGCTACCGGTTCTTCAGTTACGGTGACGCGATGTTCGTGACGCCGATGCCTGCCGCACGCGCGCCCGAAGCGGCCGAATGACGTTGCGCTTCGAAGTCCTCGCGAGCGACGGCGCGGCGCGCATGGGCCGCCTCACGCTGCGCCACGGCGTCGTCGAGACGCCGGCGTTCATGCCCGTCGGCACTTACGGCACCGTCAAGGCGATGACACCCGAGGAACTTGCGCGGCTCGGCGCGCAGATCGTGCTCGGCAACACTTTTCACCTGATGCTGCGGCCGGGCACGAAGGTGATCGCCGCCCACGGCGACCTGCATCGATTCATGAACTGGCAACGGCCGATCCTCACGGACTCGGGTGGCTTTCAGGTCTTCAGCCTCGCAAAGCTGCGCCGGATCAACGAGGAGGGCGTGCGCTTCCGCTCACCGATCAACGGCTCGGAAGTGCACATCACGCCCGAGATCTCGATGGACGTACAACGTGTGCTCGGCTCCGACATCGTGATGGCCTTCGACGACTGCACGGCGTATCCGGCGACGCACGAGGCCGCGCGCCTCTCGATGGAGCGCTCGATGCGCTGGGCCGCGCGCTGCCGCGATCACTATGTACGGGAGGGCGCACCGGGGGCGTTGTTCGGCATCGTGCAGGGCGGCATGTACGACGACCTGCGGCGCGTCTCGCTCGAGGCCCTGCTCGCGCTCGAGCTGCCGGGACTCGCAGTGGGAGGGCTCGCGGTCGGCGAACCCGAACCGCAGCGCCTGCGCGTGCTTGAGGCGCTCGTGCCGCACATGCCCACCCACCAGCCACGCTACCTCATGGGCGTGGGCCGGCCCGAGGACATCGTGCAGGCCGTGCTGCGCGGTATCGACATGTTCGACTGCGTGATGCCCACGCGCCACGCGCGCAATGGTCATCTGTTCACCGGGACCGGCGTGATCAATATCAGGAACGCCGTGCACCAGGAGGACACCGGGCCCGTGGATCCGGGTTGCAGCTGCTACACCTGCACGAACTATTCACGCTCATACCTGCGACACCTCGATCGCTGCAACGAGATTCTCGGCGCGCGCCTCGGCACGATCCACAATCTCCACTTCTACCTCGATCTGATGGCGCGGATCCGCACGAGCATTGCAACGGGGGGGTACGCGGCCTTCGCCCGGGACTATCTCGCCACCCGTCAGGCGCCCGCGGCCGCTATGGCATAATGCGCGGCTTTACCAGCCCGCACATCTCCGAGGGGAGTCCCTGATGAACTCTTTGATTCCGGAAGCCTACGCGCAGGCCGCTGGCGCGTCCCCGGGCGGCTCGTTTGCGCCGCTCCTGATGATGGTGGTCTTCATCGTCATCTTCTATTTCCTGCTCATCCGCCCGCAGCAGAAGAAGGCGAAGGAACACCAGGCGATGCTCGCGAAAATCGCGACAGGCGACGAGGTCGTGACCTCGGGCGGCATTCTCGGCAAGGTGATCGAGGTCGGCGAAACATTCGCCACGGTCGAAGTCGCCGACGGCGTTCGCATCAAGGTGCAGAAACTGCAGATCAGCTCGCTCGTGCCAAAGGGCACGTTCAAGGGCGCCTGAGAAAGGACCCCCGATGCTCGAGTTCGCCCGCTGGAAGTACGTCCTCGTCAGCGTCGTCCTCGTCGCCGCATGCTTCTTCGCCCTGCCCAACATTTTCGGGGAGGATCCGGCGCTGCAGGTCGTGCGCAAGGACCGGGTACCGATGGATGTGGCGGCCGAAGCGCGGGTCGCGAAGTTTCTCGGCGAGCGTGGTGTCGCCTACAACTCGACCTTTGTCGATGCCGGCCGGCTCATGGTGCGCTTCGGCAGCGTTGCAACGCAGCTCGCCGCGCGCGACGCCGTCAATGAAGGGCTGAAAGACGAGTACATCACCGCGCTGTCCTTTGCGTCGCGTGCGCCGGCGTGGCTTTCAAAGATGGGCCTGCGGCCGATGCCGCTCGGCCTCGACCTGCGCGGTGGCTTGCACCTCCTGTACCAGGTCGACGTCAATGGGGCGGTCGCGCAGCTGCTCGAAAGCTACGAGCAGGATTTCCGCCGTGTGCTCGGCGAGAAGCAGCTGCCGTTCCTCGACATTGCTTCGATCACCGCAGGCGCCGACATTCCGAACGGCGTGCGCGTACTGCTGGCACCCGGGGCGGACGCCGATGCGGTGCGCGCCGCGCTGCAGGGCCTGCAGGCCGATCTCGCCGTACAGACCGTGAATCTCGCGAGCGGCCCGGCCGTGCAGGCCGTGCTCACCACGGCGCAGATCCGCCAGCGCCAGGATTACGCGATCCAGCAGAACCTCACCACGCTCAGGAACCGCGTCAACGAACTCGGCGTCTCCGAGCCGATCGTGCAGCGCCAGGGGTTCGATCGCATCATCGTGGAGCTGCCCGGCGTGCAGAACTCCGCCGACGTCAAGGACATCCTCGGCAAGGTTGCGACCCTCGAGTTCCGCCTCGTCGATATGCAAGGCAGTATCGCGGAGGCGGTGCAGAGCGGCCGGGCGCCGCTCGGCTCGAAGCTCTACAAGGACAAGAATGGCCAGCCGGTGCTGCTCAAGCGCGAGCTGATCGTCACGGGCGATCAGCTCACCGATGCGATCACAGCGGCGACGCAGGACGGCCCGGGCGTCTCGGTCAAGCTCGATGCGCGCGGTGGCGCGCAGATGCTCAAGACCACGCAGGCGAATCTCGGCAAGCCGATGGCGGTGGTGTTCATCGAGAAGTCACGCGAGACCGTCGACGTGGGCGGCAAGAAAATCGAGCGCGAGGTGACCGATCAGCGCGTGATCAGCGTAGCGACGATCCGCGGCGTGTTCAGCAACCAGTTCCAGATCACCGGGCTCACACAGAGCGAAGCACGGGAGCTCGCGCTGCTGCTGCGCGCGGGCTCGCTCGCCGCGCCGATCTTCCTCGCCGAGGAGCGCGCGATCGGCCCGAGCCTCGGCGCGAAGAACATCGAACAGGGCGTCAAGGCGCTGATTGTCGGCATGCTCGGGGTGTTCGTATTCATGGCGCTCTACTATCAGGTGTTCGGTCTCGTCGCCGACCTCGTGCTCGTCGCGAACGTGCTGCTCCTGACCGCGCTGCTGTCGATGATGGGCGCAGCACTGTCGCTGCCCGGCATCGCCGGCATCATCCTCACCGTCGGCATGGCGGTCGACGCCAACGTGCTGATCTACGAGCGCATCCGCGAGGAGCTGCGAAACGGCGTGTCGCCGCAGGCGGCGATCCGCGCCGGCTTCGACAAGGCCTTCTCCGCGATCGCCGACTCGAACGTCACGACCCTGATTGCCGGCATCGTGCTATGGGTGTTTGGTACCGGCGCGATCCGCGGCTTCGCGGTCGTGCTGTCGCTTGGTATCGCGACCTCGATGTTCACGGCGCTCATGGGCAGTCGCGCACTGCTGACCCTGATGTACGGCGGGCGCGCGAAGATCGGCAAGCTCGCGATCGGCTGAGTTCAGGAGGCGAGGACAGGACATGGAGTTTTTCCACAAGCAGACGAAGATCGCGTTCATGCGCACCCGCAAGGTGTGGTACGCGCTCTCGGCCGTGATGATGGTCGTCTCGATCGGCGCACTCGTCACGAAAGGGCTCAATTTCGCGATCGACTTCACGGGCGGCGTGTCGGTCGAGGCCGCACTGCCTTCGGCGGCGAACGTCGAAGCCATCCGTTCGCAGCTGGAGTCCGCCGGGTTCCACGAGCCGCAGGTCGGCATCTTCGGGTCCTCGCGCGAAGTTGCGATCCGCCTGCCGCCCGATGCATCGCAGTCGGTCGCGGAGATTCGCGCGCGGGTCGAGCAGGCGCTGCTCGCAGTGGAGCCGGGTGCCGAGGTGCGCAAGCTCGACGTCGTCGGCCCGCAGGTCGGTGACGAGCTGCGTACGAGCGCAATCTGGGCGCTCAGCTTCACGCTGCTCCTGATCTTCATTTACATCGCGTTCCGCTTCCACACCTGGCGCCTTTCGGCGGGCGCCATCGTTGCGGTCATGCACGACCCGATTCTCGTACTCGGCATCTTCTCGGTCACGCAGACGCCGTTCGACCTGGCCGTGGTCGCGGCGATCCTCGCCGTCATCGGCTATTCGCTCAACGACACCGTCGTGATCTTCGACCGTATCCGCGAACGCTTCGAGCACAACCGGCGCCTTGCGCCGCTGGCCGTGCTCGACCAGGCGATCAACCAGACCCTGTCGCGCACGATCATGACGAAGGTCGTCACGATGATCGTCGTCGTCGCGCTGCTGTTCCTCGGTGGCCCGGTCCTGCGCGGCTTCTCCGAAGCGCTCGCGATCGGCATCCTCGCGGGCACCTATTCGTCGATTTACATATCGTCCGCGATCGCGCTCGACGCCGGGCTCACGGCCGAGCACGTGTTCCCGACCGTGAAGAAGTCCGCAGTCGACGACATGCCCTGATCAGCGGGATCAGCCAGCAGCGCGCCAAAAAGTGACGCCACCGGTCGATGTGCCTATGATGCGGCAAAAGTCGGTATCCACGACGGGGGCTAACGATGAAATGGCGGACGAAGTCGGTCGATCAGGTCCAGGCTGAATACGATCGCGGGGAACTGAAGCGCTCGCTTGGCCCCTGGCATCTCGTGCTGCTCGGCATCGGCTGCATCATTGGCGCCGGCATCTTCGTTCGCACCGGCAACGCCGCGGCGCTGCACGCGGGCCCCGCGGTGATGATTTCCTTCGTGATCGCGGGCGTCGTCTGCGCCTTCGCGGGCCTCTGTTATGCGGAGCTCGCATCGATGCTGCCGGTTTCGGGGTCCGCCTACACCTACACCTACACGACAATCGGCGAGTTCGGCGCGTGGATCATGGGTGCGCTGCTGCTGCTCGAGTACGGGCTCGCGGCGTCGGTGGTCGCGGTCGGCTGGTCCGGCTATGCGATGAGCCTGCTGCACGACCTCGGCCTCGGCATCCCCGCAGAGTTCACGCAGGCCATGGGCAAGCTCGTGATTGCGCATGCGACCACGTTCAGCATCAGCGACCCGCTCGTGAGCCTGAACGGTGTCACCGCGCGCCTCGCCGACGGCTCGCTTGTGCAATTCCTGTCTACGGGCACCGCGCACATTCCGGGAGTGCATCCGTCGGCGCTCGCGCTCTATGACGTCGTGGGGGGCAGCACCGGCAGCGGCTTCACGCTGACCAACGCCGCCGACATCCATCTCCCGCAGGAGACACAGGCCATACTCGCGAGCGCCGCCACGGTGCTCGATCCTGCGACGGGTCATTTGCGCGAACTGGCCGCCGGGGCGCAAGTCATCGCGCCCGCAGGGGCAGTCGTGCAGCTTCCGATCGGCTCGCTCGTGCCGATCGCTGCGGGCGCCGTCGTGACTTCGCTGTTGAATGTGCCCGCGGTCGTGATCGTGGTTGCGGTCACGCTGCTGCTCGTCATCGGCGTGTCCGAGTCGGCCACCGTCAACAATGTCATTGTCGCAATCAAGGTGGCGGTGATCCTCGCCTTCATCGCGGTGGGTGCGTTCTATGTGAATAGCGCCAACTGGCGGCCGTTCATCCCCGAGCCAACCGGTGTGCCCTTCGAGTTCGGCTGGAGCGGCGTGTTGCGCGCGGCAACGATCGTGTTCTTCGCCTACATCGGCTTCGAGGCGGTGTCGACGGCAGGGCAGGAGGCGAAGAATCCGCGCCGCGACATGCCGTTCGGCATCCTCGGCTCGCTCGTGATCTGCACGGTGCTGTACATGGCGACTTCGGCCGTACTCACCGGCGTCATCTCCTACACCAAGCTCAATGTCGCGGCGCCCGTGGCCGTCGCGGCCGACACCTTCGGCCCGCAGTGGGGCTGGCTCGTGAAGGCGATCAAGATCGGCGCGATCGCGGGGCTTTCGTCGGTGATCCTCGTGCTGATGTTCGGCCAGACGCGTGTCTTTTACACGATGTCGCGCGACGGGCTTCTGCCGCAGGCGCTTGCGAAGGTTCATCCGCGTTTCAAGACTCCGTGGATCAACACGCTCATTGTCGGCGTGGTGGTCGCGCTCGCGGCGGCGGTGTTCGACATCAACACGTTGGGCGACCTGACTTCGATCGGCACCCTCGCGGCGTTCGCGATTGTTTGCTTCGCCGTAATCTGGCTGCGCCGTGCCCGACCCGACCTGCCGCGGCAGTTCAGGGTTCCGTTCTATCCCGTAACGCCGATCCTCGGCATCGTCTCGTGCCTGTTCCTGATTACCCAGGTCGAGCCGCGCGTGCTGCACTTCTTTGCATGGTTCCTCGCCGGCTCGGTGATCGTGTATTTCCTGTACGGCTTCTGGGTAAGCCCGATGCGGGGTCGCGCGTCGAGCGGGGCGTAGCAGCCGCGCATCAGACGCGTTTCAGCGATTCCGGCACGTGCGGCCCGAGGATATCGAGCAGCGCTTCGTAGACCTTCGGCGTTCCTGCAACCACATGTGGTGAGAGATTGTAGGGCGCTCCGCCGAGCGTGCCGATGCGGCCGCCCGCTTCCTGGATCAGGAGCGCGCCCGCAGCCGTGTCCCACGGGTTGAGGCCGATCTCCCAGAACCCGTCGACGCGTCCGGCCGCGACATATGCGAGGTCCAGTGCCGCCGCGCCCGGACGGCGCACGCCGGCGGTAGCCTGCATCACGGCCTTCAACTGGGCGAGATAGTCGTCAGCGTAGTCCTGGTTCGCCCGGTAGGGAAAGCCCGTTGCGACGAGTGCCCCCTCGATGCCCGGACGGTTGCTGACGCGCAGGCGGCGGTTCTCGAGGCGCGCGCCGTCGCCGCGACTTGCGGTAAAGAGCTCGAGGCGCATCGGGTCGTAAATCACCGCATGTTCGAGTCGGCCTCGATGCTGGCACGCGATCGACACGGCGAAGGTCGGAAATCCGTGCAGGTAATTCGTCGTGCCGTCGAGCGGGTCGATGATCCAGACCGTTTCCGACTCGCCGGTAACGCCGCTCTCCTCGGCGTGGAATGCGTGCTGCGGGTAGGCCTTCGAGATGATCGCGATGATCTCCTGTTCGGCGGCCCGGTCGACCTCACTCGCGAAATCGTTGCGGCCCTTGGCGGTCACCTGGATGCTCTCGAGCCGGTTCATGCTGCGGACGATGATTTCGCCCGCGCGGCGCGCGGCGCGGACCGCGATGTTGACAGCTGGTTGCATGTGAAACGGGGCTCGACGGGGAACGGACTACAATATCACGATGTACGCGGCGAACATCAGGTTCGTGCTGGTCGGCACCCAGCACCCCGGCAACATCGGTGCGGTGGCCCGCGCCATGAAAAACATGGCGCTCGAGCGCCTCGTGCTGGTGCGACCGCGGGATTTTCCGCATGCGGAAGCCGTGGCCCGTGCGTCCGGCGCTGACGACCTTCTGGCGGCAGCCTGCGTCGCCGATCGCCTCGACACGGCGATCGGCGACTGCGGACTCGTGATCGCGACGACTGCGCGCGAGCGCGAGCACAACCATCGCGTGATCGACGTGCGCGATGCCGCACAGCGCATCGTTCGTGAGGCAGCGAGTGGTCCGGTTGCCGTGCTGTTTGGCGCCGAGCGTACCGGGCTCTCGAACGGGGAAATCGACGCGGCGCACGTGCTGGTACGCATCCCCGCGAATCCCGCATACACATCGCTCAACGTCGCGATGGCCGCGCAGTTGATCGCCTACGAGATCTATCGTGCCGGCGGCGCGCGGTTCGAGGCGGCGCCCGGCGCTGTGCCGCTCGCGACCGCGGCCGAGATGGAGCGCTTCTTCGGGCATCTCGACCTCGTGCTCGCGGAGATCGAATTTCGCGATCGCACCGTGAGCGGCACGAATCTGCAGCAGCGCCTGCGACGGCTGTTCCAGCGCGCGGAGATGGACCAGAACGAAGTGAACATCCTGCGTGGCGTGCTCGCCGCTGTCCAGGGCAGGCGCAAGGTGGCCGGCAGCAAGCGCGCACCCGGAGAGCCGCGATGACAGACGTCCGCGAGCGCGCACCGGTCTATCTCGACAACGCCGCGACCACGGCGGTCGATCCGCGCGTCGCTGCGGAAATGGCTGCGTGTCTCACGGAAGAGGGTGTTTACGGCAATCCTTCGTCCACGACACACGTCTACGGCCGTGAGGCGGCGCGGCGCGTCGAGGCGGCACGGGCGGAGGTCGCGGCCCTCATCGGTGCGCAGCCCGGCGAGATCGTTTTCACTTCCGGAGCGACGGAGGCGTCGAATCTTGCGATCCTCGGCACCGCGCGCGCAAACGCCGATCGGCGCCAGCACCTGGTCACCGCGCGCACCGAGCATCGCGCCACGCTCGATCCAGTGCGCCAGCTCGAGAAGGAAGGCTTCGCCGTGACCTGGCTCACGCCGGGTCCGCAGGGGCGCCTCGCAGTCGAAGATGTGCGCGCGGCGCTGCGCCCCGACACGCTGCTTGTCTCGATCATGCACGTGAACAATGAAACGGGCGCCGTGCAGGAAGTCGCGGCGATCGGCGCTGCTTGCCGCGCCGCGGGAGTGCTGTTTCACTGCGATCTCGCGCAAGGGGTCGGCAAGCTGCCCACGGCGTTCGCCGGCCAGATCGATTTCGGCTCCTTCACGGCGCACAAGATCCACGGGCCGAAGGGCATCGGCGCGCTCTATGTCGCCGCGACCGCACGGCCCTGGCTTGCTCCCGTCATGTTCGGCGGCGGTCAGGAGCGCGGCCTGCGCCCGGGCACGCTGCCGACGCATCAGGTAGTGGGCTTCGGTCGGGCCTGTGCGCTCGCGAAGGAGGAGGGAGGCGCCGACGCGATCCGCGTCGGGGCGCTGCGCGAGGCGCTCTGGCGGTCACTTGCGCACCTGCCGGGCGTGTCTCTCAATAGCCCACTTGCAGGGGGCTCACCGGCGATCCTCAACGTGTCGTTCGAAGGTGTCGAGGGTGAGAGCCTCGTCACCGCGCTCACTGAAATCGCGATCTCCACGGGTTCGGCATGCAGCTCGGCAACCGCCGCGGGGTCGTATGTGCTGCGCTCGCTCGGGCGGAGCACGGAACTTGCGCAGAGTTCGCTGCGCTTCAGCCTCGGCCGTTTCACGTGCGCCGCCGACATTGAGAGGGCCAGTGAGGCGGTCAAACGTGCATTCATGCGCCTGCGCAGCGTTGCGCCGTGACCGGGGATACCCTGAGTCCGCTCACGCGCGAGTTCTTCACCTGCCTGGCACGAGGGGGGCGCTTTGCGGAGGACTTGCCCGTCGTGAGCGGTGAGGCAGGTCGTGAGGCGAGCGGGACGCGGGTGCGCTTTCACCTTCGCCTGACGGGCGCGGTGGTGGCTGAAGCGCGGTTCCAGGCCTATGGCTGTCCCCATACCCTTGCCGTGGCGAGCTGGCTCGCAGGTGAGCTCGCCGGGAGGCGGCGCGAGGACCTCCTGCCGGGCTCCCCGGGCGATTGGGCCCGACGTTTCGAGGTGCCGGTGGCAAAGCTCGGCCGACTGCTGGTGATCGAAGACGCCCTGCGGGACTGCGTCGCGAAATGGCCCGCCGATACCCCCCTTCCGGGCGGGCGTCGTAAAATGGGCGCATGAGCATTCAACTGACCCCGTCTGCCGCCGAGCGTGTCAAGACTTTCCTCGCCACGCGCGGCAAAGGCCTCGGGCTGCGCCTCGCGGTGCGCAAGACCGGCTGCTCGGGCTTTGCCTATGTCGTCAACTATGCCGACGAGGTCCATGCGGACGATCGGGTCTTCGAAGACCGCGGCGTCAAGGTTTTCGTCGACCCGGAAAGTCTGCCGCTCGTCGAAGGGACGACCGTCGATTTCGTCAAGCAGGGCCTCAACGAGGCCTTCCGCTTCTCGAACCCCAACACCAAGGGCGAATGCGGCTGCGGCGAGAGCTTCAGCGTGTAAACTAGCGGGTTTGCAGGTCAAACCCGAGGAATCCGCATGGCGCTCGAGCGCACCCTTTCCATCGTCAAGCCGGACGGCGTGACGCGCAATCTCATCGGCGAAGTGGTTCGCCGTCTCGAAAGAGCCGGCCTCAAGGTGGTTGGCAGCCGCATGCTGCGCCTCTCGAAGAGCGAGGCCGAGGGCTTCTACGCCGTGCATCGGGAGCGGCCGTTCTTCAACGACCTCGTGCGCTACATGACCTCGGGCCCCGTGGTCGTGCAGGTGCTCGAGGGCGAGAACGCCGTCGCGAAAAACCGCGAGGTGATGGGCGCGACCGACCCGAAAAAGGCCGCGCCAGGCACGATCCGCGCCGATCTCGCCGAGAGCATCGAGGCGAATACCGTGCACGGTTCGGATTCCGTCGACAACGCGAAGACTGAAATCGACCACTTCTTCAAGGCCGTGGACATCTGTCCACGGAGCTGAAGGCCAGGGGCTGCGGGCTGCGGGCAGGAAGCGTCATGTCTGTTGAGTTGGCTGGTGAAGAGCGCGTCAACCTGCTCGGGCTCGAGAGGCCCGCGCTCGAGGCATTCGTCGGCTCGCTCGGCAGCAAGCCCTTTCGTGCGCGGCAGCTCATGCAGTGGATCTACGGCCGCGGCGAGTCGCGCTTCGAGGCGATGACCGATCTCGCGAAGGACTTCCGTGCGCGGCTTGCGGAGCGCGCCGCAGTGCGCGCGCCGCAGATCGTGACGACGCAGCGCTCGGCGGACGGCACGCGCAAATGGTTGCTGCGCGCCGACGCGACCCAGGCGATCGAGATGGTATTCATTCCCGAGGAGGGGCGCGGCACACTGTGCATCTCCTCGCAGGTGGGCTGCGCGCTCGACTGCTCCTTCTGTTCGACGGCGCAGCAGGGTTTCAACAGGAATCTCACCACTGCCGAGATCGTGGGCCAGGTGTGGCTCGCCGAGCGCGAACTCGAACGCGACTTCGTGCCGCCGCCAGGGGCCTCGCCAGGCCAGCGTGCAATCACCAACGTCGTGCTGATGGGCATGGGCGAACCGCTGGCGAACTTCAGGAACGTCGTGCCCGCGCTGCGGGTCTTCACCGACGACTTCGGCTTCGACATCTCGCGCAGGCGCGTCACACTCTCGACATCGGGCCTCGTGCCGCAGATCTACAAGCTCGCCGAGGAAACGAATGTCGCACTCGCAGTGTCGCTGCACGCGCCAACCGATGAACTGCGGAGCGTGCTCGTGCCGATCAACCGCAAGCACCCGATCGCCGAGCTGCTCGAGGCGTGCTGGCACTATCTCGATGAGCAGAACGGGCGCAGCGTCACCTTCGAGTACGTGATGCTCGAGGGGGTGAACGACCAGCTTGAGCATGCGCGCGGTCTCGTGCGCCTGCTCAAGGGCCACCCCGCCAAGCTCAACCTGATCCCTTTCAACCCGTATCCGGGCACGCGCTACCGCCGCTCGAGTCAGGCGAGCATCCACGCGTTTCGCGACGAGTTGCTATCGTGCGGCGTGCTCGCGACGATCCGCCGCACGCGCGGCGACGATATCGACGCTGCCTGCGGGCAACTCGCCGGCCGCGTACAGGACCGCACCACGGTGCGTCTCGGCAACAAGCTGATTGGCGTGGCGGTTTCACCATGAGCGCGAGGCAAGTTGCGGCGGGAGTCTGCGGTTCGTTGGTCGCGCTGCTGCTTGCGGCGTGCACGACCACGACTGGCGGCCCGGAGCGCTCCGACACGAGCGCAGCGGGGTACAACGTGCAGCTTGGCTTCGCGTACCTGAGACAGGGCAACCTGCCGCTCGCGAAGGAAAAGCTCGAACGCGCAGAGCAGCAGGATCCGTCGAGTCCGGACGTGCACAGCGCACTGGGCCTCCTGTACGAGCGCCTCGGCGAGGCGAAGAAGGCGGACCGGCACTTCGAGACGGCGCTGCGGCTCGCGCCGAAGGACCCCGAGATCGAGAACAACTACGCGATCTATCTGTGCCGCAACGGCCGCATCGACGAGGGCGTGAAGCACTTCGAATCGGCGGCTCGCAACCCGCTCTATCGGACGCCTGCGGCGGCTTACACCAACGCCGGCGTCTGCCAGCGGGGCGCGGGCCGATTCGTTGATGCTGAAAAGAACTTCCTCCGTGCCCTGCAGCTGCGGCCAAACAGCGCCGAGGCGGCGTTCCAGCTCGGCGACCTGCGCCTGCAGCAGGGCGCGACTGCCGAAGCACGCACGGACGTGGATCGTTTCCTGGAGGCCTTCCGGGCGACGCCGGACCTTCTGCTGCTGCGCGTGCGGATCGCGCGTGCCACAGGGGACAAGCTCGCCGAGGAAAAATTCTCGCGCCGACTGCGCATCGATTTCCCCGAATCCGACCAGGTGCGGGCGCTGGGCGCAGCAGCCCGCAATCCGGGATGACCAACACTTCGAGCCCGGCGGTTGGCGACAGCATCGGCGCGCGCCTGCGCGCTGCCCGCGAGCGCGCGGGCCTCTCTTCGCTGCAGGCAGCCGCGAAGCTGCACCTCGAGCCACGCATGATCGAGGCACTGGAAGCCGGAGAATTTCCCGAGCTTGGCGCACCCGTATACGTGCGTGGCCACCTGCGCCGTTACGCCGAGCTGCTCGGCACGCCGGCCGGCGAGCTGCTCGACGCTTACGCCGCGCAGATTGCCGCGAGTGCGCCGCCGGATCCCGCGAAACTCGTCCACGCCACACCCGTTCGCGCGCCTCGCCAGCTCGCCGGTCCAGTGGTCGGCGTGATCGTGGCGGGCACCGTGATCGCGGGTATCTGGCTTGCGCTCAAGGGACTCCCGACGGCTACCCTGCCGGACGCTGTGCCGCCCTCTGCAGAGTCGAAGCCGGTACCCGACGCGCCACCGGCCACAGCGGCGCCGGGAGCTGCCGTGCCCGCTGGGCCGGCCGAGGCGCCAGCTCCATCGGCCATGGAAACACCGGCGTCGAAGCCAGTCGGTACGGTGCGGCTGCGGCTCGCGATCCGGGGCGATTCCTGGGTCGAGGTCTACGACGCACGTGGCAAGCGTCTCTACTTCGATCTTGCGCGTGCGCCCGGGACACTGTCGGTCGCGGGGCCCGCGCCGCTGCGCGTGCTCCTCGGGTACGCCGACGGCGTTGCGGTCGAGGCCGATGGGCGCACGATCGAGGTGCCGGGGAGTGTGCGCAGCGGCCGAAGCGCGCATTTTGTGATCGCCGCGGACGGCGTTCTGAGCCGGGCGCCATGACGAACGGCGTGCGACCCATTCGTGGCATGAACGACGTGCTGCCGGCGGAGATCGGTCTGTGGCAGCACCTCGAAGCCGTGCTGCGCGAACTCGTCGCGATGTACGGCTACGAAGAGATCCGCGTGCCGATCGTCGAGCACACGGATCTCTTCAAGCGCTCGATTGGTGAATTCACCGATATTGTCGAGAAGGAGATGTATACCTTCGTCGACCAGGGCGGCGACAGTCTCACCCTGCGGCCGGAAGCCACGGCGGGCATCGCACGTGCCGCCATCTCGAACGGCATGTTGCGGGGACAGAAGCACAAGCTCTGGTGCATCGGGCCGATGTTCCGCCATGAGCGCCCGCAGAAAGGCCGCTATCGCCAGTTCCATCAGTTCGATGTCGAAGCGCTCGGCTTCGACGGCCCCGATGTCGACGCCGAACTGATCGTGATGATCGCGCGCCTCTGGCGGATGCTGGGCCTCGAGCGCGTGACCCTCCAGCTGAACTCCCTCGGGACGTCGCAGTCCCGCGCGCTCTATCGCGAGCGGCTCGTGCAGTATTTCCGTGGACACGACGCCGTGCTCGACGAAGACAGTCGCCGCCGGCTCGGCGGCAATCCGCTGCGCATTCTCGACAGCAAGAACCCGGACATGCAGGCGGTCATCGCCGGTGCACCCTTGATTGTCGATCACCTCGACGCAGAGTCGAAAGCGCATTTCGAGACGCTGCAGGCCGCCTTGCGCGCCGCCGGCGTCGGGTTCACCGTGAATCCGCGCCTCGTGCGCGGCCTCGACTATTATTCACGCACTGTTTTCGAATGGACGACCGACGCACTCGGATCGCAGGATGCGGTGTGCTCGGGTGGCCGCTACGACGGCCTGATTACCCAGCTGGGCGGCGAAGCCACGCCGGCGATCGGATTCGCAATGGGCATCGAGCGCGTGGTGGAACTCTTGCGGCTGGCGCAGGTCGTTCCCGTGGCGCAAACGCCCGACGCGTACGTCGTGACCCAGGGCGAGCGCGCGGCGGCGGCGGGGCTCGCACTCGCCGAGCGGTTGCGGGACCAGCTGCCACAGCGGCGTGTCGCGTTTGGCCTTGGGGGCGGGAATTTCAAGGCGCAGTTCCGGCGTGCCGATCGCAGCGGCGCGCGGTTCGCGCTCGTGCTCGGTGAGAGCGAACTGGAACGCGGCGTGATCGCAGTCAAGAACCTGCGCGGTGAGGCGCACCAGATCGAATGCCCGATGACCGAGGTGAGCACCCGGCTCGAGGCGGCGTTGAAGGAGTGAGCGGTGGACGATTATCTGTCGGAGAGCGAGCAGTGGGAATACGTCAAGCGCTGGATGCGCGAGAACGCCTTGTGGATCGTGGGCGGAGTCGTGCTGGGCGTGCTGGCGCTCGCCGGCTGGCGGGTCTGGCAGGAGCGCATCGAGCGGTTGGCCCACGAGGCGAGCGCGCGCTACGAGCAGATGATCGAAGCCTTCGGTCGCAATGATCGCGCGCGCGGCTACACGCTCGTCGACGAGTTGCGGCGTGATCACAACGGCTCGCCTTACGCTGACCAGGCGGACCTGCTCGCCGCGCGCATCCATGTCGATGCGCGCGAGTTCGACAAGGCCGCCCTGCTTCTGAAGCGCGTCATGGACGGCTCGCATGATGCCGAGCTGGCCATGGTGGCGCGCGGCCGCCTTGCGCGCGTCTACCTCGAACAGGACAAGCCCGATGAGGCGCTCGCGCTGCTGAAGAGCGGCAAGGACGGTGCATTCGAGCCACGCTTCGAGGAGATTCGCGGCGATGCGCTGCTCGCCAGGGATGACAGGAGCGGTGCGCTCGCGGCGTATCGCGCGGCGCGTGCCGGTGGCGCGGAAGGAGCCGTCGATGCGGGGTTGCTCGAGCTGAAGATCATCGCGCTCGAGCCCGCGAAAGATGCGGTCCCCGCGAAGAATGTGGTCCCCGCGAAGACGGCGCCCGCGCCCGCGAAGGTGAATTGACATGCGTCGCATCGCCTTCGCCAGCCTGTTTCTCGTGCTCGCGGCCTGCTCCAAGGACAAGGAAGTCAATCCGCCCGCCGAACTGGTCGACTTCAGGCAGACGCTGGCCGTCGAACGCGCGTGGGATGCGAGCGTCGGGGGCGGCGATGCCGCGCTGCGACTCGGGCTCGGCGCGACGGTCGTCGGGGACCGGGTCTATGCGGCGGGCCATGGTGGCGAGATCGCAGCGTTCGCGCTCGCAAACGGTCGCGCGCTCTGGCAGACGAAGACCAAAGCGCCCCTGGCTGGCAGCACGGGGGCCGACGCGACGCTGGTTGTGGCTGGCTCGAGTCAAGGCGAAGTGATCGCCTTGTCGGGCGAGAGTGGCAGCGTCCTCTGGCGTGTGCGCGTACGCGGCGAGGTACTCTCGGCGCCGCTCGTGGCGCCGACCGCGGTCGTCGTGCGCACCGTCGACGGGCGCCTGGTTGCCCTCGCGCGCGAAGACGGTCACGAGCTGTGGAGTGTCGAGCAGCAGATTCCGCGCCTCACGCTGCGTGGGGTTGCGGCGCCCGTGCTCGCGGGAGACGTTGTCCTCTGCGGCTTCGACAACGGCAAGGTCGTCGGTGCGAGCTTGCGCGACGGCTCGGTGCTGTGGGAGACGGCGGTGGCGCCGCCGCGCGGGCGCACCGAGCTCGAGCGCCTGAGCGACATCGACTCGCGCGTGCTGGTCTCGGGCGACAATGTTTTCGCGGTGGGCTTCCAGGGCCGTATCGCGATGCTCGCACTCGATACCGGCCAGATCTGGTGGTCGCGTGATCTGTCGAGCTATCGCGGGCTCGCGCTCGACGGCGACCATCTCTACATCTCAACGGCCGAGGGCGATGTGGTCGCGATGGACAGCCGCACCGGCGGCGAGGTCTGGCGGCAGAAGGCGCTCGCCTACCGGGGCCTCTCGGCGCCCGCGGTAATCGGCAATCATGTCGTCGTCGCCGACTTCGAGGGCTACGTGCACTTTCTCGACAAGTCGACCGGCGAGATCGCCGCGCGCGTGAAGTCGGGTGGCACCCGGGTCTCGAACCCGCCAGTTGTCGCCGACAGCACCGTGATCGTGATCAACGATGACGGCCGCGTGAGCGCGTTCCGGCCGAAGGCCTGAAGCCGGGACGCCCGGTGCCGGCATGCTACCCGTCATTGCCCTCGTCGGCCGCCCGAATGTCGGCAAGTCGACTCTCTTCAACGCGCTGACGCGCACGCGCGACGCGATCGTCGCCGACGTTCCCGGCGTCACGCGCGACCGGCAGTACGGCTACGGCAAGGTTGGTTCCGTCGCATTCGTCGCGATCGACACGGGCGGCATCGTCGAGCAGCCCTCCGGTATCGAGTCCCCGATGCGCGTGCAGACTGAACGCGCGATCGCGGAGGCCGACACCCTCGTCTTCATCGTGGATGCGCGCGCCGGGATCACGCCCCTGGATGAATTCATCGCACGGCAGCTGCGCCGCTCTGGCAAGCGCGTCGTACTCGTGGCCAACAAGGCCGAGGGGCTCGACAGTGACGTCGCGGTGGCGGAATTTCACGGACTCGGCTTCGGCGAGCCGGTGCCGCTTTCGGCTGCGCACGGGCAGGGTACGCATGAGCTGATGGATGCGGTGTTTGCGGACGCACCGCCGCCTGACATCGCGACCGAGACGGCCGATCCTGCCCGCGATGCGATCCGCATCGCCGTGATCGGTCGCCCGAACGTCGGCAAGTCCACCCTCGTCAACCGGCTTCTCGGCGAGGAGCGCGTGATCGCGAGCGAAATGCCAGGCACCACGCGCGACAGCATCTTCGTGCCGTTCACGTGTGACGGACGCGAATTCCTCCTCATTGACACTGCGGGCGTGCGCCGGCGCGCAAAGATCGACGATGCGATCGAGCGTGCGAGCGTGTCGAAGACACTGCAGGCGATCGCCGAGGCTCATGTGGTTGTGGTGGTGCTCGATGCGCACGATACGGTCGGCGAGCAGGACGCGAGCGTGCTCGGGCTTGCACTCGAGCGGGGCCGGGCGTTGCTGATCGCGGTCAACAAGTGGGACGGGATCGCGATGGAGCAGCGCGAGGAGATCCGCGGCAAGATCGCTCTGAAGCTCGATTTCGCGCCGTTCGTGCCGGTGCATTACATTTCCGCGCGGCACGGCACCGGAGTCGGCGAGCTCGCGCAGGCCGCGATCCGTGCCTACGACGGCGCGATGCGCGAGATGCGCACCCCCGAGCTGACCAGAACCCTCGAGCGCGCCATGACGCAGCACCAGCCACCCCTCGTGCGCGGCCGGCGCATCAAACTGCGTTACGCGCATCAGGGCGGGCGCAATCCGCCGCGTATCGTGATCCACGGCAACCAGACGAAACACGTACCGGATGCCTATCGGCGCTATCTCGCGAACGTGTTCCGCGAGACCTTCGATCTCTTCGCCTCACCCGTTGCGGTCGAGTTCCGTACCGACTCGAACCCCTACGATTCAGCGCGCCGCCGCGGGCGCGGCCCGCGGAAGAAATAGCGCCGGGTCCACCGACGCACGATTGAGGGTCACTCCCCAGTGCAGATGAGGACCCGTGACGCGCCCGGTCGCGCCCACCTTGCCGATCGGCTCGCCTGTCCTGACTACCTGACCTGGTGTCACGTCGATTGCGGAGAGATGGCAGTACATCGTCACGAGCCCCTGGCCGTGATCGACGAGGATCGTGTTGCCGTTGAAGAAGAAGTTGCCGGTGTCGAGCACGCGGCCGTCTGCGGGCGCCGCGATCGGAGTGCCGGTCGGCGCCGCGATATCCATGCCGCTGTGCGGATTGCGCGCTTCGCCATTGAAGACGCGGCGCAGGCCAAAGGAGCTCGAGCGCGGGCCCGGCACGGGCTGGCGCAGCGCGAGCGTGGCGGGCGGCTCCGGTGAGAACGTGGCGAGCGCCGTGAGGATGCGTACACGCTCGGCCTCCACCCGGGCGAGGTCCTCCTTCGAGAGGTTCACCTGACCCGGCTTCACTTTGAGGCGCTGCGTCGCGTACTGCTTGCCGGCAAGGGCGACGCCAATGCGCCGCTCGTTCCCGTCGCGGTCCTTGACGACGACGTCCACCGTTGCGGGTGCCGCCTGCGACAGCGGCAAGCCCACAACTGCGGTCCAGTGATCCCCCTCGCGCACCACCATCGTGCGCACGCCGTTGAGCGTGACGACGGGGGCAATGCCACCCGTTGCGCTCGCAGGGCCCGCGTCGACCAACACGACGCCGCCCGGCACCTCGCTGGCCTGCGGCAGCGCAGGGTCGGCAGCAATCGACGGGGCAGCGGCCAGGGTCGTGGTGGCGGCCAGCGACACAGTGGCGCACAGCGCCACGGCGACTGTAGCAACGCTTCTGGTATTCCCGCGCATCAATCCTCCACGACACGCGACCGGAACTGCCCGGCCGCGAGGCGTGTCACGAGCGTATCACCCTGCGCGAGGGTCGCAGCGTCGGTGACGAGCACGCCATCCGCCGCGCGCGTGACGACGGCGAAACCGCGCTTCAGGGTCGCGAGCGGACTCACCGCGTCGAGCGTGCGGCTCGCGAGATCGAGTCGGTGCACGCCGCGCGCCAGTTCGCCGCGCATTGCAAATTCCAGGCGCGCGGCGAGGGCCGCGCTCTTCAAAGCGCCTGCTTGCAGCCGGGCGGAGGGTGAAACGGCGTGCAGCCGATGCGCGAGCTCCACGCTGCGATGGCGCTGCGCGAGCAGGCTGGCCCGCACCGCAAGCGCGAGCCGCTGTTCGAGCTCGTCCATGCGCTGCGCGGCCTGCGCGACGCGCACGGCGGGTGAGGCGAGACGCATGCGCTGGCCGAGTCGCTTGAGCGCTGCAACGGCTTCACGCAGCACCCGATCTGCGCCCACGAGCAGGCGTTGCTCGATGCGCACGAGCGACTGCAGCCACGCGCGGCCGTCGGGCACCGTGAGCTGCGCCGCTGCCGAAGGCGTCGGCGCACGCAGGTCCGCGACGAAGTCCGCGATCGTGAAATCGATCTCGTGGCCGATGCCGGTGACGACGGGCATCGGCATCGCGCGGATGGCGCGCGCAACGCGCTCATCGTTGAAGGCCCAGAGATCCTCGAGCGAGCCGCCGCCGCGCGCGACGATCAGCACGTCGCAGTCCACACGCCTGGCAGCGAGATCGAGCGCCGCGAGAATGCCCGGCACGGCCGCCGCGCCCTGCACCGGTGTCGGGTAGATCAGTACCGCGGCTGCTGGAAAGCGCCGCCCGAGCACGTGCAGGATGTCGCGCAACGCGGCGCCGGTGGGCGAGGTCACGACGCCGATCCGCTTGGGCACAGCGGGCAGCGGGCGCTTGTGGCCTTCGTTGAAGAGGCCCTCGGCCTTCAGCTTGTCGCGCAGCCGCTCGAATTCGCGCTGCAGCGCGCCGAGCCCGGCTTCCTCGAGGCTCTCGACGATCAACTGGAAATCGCCCCGCGGCTCGTAGAGGCTCACGCGCCCGCGCGCGACGACAGACATACCGTCCTTCGGCGCGAACTTCACGGAGCTGCTTTTCTGCCGGAACATCGCGCAACGGATCTGCGCGTCGCGGTCCTTGAGCGAGAAATACCAGTGGCCGGAGGAGGGGCGCGCGAGGTTCGAGATCTCGCCTTCCACCCAGATGCCCGGCAGCCCCTGCTCGAGCAACAGGCGCACCTCGCGATTCAAGCGGCTGACGGTGTAGACGCTGCGTTCCTGGGGCATGGGCGTACCCATTGTAACGGCGCAGGCGCGCCTTTACGGGGGAGGGGTCAGTGCGTACAATGCCGCGTCCAATTCCCCTGGACAAATCCCAGCGATGCGTATCCTCGAAGAAGCACTGACCTTCGACGATGTCCTGTTAGTACCCGCCTACTCGGAAGTCCTGCCGCGGGAAGTCGATCTCTCGACCCAGCTCACTCGCGCGATCCGCCTCAATCTCCCGTTGATGTCGGCGGCCATGGATACCGTGACCGAGGCCCGCCTCGCCATCACGATGGCGCAGGAGGGCGGCATCGGCATCATTCACAAGAGCATGACGATCGAGGGGCAGGCGCGCGAAGTCGCGCGCGTCAAGAAGTTCGAGAGCGGCGTGATCCGCGACCCGATCACCGTGACGCCAGAGATGACGATCCGCCAGGTGATCGACCTGACGCATGCGCGCGGCATTTCAGGGGTGCCGGTCGTCAAGGGCAGGAAGGTCGTCGGGATTGTCACGCACCGCGATCTGCGCTTCGAGGAGAAGCTCGACGCGCCCGTCTCGAGCGTGATGACGCCGCAGGAACGTCTCGTCACCGTGCGCGAGAATGCACCCAAGGAGGACGTGCTGCTGCTGTTGCACAAGCACCGCATCGAAAAGGTGCTCGTGGTCGGCAAGGATTTCGAACTGCGCGGCATGATCACGGTGAAGGATTTCCAGAAGGCGCGCGAGTTCCCGCGCGCCTGCAAGGATGAGGGTGGGCGCCTGCGCGTCGGCGCTGCGGTGGGCACCTCGCCGGATACGCTCGATCGTGTCGCGGCGCTTTGCGAAGCGCACGTCGATGTCGTAGTCGTCGACACCGCGCACGGCCACTCGCGCGGCGTGCTCGAGATGGTGAAGAAGGTCAAGGACAAGTGGCCCGACCTGCAGGTGATCGCCGGCAACATCGCGACACCCGAAGCCGCGGCCGATCTCGTCAAGGCCGGCGCCGATGCGGTCAAGGTCGGCATTGGACCAGGCTCCATCTGCACCACGCGCGTCATCGCAGGCGTCGGCGTGCCGCAGATCTCGGCGGTCGCGAACGTCGCGGAATCGCTCGCGAAGCAGGGTGTGCCGGTCATTGCCGACGGCGGCATCCGCTACAGCGGCGATGTCGCGAAGGCGATCGTCGCCGGTGCGCATGCCGTGATGATCGGTGGCCTCTTCGCCGGTACCGAGGAATCGCCGGGCGAGGTCGAGCTGTACCAGGGCGGTTCGTACAAGTCGTATCGTGGCATGGGCTCGCTGGGCGCGATGGCCGAGCGCCACGGCTCGAGTGACCGCTACTTCCAGGACACCACGACCGAGCTCGAAAAGCTCGTGCCCGAAGGCATCGAGGGGCGCGTGCCGTACAAGGGCAGCCTCGTCGCGATCCTGCACCAGCTCGCCGGCGGCCTGCGCGCCGCGATGGGCTACACGGGCAGCGGAAACATCAACGAAATGCGCACGCGCCCGAAGTTCGTGCGCATGACGAGCGCCGGCGTGCGGGAAAGCCATGTGCACGACGTCACGATCACGAAGGAAGCGCCCAATTACCGCGTCAGATAAGCGCCAGGCATCAGACAGGAACCTGCACGAGGATCGCATCCTGATCCTCGATTTCGGCGCGCAGTACACGCAGCTCATCGCGCGAAGGGTCCGCGAACTCGGCGTCTACAGCGAAATTCATCCGTGGGACATCACGGACGAGGACGTTCGCCGCTTTCGGCCAAAGGGCATCATTCTTTCAGGCGGCCCGGAATCCACCACCGAAGCGCAGGCGCCGGTGGCGCCGCGCGCGGTGTTCGAAATCGGCGTCCCGGTGCTCGGCATCTGCTACGGCATGCAGACGATGGCGAAGCAGCTCGGCGGCAAGGTCGCGACGAGCGAGCACCGCGAGTTCGGCTACGCCGAAGTCACCGCGACCGCGCCCTGTCGCCTGCTCGATGGCATCGCCGATCGCGAAGACGGCAAGCGTCGCGCAGTACTCGATGTGTGGATGAGCCACGGCGATCGGGTCGAAGCGGTGCCGCAGGGCTTTCGCTCCGTGGGCACGAGCGTGAACGCACCGTTCGCGGCGATGGCCGACGAAACGCGCCGCTACTACGGCGTGCAGTTTCATCCCGAAGTCACGCACACGCGCCAGGGCGCGCGCCTGCTCGAGCGCTTCGTGCGCGACATCTGCGGCGCGCAAGCGCTCTGGACCGTCGGCAACATCATCGAGGATGCGATCGCGCGCGTGCGTGCGCAGGTGGGGAAGGGTCGCGTGTTGCTGGGGCTTTCCGGCGGCGTGGATTCCTCGGTGGTCGCGGCGCTGCTGCACCGGGCGATCGGCGAGCAGCTCGTCTGCGTGTTCGTCGACCATGGCCTGCTGCGTCTCGACGAGGGCGACCAGGTGATGCGCACCTTCGCGCAGAACCTCGGCGTGAAAGTCATCCGGGTGAACGCGGCGGAGCGCTTCTACGCGGCACTCGCCGGTGTCACCGACCCGGAGGCCAAGCGCAAGATCATCGGGCGACTTTTCATCGAGATCTTCGATGAGGAGTCGCACAAGCTCGAGGGCGTGCAGTTCCTCGCACAGGGCACCATCTACCCCGACGTGATCGAGTCGGCCGGCGCGCGCACCGGCAAGGCGCATGTCATCAAGTCGCACCACAACGTCGGTGGGCTTCCCGAGCACATGCGCCTCGCGCTCGTCGAGCCGTTGCGTGAGCTCTTCAAGGACGAGGTACGCGAGATGGGCGTCGCACTCGGCCTGCCGCGCGAGATGGTCTACCGGCACCCGTTCCCGGGCCCCGGCCTGGGCGTACGTATCCTCGGAGAGGTGCGAGCGGAGTTCGCAACACTGCTGCAGCGGGCGGACGCGATCTTCATCGAGGAGCTGCGCCGCCACGGCTGGTATGACAAGACGAGCCAGGCCTTCGCGGTGTTCCTGCCGGTGCGCTCGGTCGGCGTGATGGGCGACGGGCGCCGCTACGACTACGTGATCGCGTTGCGCGCGGTCGAGACGATCGATTTCATGACGGCGCATTGGGCGCACCTGCCGTACGATTTTCTCGACCTCGTCTCGCGGCGCATCGTCAATGAGGTGCGCGGGATTTCCCGTGTGGTGTATGACATTTCAGGGAAGCCGCCGGCCACTATTGAGTGGGAGT
>DAORVK010000011.1:0-9518 GCA_035433705.1 Steroidobacteraceae bacterium
GTTCGCTGCCGCGCAGGCAGCTCAGAAAAGATCGTCCAGCGTTGGCGTGCCGATCGTCAGGTTCGCTGCCGCGCAGGCAGCCACGAAGCGCACCTCCATCCGATCCAGCACGAGCGACACGAAGCCGACAACGGAAATGAAATCCGGTGGCGCGCCTCTTCACCTGGCTGTCAGATGTTCGCCGCTTGCTGCTCGCTGTCCGTAGTCCAGCGCGCGCTCAAACAGCGCGAGCAACCGCCCCCACGCCTTCTCCGCCTGGTCGTGGTCGTAGACCCGCGCATCGGGCGGGCACCAGCCGTGCTTCGTGCCGGCGTACACCTCGATCTCGGCCGGAAGTTGCGCTTCGGCAAAGGCCTTGCGCAGGATGTCCTTCACCTGCGGCTGGCGCTGGTCGTCGTTCCCGGCGATCGCGATCAGGAACTGCGCCTTCATCTTCGGGATCAGGAGGTGCGGGCTGTCGGGCTGGTCGGTCGCGAGGCCGCCGCCGTGGAACGACGCCCCCGCGCCGATGCGTTCGGGCATCGCCGCTGCAGTGCGCATGACCAGCGGCCCGCCCATGCAGTAGCCCGTCGTGCCGATTCCCCGGGCCTTGTCGACGGCCGCCTGCTTGTCGAGCCAATCCACGAACGCCCTCGCATCGACCGACGCGGTGGCGGGCGACAGGGATCCCGCGAGTGCCATCAGCGCCGCGCGCGTCGCGGGATCTTCAAAGTCCGGGTTCTCCGGCGCGGTCGGCGCATGCTGCGTGCGATAGAAAGGATTGACCGTCAGCACGGCGTAGCCCGATTCGGCGAGGCGACGCCCCATCTGCCGAAATGCTGGTCGCAGGCCGAAGATGTCGGGCCAGACGAGCACGCCGGGGTACGCGCCCTTGACCGGGTGCACGAAGTGCGCGTCGCAGGTGCCATCCGGCGTCTTGATCTCGACTTCGGCCTCGGTCACCTCCGCGGCGTCCGCAGCGCGCGGCAGCAGCGTCAGCGCACCCGCCCCGACGGTCAGCGCCCCGAACTGCCGACGCGACAGCGCCTTCGAACGCAGCTCGTACTCGACCATGTCGTCGAATGCGTCGTGGTCACACATGGCATTTCCTTGCGCGTCCGTCCGGGACGCAAAATGGTGCAGTGGGAGGCCGCGCGGCCGCAGGTACCTTGCACCGAACTTCGTAGTGCAGGCACCCTACCACCGTTCTCCTCGGCTTGAACACGGCCCCTTGGAAGCCCGACCACACATGCCCGCCCGAGCCATCCAGATACGTGATCCGTTGGTACGCGAAACGCTGGAAGCAGCCCGCGACCTGCTTACCCATGCAGCGAGTTTGCTGCACGCACCTGATGGGCGCCGCCCGGCACATCGCGAAGAAGCGGAAAGACTGTTCGGCCAAGTCGCCGACTTGCTCGGGAATTTGCGCGCGCGCATCGGCCTTGCCGACGTCGACTATCAGGGGCGATATTTCGACGGCGAGATTTGGCGGCTGGCTACCGGATGCCAACTGCTCGGCGGGCGCGTCCGCGAAGACCTCTTGTTGGACGACTTTGACGGGGTCGACGCGCAACGGGTACGCGCCGACTGCGCACTGGAACAGTGGGCGTTGCTTGGCACGCATGTCGAAGAGTTCGCCTGGCGAGAAGACACGGTCGGACAGAACGAGCATGGATATCCAGCCAGGCCGAGCAGTCCGCTTTTCCCACTGACGGACGCCCTGCGGCAGGCGATCCTGGCGCTCGCCCGGCAATCGGACATCCAATCGATCTCCTGTCCATTCGACGACTTCCACCTGTGGAAGGGTCTGTTGCACGAACAGGTTCGGCGAAGCCGGCAAACCGGACGATCACCCCGGGAAGCGCTTCAACTCACCGGGCCTGACAGCGGCATTCCGGGCGTCGTGCCGTTTTACGACGACGATGCCGGCACGCCGTTCCCCCTCGGCCCCGACCCCGTGACGGAGCTGGTCGCACCAGCGGATCAATGGGGCGGCGAAGTGCACATTCCTTTCGAAGGCACTCACATGGCAGATTTGTTCATCTTGCCGACGTGGCGAAATGTCTGGCCCGAACGCATGAAGAAGCCGGGGGCAAGGTTGAGCCAGCTCGTCGCGGCCTATGGCGAGCGCTGCAAGTACGTGCTGACCAACCAGAGCCCGCATGGCGGAGTGCTGGCTCTACACGGCCGTGGAGCCGCATTGAGCTGACCTTTGCGCGACCGCCCATCCGCACCCGCGGGCCAGGCGGGTGAACGGCGTGCACTTGCCTACACGTTGAACCGGAAATGCATCACGTCGCCCTCGCGGACGAGGTACTCCTTGCCCTCGAGCCGCAGCTTGCCGGCCTCCTTCGCGCCCTGCTCGCCGCGTGCCGCGATGAAGTCGTCGAAGCCGATCACCTCGGCACGGATGAAGCCGCGCTCGAAATCCGTGTGGATCACGCCGGCCGCCTGCGGCGCCGTCGAGCCGCCCCGCACCGTCCAGGCACGCACTTCTTTCGGCCCCACCGTGAAGTAGGTCTGCAGCCCGAGCAACTTGTACGCGGCGCGGATCACGCGGTTGAGCCCCGGCTCGTCGAGCCCGAGATCGGCGATGAATTCGGCGCGCGCGTCGTCGTCGAGCTGTGCGATTTCCGCCTCGATCGCCGCGCACACGGCAACCACCACGGCGCCCTCGCCCGCGGCGCGCTGCTCGAGCGCCGCGAGGCGCGGATTGTTGGTGAAACCGTGCTCGTCGACGTTCGCGACGTACATGACGGGCTTCGAGGTCAGCAGGTGCAACTCGTGCAGATCGCGCAGTTCGTCGGCCGAGAGGCCCATCGCACGCACGGCCTTGGCGCCGTCGAGCTGCTGGCGCACGCGTTCGAACAGGTCGCGCTTGCGGATTGCATCCTTGTCGCCGGCCTTGGCGGCCTTGGCCGCCCGGTCGAGCGCCTTCTCGACCGCCGCGAGATCGGCGAGCGCGAGTTCGGTGTCGATCGTCTCGATGTCGGCAAGCGGATCGACCTTGCCAGCGACGTGCACGATGTCGTCGTTCTCGAAGCAGCGCACGACGTGCGCGATCGCATCGACTTCGCGGATGTGCGCAAGGAACTGGTTGCCGAGCCCCTCACCCTGCGAGGCGCCCGCCACGAGGCCCGCAATATCAACGAATTCGACGGTCGTCGGCAGGATCTTCTGCGGATTGGCGATCGAGGCGAGCGCCGCGAGACGCTCGTCGGGCACCGGCACGATGCCGATGTTCGGATCGATCGTGCAGAACGGGTAGTTCTCCGCCGCGATCTGTGCGCGCGTGAGCGCGTTGAAGAGAGTCGACTTGCCGACATTCGGCAGGCCGACGATTCCACACTTGATACCCATCGCTATGCACCATCAGCCGGTTTGGTATGCAGTCGATTCATCGCGCGCTGCGGCCCCTCCTCGATGAGGACCGGCAGCACATCCGCCGCCACCGCTACCGTCGCGCGGATCGCGTTGTCCTCTGCCGCCGGCGCGCGCGTCAGCACGTAGTCGACGACTTCAGACTTGTCGCCCGGGTGGCCGATGCCGATGCGCAGACGCCAGAAATTCTCGCCAATGCGCGGGATCAGGTCGCGCAGGCCGTTGTGACCGCCGTGACCGCCGCCTTCCTTCAGGCGCACGGTGCCGACAGGCAGATCGAGTTCATCGTGTGCAACGAGAATTGCGCCCGGCTCGATCTTGTAGAAATCCGCGACGCTGCCGACGGGACCCGCGCTGCGGTTCATGTACTGCATTGGCTTGAGCAGGACCACTTCGGCATCGCCGATCTGAACGCGGGTCATGTCGCCATGATGACGCCGATCGGCGCGCAGATTTCCCCCATGACGCGCAGCAAGCTCGTCGATGAACCAGAACCCCGCGTTGTGGCGCGTGCGCGCGTACTCATCGCCCGGGTTACCGAGCCCCACGATCAGTTTCAGCGGAAAACCGGCCATGCCCGCCTCCAGCGTGTACCGAGCCCAAAAGAGAAAGGCCGCCGGGTCCCGGCGGCCTTTGTGCTCCGGTCGCGACGACTATTTCTTGCCGCCGCCTTCCTTCTTCGCAGGTGCTGCCGCGTCGGCCTTCGCCGCCTCGCCAGCCGCCGGCGCCGCTGCGGTCGTCCCCGCAGCCACCGCGCCTTCGGCCGCTGCCGCTTCGGCAGTCGGCTCCGGTTCCGCCGCCCGCGGCGCGTGCACCGAGACGACCGCTACGTTGCGACCCTGCTGCAGCTGCGGGATCACGACCCCCGGTGGCAGCGGGAGGTCGCTCAGGAACTTCGTTTCGTTGAGCTTCATCTGCGACAGATCGAGCTCGAGGAAATCCGGCAGATCTTTCGGCAGGCACACCACTTCGACGTCCGAGATGCGGTGCGACACGACGCCGCCCTCGGTCTTGACGCCGGGCGATCCCGCCGCGCCGTGGCAGTGGATCGGCAGGTGAATGCGGATCTTCTCGTCCGCCAGCACGCGTTGCAGGTCGATGTGCATGATCGCGTTCTTCGCGGGGTGCATCTGCACGTCCTTGATGATCGCTTCCTGGCTCTCGCTGCCCACCTTGATACGGATGATCGACGAGTACAGCTTCTCGTTGTCGATCATCGTCATCAGGTTCTGATGGTCGAAAATAACCTGGCGGGGCGCGAGCTTGCCGCCGTAAATGATGGCCGGAATCTTGCCGCGACGACGCAGGCGGCGGCTCGCACCCTTGCCCTGATCGTCACGGATGTCCGCCTGGATCTCGAATCCGATGCGCATGGATCTCTCCTTCGTTCAATGCCAAAGGGAACCTCCGCGACCAGAGGGTCCCCACCAAAAGCCTGTTCAGTCGATGTAGAGGCTGCTCACCGATTCCTCATCGCGTATGCGGCGAATCGTTTCCGCGAGCAACCCTGCCACCGACAGCTGGCGGATGCGGCCGCACTTGCGGGCCGCATCCGTCAGCGGAATCGTGTCGGTCACGACGAGTTCGTCGAGCGCCGACGCGGCAATCTTCTCGACCGCGCTGCCCGAGAGCACCGCGTGCGTGATGTAAGCCACCACGCGCTTTGCGCCCTGGTCCTTGAGCGCCTGCGCCGCGAGGCACAACGTGCCCGCGGTATCGACCATGTCGTCGACGAGCACACAGGTCTTGCCCGCGACCTCGCCGATGATGTTCATCACCTTCGACTCGTTCGGCCGCGGCCGGCGCTTGTCGATGATCGCGAGGTCCGCGTCATCGAGGCGTTTGGCGAGCGCGCGCGCGCGCACCACGCCGCCGACGTCCGGGGACACGACGATCATGTCGTCGTAGCCCTGCCGCCATGCATCGCCGAGCAGCACCGGCGAGCCGTACACGTTGTCCACAGGGATGTCGAAGAACCCCTGGATCTGGTCGGCGTGCAGGTCGATCGTCAGGAGACGATGCACGCCGGCGCCCGAAATCATGTTCGCGACCAGCTTCGCCGTGATCGCGGCGCGCGTCGCGCGCGGCCGCCGATCCTGGCGCGCGTAGCCGAAGTACGGCACCACCGCCGTCACCCGCGCTGCCGAGGCGCGCCGGCACGCATCGGCCATCACGAGCAGCTCCATCAGGTTGTCGTTCACCGGCGAGCAGGTGGGCTGCACGATGAACACGTCCCGACCGCGCACGTTTTCGATCAGCTCGACGTTCACTTCACCGTCGCTGAAACGGCCGACGTAGGCGCGCCCGAGCGGCTGTTTCAGGTGCCGGGCAATTTCCTGCGCGAGCTGCGGGTTGGCATTCCCCGCAAACAACGCCATCGATGCCGAATCAGCCACTACAACCTCGCTCGTCTGGCTGGGGCGGAAGGATTCGAACCTCCGAATGGCGGGATCAAAACCCGCTGCCTTACCACTTGGCGACGCCCCAGACGAAACCGTTTCCGCCTATCCCGATTCGCCTTGCAGCTGCGCGAGCTGCTCGTGCAGCGGCGAGCGATCGAGCCCGCGTGCTACCCAGCTGCGCCACTCGTCCGGCACACGCGCCGCAACCCGCTCGGCCGCTGCGGCACTCTCGAACGCCGCAAACACGCAGGACCCGGTACCCGTGAGCCGCGCTTCCGCAAACCGGCCGAGCCAGTCGAGCGCATCGCCTACCACCGGAAACCGCGCGCGAACCACCGGTTCGCAGTCATTGCGGGTCTGCACCTCAAAAAGGCCGCGTATTGTGATGACGGGTGAATTTCGTGTCAATTCAGGGGCCTGGAAGACGGCGTGGGTGGGCACGGCGACTCCGGGATGGATCACCACGAACCACCTCTTCGGCAGCTTAAGCGGCATGAGACGCTCGCCGATGCCCTCCGCCCAAGCCGAGCGACCATGAACGAATACAGGCACGTCAGCGCCAAGATCAGCGCCAATCGACGCCAATTGCGCCAGATCGAGCCCCGTTCCCCACAATTCGTTCAAGCCCACCAGTACCGTCGCGGCGTCGGAACTCCCCCCTCCGAGGCCCCCTCCCAGAGGAATCTGCTTCTCGACGCGCAGCCGCGCGCCCCGCTTCGATCCCGTCGCCGCCTGCAGTGCGCGTGCGGCGCGCACGGCGAGATCTTCATCGGGCGACACGCCCGGCGGCCCGTCGAGGCGCGTGACGGCGCCGTCGTCGGTCGGCTCGATCCGGATCGTGTCGCTGAAGTCGAGCAGCTGGAAAGCCGTCTGCAGCTCGTGGTAACCGTCCGTGCGTCGGCCAATGATGTGCAGGAAAAGATTCAACTTTGCCGGCGCCGGCCAGCGGGTTGCGCGCCCGGCCACGCCGTGGGCGCTCATGGGCTCCAGTGATCGACGACGAGGCGCACGCGCGTGTCGTCGCGTCGCACCGCGAGGCGTCGCGGCAGGCTGCCAGCGGCGCTTTCGAGCCAGGCGGCGTAGTCGATTTCCCAACCGTCCTGCACGAGGCGCTTGAGCCGCTGATGGGCTTCATCGAGCACTTCGTCGGCAGCAACTCCAGGCTGCGGCACGCCGCGCACCCAGTAGCGGAGCGCTTGCAGCGGCAGCGGAAAGCCGATGCGTCGCTCGAGCTCGGCACGCGCCGCATCGCCCGTCAGATGCTCGCCGCGCGAGGTACGCAGGTCGAGCCGGTCGCCGTGCAGTTCCACCTCCGCACCACCGACTCCAAGGGGCCCGTCGAGAGACAGGCGTGAGACATCCCCCTCCTGCTGCCAGCGCAATGAGGCATTGACGCCGGCGCCGGGTGCGCTCAGCGCCACACGGCCGTTCAACGCGAAAGTATCGTCGGCCTGCAGGGCGGCGCGGCGTTCCGGCCAGGGCATCGGGGCCGCTTCTTGCCTCGGGACGCTCACACAGGCCGCGGCAAGTACCGCCGCGGCGCACGCGGCCAGACCGCTGCGAAGCGCCGTCACTTGGGTGGGGTCGGGGATTGCAAGGGGGCCGGAATGTGGCGCTCGATCGTGGTCTTGAGCAGCCGCGAATCCGGATCCCGGGCAAGCGCCCGCGCCCACACCGTGCGCGCCTCCCCTTCGCGGCCGAGCGACCAGAGCACATCGCCCCAATGTGCGGCGATCTCTGTGTCGCGTGACAGGCGGTAGGCGCGCGCAAGCGGTGCGAGCGCCTGTTCGGCGTTGCCCTGCCGGTAGCGCGTCCAGCCCAGGCTGTCGAGAATTGCCGGGTTGTCGGGCGTGCGCTCGAGCGCGCTGTCGATGAGCCGGCTGGCGCGCGACAGGTTCCTGCTGTGGTCCGCGAGCGTATAACCAAGGGCATTCATCAGGCCCGGATCTTCCGGGCGCTTCCTGTACAGGGCGTCAAACGCAGCGATCGAATCCTGCACCCGGCCCGCGCTTTCCAGTGTGAGCGCGCGCTGATATTCGAGACCCGGGTGCGCGGGGAAACGTTCGAGCGCCGCATCGAGGAGCGGCAGCGCATCGGCAGGTGCGCCGTTCTCGAGCAGCAGCGCGGCCTTGGCGAGCACGATATCGACCGCCACCCCGGGTTTCCCCGCCTCCTCCGCATCGAGCATCGCAAAGGCCTCGGCGCGCTGGCCCTGTTTCATCAGTACGGCGGCGGCACGGCGGCGCGCCATCAACCCCGCGCCGGCCTGCACGAGGCGGCTGTACATGTCGAGCGCGGCCTGCTCGTTGCCGTGCCGCTCGGCGAGCGCGCCGAGATAGAAAAGCGCTTCCGCCGGATCGTCGCCGGTGCGCAGCCGCTGGCTGAAGCGCCCCGCTGCTTCCTGGACATCCCCTTCACGATACGCGAGCAGCGCGAGACGGCGCTCGGCCTGCGGCCCCGCATCGTCATCCTGTAACAGCCGCTCGAGCTCGATGCGCGCTTCCTCGATCCGGTCTAGCTGCACGAGCGTTTCTGCGAGCGTGAACACCTGGCCCTTCGGATCGAGGCGGCGCGCCGCGTTGGCGGCGGCGATCGCGCCCGCGGCATCATCACTGCCGGCGAGTACTTGCGCGAGCAGTTGCTGCGCCGCCGCCGACCGCGGGTCACGCGCAATGGCCGACTCGGCGAACGAGCGGGCGTCGCGAAATACGTAGCTGTCGAGCGCAAGATTCCCGAGGAGAACGAGCGCGGGCGAGTCGAGCGCCTTCGTGTCGACGGCGGAGCGCAACGCCATGTAAGTCCCGAAGTCGTTGCCGCTGGTCGACGCCGCCTGCGCAAGCCCGGCGAGCGCTTCGCCCGGCTCATCGCCCGTGAGACGCACGGTGTCCCTGAACGCGGCAGACGCCACGGAATTGCGCCCGAGGCGCAGCGCGACGAGACCCTCCATGCGCGCTGCGTCGGCGCTCCCCGGTGCGCGCTTGCGCCACAGCGACGCGAGCTTCTCCGCGGCCGCGAACTGCTGGCATTCGAGCGCAACCTCGAGCGCCCGCTTGAGGGTGGCGTCTGGCGCCTGAGGCGCAGCGGCAGCCCGGGCATACTGACCGGAAGCGGCGCGACAGTCGCCTCGCTCGAAGGCGAGCTCCGCGACGATCGTGTCGGCACTCGCCTCGACTGCCGAAGGCTTGCCGGGGTCAGCGGCGCAGGCCGCCAACATCGCGACGGCCGCGAAGATCATCCAACGCATGCGCGGCACTATAGCGGAAGGCGCTCTGATCCCGGAGAATTCCGCTCCCCCATGAAAGACTCGATACGCCAGCGCCTCGACCGGTCACTCGATCGCAGCGAAGAGGTCGGTCGGCTGCTCGCCGATCCCGGCACGGCGGGCCACACGCGCGAATTCCGCGAGCTGTCGATGGAGTACGCACGGCTCGAACCGCTCGCGGCGCGCTACCGGCAGTTTCTTGCCCTCGAGCGCGAGCTGACCGCCACACACGAGCTGGCCGCTGACGCCGACGCGGAACTGCGCGCGCTTGGCGCGGACGAGGCGCGGCGGCTCGAGGCCGCGCTTGCGGCCGATGAGCTCGCGCTGCGCGAGCTGCTCGTACCCAAGGATCCGCACGATGAACGCAACATCTTTCTCGAGATCCGCGCCGGCACCGGAGGCGACGAGGCGGCGATTTTCGCGGGTGATCTGCTGCGCATGTACACGCGCTACGCGGAGCGACGCGGCTGGACCGTGGAACTCATTTCACAGAG
>DAORVK010000011.1:9618-73859 GCA_035433705.1 Steroidobacteraceae bacterium
TTCCGGTCGTCAGGAGCGGGCGGCCAGCACGTCAACAAAACCGACTCGGCCATCCGTATTACGCACCTGCCATCGGGCATCGTCGTCGAATGCCAGGACGAACGCTCGCAGCACAAGAACCGGGCGCGTGCGATGGCGCTGCTCTCCGCGCGACTCCTCGCCGCGGAAACGGAGCAACGCAACGCCGCCGAGGCCGCCGCCCGCAGGAGCCAGGTCGGCAGCGGCGATCGCTCGGAGCGGATCCGCACCTACAATTTCCCGCAGGGTCGGGTCACCGACCATCGCGTCAATGTGACGCTCTACCGGCTCGACACCGTCATGGACGGCGACCTCGACGGCTTGATCGAACCGCTCCGGCTCGAGCATCAGGCGGAGCTGCTGGCGCGAGAGGGCTGAGGGCCAGAGGCGCTCCGCCGGCCGGCAATTCTGCTTATCCGTTGTTTGCGGGTCGCGGGTCGCTTTGCGCGCGTATCCGCAGATCGTCAAAGACGACCAGCAGGAACGCGCTGAGGTACAGCACGGCGAGGGCTGCCGCCAGAAGCACGATCGCTGCCGAGAGACTCCCCTGCACGGCCGCTCCGGCGGGGCTCGCGAGCCCGGTGATCACCGCCACGGCGAGCCCCGCGAGGATCACCATCACGATCAGCGTCGCGAGGATTGCGACGACGACCATCACGAGCCGCCGCCAATGGGCGATCGCCAGTCTCAGGCCGAGCCGCACGGCAGCTGGCGCGGCGCGCTGCTCGAGAATGAGCGCCGGCCAGCCGAGGCTCACCGCCGCGCTCGCCGCGAGCATCGGCAGCAGGATCAAGGCGCTGCGCGGCACGGCGGGCAGCGCAAGCAGCGCGCCGAGGACACCGAAAGGGAATGAGACGATCAGCACGACAAGAAAGCCGAGGAGAAAGTAGCTGATGATTGCGGGCAACCGCGCGAGCATGGCGCCAGCGGACACCGCGCCAGTGGGCGCGCCGGCGCCCGCATTGCCGCCGGCTGTCGCGATACGCTGCTGCTTCGCAAGGACGATCGCCCACACGATGAGGCTCGCGAGGGTGCCGAGTGCATAAAGTGTCCACCATTCGCCGCCCTTTTCTGCAAGCGACGCGGCCGTGAGCGGCATCACCTTGCCATGGGCGATCACGTCATAGGCGGCGGGCAACTGGCCGAGAAGAGTTCCGATCGTGGCAAGGGGCAGGCAGGACAGCGCCGATCGCCCGAAGAGGCGCAGGCTCGTTTCGATCACCTCGCGTACGGTCGGCGGCTGTCCGAATGGCAAAATGGCGAAAGACATGGGCGCGACTCTAGCAGACGACACTGAAACGATTGCCGGCCTGGTGGCAGCGGCCGGCGCCGCGCTCTCGGCCGGCGTGGCGCTCGAAGGCGACGAGGCGCGTCGCGAGGCGGAGGTGCTCCTCGCAGCGGCGCTGCGGATCGGCCGCGCGACACTGCTTGCGCATCCCGAGCGCCGGGTGGGCGGCGAGGATCTCGCGCGCGTGCGTGATTGGCTCGCGCGTCGCGCGCGTGGCGAGCCGCTGGCGTATCTCACGGGCGTGCGCGAGTTCTGGTCGCTGCCTTTCCATGTCACACCGGACGTGCTCGTGCCGCGCCCGGAGACCGAGGAAGTGGTGTCGCGTGCGCTCGCGCTCGGCGACGAGCTCGACGCCCGGCCCGGTGCCGTCCCCTCGCTCGTCGATCTCGGCACCGGCAGCGGCTGCATCGCGCTCGCAATCGCGCGCGAGCGGCCGACGTGGCGAATCACCGCGACCGACACCTCACCCCACGCGCTGCGCGTCGCGCGCGGCAATGCCCGCTCGCTCGATCTTGCGCGCGTGGAGTTCGTCGAGGGAAGCTGGTACTCGCCGCTCGTCGGGCGACACTTCGACCTGATCGTCAGCAACCCGCCCTATGTCGCCGGCGGCGATGCGGCTCTCGACGACCCTGCCCTGCGGCACGAGCCTCGCGTGGCGCTCACGCCGGAAGGCGACGGGCTCGCCGCGCTGCGGCACCTCGTCGAGGAGGCCCCGGGATATCTGCGACCCGGCGGCTGCCTGGTGCTCGAGCACGGCGTCGGGCAGGGGCGGGATGTCGCGCAGATGCTTGAAAAGCGTGGCTTTCGTCACGTACGCTGCGCCCCCGATCTCGCCGGTCGCGATCGCGTGACCAGCGCCCAATGGCCCCTTTTCGCAGCAGGAACTCCCATGATCCGTTTCGAGACTTCCCTCGGCAGCTTCGACATCGAACTGAACGAAAAGGAAGCGCCGCTCTCCGCCGCCAATTTCCTCGCCTACGTCGAGGCAGGTTTCTTCGACGGCACGCTCTTTCACCGCGTGATCCCTGGATTCATGATCCAGGGCGGCGGCATGACCACGGGCCTCGCGCAGAAGAAGGCGCGCGCGCCGATCCAGAACGAGGCGAAGAACGGCCTCAGGAACAGGCGCGGGACGCTCTCGATGGCGCGCACCAATGACATCCACAGCGCGACCTCCCAGTTCTTCGTGAACCTCGTCGACAATGCGTTCCTCGATCATGCTCCCGGCAATTACGGTTACGCGGTGTTCGGCCACGTCGCCGCTGGCATGGATACCGTCGAGAAGATCGCACAGGTGAAGACGGGCCGCTCGCAGGGCCACAGCGACGTGCCGCTTGAGGATGTCGTCGTGATTTCAGCCCAGCGCATCGACGCCTGACAAGGCCGCGGGGCGTGGCGCGCAAGGGGCTCGGCGCGCGGCTCGCAAGCGCGCTCATGCTGCTCGCGCTCGGATTCGTTCTCGTCTCGGCGCTTGCGGTGCTCGTGCTGCGCTGGGTCGATCCGTGGACGAGTGCGGTCATGCTGGAGTCGCGCATCGAAGCCTGGCGCGAGGGCGACAGGAAGTACCGCGTTCGCCAGACCTGGGTCGACGCGGCGCAGATGTCGCCCTGGTGCGCGCGTGCCGTCGTCGCTGCCGAGGACCAGCTGTTCGCGGAACACGCGGGATTCGACTTCGACGCGATCCGCAAGGCCGCCGAGCACAACGCGCGCAGCAAGCGTGTGCGCGGCGCGAGCACGATCAGCCAGCAGGTCGCGAAGAACCTCTTCCTGTGGCGCGGTCGCTCGTGGGTGAGGAAGGGCTTCGAGGTCTGGTTCACCGTGCTGATCGAGACCCTGTGGCCGAAGGAGCGGATTCTCGAGGTGTACCTCAACATCGCGGAATTCGGGCGCGGCGTCTACGGAGTTGAAGCGGCCGCACAAGTTTTCTGGGGCAAGCGTGCGCAACGTCTGAGCCGCGTCGAGGCCGCGACACTCGCCGCCGTGCTGCCGAACCCGCGCCGCTATCGCGCCGCGGCCCCGTCACCCTACGTGCAGCGCCGTCGCGACTGGATCCTGCGCCAGATGTCAGGGCTCGAGATGCCCGCCGCTACGGGCGGCGTGCCGCGTGCTCGCGAAGCGCGCTGAGGAGGTCGCCCCCTCCGGCCACGGCGCCGTCATTGCCCGGACGTACGCACGCGCTGCATGAACCACCAGCGATGGCCCTCGGGATCGACCGCGAGATAGCAGCGATCGGTCCAGTAGTCGACACCGTGATCGGTCGTCGTCGGCTCCATCTCGATGCGGGCACCCGCCTCCCGCGCTTGTGCGCAGTGCGCATCGGCATCGTCGACGAAGATGCACAGTGCCTGCGTATTGCGATCGCCGACCCTCTTCGGACTTGCCGGAAACGCTCGTTCCGGGTGGGTATTCGCCGCCCCCGCGCCTCCCACGAAGACGAGCCCCTCGCCATAGACAAGCTCCGAGTGCTCGATGCGCCCGCCCTCGCCCACGATCTTGAGGCGCACCTCGAAACCGAAGGCCTGGGTGAGCCAGTCGATCGCCTGCGCCGGGTCCTCATAGAAGACGCTGCAGGAAATCCGGGGCCAACCGGGTGGCGTTGCACGCATGTTTGTTACTCCAAAGCGCCGATCATGACGTAGTACCCGTCAGGGCAGCGATATCAGCGACGCCGATGACCGCCCGCGTGCGCGTCATTATTCAGCCCGGCTCGTAGCCCAGATTCGGCGCAAGCCAGCGCTCGGCTTCGGCGAGGGTCCAGCCCTTGCGGCGCGCGTAGTCCTCCACCTGGTCGCGTGCGATCTTGCCGACCGCGAAATAGTGGGCTGCGGGGTGCGCGAGATACCAGCCGCTCACGGCGGCGGTCGGGTACATCGCGAACGAATCGGTGAGCACGATGCCAGCCCGGCGCTCGGCGTCGAGCAGTCGCCAGAGCTTTGCCTTCTCAGTGTGATCCGGGCAGGCCGGATAGCCTGGCGCCGGCCGGATACCGCGGTACGCTTCGCGGATGAGCTCATCGTTCGTGAGCTGCTCATCCGGCGAGTAGCCCCACCATTCACGCCGCACGCGCTCGTGAAAGTGCTCGGCAGTGGCCTCTGCCAGCCGGTCCGCGAGCGCCTTCAGGATGATTCTCGAGTAGTCGTCGTGCGCCGCCTGGAACCGCTCGAGATGCGGTTCGATACCAAGGCCGGCGGTGACCGCAAAACCACCGATGTAGTCGCGCACGCCGCTCTCCTTCGGCGCCACGTAGTCGGTGAGGCAGGAATGCGCGTGACCATCGGGCTTTTTCTTCTGCTGGCGCAGGTGCGACAGCGTCGCGAGCACGCTGCTGCGCGACTCGTCACCGTAGACTTCAATGTCATCATCCGTCGCGTTCGCAGGCCAGAGCCCGATGACCGCGTTCACCGTGAGCCAGCGCTCCGCGACGATCTTCTTGAGCATGCGCCGCGCGTCGGCGTAGAGGCTGCTCGCCGCCTCGCCCACCACCGGGTCCGTGAGGATGTCAGGGAACTTGCCCGCAAACTCCCATGCATTGAAAAAAGGCATCCAGTCGATGTAGGGCAACAGCTCCGCGACCGGATAGTCGAGAAACGCCTGCACACCGGGCACCGCCGGACGCACCGGGACCGTAACGCGCCAGTCGCCGGAAAAGCGGTTCGCGCGCGCCTCCCCGATCGTGAGCGCAGGCTGCTTGACGCTCTTGCCCGCATGCTGCTCGCGACGCCGCTCGTGATCCTGCGCATTCTTCTCGACGAATGGCTTGCGCAGCTCTTCGGTGATCAGCGACTGGCACACGCTGACCGAGCGTGACGCATCTTTCACGTACACGACTGCTTCCGGGTATTGCGGCGCGATCTTCACGGAGGTGTGCGCGGGTGAAGTCGTCGCGCCGCCGATCAGGAGGGGCAGCTTCATCCCCTGCCGCTTCATCTCGCGCGCCACGTGCACCATTTCGTCCAGCGAGGGCGTTATGAGACCCGAAAGCCCGATCAGGTCGGCTTCTTCGCGCCGCGCGGCTTCAAGAATCTGCTCGCACGGCACCATGACGCCAAGATCGACGACCTCGAAGTTGTTGCACTGGAGCACGACGCCGACAATGTTCTTGCCGATGTCGTGCACGTCGCCCTTGACGGTGGCGAGCACGATCTTGCCGTTGGAGCGGGAGCGGCCGTCCTTTTCGTTCTCGATGAACGGGATCAGGTGCGCGACCGACTTCTTCATCACGCGCGCACTCTTGACCACCTGGGGCAAGAACATCTTGCCGGCGCCGAACAGGTCACCGACCACGTTCATGCCGTCCATCAGCGGACCCTCGATCACGCTGATCGGTCGGTCGGCCGCGAGGCGCGCCTCTTCGGTATCCTGCACGACAAAGTCGTCGACGCCTTTGACGAGCGCATGCTCCAGGCGCTTCGCAACGGGCAGCGAGCGCCACGCGAGATCGGCTTCACGCCGCTCGGTCTTGCCGCCCTTGAAACGCTGGGCGAGCTCGAGCAGGCGCTCGGTCGCATCCGGACGCCGGTTGAGCACCACGTCCTCGCAGGCTTCCCGCAGGGCGGGATCGATGTCCTCGTAAATCGCGAGCTGGCCCGCGTTCACGATGCCCATGTCCATGCCGGCCTGGATCGCGTGGAAGAGGAACACCGAGTGCATCGCCTCGCGCACCGGGTCGTTGCCGCGGAACGAGAACGAGACGTTGCTGACGCCGCCCGACACCATCGCATGCGGCAGCCGCCGCTTGATCTCGCGCGTTGCCTCGATGAACGCGACGCCATAGCCGTTGTGCTCGTCGATGCCGGTCGCGATCGCGAAAATGTTGGGGTCGAAGATGATGTCTTCGGGCGGAAAGCCGACTTCCCGGGTCAGGAGCCGGTAGGAGCGCTCGCAGATCGCAAGTTTGCGCTCCACCGAGTCGGCCTGCCCCTGTTCGTCGAAGGCCATCACCACCACCGCGGCCCCGTAGCGCCGCACCTTGCGCGCCTGCTCGAGGAAGGGCGCCTCGCCCTCCTTCATGCTGATTGAATTGACGATGCCCTTGCCCTGCAGGCACTTGAGGCCCGCCTCGAGCACTGTCCACTTCGAGGAGTCGAGCATGACCGGCACGCGCGCGATGTCGGGCTCGGCGGCGATCAGATTGAGGAAGCGCACCATGGCCGCTTCCGAATCGAGCATGCCCTCGTCCATGTTGATGTCGATGACCTGCGCGCCGCTCACCACCTGCTGGCGCGCGACCTCCACTGCGGCGGCGTAGTCGCCCGCCTCGATCAGCTTCCTGAACCTCGCGCTGCCGGTGACGTTGGTGCGCTCGCCGACGTTGACGAAGAGGCTCGTAGCATTGATCGCGAGCGGCTCGAGACCCGCCAGCCGGCACTGCACCGGCAGCTCGGGCAACGCGCGGCGCGGTACGGGCGCCGTCGCCTCGCGGATCAGGCGGATGTGCTCCGGCGTCGTGCCGCAGCAACCGCCGAGGATGTTGACGAACCCCGAGGTCGCGAACTCATGCACGATCGCCGCGGTCTCCTGCGGCAGCTCATCGTATTCGCCGAAGGCGTTCGGCAGGCCCGCGTTCGGGTACACACACACGTAAGCGTCGGCGACGCGCGCAAGCTCCTCGACATAGGGGCGCAGCTGGCGAGCGCCGAGCGCACAGTTGAGCCCGATCGCGAGCGGCGCTGCGTGGCGCACGGAATTCCAGAACGCCTCGCCGGTCTGGCCCGAGAGCGTCCTGCCGGACGCGTCGGTGATGGTGCCCGAGACGATGATGGGGAGGTCGACACCGAGTTCGTCAAGCGCGCTGCGCGCACCAAAGAGCGCGGCCTTGGCGTTCAGCGTGTCGATCACCGTCTCGACGAGCAGCAGGTCGACTCCGCCCAGCACGAGCGAGCGGGTTGCGTCGCCGTAGGTCGTGGCCAGATCGTCAAAACTGACGTTGCGAAATCCCGGATCGTTGACGTCCGGCGAAAGAGAGGCCGTGCGCGTCGTCGGTCCGATCGCGCCCGCGACGAAGCGCGGCTCGCCGCTCCTTGCGGCGATCTCGTCGGCGACCCGCCGCGCAAGACGAGCGGAGGCGTAGTTCATCTCGGGCACGAGCGCCGCCATGCCGTAGTCGGCCTGCGAGACCGCGTTCGCGCTGAATGTGTTCGTTTCGATGATGTCGGCGCCCGCCTCGAGATACTCGCGATGGATGGCCGCGATCATCGATGGCTGTGTCAGCGACAGCACCTCGTTGTTGCCGCGCACGTCGCGGCCGTAGGCAGCGAAACGCGCGCCACGATAGAGGGCCTCGTCGGGCCTCTGCCGCTGCACCATCGTGCCCATCGCACCGTCGAGGAACACGATACGCATCTCGAGGAGGCGTCGCAGCCTGCGAATGCGCTCACTGCGCGCCGCCTCGTCGACCGGTTCGACCGCATAGGGCAGCGCCACCGCCTGGACGCCCGCAGCGGCAGCGCCGGGTGTTCGCGCCGGCTGTCCATGGGCCCGCGTGCCGTGGCCGTGAATGTGGCGCTCGCCGCAGACCGCGCTCACGATGCCACTCCGGTGCACACCGGGACCGTCGGGACCGCCGGCTGCGGTGCCGGGCGCACGCCAAGCGCGTGACAGATCGCATAGGTGAGCTCGGCGCGGTTCAACGTGTAAAAGTGAAAGTCGCTGACACCCCGCTCGCGCAGCCGCTCGACCTGCTCGATCGCGACGCTCGCCGCAATGAGCCGGCGCGTGTCGGGGTCGTCGTCGAGGCCCGCGAAACGCTCGCGCAGCCGCACCGGAATGCTCGCGCCGCAGCGCTCGGCGAACCGCAGCACCTGCGGGAAGCGCGTGATCGGCAGGATGCCCGGAACGACTGGCACGCGTATTCCCGCCTGGGCGCAGCGGTCACGAAAGCGCAGGAAGGCATCGGTGTCATAGAAGAACTGCGTGATCGCGCGACTCGCGCCGGCGTCGATCTTGCGCTTGAGGTTCACGAGATCGGCCTCTGCGGAGACGGCCTCCGGATGCACCTCCGGATAGGCCGCGACCGAGATCTCGAAGTCGGCGACGCGCTTGAGACCCGCAACGAGATCGGCCGCATACGCAAAGCCCCCGGGGTGCGGCTCGTAGCGGCTCGCGCCCTGCGGAGGATCACCACGCAACGCGACGATGTGCCGGATGCCTTGTGCCCAATAGGCACGCGCGACTTCGATGATTTCCTCGCGCGGCGCACCGACGCAAGTCAGGTGGGGGGCGCCGGTGAGCGCCGTCTCCCGCCCGATGCGCGTCACGATGTTGTGCGTGCGGCTGCGTGTCGAGCCGTCAGCGCCGTAGGTCACGGAGACGAAGTGCGGCGCGAGCGGCGCGAGGCGCTGGACCGACCGCCACAGTGTCGCCTCCATCCCGGCGTCGCCCGGCGGAAAGAATTCGAACGAAACGGCGATGCCGTCGGTACGTGTCGGGGGCGTCATGCGGCACTCACTGCGGTGTCTCTGTGGCGGGCGTAGGCGACGAGCACGTGCGCGTCCTCGTCGATCGGCTTCAGCTTCTCGGTACTGAAGCCCGCTGCGGCGAGCAGGCGCCGCAGTTCGGTGATGGGATGGGCGACGACATTGCCGCGCGAGTACTCGAGAAACTCGTACGGCAGCACGATCCAGAGCGGCGCGCCCTGCGCGAGCCGCGCATGCGCGTCGCGCAGCGCGGACTCGACCGCCTCGCCATCGCGCGCGCCGCTGAAATCGAGCATCGCGGCGTCCCAGGCAGGCGCGCTCGCAGCCACCCGCGCGCGTATCTCGCCGTCGAGGCCGCGGCGATCGGCGTAGTCGCGCAGCGTTTCGCGGGCGTCGGCCCGCGCCGCAACGATCGACAGGCGACGCGCGGCGGACGCCGCCGCATCGATCAGTTCGAGGTGCATGGGCTCGACGAGCAGCAGTCGCTGCGTGGGCACCGCGGGCGCGCTGTCATGAACGAAACCGGCGATCGCACGACCGAGCTTCGACGTGCGCGGCGCCGCAGGCCGCAGATCGCGAGCACTCGACGCGGCGCGCTGCGCATCGCGCCGGCGCACGGCATCGGCCCCGTCGATGCGCGACAGCAATGTGCTGACGAGGGAGGCCACATCGCCCTCGGTTGCCGCCGCGTAGCACACCCATTGCCCGCGGCGCGCCCGACGCAGGAGCCCGGCCTCGCACAGCACCTTGAGGTGCCGCGACACGCGCGGCTCGCTCTGCCCGATGCTCGCGGCAAGCTCGGTCACGCTCCATTCGCGCAGGGCGCACAGCGCCAGCAGTCGCAGGCGGGTCGATTCGCCGGCGGCGCGCAGAACGCGGGTGGCATCGGGGAGGCTGAGCATTTAATTAAAGATATATTTAATTCCTTAATCTCAAGTCTAACCCATTGAACTCCCATGCGCGAGAGCCTTCTTTCCAGGGTGGGGTTAGTTGATGCCTCGCGGCGCGGGCACGCCTGGAGGCCCGAAGGCCTGGGCGACGTCGATGGCGTCGAAGACATAGGGTCGGTGGCAGAAATCGCAGGTCACGGTGACTTTACCCTGCTCACGCAGCACGTCCTGGACCTCATCCTCACCGAGCGATCGCAGCACGCCGAGCACACGATCACGACTGCAGCGGCACTCGAAACTGACGGTCGAGCCCGCGAACAGCCTCACATCGTCGATCGAGGCGCTCCGCTGCACCAGCGTCGCGGGCGCGGCATAGAGAAGCCCGTGCGCATCGAGACCCGCGGCATGCTCGCGCAGGCGCTCCCACGCTGCGCTCTCTTCGGCTCCGGGCAGCCGCTGCACGAGCAGTCCGCCAGCGCGCGTGGCGTCGGCCGCAAGGCGCACGTGCGTCGGCAGTTGCTCGGACGTCGCGAAGTAGCCGTCGATGCATTCTGCGAGCGAGGCCCCGACGAGGGGCACGATGCCCTGATACGGCGCACCCCTCCCGATCGACTCCACCGTCACCGCGATGCGGCCGCTGCCGGCGAGCTGTGCGAAAGCAGGCGCGACGCGTCCTGCGTCGAAGTGCGCAACGCTGCGGATGCGGAAATCATGGGTGCACTGTGCGACGAGCAGGCGCACCGCGCCGTCACCCTGCATCTGCAGGGTCAGGCTGCCGTCGAATTTCAGCGTGGACGCGAGCAGCACAGCGGCAGCCGTCGCCTCGCCGAGCAGGTCGCGCACAGGTGCCGGGTAGATCGCGTGCTCGCGTAACGCCGCCCAGGACGACTCGAGCTGCACGAGTTGTCCGCGGATCGGGTGTTCCTCGAGCAGAAAGCGGCGGACTCGGTCTGTGCCGGGCTGCACGCTCACGGTCCGGCGAGCTTCTTCTTCAGCAGCTCATTCAGCTGCGCCGGGTTCGCCTTGCCCTGCGTCGCCTTCATTGTCTGACCGACGAAGAAGCCGAAGAGCTTGTCCTTGCCCGCGCGGTACTCGGCGAGCTGGCCCGGGTTCTTCGCCATCACTTCATCGATCGCACGCTCGATCGCGCCGGTGTCGGTAATCTGCCTCAGGCCCTTCTCTGCAATGATTGTATCGGCGTCGCGGCCGCTCTCCCACATCGCCTCGAACACGTCCTTGGCGATCTTGCCCGAAATCGTCTGGTCGGCGATGCGGCCGACGAGGCCCGCCAGCTGCGCCGCGCCCACGCGGCTCGCGTCGATTTCGAGGTTGTCCCTGTTCAGGAAGGCAGCGAGGTCGCCGGTGACCCAGTTCGCTGCGAGCTTCGGCTCGCCGCCGAGGCGGCGGACCACGTCCTCGTAGTACGCCGCGAGCTCACGGCTCGCGGTCAGCACCCCCGCGTCGTACTCCGACAGGCCGTACTCGCGCGCAAAGCGCGCGGCCTTCGCATCGGGCAGCTCGGGGAGCGCTGCGCGCACCGCTTCGAGAAACGCGCTGTCGATTTCGAGCGGCAGCAGGTCCGGGTCGGGGAAATACCGGTAGTCGTTCGCTTCCTCTTTGGAGCGCATGGAGCGCGTCTCGCCCTTGTCGGGGTCGTAAAGGCGCGTTTCCTGCACGACTTTGCCGCCGCTTTCGAGCAGGTCGATCTGCCGGGCGACCTCGAAATTGATCGCCTTTTCGACGAAACGGAACGAGTTCAGGTTCTTGATCTCGGCGCGCGTACCGAACGTGTCGCTGCCCCGCGGACGTACCGAGACGTTCGCGTCGCAGCGAAACGAACCTTCCTGCATGTTGCCGTCGCAGATGCCGAGATAGCGCACCAGCGTGTGCACTTTCTTCATGTACGCGACGGCTTCTTTCGCCGAGCGCATGTCGGGCTCGGAGACGATCTCGACGAGCGGCGTGCCGGCGCGGTTCAAGTCGATCGCCGAGGCGCCCGCGAGACCCTCATGCATCGACTTGCCTGCGTCCTCCTCGAGGTGGGCACGGGTGATGCCGATGCACTTCCTGGTGCCGTCCTCAAGCACGATCTCGAGCGTGCCTTTGCCGACCACCGGCAGCTCGTACTGGCTGATCTGGTAGCCCTTCGGCAGGTCGGGGTAGAAGTAGTTCTTGCGCGCGAACACCGAGCGCGACGCGACCCGCGCGTTCACCGCGAGCCCGAAACTCACCGCCATGCGCACGGCCTCGCCGTTCAGCACCGGCAGCACGCCCGGGTAACCGAGGTCGACGAGGTTCGCCTGCGCATTGGGTGGCGCCCCGTACGCAGTGGCCGACCCCGAGAAGATCTTCGACTTCGTCGCGAGCTGCGCGTGAATCTCGAGACCGATGACCGTTTCCCAGTTCATGGCCAGTCCCTGGGGATGCGCGTGTGCCAGTCGGTCTCCTGCTGGAAGGCGTGGGCCGCCGCGAGCAGCTTCGCCTCCGAGAAGTGCGGCCCGATGAGCTGCAGGCCGACCGGCAGGTCGTTCACGAAGCCGCAGGGCACCGATAAGGCCGGCACGCCGGCGAGATTCGCGCCGATCGTGTAGATGTCGTTCAGGTACATCGTGACCGGATCGGCGGTCTTGGCGCCGAGTGGAAAGGCCGGCGTCGGACTGGTCGGCCCCACGAGCACGTCGACGCGCTCGAACGCCCGGGCGAAATCGGCACTGATCAGCTGCCGCACCTGCTGTGCCTTCAGGTAATAGGCATCGTAGTAGCCCGCGGACAGCACGTAAGTGCCCGTCATGATCCGCCGTTTCACCTCGGCGCCGAAGCCTTCGCCGCGCGAACGCCTGTAGAGATCGATCAGGTCCTGCGGATTCGCGCAGCGATGACCGAAGCGCACGCCGTCGAAGCGCGCCAGGTTCGAAGAGCACTCGGCGGGCGCCACGACGTAGTAGGTCGGCACGGACAGGCCGACGTTCGGCAGGCTCACATCGACGAGCGACGCGCCGAGCTTGGCAAACACCGCGCAGGCGGCGTGCAGCTGCCGCTCGTTTTCCGCGTCGAGGCCCTTGTCGAAAAACTCCTTCACGATGCCGATGCGCAGGCCCTTCGCCGGCAGCGCGAGCGCGGCGACGTAGTCGGGCACCGGCGCATCGACGCTTGTCGAATCGCGAGGGTCGAAGCCCGCCATGGCGCCAAGCAGCAGCGCGCAGTCTTCGGCGGAAGCGGCGATCACACCCGCCTGGTCGAGGCTCGATGCGAAGGCGATCATGCCGTAACGGGAGACCCGCCCATACGTGGGCTTCAGACCGGTCACGCCCGAGAGCGCCGCGGGCTGGCGGATCGAGCCGCCGGTGTCGGTCGCGGTGGCGGCGGGCGAGAGCCGTGCGGCGACCACCGCCGCCGAGCCGCCCGAGGAGCCACCCGGCACCATCGCGGTGTTCCATGGGTTTTTCACCGGCCCGTACCAGCTCGTCTCGTTCGACGAGCCCATCGCGAACTCGTCCATGTTCGCCTTGCCAAGCATCACGGTGCCGGCCGCCTTCAACTTCGCGACCACCGTGGCGTCGTAGGGCGACACGAAGTTGTCGAGCATGCGCGAACCGCAGCTCGTGCGTACGCCCTCGGTGCAGAAGATGTCCTTGTGCACGATCGGCAGGCCGGTCAGGGGCCCCGCCTGGCCACCTGCGAGCGTACCGTCGGCGCGCGCCGCAGCCGCCAGCGCAGCCTCGGTCGTGATCGAGATCATGGCGTTCAACTGCGGCTGCGCCGCCTCGAGCCGGCCCAGCAGGTGGCGAGCAAGCTCAACGCTCGAGAACTCGCGCTTCGCGAGCCCGGCGGCGAGCCCGGCCAGGCCGCGGGCATGCAGCGCAGCGCTCACTCGATCACCTTGGGCACGATATAGAGGCCGGATTCGACCCGCGGGGCGTTCTGCTGGTAGAGCGCGTGCCTGTCGGTCTCGGTCACCTCGTCCGCGCGCAGCCGCTGTGCCAGTCCCGCGAGCGGATGCGCCATCGGCTCGATCCCGCGAGTCTCGGCGCGATCGAGCTGACCGACCATGGCGAGGATATTCCCGAGCGTTTCGACGTAGCCCGCGACTTCCTCCTCCCGCAGCGACAGGCGCGCGAGGCGGGCGATGTTTTCGATGTCGGAACGGTTCACGCTCATGAGACGGATTTCACGAAAAAACGGCGCGAAATCATACACCTCGTATTGTGGAAAATGTTGTCGGTTGCTAGATTACCGGCCACTTTTACGGGATATCCCCGAAGGTCCGGTCGCTTTCATGTTCAAACGCCTGCGGGGCTATTTTTCCAGCGATCTTTCGATCGACCTGGGCACAGCCAACACACTCATCTACGTGCGCGACCGCGGCATCGTCCTGAACGAGCCCTCAGTCGTCGCGGTCCAGGACGAGCCCAACCGCGGCGGCAAAGTGATCGTGGCGGTCGGCGGGGACGCCAAGAGCATGCTAGGCCGCACGCCGGGGCACATCACCGCCGTGCGTCCGATGAAGGACGGCGTGATCGCCGACTTCACCTACACCGAAAAGATGCTGCAGTACTTCATCAACAAGGTACACGGCAACCGCATGCTGAAGCCATCGCCACGAGTGCTCGTGTGCGTGCCGATCGGCTCCACACAGGTGGAGCGTCGTGCGATCAAGGAATCCGCGGAGGGCGCCGGTGCGCGCAGCGTCGGCATCGTCAGCGAGCCGATGGCCGCCGCAGTCGGCGCAGGTCTGCCAGTACACGAAGCGCGCGGCTCCATGGTGCTCGACGTCGGCGGCGGCACCTCCGAGGTCGCGGTGCTCTCGCTCAACGGCATCGTCTATGCCGCCTCCGCGCGCGTCGGCGGCGATCGCTTCGATGAGGCGATCATGAACTATGTGCGCAGGAACTACGGCATCCTGATCGGCGAGGCGACCGCGGAGCGCATCAAGATCGAGATCGGCTCGGCCTACCCCGGGCAGCAGGTGCGGGAACTCTCGGTCAAGGGACGCAACCTCTCGGAAGGCGTGCCACGCAGCTTCACGCTCAACAGCAACGAGATCCTCGAGGCGCTGCAGGAGCCGCTGCAGGGTATTGTCAGCGCGGTGAAGCAGGCCCTCGAACAGACGCCGCCCGAGCTCGGCGCGGACGTCGCCGAGCGCGGCATTGTGCTCACGGGCGGCGGCGCGCTGCTGCGCGACATCGACAAGCTCCTGATGGAAGAAACCGGCTTGCCGGTCGTGATCGCCGACGATCCGCTCACCTGCGTCGCGCGGGGCGGCGGGCGCATTCTCGAGCTGATGGACGAGATGGGCCCGGGCCACTTCGGGCTGGAGTGAGCGTGGCCTGCGCGGTCACGTAGTCGCGCGTGGTCGCCTTCGGAGGAGCCGGCCGCCCCGTACACAGCCGCGTCGCAGCGACCGGCCTTGCCTTCACTTTCTACGCCACGCTGTCGATCGTGCTGATGTTCCTCGACCAGCGCGGCAACTGGCTCGAGTACGCACGCTACGGGCTGTCCGCGGCCGCATACCCGGTGCAGCTCGCAGTCGATTCCCCCTCCGCCGCCTGGCACTGGGTGCAGGAGAGCTTCGCGACACGCGAAGCGCTGCAGGCCCGGAACGACGCGCTGCGCGCCGCGAATCGCGCGCTCGCCGTACGCACGCTGCGCATCGAGGCGCTCGAAGCCGAAAACGCCCAGCTGCGCGCACTCAAGGCCGCACTGCCCGACGTCGCCGAGAAGTGGCTTCCCGGCGAAATCATGAACATCGAACTGTCGACGCTGCGCCAGCGCGTGACCGTGAACAAGGGCGCGACGTCGGGCGTGTTCAAGGGACAGGCCGTGCTCGCGCGTGGCGGGCTGATGGGTCAGGTGCTGCGCGCCGGGCCCTGGTCGTCGGAAATCATCCTCATCACGGATCCCGAGCACGCCGTGCCGGTGCAGGTGCTGCGCAGCGGGCTGCGCACCATCGCGGTCGGCCAGGGCAACGCCGGCGTGATGACGCTACCGTATCTGCCCGTCAATTCCGACATCAAGGTCGACGATCTGCTCGTGACCTCGGGCCTCGGCGGCGTTTTCCCCGCCGGCTATCCCGTCGCGCGTGTGATTGAAGTCGGGCGTGATCCCGGTCAGCCGCTCGCCCTGGTGCGCGCACAGCCGCTTGCCGCGATCGACCGCGATCGCGAGGTGACATTCGTGTGGTTCAAGCCGGGCCATCCGGCTGCGCCCGCGCCACTCGCCGCGACGGCCCCGCAGCGGGACTTCGCAGGGGCCGCCCAGAGTGCGCCGCCGAAGCCGAAGCCTGCGCCACCGGCGGCGACCCCGGCCACACCGCCCGTAACGCCGACTGCCACATCGCCTGCCACACCGCCTGCCACACCGCCTGCCACATTGCCCGCCGCAACGCCCGCTGCGCCCCGCGGCGAGGACGCGCGATGAACGCGAGGGTGAGCGAGCCGCGTGGCGCATTGCTGCTCTCGGCGTTCATCGCGCTCATCTTCCAGGTCGTGCCACTGCCTGCGTGGCTCTCGATCGTACGCCCCGCCTTTCTCGTGATCGTCGTGCTCTACTGGTCGATTGCCGCGCCGCGCGCCGGCGGTCTCTTCCTGCCGTTCCTCTGCGGGCTCGCGCTCGATGTCTTCCGCGGCGCTGTGCTCGGTGAACACGCGCTGGCACTCGTGGTCGTTGCGTACCTCGCGATCCGCTTTCACCTTTTGATCCGCAACAAGCCGCTCTTCGAGCAGGCGCTGTTCGCCTTCGCGGCGCTCGCGCTGTACGAGTTCGTGGTCTGGTGCATCGATGGCTGGAGCGGGCACTCACTGAACTCGGGCCTGCGCTGGCTGCACCCCGTCACGGGGGGCCTCCTCTGGCCGATCGCCTGCGGCATCCTGTCGCGCACGCACCGGCCCCGCTGAATGGCCGCGAAAGTACGCATCAAGGACCAGTGGAAGGAGCAGCGACTCTTCGAGCAGCGCTCGGTGATCGGGGGCGGGATCATTGCGGCTCTCACGGTCCTGCTGCTCGCGCGTCTCGTCACGCTGCAAGTCGTGAGGCACGACTACTATACGGATCTCTCGCAGGGCAACCGCGTGCGCATCGAGCCGCTGCCCGCACCGCGCGGGCTCATTCTCGATCGCAACGGTACGGTGGTTGCCGAGAACCGCCCTGCCTACCAGCTCGAACTGGTGCGCGAGGAAGTCCCCGACCTCGGCGACACGCTCAGGCGCCTCGCGGCCATCAACCTCATCCCCACTGACGACATCGACGATGCGCGCAAGCTCGTGATGTCCCACCGCAGCTTCGACAGCGTGCCGGTTCGCCTGCGACTTGACGACGAGGAAATCGCCACCTTTGCCGTGCACCGCTTCGAGTTTCCCGGTGTCGACATCCGCACGCGCCTCGCACGCTCCTATCCCTACGGCGCGCTCGCCGTGCACGCGCTCGGCTATGTTGGCGCGATCAGTGAGCAGGATCTCGGGCACATCGACCGCGCGGCCTACTCCGGCACCACGCTGATCGGCAAGCTCGGCGTTGAAGCGGCCTACGAGAAGGACCTGCACGGGCAGAACGGCTCGCGCGAGATTCTCGTGAACGCCCAGGGCCGCTCGGTGCAGCGCCAGGGCGCGTTCGTACCAAACCTGCGGACCGTGACGCCGGTGGCGGGGGAAGACCTGCTCCTCGCGATGGATCTCGACGTGCAGAAGGTCGCGGAAGAAGCGCTCGGGGACCGGCGTGGCGCCGTCGTCGCGATCAATCCGGGCAATGGCGATGTGCTCGCGCTCACGAGCCGCCCGGGCTTCGACCCGAACACCTTCGGCCGTGGTATCACGCGCGTCGAATACAAGGCGCTGCTCGACGACATCGATCGGCCACTCTTCAATCGCGCACTGCGTGGCACTTACCCTTCAGGCTCGACGATCAAGCCCGCCATCGCCCTCGCCGGCCTCGTTTACGACGTGGTGGCGCCGACCGATCACCGCTTCTGCGCGGGGGTCTATCGCCTGCCGGGCAGCAGTCGCATGTTTCGCGAGGGGCGCAGTGGCCGGCACGGATCGGTCAGCCTCGTCGATGCGATCGCGCGCTCCTGCGACGTGTATTTCTACGATCTCGCCAACCGGCTGGGCGTCGACCGCATCAGCACATTCCTCGGGCTGTTCGGCTTCGGCAACATCACCGGTATCGACATCGGCGGGGAGAAGCCCGGCCTGCTGCCGTCACGCGAATGGAAGCGCAAGGCCTTCTCGCGCCCGCAGGACCAGGTGTGGTTTCCGGGCGAGACAGTCAATTTCGGCATCGGCCAGGGCTACTTTCTCGTGACGCCGCTGCAGCTCGCGCATTACACGTCAATGCTCGCGAACCACGGCAGGTCGTTCAAACCGCGCCTCGTGAGCGGCGTGCGCGATCCGGTCAGCGGCACGATCCGCCGCTTTGCGCCGGAGAAGGGCGCGGACATCACCGCGTCGCCCGGGCAGTGGCAGATCGTGATGGAAGGAATGGAGGGCGCGATGCGCGGCCGCGGCACTGCAGCCGCCACGGCCGGCAGGAACATGACGTACGACATCGCGGGCAAGACCGGCACCGCGCAAGTCTTCTCCGTTGGCCAGAACGAGAAATACAACGAAAAGACGGTGCCCGAGCGCCTGCGTGACCATTCGTGGTTCATCGCGTTCGCGCCGGCGGAGGCGCCGCGCATCGCCGTGGCCGTGCTCGTCGAGAACGGCGGCTTCGGCTCAACGGGCGCAGCGCCGATCGCGCGCAAGGTCATGGACGCCTGGCTGCTGAAGGGAGGGGGCGCATGACCTTTGGCAGCATCGACAGCTCGTACACGCGCCGCACCCTGACGAGCTCGGCGCGTGCGCTCGCAAGCCTCAAGGTCGACGGGCCGCTGCTCGTGGGCCTCAGCCTGATTGCGATCTTCGGGCTCATCGTGCTCTACAGCGCGTCGGGCCGCGACCTTGCCACGGTGCTGAAGTCCGCCACGCGCCTCGGAATCGGCGCCATCGTGATGCTGCTGCTGGCACGCGTGAAGCCGGGCTTCCTGCGCCGCGCAGCGCCGGCGATCTACGTCCTCGGCATCCTGTTGCTCATCGTCGTCGATGTCGTGGGTTATATCGGCAAGGGCGCGCAGCGCTGGCTCGATCTCGGCCTCTTCCGCTTCCAGCCTTCCGAGATCATGAAGCTCGCCGTGCCGATGATGTGTGCGTGGTATCTGCACGAGCGGCCGCTGCCGCCGTCCCCCGGGGACCTGCTCGTCGCGGCCGGGATCGTGTTCGTGCCGGCCGCGCTGACCGCCGCGCAGCCGGACCTCGGCACCGGCATGTTGATCGCGATCGCAGGCGTACTCGTCATGCTGCTCGCGGGGCTGCAGTCGCGCGTCATCCTGGTGCTCGCGGGCGTCACGGCGCTTGGCGCGTGGTTCGGCTGGAGCTTTCTGCACGACTACCAGCAGAAGCGCGTCCTCACCTTCCTCGATCCGCAGTCCGATCCACTGGGCGCGGGTTACCACATCATCCAGTCGCAGATCGCGATCGGCTCGGGTGGCGTCTTCGGCAAGGGCTGGATGAACGGCAGCCAGGGCCAACTCGAGTTCCTGCCCGAGCGCTCCACCGATTTCATCTTCGCGGTGATCGGCGAGGAATTCGGACTGGTGGGACTCGTGCTGCTGGTCCTCCTCTATCTCTTCGTGGTCGGCCGCGCGATCTACCTCGCCATGCAGACCCAGGAAACCTTTGCGCGCCTGCTCGCCGGCAGCCTCGCGATGACGTTCTTTGTCTATGTGTTCATCAACGCGGGCATGGTGAGCGGCCTGCTGCCGGTCGTCGGCGTGCCGCTGCCGCTCGTCAGCTACGGCGGCACGTCAATGGTGACCCTGCTGGCCGGGTTCGGTATTCTGATGTCGCTCTACTCGCATCGGAAACTGATTCGCTCTTGAGGACACTCGCCACCGCGCTCGCCATCGCCTGCCTCGCCCTGCCCGCCGCCCACGGCGCGAGCATCTTCGGCGGGACAGACCGTTTCGACCTCGATCGCACCGACATCCGCACTTACGTCGCCAAGGCGTCGGCGGCCGAGGGGATCGCGCCCGACGACCTCTACCATCTCCTCGCGAAAGCCGCGCCGCAGCCGAAGATCATCGAGGCGATGCAGCGCCCCGCCGAGAAAGTCACGCCGTGGTGGGAGTACCGTCGGCGCTTCCTCACGCCGCAGCGTATCCGCGAAGGTGTCGCGTTCTGGCAGCAGCACCGCGAGCTGCTCGACCGCGTCGCCGCCGAGCGCGGCGTTGCGCCGGAATACATCGTTGCAATCCTCGGCGTCGAGACTTTCTACGGGCGCATCACCGGCAGGTTCCGCGTGCTCGATGCCCTGGCGACGCTCGCCTTCGACTACCCGCCCCGCGCCGAGTTCTTCGGCCGGGAGCTCACGAGCTTCCTGCTGCTTTCACGCGAGGAAGCCGTCGATCCGTTTGCAGCGCTCGGCTCCTATGCCGGGGCGATGGGCGCGCCGCAGTTCATGCCCTCGAGCTACCGCCGTTACGCCGTGGACGGCAACGGCGATGGCAGGCGCGACCTTTTCTCCACCTGGGACGACGTCGTCGCGAGCGTCGCGAACTACTTTCGCGAGCACGGCTGGCAGCCCGGCGGACCGGTGCTGATCGAGGCAACGATCGCAGCGGACGCGCAGTTCACGCTCGACGCGAAGAATCTCGAGCTCACCGACACGCTCGACTCGGCGCGGACAAAGGGTCTCACGTTCGAGTCCCCGCTGCCCGGCGCGACGCCCGTAATCCTGATCCCCGCCGAAGGCGAGCACGCGCCCGGCGTGCGGATCGGCTTCGCGAACTTCACGACGATAACGCGCTACAACCGCAGTGTCCGCTACGCGATGGCGGTGCACGATCTCGCGCAGGCGCTCGCGGCGGGCGTTTACGCGGCGGACAAATGAGCGCCCGCGCACTTTCCGCTGCGCTGACCATCGCGCTCGCCGCGGCGCTGCTGGCGGCCGGCTGCGCCGCCCCCCGGCCGAAGCCTTCGCCCGCTCCGGCACCCGTCCCCGCAACGCCACCGCCACCCACGGATGTCGCCGCAATTCCCGATGCCGTGCCGCGTGCGGAGCCGCGCAGCCTGCGTGGCAATCCGCCTTTCTACGAAGTTTTCGGCAAGCGCTACGCCGTGCTCGCCACCGCGGAAGGCCACATCGAGCGCGGAGTCGCGTCCTGGTACGGCCCCGGCTTTCACGCGGCACAGACCTCGACCGGCGAACCCTACGACATGTACGCGATGACTGCCGCGCACAAGACACTGCCCCTGCCCTGCTACGCGCGCGTCACCAACCTCGCCAATGGCCGCAGCGTCGTGGTGCGCGTCAACGATCGCGGCCCGTTCGTCGCGGGGCGCATCGTCGACCTTTCGTACACGGCGGCCGCGAAACTCGACATGCTGCGTGGCGGGACTGCCTTCGTCGAAATGCGGGTCATCACACCGGGCACGCCTGCCGCGGTGGTGCCCGCGCCGATCGCGGCGCTGAGCGGCGGGCTCTATGTGCAGACCGGCGCGTTCGCCGAGAGCGCGAACGCGCGCCGGCAGGTCGAACGGCTGCGCTCTGCGGGCATCGAAGGCGTGTTCCTCCTGCCCGCGATTGGCGGTGATCGCACGCTCCATCGCGTGCGCATCGGGCCGCTGGGCAGTGTCGCCGAATTCGACGCGCTCTCGGCCCGCCTCGCGCGCCTCGGCATCACGGATGCCCGCCTCGCGTCCGACTGACTTAGAATCGCCCTCTGACTCACCCGTACTCCTGGAGATGCCGGATGCAACAGCGCCGACGGCTTGCCATTTTCGTTCTTGCCACGTTCGCGCTCGCCACGACGGCGCACACCGCCGTGCCGATCCCGAAGCCGCCCGCGATCGATGCGCGCGCGACAATCCTCGTCGACTACGACAGCGGCCGCGTGCTCGCCGAAGCGAACGCCGACGAACGCATGGAGCCGGCGAGCCTCACGAAGATCATGACCGCCTACCTCGCGTTCGACGCCCTGAAGGAAGGGCGTCTCAAGCTCGACGAGGAGATTCCGGTCAGCGAGCACGCCTGGCGCAGCGAGGGCTCGCGCTCGTTCGTGCAGGTCGGCACGCGTATTCCGGCCGAAGTGCTGATCAAGGGCATGATCGTGCAATCGGGCAACGATGCCACGATCGCGATTGCCGAGCGCCTTGGCGGCACCGAAGACGCGTTCGCGCAGATGATGAACGCCTATGCGCAGAAGCTCGGCATGAAGAACACCCACTTCGACAACAGCACCGGGCTGCCAGGGGCCACCCACTACACGACCGCGCGCGACATGGCGCTGCTCGCGCGTGCAGTGATCCGCGATTTTCCGCAGTACTACCGCTGGTACTCGCTGCGCGAGTTCGTCTGGAACAACATCAGGCAGCAGAACAGGAACGGCCTGCTCGAACGCGACCCCAGCGTGGACGGCATCAAGACCGGCCACACTTCGTCGGCAGGTTACTGCCTCGCGACCTCGGCGAAACGGGCCAGCATGCGACTCGTGTCGGTGGTGTTCGGCACGGCTTCGATGAAAGCGCGCGAGGACGCAAGCGCCGCACTCCTCAACTACGGCTTCACATTCTATGAAACGGTCAAAGTGAAAGGCCGCGGCGAGACGGTGCTCGCACCGCGCCTGTACAAGGGCGCCGAGGAGCACGTCGCGATCGCGCCGCGCGGCGACGTCTACGTGACCGTCGCGCGTGGCGACGCCGCGCTCGTCAAGACGAGCGCCACAGCAAAGGAGCCGCTGGTGGCGCCGGTGGCGCTCAATCAGGCGCTCGGCGAGATGATCGTGAGCGTCGGCGCCGATACTGTCGCGCGCGTTCCGCTCTTTCCGGTAAAGGCAATCCCCGAGGGTGGCTGGTGGACCCGGATGGTCGACGGCGTCGCGCTGATGTGGAATTGAGGCACCTATGGCTGAACCCCTGCCGATCGCCTACCTCAACGGCGAGTTCCTGCCGCTCCGCGACGCGCGCATCTCGCCGCTCGATCGCGGATTTCTCTTTGCGGACGGTGCATACGAGGTCGTCCCGGTCTTCGGTGGGCGGCCGTTTCGTTTCGGCCCGCATTTCGCGCGCCTCACGCGCAGCCTCGAAGCCTTGCGCATGCGTGATCCGCTGGACACGGACGGCTGGCGCGCGCTCTGTCAGGGCCTCATCGGGAAGAACGGCGGGGGCGACCAGTACCTCTACATCCAGGTGACGCGCGGCGCGGAATACGGCCGCAATCACGCGCCGCTCCCCGACATCGAGCGCACCGTGTTCGCGTACGCTGCGCCACTGCCTCGCCCAAGCCCTGCGCAGCTGGCGCAGGGTGCGGCCTGCATCACCGCCTCGGACACCCGCTGGGCGCGCTGCGACATCAAGTCCGTGGCGCTGCTGCCAAACATCCTGCTTCGTCAGCTCGCGATCGACGCGGGCGCCTCGGAGACCATCCTGCTGCGCGATGGCTGGCTGACGGAAGCGAGCGCATCCACCGTGCATGTCGTGGTCGGCGGCGAGGTGCTCACGCCACCGAACTCCAGCCAGATCCTGCCAGGCACGACGCGCAGCGTCGTGGAAGAGCTGCTGCTCGAACTCGGCGTGTCGCACCGCACGACACCCGTCGCCGAGGCAACGCTGCGCGCGGCCGATGAAATCTGGCTCGCTGCCGCGACGCGCGAAATCACGTCAGTTACGCGTCTCGACGGCCAGCCGGTCGGCAGCGGCGCGCCAGGGCCTCTCTGGCAGCGCACGTACCGCGCCTTCCAGGACCGGATCAAGCGGCTCGCTGGCACGCCCTGGTGACTGACCTCAAGCTGCTCACTTTTCCCACCCGCTATCCGATCAAGGTAGTCGGCCGCACGGGGAACCTGCTGCGCACCGAGATCGACGCCATTTTCCTGCGTCACTCACCCGATATCGATGCCTCTCTCACCAGCGAGCGTTTCTCGGAAAACGGCAACTATCTTTCGATCTCGTATACGATCATTGCGCGCAGCGAGGCGCAGGTGACCGCGCTCGCCGCCGAGCTTGCGGCCCAGCCGCACGTGATCATGGTCATCTGACGGGATTGTCCACGACGCAGGAGACAGCCATGTCGACATTGCGGATGCTGATACTGCCTCTCGGAATTTCACTGCTTCTCTCGGCCTGCGGGCTCGCGGAAACGGCGGGTACCGCCGCCGCGACGGGCGCTTCCGCTGCAGAACAGGCGAGACAGGCGAAGGAAATGGAAGCGAAAGTGCAGCAGCAGATCGAGGACGCGCAGGCGGAGGCGCGCAGACAGCGCGACGCAGCAGAGGCCGCAGCAAACTGAGCGGCGCGACGGACGACGGGCAACGGGCAAGATCGACATCGCGGCCATCGAGGCAGCGCGCCGCGGCTGACGCATCTGGCCGCCGCCCGTAGGCCTCAGCGCGTCGTCCGCAGGTGCTCGACAAGCCGCGGTGCGTACGCCTCCGCCACGTCGCCCACGCTGTCCGGCCCACCGAGATCGGCGAGCCGCGTCATCTCGAGTCCCTGATAACCGCAAGGATTGATGCGCTTGAAGGGCGCGAGATCGAGGCTCACGTTGAGCGCAAGTCCGTGGTAGCTCGCGCCGCGGCGCACGCGGATGCCGATGCTCGCGAGCTTGGCGCCTTGCACGTACACACCCGGCGCGCGCGGCCTGGTCCCGGCGTGGATGCCGAAGGTGCCCGCATAGGCGATCACGGATTGCTCGAGCGCGCCGACAAGATCGCGGATGCCGAGACTCGCGCGCCGCAGGTCGATGAGCGGATACACGACGAGCTGGCCGGGGCCGTGATAGGTCACCTGGCCGCCGCGATCGATCTGCACGACCGGTATATCGCCGGGCGCGAGCAGATGTGCGCGATCGGCGTTCATGCCGAGGGTGAAGACGGGCGGATGCTCGAGCAGCCACACTTCATCTGGCGTGTCGGGTCCGCGTTCATCGGTGAAGCGCTGCATGGCGCGCCACGTCGGTTCGTAATCGACGCGCCCGAGCCACTTGACGAGGGGCGTATCGGCCTCGTCTGTCGAGCGCCCCAACTCAGCTGCGGCCGGCAGCGGCAGCATGATCCGGCAATCCGACATTGTTGCCGTCGAGGGCCTGCTCGGCCCGATAGCTCGAGCGCACGAGCGGTCCGGAGACGCACTCGCGAAAACCGCGCGCGAGGCCCCACTGGCGATAACGCGCGAATTCCTCGGGTGTCACGTAGCGCTCGACCGGCAGGTGATTCACGGTGGGGCGCAGATACTGCCCGAGCGTGAGGATGTCGACGTCGCTCGCGCGCAGGTCGTCCATCGTCGCGGCGATCTCGTCGTCCGTCTCGCCGAGGCCGAGCATCAGGCTCGTCTTCGTCAGAACCCCGGGGCGATGGCGCTTCGCGTGCGCGAGCACCGCGAGCGTCTGGTCGTAGCCGGCGCGCGGGTCGCGCACCGGGTGCGTGAGACGGCGCACGGTCTCGACGTTCTGGGCAAACACTTCGAGACCGGAATCGACCACCGTCTCGACATCGCGCAGCACGCCGTTGAAATCAGGCGTGAGCGCCTCCACCGCCGTGTGCGGGCTTGCCGCCTTGATTGAACGGATGCACGCAGCGTAATGCGCGGCGCCTCCATCCGGCAGGTCGTCGCGATCGACGGAGGTGAGTACCACATAGCGGAGCTTCATCAGCGCGACGGTGCGCGCTGCGTGCTGCGGCTCTTCGTGATCGAGCCAGCCGCGCGGATTGCCGGTGTCGACCGAGCAGAAGCGGCACGCGCGCGTGCAGACCTTGCCCATCAGCATGATGGTGGCGGTACCCGCGTTCCAGCATTCACCGATGTTGGGGCACTTGGCCTCCTCACAGACCGTCGCGAGCGAATGCTCGTGCACCGTCCGGCGCACCCGCTCGTAGCCTGCGCCGGCCGCGAGCGGCGCCTTGAGCCAGCGCGGCTTGCCGAGCAGTCCGCGACGGTCAGCCTCGCCCTTGGGCTTGATGCCATCCTTGATGGCCGTAAAGCCCTGAGGAGTCACGTATTTTTCCCCGCTGCGGGCGACCGGAGCGGACTCCGCAACGACGGGAATGCCTTTGAGCTCGGACATACGCCCTATTTTACCGGAACCGCCGCGTTGATCGCGGCGAGGCGCTCCGGCGTGCCGATGTCCTGCCACATCCCCCGGTAGAGCTGACCGGTGAGGCGCCGTGCCGCGATCGCGCGCTGGAGCAGCGGGAGCAGCGGAAAGCGCCCCGGTGTGCAGCCTGCGAAGAACCGCGGCCGGTACACGCCGAGGCCCGAATACGTGTAACGCACCGCGCCCGGCGAGCTGTCCTCGCCAATGCACCCGCCTGCGAGTGTGAAATCCCCGTGCGCGTGCTGCGGCGGATTCGGCACGAGTACGAGGTGCGCGTCTGCGCCCGCCTCGATCCCGACTCGCGTGAAATCGAAGTCGGTCCACACATCGCCGTTCACGACGAGAAATGGCGCATCGCCAAGGAGTGCCAGCGCGCGGAAGATGCCGCCGCCCGTTTCACAAGCGACCTCGCCCTCGTCGCTGTAGACGATGCGCACCCCCCAGCGTTCACCCTCGCCGAGCGCGTCGCGGATCTTCGCACCGAGCCACGCGAGATTGATCACGACCTCGCGTACACCGGCGCGCACGAGCCCCTCGAGGTGATGCACGATCAGCGGCTTGCCGCGCACGACGAGCAGCGGCTTCGGCAGTGCATCGGTGAGCGGCCGCATGCGCTCGCCGCGGCCGGCCGCGAGAATCATGGCCTTCATCGCAGCGCGAGTTCCCGTGCGTTCGCCGCGGGCAGCGCCGGCACGACACGCGCTTCGATCCAGTGCGCGAACGCCTGCAACTCGCTGTAGCGTGCACAGGCGTCGCGGACGTAGTCGAGCGTCAGCGCGAGATCGGCGAGGTAGCCGCGCTTGCCGTCCCGGTACCAGAGTCGCGAAAAGATGCCGAGCACCTTGAGATGGCGCTGCACCCCCGCGAGATCGAACCAGCGAACGAACTCGCGCTCGCTCGCGCCGGCCGCGAGACCCTCGCGCGCGACGCGCCGGCGATACTCGCGCAACCAGGCCAGCACGCGCGCGCGCGGCCACGAAACGTAGCAATCCTTCAGCAGGGAGACGAGGTCGTAACCGATCGGACCTTCGAGCGCGTCCTGGAAATCGATGATGCCGGGGTTGCCCTCCTCGACGATCATCAGGTTGCGCGAATGGTAGTCGCGGTGCACGAACACGCGCGGCTGCGCCAGCGCCTCCTTCACCAGGAAATCAAAGGTGCGCACGATGAGGGCCAGTTCCCCATCATCGAGGGCGAGGCGCAGATGGCGCGCGCAGAACCACTCGGGCATCAGGTCGAGTTCGCGCTGCAAGGCGGGCTCGTCGTAAGGCGGCAACTCGCGCGCCGCTTCGCGCCCGCGAACCTGGATCGCGGCGAGCGCCGTGAGCGCGTCTGCATAGAGACGATCGACTTCCTCCCCGCGGGAGAGGCGTGCGAGATAGGCAGTACTGCCGAGATCCTCGAGCAGCACGAACCCCCGTTCGATGTCGCTGGCGTGCACGCGCGGTACGTGCACCCCCGTATCCTCGAGCAGGCGCGATACCTTGAGGTAAGGCCGCACGTCCTCGTGCTCGGGCGGCGCGTCCATCACGATCCAGGTCGCATCGCCTTCCTGCGCGCGAAAATAGCGGCGAAAGCTCGCATCGCCCGCTGCGAGGGTCAGGCGCCCGATCGATCGGCCCAGGCCCGCAGTCAACCATTCGCGCAGTAGCGCTTCGCGCGCGTCGTTTTCGCTCATCGGCTCATTATAATGGCGCCGCACATGCTTCCCCCCTGCTCCGACCGGATGATCGTGCTCGCGCTCGGCGCGCTGCTGCTGCCGGCGGTGTTGCGCGCGGCCGACCCCGAGCCGCCCCTGTGCTTCGGGGCGCTCGAGGAAAGCGGCCGACTGTCGCAGTCTGCCATCCCGATACAGAGCTCCGCCGAGCTCTCGCGGGCGCCCATCGACGTCTCGAGTGATGAGGCTGCCCTCGGCGTCAACGGCGATGCTGTGCTCACCGGCAACGTGCAGGTGAAGCAGGGAGATCGCGAGATCAAGGCCGACCGCGTGCAATACAACGCACAGGCGGGCAGGCTCGCCGTGGACGGCAACGTCGCGTACCGCGACCCCCTGCTCACCGTGCACGGAAGTTCGGGTCGCTATTCGGCGACCGGCGGCGCACAGTTCGAGGGAGCGCAGTTCGAAGTGCCCTCACGCCCCGCGCGCGGCACCGCGAAATCGATGTCACTCGATACAGAAGGCAATGCGCGGCTCGAAGACGTGACCTTCACCACCTGCCCGCTGACCGATCGGGCGTGGCAGCTGCGGGCCGACCGCATCGACCTCGATACCACACGCAGGAACGGGGTCGGCCGTGGCACGAGAGTCGAATTCAAGGGCCTGCCGATCTTCTACTCGCCGTGGATTTCGTTTCCGCTTGGTACTGAGCGCAAGAGCGGCTTTCTCTTTCCGGGCGCAGGCTATTCGACGCGCAGCGGCGCACAGCTTTCGGTGCCGTATTACTGGAACATCGCGCCAAACTACGACCTGACTTTCGAGCCGGTGCTCTTCGCGCGGCGCGGCGTCGACCTCGCGGGCAACTTCCGCTGGCTCACGCGCGGGAGTCTCGGCAAGCTCGACGTCGCGTACCTGCCGAACGACCGCCTCTTCGACGAGGACCGCAGCTTCGTGCACCTCGGCAATCGCACCGAACTGCCCGCCGGCTGGCGTTTCTCGATCGATGCCGCCAACGTGAGCGACACGCAATACTTCGAGGATTTCGGCCAGGGCCCGGAAGGCACCAGCGTCGCATTCGTCGGCCGCACGGCCGAGCTGGCTTATCGCGACGCGCACTGGCGACTGCGCGGTGCGTTCCAGGACTTCCAGACGATCGACGTCGACGTGGCCGACATCGACCGACCCTACTCGATGCTGCCCCAGCTCTATGCCAGCGCCGATTTCAGCGTCGGACGAGCCCTGCAATTGCATTATGGTTTCGACGCCGAGGTGGTCAACTTCGACCGCAACGTCGGCGTCACCGGCTGGCGCTATGACACCGCACCGCACGTTGGCCTTGACTGGCAGGGCGCGGGATATTTCATCCGGCCCGGCATCAGCTGGCGCGCGACCGGGTATTCCCTCGAGGAGACGGCGCCCGGCACGGATACGGCGCCGCATCGCAGCCTGCCGACGGCAAGCCTCGACGCGGGGCTCGTTTTCGAGGGTGCGGCGGGCTCGCGCGGGCAGCGGCGCCTCACGCTCGAGCCGCGCGTGCTCTACGTCTACACGCCCTACCGCAATCAGGACAACCTGCCGGTTTTTGACACGGCGGTGCCCGACCTCAATCTCGTGCAGCTCTTTCGTACCAATCGCTACGTCGGTGGCGATCGCGTAGGCGATGCGAACCAGGCGAGTGTGGGCGTGACGAGCCGCATCTTCGATGCGGACAGCGGGCGCCAGCTCCTCGCCGCCACGATCGGCCAGACGGTGTACTTCGACACCCCGCGAGTCGCGCTGCCGGGCGAGACGACAAACGATCGCGATACGTCGGACCTCATCGCCCAGGTGGCGCTCACCGCGCTGCATGACTGGACTGCCAACCTCGGTGTGCAGTGGAATCCTGCAGAGGCCGAGCGCGAACGCATGCAGGTGCAGCTGCAGTATCGCCCCGCAGCGACGAGCGTCGTGAATGTCGGCTACCGCTACCAGCGCGAGCGCATCGACCAGGCCGAAACCTCATTCGCGTGGCCGGTGGCGAAGCGCTGGAGCTTCTTCGGACGCTATGTCTATTCGCTGCATGACGATGAGTCGCTCGACCAGTTCGCGGGCTTCGAGTACCGCTCCTGCTGCTGGCGATTCAGGGCGGTAGGCAGGCGTTTCGTGAGCAGCCGCACCGGCGAGCGTGACACAGGCATCTACCTGCAACTGGAACTCAGCGGTCTCGCGAGTGTCGGATCATCTGCCCTGGCTTTCCTCGAGGACGCAATTCGGGGATACTCTCCGGCCAGCCCAAGCCTTTGAAGCACCACGGAAAATCCATGCCCAGACCGATCCTCGCGGCGCTGCTCGCCTTGTGCGCTACCGGCGCTGCCCACGCGCAGACGCGCGAACTGTCCGCAGGCGGCGAACTTCTCGACCGCATCGCCGCGATCGTCAATGACGGCGTGGTACTGAAAAGCGAACTCGATGAGCAGATGCAGCTGATCAGCTCGCGCTTGCGCCAGCAGGGTCTTGAGCTGCCGCCGGAGAACGTGCTGCGCCAGCAGGTGCTCGAGCGGCTCGTCACGCAGGAAGTGCAGATGCAGCGCGCGAGTCGCGCGGGGCTCAAGGTCACCGACGAAATGGTGAACGGCGCGCTGCAGGACGTCGCGCGGCGCAACGGCATTCCGCTCTCGCAGCTGCCGCAGGCGCTCGCGAGCCAGGGCATCGACTACGCGAATTACCGTGACAACCTGCGCAAGGAAATCACGCTCAGCATGCTGCGCCAGCGCGACGTCGTGTCACGCATCAACATTTCACCGCGCGAACTCGACCAGTACCTCGAGCGCCAGAAAAACGCACCGTCCGAATCGAGCTCATACAATATTTCACACATCCTGATTGCCGTGCCACAGGCGGCGACTCCCGAGCAGCTCGCCGCCGCGGAGGATCGCGCCGAAGACGTGCACAAGCGCGCCGTCGCGGGCGAGGATTTCGCGAAGCTTGCAGTCGCTTACTCGAACAGCCAGACCGCGCTCGAAGGCGGCACGCTCGGCTGGCGCAAGGGTACCGAACTGCCGACCGTGCTGGCAGACGCGGTCGTCAAACTCAAGGCCGGCGAAGTGAGCGACATCATCCGCACGCCGAGCGGCTATCACCTCGTGCGCGTGAACGAAATCAGGAGCGACGACGGGCCCTCGATGGTGCAGCAAGTGCACGCGCGACACATCCTCATCAAGACCAACGAGCTGCAGGACGACGCAACAGTCGAGCAGCGGCTCACCGCCGTGCGCGATCGCATTCTCAAGGGCGAGGACTTCGCCGGCCTCGCGTCGACCCTGTCCGAGGATCCGGGCTCGGCCGCGGAAGGCGGCGACCTCGGCTGGACCAACCCCGGCACCTTCGTGCCGGAGTTCGAGGCGCAGCTCGCCTCGCTCAAGGAGGACGAGATCAGCCCGCCGTTCCACACACAGTTCGGCTGGCACATCGTGCAGCTGCTCGGCCGCCGCGAGATCGACAACAGCGCGGAGATGAAACGCCAGCGCGCCTATGCAGCGCTGCGCGAAAGCAAGGCCGAAGAGGAGACCGAACTGTGGCTGCGCCGCCTGCGCGACGAAGCCTTCGTCGAATTCAAGATGTAGCAGCGTGACGCGCCTGCCTCGCATCGCACTCACCTCGGGTGAGCCCGCAGGCATCGGCCCGGAGCTGTGCGCCGCAGTGGCGCGCGCCGCATGGCCCTGCGAACTCGTCTGTTTCGGTGATCGTGCGCTGCTCGCGGAGCGGGCCGCCGTCGCTGGCGACGCGCTTGCCCTGCGTGATTACCAGCGCGCAGAGGTCCGCGCGCACGTGCCCGGCGAGTTGTGCGTGGCACATACTGCGATTACCGTACCGGTCCGCCCTGGTCATCCCGACCCGCGCAACGCGTCGTACGTGCTTGCGCTGCTCGATGCCGCCATGAGTGGCGCCGTTACCCACGAGTTCGACGCGATCGTCACGGCGCCTGTGCAGAAAAGCGCCATCAGCGACGCGGGCATCACGTTCACCGGGCACACGGAGTATCTCGCCGCTCATTGCGGTGTCGCGCGACCGGTGATGCTGCTTGTCGCGGGCGGGCTGCGCGTCGCACTCGCCACCACGCACCTGCCACTGCGCGCCGTAAGCGCGACGATCACCAGTGCGCTCCTGCGCGAAGTGCTCGACGTACTCGCGACCGATCTCGCGCGGCTCTTCGGCCTTGCCCGCCCGCGCATCCTCGTCTGCGGCGTCAATCCGCACGCCGGCGAATCCGGCCACCTCGGCCGCGAGGAAATAGAGGTGATCGCGCCGGCGCTCGAAGATGCGCGCGCGCGCGGTCTCGACGTCACGGGCCCCGTGCCTGCGGACACCGCGTTCGTGCCCGCGCAGCTCGCCGGCTTCGACGTCGTACTCGCCATGTATCATGATCAGGGTTTGCCCGTACTGAAGCACGCGGGCTTTGGCCGCGCGGTCAATGTGACTCTCGGCTTGCCATTCATCCGTACCTCGGTCGATCACGGCACGGCGCTCGATCTCGCGGGTAGCGGCCGTGCCGACGCGGGCAGCCTCGAAGCCGCGCTCGCACTCGCCATCGAAATGGCCAGTCGGCGCCACTGAAGGCACGTCATGGCGGCACCCGCGCGCAGGCGCTTCGGTCAACATTTCCTGCACGATCCCGCGGTCGCCGCCCGCATCCTGCAGGCGATCGCGCCCCGGCCAGGCGAAGCGATCGTCGAAATCGGCCCGGGGCGCGGCGTACTCACCCGCTCCCTGCTCGCTGCCGCCGGCCACCTCGATGCCGTGGAGATCGATCGCGACCTTGCCGCGCAGCTCGCGAAGGATTTTCCGCCAGGGTCCGGGCTCGACCTGCATGTCGGGGACGCGCTGACCTTCGATTTTGCCGCGCTCGCAGCCCTGCGCGGCGCCCGGCTGCGCATCGTCGGCAACCTCCCCTACAACATCTCGACGCCGCTCCTTTTTCACCTGCTCGAGACGCCCGCGGCGCACCTCGATCTGCACGTGATGCTGCAGCGGGAAGTGATCGAGCGCATGGCCGCCGCGCCCGGCAGCAAGGAGTACGGGCGGCTCACGGTGATGCTGGCGCCCTGGACACGGGTCGAGAAGCTCTTCGATGTGGGGCCCGGCGCCTTCCAGCCGCCACCGAAAGTGTGGTCGTCGGTCGCGCGCCTGACCCTGCGGGCGACGCCGGCGTTCGATGTACCGGCCAATTTTGCGGGCCTCGTCGCGAGTGCCTTCTCCCAGCGCCGCAAGACGCTGCGCAATGCCCTGAAAACGCTGCTGTCTGCGGCCGAAATCCAGGCGGTGGGCGTCGATCCTGGCGCGCGTGCCGAGGTGATCCCGCCGGCAGGTTTCGCGGCGCTTGCACGCGCCGCCGCGCAGCGATAGCTTGGGCGCATGCCAGGTTATCGCCGTATCCTCGTTCCAGTCGACCTGACCGACGACAGCGCACCGGTCGGTGAGCGCGCGCAAGGTGTCGCCGCGGCGTTCGGCGCCACGGTCGAGTTGCTGCACGTCGTCGAATTCGTGCCCGTCGAACCGATGGGCGAGACCCTGATGCCGGCGGTCGCAATCGAGGCAGAGCTCTTGCAGCGCGCGCGCCAGCGACTCACCGCGCTCAGGGACAAGCTCGGCTTCACCGGCGCCCCGGTGCACGTCGAAGCGGGCAATGTGAAGGCTGAGATCATTCGTGTGGCGCGTGATCGCGACGTCGACCTGATCGTGATCGGCAGCCGCGAGCGCCACGGCTTCTCGATCCTCGTGAACCTCACCGAAGACACCGTGCTGCACGGCGCGCCCTGCGACGTTCTCGCGGTTCGTGTCGGCGGGCGCGCCTCCATACCATGACGAGCGTGCAGCATCGCATCCGTGTCGAAGTCGAGACCAGCTACCTCGACGAGCAGTCCGACCCGCACGAGCACCGCTATGTGTTCGCGTACACGATCACGATCAGAAACGACGGCCCGACGCCCGCGCGCCTCCTGACACGCCACTGGGTCATCACCGATGCCAACGGCAAGGTGCAGGAAGTGCGCGGCGATGGCGTCGTCGGCGAGCAGCCCTATCTCGAGCCGGGCCAGGGCTTCCGCTATTCGAGCGGCGCCGTGATCGAAACACCTGTGGGCGCCATGCAGGGCTCCTATCAGATGGTGAGCGACGATGGCCTCGCATTCGACGCGCCGATCCCGCCGTTCCGGCTCGCGATCCCGGGCGTCCTTCACTAGCGGTCGACCGGGTGCCGCGCTACGCCATCGGCGACGTCCAGGGTTGCTACCAGGAACTGCGCGAGCTGCTGCGCACGCTCGGGTTTTCGGCCGACCGCGACGAGCTCTGGTTCGTCGGCGACCTCGTCAACCGCGGCCCGCAGTCAGTCGAAGTGCTGCGCTTCGTGCGTGATCTTGGGGCGAACGCGATCACGGTGCTCGGCAATCACGACCTGCACCTCCTCGCAGTGGCCCTCGGGTCGGGCGGCCGGAAGCTGAAGCGCGGCGACACGCTCGAAGGTGTGCTCGCCGCACGAGATCGGGACCCGCTCCTCGAGTGGCTGCTCGCCCGACCGCTTGCGCATCTCGATGCCGCTCGCGGCGATCTGCTCGTGCACGCCGGGCTCGTGCCGCAGTGGCAGGCGAGCGACGCGGTGCGCCTCGCTGCAGAAGTAAGCGAAGCGCTCACAGCGGATGCCTCCGCAGTATTCGCGCAAATGTACGGCGACCAGCCCGATACCTGGAGCGAGGCGCTCGCGGGCGCCGCGCGCCGGCGCTTCGTGATCAACGCACTCACGCGGCTTCGTTTCTGCACCGCCGGGGGCCGCATGGATCTCTCGCAGAAAGGGGCGCCGGGTGAGGTCGCGCTGCCGCTGGCGCCATGGTTCACGTTCGGCGACTTGAGAACACGCGGCGCACGCGTGATCTGCGGCCATTGGTCAGCGCTTGGGATTTCAGATTGCAACGGCGTGGTTGCGATCGACACCGGTTGCGTATGGGGCGGTGCGCTCACCGCGCTGCCGCTCGACGAGCCCGATGCGCGGCCGATCGGAATAGCGTGCCGTGCGCATCAGCAGGTCACTTTGGGCTATGGTGCCTCATCAACCCGATCGGAGCACCCATGAAGGCGATCAAGAGTTACCCGACGAGAGTGGAGGCCGACCTTGCGAGAATCGCACTGGACGCGGCCGGCGTGCCTTCAGTCGTCGTTGGTATCGGCGTAGGTATGGAAGGCGGCATGGAGGGCGTGCAGCTGCTCGTGCCGGAGGACCGGATCGAAGCGGCGCTGGCGGTGCTCAATAACGCGTGACTGATCAGCGGGTGCCCGGCACCGGCATCCCCGTTGTCGGCAATGGCGCGGGGGCTTGCGGATAAACAACGGCAGGCGCAACCGGCGCGCCCCAGTTGAAGGTCACCTCCCGCGTGCCGGGCGCATGGCTTTCCGGAGGAATCGGCATATCGACCGTCCCGGCGCCCTCTGTCGTGAGCGGCAGCAGTACGCGCTGCGCGCCGCGCACTTCGAGCGCACCGAATCGACCGGGGTACGTGCGCACGCTGATTCGCATCGGCCAGCCGCGCGCGTAGGTCGGTGTTACAACGGCAGTGCCGCTCGCGGGCACGGCGGTCATGTCGAGCACGAGCGTATTCCCTTGCCAGAATTGCGGTATGGCAGCGGTGGCGCCAGCCGCGAAACTGAGCTCGTCGACCGGCGCGGGCGCGGCCGGTGCAGGCTTCGCCCACGGCCAATGCACGCGCGGCAGGCTGCTGCAACCCGCCGCGAGGCCCGCCGCCAGCACCATTGCCATCAGGGTCTTCGTTCGCGCCACGCTCACACCTCTTGTGCGCGTGTGTACCATTAGCGCATGACGCAGCTCAAGGCCTTCCCGCTCGGGCCGTGGATCGACGCACACCGGGCGGACCTGTTGCCGCCTGTCGGCAACAAGCGACTCTTTCGCGAAGGCGACTTCGTCATCATGGTGGTCGGCGGACCGAATCAGCGCAAGGATTTCCACCTCGACCCGGGCGAAGAGTTCTTCTACCAGCTCGAAGGCGACATGCTGCTCAAGGTCGTCGAGAAAGGTCGAGTCGTCGACGTACCGATCCGTGAGGGCGAGGTACTGCTGCTGCCCGCGCACATGCCGCACAGCCCGCGTCGCTACGCAAATACGGTGGGTCTCGTCATCGAGCGCGTGCGCCGCCCGGGCGAGCGCGACGGCCTCGCGTGGTACTGCGAGAACTGCAACGCAGAGCTCTATCGCGAGGAGTTCGAGCTCACCGACATCGAAACCCAGTTTCCACCGGTGTTCGACCGCTTTTACTCGAGCCTCGAACGGCGCACCTGCAAGCGATGCAAAGCCGTGCAGAACCCCTCGACCCTGGCGCCGGCGTCATGAGAGCAAGCCTTTCCACACAGGGTCGCGAGTGGCGGATCGACCTCGACCGGCCGATCGACCTTTCAGTCCCGATCGGCTTCGACGGTCCGGCACTGCGCCATTTCGGAGCGCCCGCGCCTCGCTCGATGCCCTTCGAAACGGGCGGGTTCTCGGGCTCCGTCGCCACGGGCGCGGGCTGCAATTGCCGCACGATCATGCTGACCCCGCACTGCAACGGCACCCACACCGAGTGCGTCGCGCACCTCACGCTCGAGCCGCTCGACGCGTGGCGCATCGTGCCCGCAGCGCCCGTGCCGGCGCTCGCCATGAGTGTCACGCCCGTGCCCGTGGGTGAGGACCTCGTCGTCACGCGGGCAGCCCTCGCGTCCGCATGGTTCGCCGGTGCGGCGGCACTTCCTCCGATCGCACTGATCCTGCGTACGGCACCGCGCACGCCTCCAGCCGGTACGCCGGTGCAGCGAACGGCAAGCCGCGATGGGCGCGGCGCGCACGCGCTGCCTCCCTGGATGGCGGCCGATGCGATTGCATACATCGTCGAGCAAGGCATCACGCATCTCGTGATCGACCAGCCCTCGCTCGACCGGACACACGATGCCGGCCGGCTCGCCGCGCACCGCGTGTTCTTCGGCCTGCCCCCCGGCAGCCGACGTCTCGCGGATGCGGCGCGTCCGCGTGCCACGGTGACCGAGTACGCCTCGGTGCCTGATGCCCTGCCCGACGGCCCGTGCGCGCTCGCCTGGCAGGTGCCCGCAATCGCGGGCGACGCCGTGCCGAGCCGCCCGCTCGCCTACCGGTACGAATCGTGAGCGACGATCGCACCGATCCACCGCAGGACTTTCGTGCCCGCTTCGCGCTGCCGCGCGACGCTGCAGGCAGGCCGCTCGCCTACTTCTGCGGCCACTCGCTCGGCCTGATGCCACTCGCGGCGCGCCAGATCGTCAACGAGGAACTCGACAGCTGGCAGGCGCTCGGCATCGAGGGGCAGTTTTCGGGACGACGGCCCTGGGTCGATTACGCCGCTCTCCTGAACAGGGGGCTCGCGACGCTTGCGGGCGCGTACGAGCACGAAGTGATCGCGATGAACGCGCTCACCGTGAATCTGCACATGCTGCTCGCCTCGTTCTACCGGCCAAAGGGGCCACGCCGGCGCATCCTGATCGAAGCGGGCGCCTTTCCGTCCGATCGCCACGCCGTTACCGGGCAGATCCGCTGGCACGGCCTCGACCCCGCCGACTGCCTGATCGAGCTCGCGCCGCGCGAGGGCGAGGAACTGCTGCGAGACGAGGACATCGAACGCGCGATCGAGCAGGCTGGCGAATCGCTCGCGCTCGTACTCTGGCCGGGCGTGCAGTACCTCACCGGCCAGGCCTTCGACCTCGCACGGCTCGCACGCGCCGCGCGGCGCGCCGAGGCGATGATCGGCTTCGACCTCGCGCACGCGATCGGCAACCTGCCACTCGCGCTGCACGACTCGGGCGCCGATTTCGCGACCTGGTGCAGCTACAAGTATCTCAACGCGGGGCCGGGCGCGATCGGCGGCGCGTTCGTGCACGAGCGGCACCAGCGGCGCGCTGACCTGCCGCGGCTCGCGGGCTGGTGGGGGAATGATCCGGCGACCCGTTTCCAGATGGCGCCCGCCTTCGACTGCGCGCCCGGCGCGGCGGGCTGGCAGACGAGCAATCCGCCGATCCTGTCGGCCGCGCCGCTCCTCGCGTCGCTCGAGATCTTTGCGGCGGCGGGGCTGTCACGGCTGCGCGCGAAGTCGATCGCGCTGACACAGGCGCTCCAGGCCGAGATCGATTCACTGCCCGCGGGGGAGGCGACGATCATCTCGCCGCGAGACCCGGGCGCTCGCGGCGCGCAGCTCTCGGTGCGCATACGGGGGAACCGTGAACGCGGCCGCCGCGCCCACCAGGCGCTCGGCGCCCGCGGTGTCGTCTGCGACTGGCGCGAGCCGGATGTCTTGCGCTTCGCGCCCGTGCCGCTCTACAACACCTTCGACGAAGTGCGCAGCTGCGGCCGCGCGCTGCGCGAGGTACTCGCCGAAACCCCATGAAGGCGACGCGCGGCGTGATGAACATCGTCGGCGCGGGTCTCGCCGGCACGCTGCTTGCGATCGTGCTCGCGCGTCGCGGCTGCAAGGTCGAAGTCTTCGAACGCCGTGACGACCCGCGCGTTCGCGGCGCCGAACGCGGGCGATCGATCAACCTCGCGCTTGCGGCCCGCGGCCTGCGCGGGCTCGAAATCGCCGGCGTCACGGCGCACGTCGCGCCGCTCCTCATCCCGATGCGGGGCCGGTATGTGCACCAGCATGACGGCACGGGAGACCTGCTGCTTTACGGGCAGGACGAGACCGAGGTGATTCATTCGGTCTCGCGCGAGGCGCTCGGGCGTGCGCTGATCGAGGCGGCGGCCGCCGAGCCCGGCGTCACGCTGCATTTCGGGCAGCAGTGTGTCGGCGTCGACCTCGCGCGCGACGCCCTCCTCTTCGGCGACAGCGAGCGGGTGCGCCGCCGGGTGCCGCTCGCACCGACGATCGCCGCCGACGGAGCAGGCTCTGCCGTGCGCACTGCGCTCGCCGCGGCCGGTGCGATACAGGTGCGCGAGGACCTGCTTGCGCACGACTACCGCGAGCTCACGATTCCGGCAACCCACGGGACGGGCCTCGCACGCAACGCCCTGCACATCTGGCCGCGCGGCAGCTTCATGCTGATCGCGCTGCCGAACACCGACGGCAGCTTCACCGCAACGCTTTTTCTCGCGCGCGAGGGTTCACCCTCGTTCGCGCAGCTGACGGACGACACGGCGATCCGCACCTTCTTCGAGCGGGAGTTCCCGTCGGCGACGCCGCGACTGCCACAGCTCGCCGAAGACTTCAAACGGGCGCAGGGACGCCTCGGTACTGTTTACTCCACTCCCTGGCACCTCGGCGGAAAGCTCCTGCTGCTCGGTGATGCGGCGCACGCGATCGTGCCGTTTCACGGCCAGGGCATGAATTGTGCGTTCGAAGACGTGGCCGTGCTCGACGCACTCCTCGCGGAGCACGACGATTTTGCTGCGATCTTCGAGGTCTTTGCACGGACACGCCGCTCCGACACCGACGCGATCGCGCAGATGGCGCTCGAGAACTACCTCGAGATGCGCGATGCGGTGCTCGACCCCGTGTTCCAGCGGCGCAAGGCGCTCGGCGAGCGCCTCGAACGGGAATTTCCCGACCGTTTCATCCCGCGCTATTCGATGGTGATGTTCCACCCCGGAATCGGCTACGCCGAGGCGCTGCGCCGCGGCGCCGTGCAGCAGGAAATTCTCGCCGCGCTCGATGCCGGCGCAGCCGACGCACGCGCGCTCATCGAAGCGCGGCTGCCGCCCATCACGCGCCCGCGCGGCGCTCGAGGGTAACGAAGTCCATCGGCCAGGCGTGTCGCGGGTCGGCGGCATGGTGTTCACGCACAGTTTCGCGCCATATCCCCGGGTCGAACGGCGGCAGCCGGGTGTCTCCCTCGATATCGGCATCGACGGCGGTCAGCTGCACCCGATCCGCCCGCGGAGTCGCGAGCGCATAGACCTCGGCACCGCCGATCACCATCAGCTCCGCCTGCGCGTGCGCGTGCGCGAGCGCGAGCGCGTCATCGAGCGAGCGCACGACCGTGGCGCCCTCGGCACTGAAAGACAGATCGCGCGTCATCACGAGATTCAGCCGCCCGGGCAGCGCCCTGCCGATCGACGCCCAGGTGCGCCGGCCCATCAGGATCGGCTTGCCCATCGTGAGGGCCTTGAAGCGCTTCAGGTCATCCGGCAACCGCCACGGCAGCGCGCCAGCGCGCCCGATCACGCCGTTGCGCGCCATCGCCACCACCAGCGTGATCCGGGGGCGCGCCGTCACCGCCTGGCGCGCTTCGCCGGCTTCGCCGCCCGCTTCACACGCTTCTTCGGCCGCTTTGCGGGCCACAGCATCGTGCCGCGACAGGATTTGGCACCACAGCGGCAGGCGAACACCTCATCGACGTTTTCCGGGTCGTCGTCATCCCGGCCGATCTGATAGTCGTACTTCAGTTCCTCGCCCGGCTGGATCGTGCGGATCGCCTCGACGAACACGCGCCGGTCCTCGATGACCGACTCGCAGTTCGGGTCGCAGCCGTGGTTGATGAAGCGCGCCTCATTGCCGTCGACTCCAGCGTCGATCACCACGCCCCGATCGACGATGAAGAGGAAGGTGTGGCCATCGTCGACCTCCTTCTGCTCGTAGCGGTCGTCGGCGACCTTGTGCGAAACACGCTCGCCGAGGTATTCGACGATGCGTGTGCCCTTCCTGAGCTTGCGATTCGCGAACACGCCAAGCCCGTGCACCTTTGAGCGACGCACCTTGAAGAGCGGGGATTTGCGGACGACTGCCATGCGATTCCTTCAGACTGCGACCGGCGCCTTGATTGCCGGGTGGGGTTGATAATTGCGGAACTCGAAGTCCTCGAACGCGTAGTCGAAGATCGACGGCGGGCGGCGCCGGATCACGAGTTCGGGCAGCGCGTGCGGCGCGCGCGCGAGCTGCTCGTCAGCCTGTTCGAGGTGGTTGAGGTAGAGGTGCGTGTCACCGCCCGTCCAGATGAACTCGCCCAGCCCGAGATCGCACTGCTGCGCCACCATGTGGGTGAGGAGCGCGTAGGAGGCGATGTTGAACGGCACGCCGAGAAAAAGATCGGCGCTGCGCTGATAGAGCTGGCAGGAAAGGCGGCCGTTCGCCACGTAGAACTGGAAGAGCGCGTGGCACGGCAGCAGCGCCATACGGTCGAGCTCACCGACGTTCCACGCGCTTACGAGGATGCGGCGTGAATCAGGGTTCGAGCGCAGATCGCCGATCACGCGCGCAATCTGGTCGATGTGCCCGCCGTCGGGCGTTGGCCAGGAACGCCATTGCCTGCCGTACACAGGCCCCAGTTCACCCGCCGCATCGGCCCATTCGTCCCAGATGGTGACGCCGTGCTCGCGCAGCCACGCGACGTTGGTCTCGCCGCGCAGGAACCACAGCAACTCGTAGACGAGCGATTTCAGGTGCACGCGCTTGGTCGTCACGAGCGGAAAGCCGCGCGCGAGCTCGAAGCGCATCTGGCAGCCGAACAGCGAGCGCGTGCCGGTCCCCGTGCGATCGGTCTTGCGCGCACCTTCGTCGCGGACGCGCCGCAGCAGGTCGAGATAGGGGAGCATGAAGGGGCGGAATTATAGCCGGCCCACGGGCATAATCGCGCCGGACGCCGTTGAGCTGCCGTTCAGCTTTCCCGGCGTAGAATGCCCACCGACTTCAGTATCCAGGAAGCCAAGATGACCCTGTACCAGACTGTTTCCCCTGCCACCCTCGTGCTCGCCGTCGCAAGTGTCATGGCACTCGCCGGCTGCGGAGGCCCGACCCCTGCGCCCGCAACCGATTCGGCCGCGCCGCCCGTAGCCGAAAGCGGACCCACGCAAGCCGAGCGCGATGCTGAGCTGGCCGCCAAAGAGCAGGAGCTCGCCGCACGCGAGAACGAGCTCGCGAAGAAAGAGCTCGAGCAGAAGGAGCAGGAACTCGCGCGGCAGCAGGCGGATCTTGCCGCGCAGCAGGAGGCCATCGCGAAGCAGTCGGCAGCCGCCAAGGCCGCTGCCGCCAAGGCGGCCAGCGCCGCGAAGAAGCCGTCAGCCAAACCTGTGTCCACCGCTTCTGCCACGCCCGCCAAGCCCGCCCGCGTCAGACTTCTCGTGCCGGCAGGCACGAACCTCACGATGGCGCTTTCTTCGGGCATTACGACGAAGACCGCAAAGCCCGGCGACACCTTCGGCGCCATGGTCGTGTCGGATGTGATGGTTGGCAACAGGGTCGCCATTCCCGAGGGCTCGCGCGTCCACGGCAGCGTCACGAACGTGGTCTCGGGCAGCAACAAGATCGGCGGCCTGCCGACCCTTGGCCTGCGCTTCGATACGCTCGAGCTGCCCGACGGCCAGCAGGTCGCCCTCAACGGCGAACTCGTGCAGCAGGGCAGGAGCGACACGGGCCGCGACACCGCCAAGATCGTGGGCGGCGCGGTCGCGGGCGCCGTCATCGGCCATCAGGTCGACAACAGCGACAAGGGCAAGGTGATCGGCGGCCTGCTCGGCGGAGCAGCTGGCGCGCTCGCCGCCAAGAAGACCGGTGCCGAAGTGGAGCTGCCGCAGGATTCGACGCTGACGATTGCGACCGGCGCGCCGATCGAGGTCACCGCGCGCTAGAGTTGCCCGAAGGCTCGCGGCGCCGGTAGGCGTACGCGAGCATGGCGATGCCTGCCAGCAGCATCGGCAGCGAGAGCAGCTGGCCCATCGTGAGCCACTGATCCGCGAAATAGCCGATCTGCTGGTCGGGTACGCGCCAGAACTCGACCAGCATGCGCGCGAGACTGTAGATCACGAGAAAGAGTCCCGAGGGCGCAAGCCGCGGCCGAGGCTTCGACGTGAACCACCAGAGGATCGCGAAGAGCAGCAGTCCTTCGAGTGCCGCCTCGTACAGCTGCGTCGCGTGGCGCACCTCTCCATCGACCTCAAAGCCCCACGGCACCGTCGTCACGCGACCCCAGAGCTCACCGTTCACAAAGTTGCCGATACGGCCGGCGAAAATGCCGATGCCCGGCAGCGGCGCCAGAAAATCGAACGCATCGGCGACGCGGCGCCGGCGGCGCCAGGCGAAAAGGGTGACGGCGGCGAGCACGCCGATGAGGCCGCCGTGAAACGACATGCCGCCCTGCGTGATCTTGAGCGGATAGAAGGGGTCTTCGGCCCAGTACCCGAGGCCATAGAAGAATACATAGCCCAGGCGCCCGCCCAGAATCACGCCGAGCATCGCGAAGAAGATCACGTCGTCGACATCCTGGGGCTTCCAGGTGGAACCGGGGCGTGTGGCGCGGCGGCGCCCGAGCCACCATGCCGCGGCGAAACCGATGAGATACATGATCCCGTACCAGCGGACCGACAGCGGGCCGATGCCGAAGAAGGGGCCCACCTGAAATGCGATGGGATCGAAGCCGGGATAATGAATCATGGGTCCAGTCTAACCGGTCAGGACGCGGCAGAAGAACGCCTTGAGATAGCGCGTCTCGGCAATGGCGGGATGTAGTGGATGATCGGGTGCCTGGCCGCCGACCGCGATCACCTGCACGAAGCGCGACACGTGGCGCGCGGCCGACTGTATGGCCGCCAGCAGGTCGCTCTCGGCGAGATGCCATGAGCACGAGCAGGAGACGAGCAGACCTTCATCGTCGAGCAAGCGCAATGCGAGCTGGTTGAGCTTGCGGTAAGCGGCCTGCGCCTTCGGCAGGTCCTTGCGCCGCTTTGCGAACGCGGGCGGGTCGAGCACGATGGCATCGAACCGTCGACCGGCTGCCGCCAGTGCTTCGAGGACATCGAACGCGTCGCCCTTCAGCGCCTCGACCTCGAACCCGTGTCGCTGCGCATTGCGCGCCGCCGCCGCCAGCGCATTCGCGGAAGCATCCACGCACGCTGCTGCACGGGCACCGGCATTCAGCGCAGTGACCGCCCACGCGCCGGCGTAAGAGCACACGTCGAGCACCCGCGCATCGCGCGGCAGCAGCTCGCGAAACCGCGCGCGATTGGCGCTCTGGTCGTAGAACCAGCCCGTCTTCTGACCCTGGCCGAGCGGCGCGGTGAACGCGATGCCGTTCTCGACGAGCTCGAGCTCTTCGGGCAACGCGCCGAAGGCGACTGTGAGTTCCTTCGGCAACTGCTCGAGATCGCGCGCGCCCGTGTCGTTCTTCCAGACGAGACTCTGCGGCGCGACGACTGCGCGGATCGCGGCCTCGATATCGGCCTTGCGCGCCTCCATGCCCGCGGTTGCGATCTGCCCGACGGCGACCTCGCCGTAGCGATCCACGATGAGTCCGGGCAGCTCATCCGACTCGCCAAAGAGAAGCCGATAGTGCGGCGTCGGATAGAGGAGCGTGCGCAGACGCAGCGCGCGCCCGATGCGTGCCGCGAAGAAAGCGGCATCCGGCTCGAGCCGCTCGTCGCGCGACAAAATGCGCGCGCAGATCAGCGCATGCGGATTGACGCAGGCATGACCGAGAAAGGCCCCGCGGTCGGAAACGACGCGCGCGACATCACCCGGCCTGAAAGCTGTGAGCGGCGTGCCCGCAATATCCACTTCGTTGCTGAACACCCAGGCGTGACCAGCGCGAAGACGCCGGTCCTCGCCCTTCTTCAATCGCAACTCCATTGCCGTATTCTACCCGACATGGCAAACGCACTTTCCCGTGAAACGAGCCCCTACCTGCGACAACACGCGGACAACCCGGTGGACTGGTACCCGTGGGGCGAAGAGGCGCTCGCGCTCGCGCGCGCGAGCGGCAAGCCGATCCTGCTTTCCATCGGCTACTCCGCCTGTCACTGGTGCCACGTGATGGCGCACGAATCGTTCGAGGACCCCGTGACCGCACGGCTGATGAACGAGCTCTTCGTGAACGTGAAGGTCGATCGCGAGGAGCGCCCCGATCTCGACCGCATCTACCAGATCGCGCAGCAGATGCTGACCCAGCGGGGCGGCGGCTGGCCGCTTACGATGTTCCTTGCGCACGACGATCAGCGCCCGTTCTTCGGCGGCACCTACTTTCCGCCGACCGCGCGCTTCGGCATGCCAGCATTCCGCGACCTGCTCGCGCGGGTTGCCGAGTACTACCGGGATCATCGCGAGGACCTGCGCAAGCAGAGCGATGCCCTCCTCGAGGCCTTTGCGACGCTCGAATCTGCCCCGGCAGATTCCGCCACGACCCTGACCGACGCGCCGCTGGTCGCGTTTCGCGGCCAGATAGAGCGGTCCTTCGACCGGACGCGCGGGGGTTTTGGCGACGCGCCGAAGTTTCCGCATCCCACCTCGATCGAGCGCCTGATGCGCGCCTGGCACGCCACCGCCAAATCGCCCGAGCCCGATCTGCACGCGCTCTTCATGGCGACACTCACTCTCACGCGCATGGCGGAAGGCGGCCTCTTCGATCACGTGGCCGGCGGCTTCTACCGCTACAGCGTGGATGCAGACTGGATGATCCCGCACTTCGAGAAAATGCTGTACGACAACGGCGCGCTGCTCGCAAGTTACGCGGGCGCCACCGTCGCGACGGGCGAGGCGCTGTTTGCCCGCACGGCCGCGCAAACGGCCACCTGGCTGCTCGCGGACATGCAGTCACCCGAAGGCGGCTTCTACTCGAGCCGCGATGCCGACTCGGAAGGGCACGAAGGCCGGTACTACGTCTGGACGCCCGCCGAAGCGCAGTCATTGCTTGGCGCCGATGAGTACGCCGTGCTCGCGGCACGCTTCGGCCTCGACCGCGCGCCGAATTTCGAAGGCGCCTGGCACTTGCACGCCTTTCGCGGCATCGAGGAAATCGCCGCGGAACGCGGAGAAGCACCCAGCGCCGTCGTGACAAGGATCGACAGCGCCCGCGCCAGGCTGCTCGCGGCACGCGAGCGCCGCGTGCCGCCGGCGCGCGACGAGAAAATCCTGACGAGCTGGAATGCGATCGCCATCCGCGGCCTCGCCATAGCCGCGCGGGCGCTCGATGAGCCGCGACTCGCGGACGCGGCTACGCGCGCGCTCGATTTCCTGCGCGAACGGCTGTGGCGCAATGGCCGTCTGCTCGCCACGTACAAGGACGGTCGCGCGCATCTCAATGCCTACCTCGATGACTACGCGCTGCTCGCCGACGCGATCCTCGAGCTGCTGCAGGCCCGTTGGCGCAGCGAGGACCTTGCTCTGGCGCGCGCGTTGCTCGAGGCGATGCTCGAGCATTTCGAGGATCGTGACGCAGGCGGTTTCTGGTTCACGTCGCACGACCACGAGCGGCTGATGCATCGGTCGAAGAGCTTCTCGGACGACGCCACGCCCTGCGGCAATGGCGTCGCCGCGACGGTTCTGCAACGCATGGGGTACCTGCTCGGCGAGCCGCGCTGGCTGGCCGCCGCCGAACGCACGCTGCGCGCCGGCTGGAGCGGCCTCTCACGCCAGCCGCAGGCGCATGCCTCGATGCTGACCGCACTCGAGGAGTATCTCGCCCCACCGCAGATCGTGATCCTGCGTGGCGACCCAGCCGGGATCAGCCGCTGGCAGCGCGAACTTGCGCGGCTCTATGCGCCCCAGCGGATCACGCTCGCGATTGCGGATGACGCCACAGGACTTCCCGCTGCGCTCGCCGACAAGTCGGCACACGGGGGTGTCGTGGCGTATCTGTGCCGCGGCAGCACCTGCAGTGCGCCCATCGACGACCTCAGCGTGCTGCTGCGGGACCTGCGGTTGGCGCTTTCGCCCTGACGGCAACGCCCAGGACTTCGAAACGCGCGCCGCGCACCAGCGTGCCACTGCCGATGAACGCGCGGGCCGGGAAGCCGCCACTGAAATAGCCGCGGTAAATGCGATTGAACGTGTCGTACTGCGAAATGTCGGAGCAGAAGACGGTCACCGACACGAGATCGTCCATCCTGAAGCCCGCAGATTCCACCGTGCGCTTCACGCCGTCCATGACGAGGCGCGCCTCGAGCTCGACATCAGCGGGCGCCAGCTGCGTTTGCGGATCGAGCCCCAGATGGCCCGCCACGTAGAGGGTGTCGCCCACGCGGACGCCGTCGCTGAAGGGCAGCGGCGCACCGGGGCGCTGCTCGACGATATTCTCGCGATCAGCGCTGTAGGCCGTCGCGCACAGAATGAGGCCCATCAGTCCATAGATCGTCGTACGCATGGCTCTTCCTCCATCGGTTACCGCGGTTCGAGCGCCTGTCGCAAGGCTGCTGCAAGATCCACCGATGCAGCCGCATCGAAAGGCGCCGCCTGCGCCCAATCGTACGCCCACGGCTGCGCCGTGCGCAGGCCGGCGGGCTCGTCCGCGTAACGCGGAATCACGTGCGCGTGAAGTGCCGGCTCCACGTTGCCGAAAATCGCGTAGTTGATGCGTGCTGCGGCGGTCACAGCGAGCAGCGCATCCCCCAGCCGCGCCATGTCGGCGAGGAACTGCACGCGCGCCACGCCTTCGAGCGAGTTCAACTGCGGGACGACCGGGTCGGGCAGCAGCAACAGGTAGCCGCGCACGAATTGCTGCGCGCCGAACACTGCCCACCCGGAAGCGAGGCGCGCGAGCACCCTTGGCTCGCGGCCGGCGCGGGCTGCGGCCACGTCGCGATGGATGGCGGTCATTGCGCCAGTCACGAGCGGAAGATGAAGTAGACCGCGCCGACGATGCAGAGCGCGGCCCAGAGGAAATCGAGCTTGAGCGGTTGGCGCATGTAGAACACCGCGAACGGCACAAACACCGCAAGCGTGATCACTTCCTGCAGGATCTTGAGCTGCCCGAGCGACAGCTCGGAGTAGCCGATGCGGTTTGCCGGCACCTGCAGCAGGTACTCGAAGAGCGCGATGCCCCAGCTCGCGAACGCCGCCAGATACCACGGTCGGCTCGCAAGATTCTTGAGATGCGCGTACCACGCGAAGGTCATGAAAACGTTCGACAGCACCAACAGAGCGGTCGTTGGAACGATCGCCGGCATTCTCAGCCCTGCCAGCTGCGTACGCGCCCCGTATCGAGGTGAACGAAATCGGACTTGCGGTAGAAGCCCACGCCGCCACACGCGAGCGCGAGTGCGATGTCGCGCACACGGCTGCAGGACGCGCCTTTCAGGCGCACGTCGATTGCCCTTCCGTCCATGTGCAGGCTGCGTCTTGCGACTCCGGCGCTTGCCGCTGCGAGACGCGCGTTGGTGCCCGACGATCGATAGCCGGAAATCACCTCGAAGCGCGCATCCCGCCCGGCGGCGAGCGCCACGGCAGTCATCTGTTCGTACAGGCCCGGGTCGATCGCGTGCTGCTCGTTCGCGCGATGATCGCGCAGCAGATGCTCGAGTTTTGCGAGGGCGCCCGGCACGAGGTCGCGACCGTCGTGCCACGCGAGGCTGAGCGACTCTCCCGTATGGGTGTTCAGAAGCTCGATCCAGCGCGGCGCATCGGCTGTTGCAGCCCCGAGCGCCACGCGCGGACGCGCGAGCACAGCAGCCCCTGTAGCGGCAAGCGAAGCGGCCAGCAGGCGTCGGCGTGTCCAGAACGGGTTCGACATGAGAGAGCCCTCGGTCCGAATGGTTCCATCAGTTGCCACTTCAGACGCCACCCGCATCCCCCGGATGGCGGTTCACGGCGATGACGGTCGCACGCGGGAAGAAGTTGAACTCCGACGCGCTCGCCCAGGTGTAGGCCCCCATTGAACGACCGACGATCAGGTCGCCGGGCCGCAGGCGCGGCAGCATCAGGTTTTCAGCGATGACATCGATGCTGTCGCAGGTAGGCCCCGCGAGCACCGACGGGAAGCGCTCCTCGCCGCCGCGCAGGGCTTCAACGGGATAGCGCGCGTGATCGTAAAGCTGCCCGCTGTAGGAGCCATAAAGGCCGTCATCGAGATAGTACCACCAGTGCCCCTCGCGCTCGGCGCGGCCCATCACGCTTGCAACGCCAATCGCAGAGGGCCCTGCGATGAAACGCCCCGGCTCGGCGATCACGCGCACCCGGCGCGGCAACCTGGCGAGCGCCGTGCGTAGCGGCGCGCAGAAGCGGCCGATTTCCGGCGCACGCTGCCCGTAGCCGATCGGAAAGCCGCCGCCGATGTCGAGCGTATCGAAGGGCCCGAGGCGCTCGCGGCGCGCCTGCGCGAGGAGGCGCTCGCAGGTCTCGATCGCCTCGAGATGCTTCAGGGCATTCGGTGCCTGCGACCCGACGTGAAAGGAAAGCCCGCGCACGGTGAGACCGAGTTCACGCGCACGGCGTGCGAGCCCGGGGAGCGCCTCCGGGTCGCAGCCGAACTTGCGCGACAGATCGCAGACCGCGCCCGGAGCGCGAAACGACACGCGCAACAGCAGTCCCGCTTCGGCACGGTGCGGGATGAATTTCTCGAGCTCATCGACGTTGTCCGCGACGAACATGCGCACGCCTGCGTGCAAGGCGTTGCGGATGTCGATGTCACGCTTGATCGGGTGCGTGTGAATGCAGCGTGCGGGGTCGATGCCGAGCCGGGAGACGAGCTGGACCTCGCCGGTGGTCGCGAGGTCGAAGAACCCGCCCTCTTCCCGGATCGTCTCGATCACGGCGGCATGCGGCAGGGGCTTCAGTGCGTAGTGGAGATCGACGCCCGGCAGCGCGCGCGCGAGGCTTCGGTACTGGGCGCGCACGCGTGCGCAATCGATGATCAGGAGGGGGGAGCCGAAATCCGCCACCAGCCGGCGGATATGCTCAGGCGTGAAAGGGTCGATCCAGCGGGGTTTGGGGCGCGCCCGGCGCGATGCCTGCATTTGTGATGCATTGTCGGAAATGCCCGCCTCGCCCGCAAGCAGGGGCCCTGCTTTGTTACATTGCCCGGCCATGGAGAGGTCGCCCGCCGCGGAACCACACGCCGAACTGCAGACGCTGCTGTCCTCGCGCGTCGCGCTGATCGCGATCGAGAGCCGCGACGAGACGCGCACCCTCGCGCTGTTGCGCGACGCGAGTCTGCGCGTACGCCGCGCGCCGGGTTCAGGGGTGTTCGTGTGGAGCGCGACCGAGGGCCTCACACGCGTCGACCGGGACATGGGCGGCCCGCAGCGTCACCTGATCGAACCGGGGCAGATGCTGCGGCATCTCAAGGCGACGCCGGTGGCCGGCATCTACATCCTGCTCGACTTCCACCCGTACCTCACGGATCCCGTCCACATCCGCATGTTGAAGGACGTGGTGCAGGATCAGGCGAGCGTACCGCGCACCGTCGTGCTCGTCAGTCACGAGATCACATTGCCGCCCGATCTTGCGCCGCTCGCCGCGCATTTCCGCCCCGCCCTGCCCTCGGAGGGCGAGCGGCAGATGATCGTCACGCGCGTGTTCGACGAATGGCAGCGCCAGCACCGCGGCCGCACGCCGAAAATCGACCGGGCGGCGCTGGCGCGCGTCGTCGACAACCTCGCCGGGCTCAGCGCCGCCGACGCGGAGCGCCTCGTGCGTCGTGCACTTTATGACGATGGCGCAATCACCACCGCCGACCTGCGCGCGGTGCAGGCCGGCAAGTACGAATTGCTCAACCGCCACGGCACACTCGACTTCGAGCCCGACACGGCAGGTTTCGCCGACATCGGCGGCCTCGCGACGCTGCGGCGCTGGGTCGAGATGCGCAAGCCCGCGTTCGACGGCAGCGCACCCGGCCTTGACGCCCCGCGCGGCGTGCTGCTCCTCGGCGTGCAGGGCTGCGGCAAGAGCCTCGCCGCTCGCGCGATCGCGGGGATCTTCGGCGTGCCGCTGCTGCGCTTCGATTTTGCGGCGCTCTACAGCAAATGGCAGGGAGAGTCCGAGAAGAATCTGCGCGAGACTCTCGCTTCAGCCGCAGCGCTCGCGCCGTGCGTGCTGTGGATCGACGAAATCGAGAAAGCCATCTCGAGCAGCGACGGCGACACCGGCGCCGGCAAACGCCTGCTCGGCACCTTCCTCACCTGGATGGCCGAGCGGCAGGCGGCCGTATTCATCGTCGCAACTGCCAACGACGTAAGCGCATTGCCTCCCGAACTCATCCGCAAGGGCCGCTTCGACGAGATCTTTTTCGTCGACCTGCCCGATGCCGCCACGCGCGCGGTGATCCTCGGCATCCACGCGCGCAAGCGCAACATCGTGCTTTCCGACGCCCACGCGCGGGCCCTTGCGGAAAGGAGCGCGGAGTTTTCCGGCGCCGAACTCGAACAGGCGATCGTCGCCGCGCTCTACACGACGCACGCGCAGGACAAGCGGCCCGATGCCGCAGCGATCGCGCGCGAGATCGCCGCGACGCGCCCTCTTGCCGTCGTGATGGCCGAACAGGTGGCAGCGCTGCGCGCCTGGGCGCGGGAGCGCACGGTGCGCGCCGATTGAGGACGCTCGTGACGTTCCGGCAGGTACTCAGAACCGAAAGCCGCTTTGCTCCAGATCGGCGATTCGCACGATCATCGCCCGGCGCGGATCGCCGGGCAGCTCAGTAAAGCCATACTTCGCATAGAACGCGCGCAGGGCGTCATCGAGCGGATGGGTGATGACGCCGAAGCAGCCCACTTCCTTCGACAGCGCCATGCTGGTCGTCAATGCATAGAAAAGCAGCTGCTGCGCCAACCCCTGTCCCTGCAAGCGCCGGTCGATGGCCAATTGACCAAGCAGCACCACCGGGAGTGCCGCAGGCCGGTCGCGGCGCACCTTCTTTGGCAGGAATTCGCGCTCGATCTGACCGGCGGCGAGCGTGACGTAGCCGACCATCACCCCTGTTTCCCTCTCGTTGAAAACGGTGGTGCGGGAGATATTGTGGAGATGGTTGCGCCGCGCATGGCGGCGCAACCACAGATTCATCGATTCGCGGCCGCAGTCGAAGTATTCGAGTTCATCATCTTCTGCAAGCGGGCGCGGCGGATTCAGTCTCGCCATGCGGGCCGCGTCCTGGCGAGATCAGCCAGCGCGGGAACGGGCCTGGCGGGCTTCTTCGCCCATGCCTCGAATTTCCGCCAGCTCCCGTCTGGAATAGTCACGACGGACTGGAAAGTCAGCTCGATTTCGGCGGCTTCAACCGCCCTTCGGCGGATGAAATCGCTCAAGTTCGTCCGCGAAGCGGTGGCGGCGGCTTCCAGGAGTTCGCGCTCGCGATCGGAGACGCGGACGCTGACGGGGGCAAGGCTGCTCATGGGGGCACCAAGGCACGGCGATGTATTACAAAAGCATACCGGCTACACGGGCCAACCGCAACTCGCGGCGACTACGGCGTGTTTCGGGCGCAGAGCCTCGCGGCGCCCTAATTTTTTGCGAGCCGGTGCAGCAACCCGTTGAAGCGGTTCCAGGCGGGGACATTCCTGTTTCGATAATGGGCGCAGGCACGGCCGGCCAGGCGACAGGCTTCCTCGACCTTGCCCGCCGCAGCCAGCGCCGCGAGGCTCGCGAGCAGGATGTCGTCGAGCGATTCCGGCTGCCCGACGGCCGCGTCACTCATCGACGATCCCGAAATGCGCCTTGGCTTCCGGCGCCATCATTTGCGGCGTCCACGGTGGATCGTAGGTCAGGGTGACCTCGGCCGAGCCGACGCCCTCAACGGTCAGGGCGGCGGCGTGCGCGCCGCTCTGCAGATAGTCGGTCGCCGGGCAACCACGCGTGGTCGTCGTCATCGTGATGTGGGCAACGCTGCCGCCTGTCAGTGCGACGTCATAGATGAGCCCGAGATCGACGATGTTGTAGCCCAGCTCCGGATCGATCACCAGCCGCAGCGCATCCCGGATGATCTCCATCGAAGCGCCGCCGGCCGTGCCGCTCATGCTGTCACTCCCTGGGTGGTGCCGATGCGGATCAGCACGCGGTAGGTCTTGCCGTCAGGCTCAAAGGCCCCGCGCCAGCAGTGACCGCGCTTGGCAAGCTCAGGGAACAGGAAGACCGGCTCGCGGCACAGGAGCGCGGCCAGTACCTCGCCGCTGGTCATCGTCTCGGTGGCTGCAAGGATGCGCACCATCGGCTCGGGCGGATCGAGATCGCGATTGTCCATTTCGCGCGCTGGCGCAGGCCAGGTGCCGCCTTCGTCAGAGGTCGCAGGAGCCGCCTCCATCGCGTTGCCGGTTGCGCCGGCCGATGGCGTGAAGTCGACCTGCCATTCACCACCGGCCAGTTCTCTCGCTTCATGCGTGAAGCCCTGCGAACCGAGCACCCGCAGCAGCGGTGTCGGCTTGAAGGTGGCGAACAGGCGCAGGCCCTGACCAGGCGCAAGGCCCTGCACCGCCCCCATGATCTGCGAGAAGGGCTCGCCGCCGGCGCGCAGCACCGGGCGGACATCGAGTTCGACGAATTCGGTCATGGCGGTCTCCTCAGGTCAACTTGCAACGAAAGTGAACAGCAGGCGCGGCTGGCGGGTGCCGGCCGGCAGGCGCAGCGCGGCCTTGACGTTGACGAGCCGGCGGGTGCGCACGAGTTCGAGCGCAATGCCGGCGCTCGCCAGCAGCATTGCGGCCGCCGCGGCACGAAAGACGAGCGGTGCCTCGAGCAGCAGGCAGAGCGTCGCGACATCCACGGCGATGAAATAGAGCCAGAACCACTTGATCGCGCGCGACTCGAGGACGAGGTCCTGCACACGCGGTGTCGGCGTCTTGCCAAGCACCGGTCCGTAGCATTCGAGCCACGTCACGAAGGCCACGATCTTGTAGAGCTTGGCGAGCCCGAGCCCCGACAGCCAGCCGAAGCAGACGAGAAATACCAGTGCGCCGCCGTACCGCCCGAAGAGGCCGAGCGCGGCAAGGGCGATCGTCAGCAGCGTCGCGGCGGCCAGATGCGCGAGCGCGATGCCGGCCATGCGACTGTTCAGCTCGATCACGCGACGCACGCGCTTGCGGTAGAGCTGCACGACATCGCGCGCGTAGAGCGCAAGACAGGCGAGGCTGATCAATCCAGCGATCAGGAGCGCCAGATCAGGATTGCCTCGCGCGGCGATGGCCACTGGGCCTGCAATGATGACGATCGCGAGCGCGAGTGTTCCGAGACGCAAGGTCCAGCGTGTCGGCGCGCCGTCGAGCTCGGGCGACAGCATGAACATCGCAAGCAACCGGTGGCTGACGCCCATCGCGGTGAAGGTGAGCCAGCCGCCCAGCCCCGCGAGGACGTGCAGCGGCAGGCCATGCGCCTGCAGGGCGCGCAGGAACAGCGTGTGCGTGTAGCCCCCGTATCCGAGCGTGAAAATAATGCCGAACGCGACGGTCGCGGCAACGCTGCACAGGCCCACGGTAACGAACTGCGCGGGCAGATTCAGCGGCCAGGCTGCGGCCAGCGTGCGACCGAGCGTCCAGATCGCAAGCGCAAAGCCGCTGCCCAGAAGCACGCTGGCGGCGAGGAAGCAGTGTGGAATCATCGGCATCAAGCCTGCGAGTTGCAGGAAGCTCGCGAGCAGGGCGAGGAGCCCCGCGAGGATGAGCAGAAGGGCCGGGAACGGCAGGGCATTGCTGTAGAGCGGCCCAGCCACCAGCACCGGCACGAACTGAAACAGTGCGCCGCACATGAGGAGACTCAGCCAACCGATCGTTACGCAATGGACGAGCAGCAGCGTCTGCGGCGCGCGCAGCGCGCTCGCCGGATAGCCGACACCGAGCACCATCAGCGCCTCAGCCGTCAGCAGGAAAATCACACCCGCGCCAAAATACGCGAGCGTCCAGCGTGAAAGTGTCGCACCCAGCATGTCGGGCTCTCGTGCAGCGGGTCGCGCGCTTGCCGAGCGCGCGGCCCGCTGTCCGCAGGCGCTTTACTGCGGCAGTCTGCCGATCTTGACCTTCCAGGCTACGGGTCCCGACTCCAGATAGGCCCAGGAGAACTGCTTCGGGTGCTCGGCCTCGAGCTGATAGTAGAGCGGCTTCGGGTCATGATCGTTCACGAAGACGAACGCGCCGCCCGGCTTGAGATTGCCGACGAGTTCGAAGATCTTGGCGTGGCGCTGCACTGGCACGAGATTGCGGATATCGATTTCCTGGATCGCGGAAGGCTGACTGTCGGACATGGAGGGTTTCCTTCGTTTAAATGGACAACCGACAGCTTTTGTCCAAAAATAGGTATTGTCAATACCTATTTAAGCATCGGATTCGGCTTGTGGGGCGTTGGCTGCGACAATGTCCCACCGTCGCCCTGGCGCTTTGCAGGAAGACTTGCCATGACCAGCAACAGCTTTGGTACCCGGGACACCCTCAAGGTGGGCGACACCCGCTACCAGATCCATCGGCTCGATCGCCTGTCGACGAAGCACCGGCTGCCCTTCAGCCTCAAGGTGCTGCTCGAGAACCTGCTGCGCACCGAAGACGGTTACCTCGTCACGGCCGGGCAGGTCCGGGCACTTGCCGATTGGCAGCCGACGGCGCTGCAACCGCGGGAAATCCAGTTCACGCCCGCGCGCGTCCTGATGCAGGATTTCACCGGCGTGCCCTGCGTCGTGGATCTCGTCGCGATGCGCGATGCCATCATCGCGCTGGGTGGCGACCCGAAGCGCATCAACCCGCTGGTCCCGAGCGAACTCGTGATCGACCACTCGGTCATCGTCGATGCCTTCGGCCGGCCCGACGCATTTGCCATCAACGCCAGGCTCGAGTTCCAGCGCAATGCCGAGCGCTATCAGTTGCTGCGCTGGGCGCAGCACGGTTTCGACGCCTTCAAGGTGGTGCCGCCCGACACGGGCATCTGCCATCAGGTGAATCTCGAATACCTCGCACGCGTCGTGTTCACCCGCGAGGGGCCCGATGGTGTGCAGGCCTACCCCGACACCCTCGTCGGCACCGACTCGCACACGCCCATGGTGAACGGCCTGGGGGTGCTTGGCTGGGGGGTGGGCGGCATCGAAGCAGAGGCTGCGATGCTCGGTCAGCCGATGAGCATGCTCATACCCGAAGTCGTCGGCATCAGACTCCGCGGTGAGTTCCCGCCCGGTACCACGGCCACCGACCTCGTGCTCACCGTAGCCGAACTGCTGCGCAAGACGGGCGTGGTCGGCAAGTTCGTCGAGTTCTACGGCGAGGGCGTGGCCCGCGTGCCGCTGGCCAATCGCGCCACGCTCGGCAACATGAGCCCCGAATACGGCGCCACCTGCGCGATCTTCCCGATCGATGCAGAGACCTTGTCCTACTTGCGTCTCACCGGGCGGCCCGAGAGCCAGATCCGCCTCGTCGAGGCCTACGCGAAGGAGCAAGGCCTGTGGCACGACCCGGCGCACGAAGCCGAATACTCGCAGACGCTCGAGCTTGACCTCGGCAAGCTCGAACCTTCCATCGCCGGACCCAAGCGGCCGCAGGACCGCATCCCGGTGCATGTTGTGCCGGCCACAGTGAGTGCACTGCTCGAAGGCGATCCTTATGACAGGGCTTTGCTCGAGGGACTCGACGAAGCGATCGATGAATCCTTCCCCGCGAGCGATCCGGTTTCTGTCGGCTCCGCAAGTGCCACCGAGCCGCCGCATACACCCGTTGAGCAGATGTCCGGCCGTGGATGGCCCACGAAGCCGGTCAGCGTCACGCTGGCTGATGGCAGCGCGTTCGAACTGGATAACGGACACGTCGTGATTGCCGCCATCACCTCGTGCACCAATACCTCGAACCCCTCGGTGATGGTGGGCGCGGGTTTGCTTGCCCGGCACGCGGTCGAAAAGGGGCTGCGACGCAGGCCCTGGGTCAAGACCTCGCTGGCTCCGGGCTCGCGCGTGGTGACAGATTATCTCGACCGCGCGGGTCTCACGCCCTGGCTCGACAGGCTGGGCTTCAACCTCGTCGGCTATGGCTGCACCACCTGCATCGGCAACTCCGGCCCGCTGATTCCTGAGATCGCCGCTGCGGTCGAGCAGAACCCGATCAATGTCAGCGCGGTGCTGTCTGGCAATCGCAACTTCGAGGGCCGCATCCATCCGCAGACCCAGATGAACTTCCTCGCCTCGCCGCTCCTGGTGGTGGCCTATGCACTCGCGGGCTCCCTGCGCATCAACCTGCTGCGCGACCCGCTCGGCACGGGGAATGACGGCAAGCCGGTCTACCTGCGCGACATCTGGCCTTCCACACGGGAGATCCAGGACGTCATCGGCGAGTGCGTGCGGGCCGAAATGTTCAGCAAGGGCTACAGTGACGTGTTTTCCGGAGATGACAACTGGCGCGCGCTCAGTGTTCCCGAAGGCGATGCCTTCGAGTGGAGTGCAGATTCAACCTATGTGCGCCAGCCGCCCTACTTCGACGGCCTCACGCGCGAGCCGGCGCCGCTCACGGATATCACCGGTGCGCGCGTGCTGGCGAAGCTCGGCGACTCGGTGACCACCGACCATATCAGTCCCGCCGGCTCGATCAAGGTGGACTCGCCGGCCGGCCAGTACCTCACCGCCCACGGTGTCGCGCGCCAGGATTTCAATTCCTATGGCTCCCGGCGCGGCAACCACGAAGTGATGATTCGCGGCACCTTCGCCAACATCCGCCTGCGCAATCTGCTGGCGCCCGGCACTGAAGGCGGCTTCACCCGCGACTTCACGCAGGCAGGCGCGCCGGTCGCCACCATCTTCGACGCTTCGGTCAACTACCTCGCGGCCGGCACACCGCTCATGATCCTCGCGGGGAAGGAATACGGCTCGGGCTCATCGCGCGACTGGGCCGCCAAGGGCACGCTGCTGCTCGGCGTGCGTGCCGTCATTGCCGAGTCCTACGAGCGCATCCATCGTTCCAACCTGATCGGCATGGGTGTATTGCCGTTGCAGTACCGGAAGGGTGAGAGCGCCGCACAGCTCGGGCTGACGGGAGAGGAGACTTACGCGATCACCGGCCTCGCCGGATCCGCCGGAAAAGCACCCACCGTGCGCGTGCGCGCCGTCGATGCACGGGGCAAGACGAAGGAGTTCGAGGCCGTGGTGCGCATCGACACTCCCGTCGAGGCCGACTACTACCGCCACGGCGGGATCCTCCCCTACATGGTGCGTCGGCTGCTCGCCGATGACGGCGCTATTCGGGCAGGGTAATGCCCGAGCCGCCCATTTCCTTCGGGATGTCCCTGAACTTGGGCAGGCCATCCTTCATCGGCAGTCTCGATTCCTGGTAGTGCACGTGCACACCGGGCTCATGGCGGAAGTCCGGAATCACCGCCGCATAGACATCGACGAGATTCCATTCGGGATGATCAGTGAAGAGGTGCCCGCCGCAGGTCTTGCACCACTTGCGGTAGCTGGCCTCGGTCTTGTGCCAGGTACCGATGTGATCTGCGCCCTTCGTGATCACGAGCGCCTCGGGTTTCCACAATGAGAACGCGTTGACGGGCCCCGCCGACCATGTGCGACACGATTCGCAGTGGCAATAGCCCATCGCGACGGGCTCGCCCGTCACCGTGAATTGCACCGCATCGCAGAAACAGCTGCCGTTGTACTTCCGGTCGCCCATGAGTTGCTCCTTCCTGGAACATTGAATGGTGACACTGTCTCGGCACTCAGGGCAGGACGCCCAGCGCACCGGTCGACGCAAACTCCGCATTCTCGACCTCGCTCGCCGCGGCGCCGCGCAACAGGCGATCGCGGATCGCGTCCCATTTGTCGTCTCCCGGCACTTCCTGCACGAGGATCTGTTCGCAGCCCGCCTTGTCGAGCGTGCGCAGGTTCGCGTAGAGATCGTGGGCATACGCGTCCGCTCGCCTGCCCGCGTTGATCCACGTGACCGACGGATAGGTCTTGAGCGGCAAGCGCTGCGCGAGCACGGCGATGCGCCGGCCGCCCTCCGATGCATCCTCGGCACGCGTGTCGATCTCGTCGGCGGGCACGATCGTCATCGGCGTGGCAGGTGCGTAATGCGACGGGGTGCTGCCCGGGACACGGGGAGCCGCATCGACGGCGCCGATCTGTACGTCTCCCACGACCTGGTGCAGTTGCGCGAGCGTCACCGCGCCAGGGCGCAGCAGGCGCGTGCCGGAGGGTCCGCATGCGACGATGGTCGATTCGAGCCCGACCTGCGATTCGCCGCCGTCGAGCACGACGCGCACCGCGTCGCCGAATTCTTCGCGCACATGCTCGGCCCGCGTGGGCGACACCCGCCCGAAACGGTTGGCCGATGGGGCCGCGATGCCGCCACCGAAGGCAGTGAGCAGCTGTTGCGCCATCGGGTGGGCGGGCACCCGCATCGCGATCGTGTCCTGACCGCCGGTGATGATGTCATGCACGTTGGGATGGCGGGGCATCACCAGAGTCAGCGGGCCGGGCCAGAAGCGCTCCGCGAGCGCCTGCGCGGTATCCGGCACTTCGCGCACCCAGCGGTGCAGATACTTCGGGCTGTCAAGGTGCACGATGACGGGGTGGGTTGTCGGACGCCCCTTCGCCTCGAATATCCTCTGGACCGCCGCGGGGTTCTGCGCGTTTGCCCCTAGACCGTAAACGGTCTCGGTTGGAAAGGCCACGAGCTCGCCGTCACGGAGTGCCGTGACGGCCTCGTCGATTTCGGCCTGTGTTGCGCGGACGATGCGGACCATCCGCCCATTCTACTCTAGCGGGTAGCGCTCCCAGCGATCGCCGATGCGGCGCAGCTCATAGGCCGGCCAATAGTGCTTGTCGAGCTTCAGCGTGATGACTTCGGGCGCGTTGTTCCAGGTGATGGTCTTCAGGCGCACGGGCGCCCGGTCGGGCCGACCGGTGACCGCCTTCAGGAACGAATCAGGATCCGGCGTCGGCTGACCGTCAACCTCGACGATGCGGCGGCCGGGCATGAGCCCCGCGCGCGTCGCGGGCGAGCCATACGCGAAGTACGCGACGTAAATTCCCTCCGGCGGGATACTGCGCTGCGCGAGCATCGCGCGGTGCGGCGCATGCAGCGTCGCGCCTGCCCACAGCACGACACGGGTGAGCCCCTCGCCGGAGAGCGCCGCCGTTCTCACTTCGATATTGCGGGCCTCTGCACCGCGCCAGACAGTCACCTGCACCATCGGCTTGTTCGCGACCGCCCGCTCCACGCCGCGAAAATGCGTCACGACCTCGCCGTCGATGGCGAGCAGCAGATCGCCCTGCTGCAGCTCGCGCGCTGCATCGGATCCGCCGACGAGCCTTGTGACGGTGAGCACGCGGCGCGTGCCGGAGTCGGCTGATTCAAAGCGCTTCACCCAGTCGTCGGTGAGGCCGAGCCGGCGCGCGGCCGCGAGCGGCTGCGGAAACAGTTCCGCTTCGAGCGAGTTGATCGCCCGGCCCTCGTGCACGCTCGCGACCATGTCGGCCACCACGTCGATGGGCACGCCGAGATTCTGCTGCACCACCTCGCGGCCGCTTTCCGATGCGAAGCTCGACCAGACGCCGGCGACGGCGCCCGACTTGTCGAGCAGCACGCCGTCGAAGTCCTGCGGGCCGTTGACCAGTTCGATCGCCTCGAGGTTCGACTCGCGAAACTGCATCGTGCGGGAAAGCGGCAGCGCGACCGGATCGATATCCGCGACGCTCGTCGTGCGCGACTTGATCCCCGTGTCGGGCGCGAGGCCCACGACTGTGACTTCATCGCCCGCACGCAGGGGTTTCCTGCCGAGCTTTGCGCTGCGCACGGGCGTCGTGCCGATCAGGGTCGGGTCGTATTGAAGCATCGCCAGATTGTGCAGGGGATGCACGAACACCACGCGCCCCGGTACTTCGAGCGTCCCGGCAAACGTGACCCGCACGTCGCCGAGCGAGACGGGCACGGTGTTGCGGTCGACCACGACGAGACCGCGCGCGGCGTCGACGACGAGACCCGTGCCGTAGTAGTGGCGCTCGGTGACGCCAGCGACCGCGTACGGCATGTCGAAGGTGACCGTGACAAGCGAGGGCACGATGCGCGCGACTTGCGGGTCGCTCACGGTCTGAAAGACGGTGCTCCCGGCGACCGGCGCCTTCGGCGGCGGCGGCGTGGCGAGCGCCCGACAGTCCCAATAGCCGGTGCCGTCATTGCGCTTGCAGCGCTGGGCGGGAAACCAGCGCCGGTCCATGCGTACCGAGCGCAGCTGGCTGCCGTTCGGGTCGTCGATCGTGGCGTAGCGAATGGTCGTGCGATCGCCGTCGCCCAGCTTGTCGACCGCGCCCTCGAGATCGGCAATACCGGCGATCGCAGTGCCGTTCACCGCAGTGATCACGGCGCCGCGCGGCACGCCCGCCGAGCCGAACACATAGCCCGGATTCGCCACATATGCGCCGCGCGCCGGCCGGTTGAAGTGTCGCGCCATCTGATAGGAAAGCGTGTTGACCACCGCATCGCCGAATTCGAGGTACTCATCCGGCGTGATCGAGGTGAGATCATCGACCTTCAGGCTCGCCGACACGACCGCCCCGCCCCGCTGCAGCTCCAGCTCGATGGGCGCGCCCACACTGTCGTCGAGCACGGCATTCAGCGGCTCGAACTGTGTCAGGAACTTTCCGTTCACGCGCACGAGCACATCGCCTGGCTGCAACACGCCCGCCGCGGCGCTCCCGGGCAACACATCGGACACGACCAGCATGCCGGTGTAGTCGGGGAGCGCCTTGCGCACGGCAGCTTCGGTGGGCGGTTGCAAGCCGAGGCGGCGCAGTTCGTCGAACGGCGTGTAAAGGAAGGTGGTCTGCAGCGTGCCACGCGCTACGGGCTTGCCCTGGCGGATGAGATCGAGCGCGCGCTTCACGCGCGCGAGCGGCAGATAGAAGCTCGAGGCGGCTGCGCTCGAGCCACCGGCATTCAGCGCAACCACCCGGCCCTGGATGTCGATCACGGGCGAGCCCGACGAGCCTCCCGACGTGCCCGAGGCCGCCTGCAGATAGAAGGTGTTGAAGTCGTTGTACTTGCCGATGCCGTACTCGGGCGCCTGGCGATCGAGTCGCGCGAGAGTGCCCGCCAGGATCGAGAGCTGCTCGCCGGCGTTGTTGCCAACGACACGGATCTCGCGGCCGATTTCGGCGCCTTCCGGATAGAGTGGCAGCGCCTTCGGCTTGATGAAGCGCAACTTCGCAGGGTCGTAACGGTAGAGGCCGAAGTCATGCACCGGATCGCGGTACACGGGATAGAGCTGCACCTCCTCGCGGTTGAGGAAGGTCGCCTCGGCGATCACCGGGCCAGGCGTGACGACGTGGCGGTTCGTCAGAATGAGGCCACGTTCCGCATCCACGACGAAGCCGGTCGCCTGCGCCGAAGTGTTCCACTCGGTGTCGAACGCGCGTGTCTGATCGACTTCGATCGCGACCACGCTCTGCGCGATCCGCTCGAGCGTGCGGGTCCAGCCGCTGTCGGCCGGTTCGACGCCGACTATCGGTTCGGCCACGACAGCCGTCCCGGCCTGTGCAGGCGGAGCAGGTGCCGGCGCGATCTGCGCCTGCGCCTGCGCGGCAACCGCGGCTATGGCCGCGGTTGCCAGCATCAGGATGAGCCAACCAGGTCTTGCGTGTCGCTTCATCTCAGATACCCCGGCCGAAGTTTTCCCGGAAGCGCGCGTCGAAATCCGGGCGTGAGAAACGATGATTCTGCGTACCGTGGTGCTCGATCTTGATCGCGCCCATCAGCGAGGCGATGCGGCCTGTTGTCGGCCAATCGAGCTGGTGCTGCAGACCGAACAGCAGCCCCGCGCGATAGGCATCGCCGCAGCCTGTCGGATCGGCGAGATGCGCGACGCGCGCCGTCGGAATTTCATGCACTTCGCCGCCTGCATGGATGCGCGATCCTTGGCCGCCGAGGGTCACGATCAGGGCATCGACCTTCGCCGCGATCTGCTCGAGCGACAGGCCGGTGCGATCGCAGACCAGATTTCCCTCATAGTCATTGAAGGCCACCCAGGTCGCCTCGTCGATGAACTTGCGCAGATCGTCGCCGGAAAAAAGCGGCAGACCCTGCCCGGGGTCGAACAGTACCGGAATGCCGGCGGCCACGAACTGTTCCGAGTGCCGGATCATGCCCTCGCGGTTCTCGGGAGCGACGACGCCGATACGGATGCCAGCGTCCGTGGGCACCCGATTGCGATGCGCAAACATCATCGAACCCGGATGGAAGGCCGTGATCTGGTTCGAGTCAAGGTCGGTGGTGATATACGCCTGCGGCGTGTACTCGCTGTCCATGCGATCGATGTACTCCAGCGACAGACCGTTGGCGCGCATCCATGCCTCATAGGGCCCGAAGTCGCTGCCAACGACCGCCATCGCGTGGCCGTCGCCGCCGAGGAGCTTCAGGTTGTACGCGATATTGCCCGCACAGCCGCCGAAGTTGCGCCGCATGCCCGGCACCAGGAACGACACGTTGAGCAGGTGGATGCGGTCGGCGAGGATGTGATCCTTGAACCGACCTTCGAAGACCATCACGGTGTCGTAGGCGACGGAGCCGCAGATCAGGGCTGACATATGTTTCCGGTTTTCCTCAGCGATCGGTGAGCAACAGCGCCCACACGACGCCCCACAGCACGAACGACATGAACACCGCCGCCGAACCCGCATCCTTCGCGAGTCCCGCGAGCGGGTGCCGCTCGGGCCCGATACGATCCACCGTCGCCTCGATCGCGCTGTTGACGAGTTCGACAACGAGGACCAGCAGCACCGGCGCCACGAGTAGAGCACGTTCGACGCCACTGCGTCCAAGCCAGAGTCCGAGCGGAATTGCGATGAGCGCGCAGAGCAGCTCCTGCCGGAACGCGGCTTCTGCGCGGAAGGTACCGTGAAGGCCCTGGGCGCTCACGCCGAAGGCCCGCAACAGGCGCGTAACACCGCGCGGCTTGTCGCGCTCCATCAGGCCGCCGCGCCCGGCTTCCATGTGAGATCGAGCTGACGGGCCGCGCGCACGTCGTCGAGCCGGCGCACCGGCAGGGTGTGCGGCGCGCCCTTCAGCAGCTGCGGATCACTCCCGGCTTCCTGCCTGATCTTCACCATCGCGCTGATGAAGGCGTCGAGCGCTTCCTTGCTTTCCGTCTCGGTGGGTTCGATCAACAGGCACTCCGGCACGAGCAGCGGGAAATAAGTGGTCGGCGCATGAAAGCCGAAATCGAGCAGGCGCTTGGCGATGTCCATCGCGGTGACGCCCTGCTCTTTCGCCTGCCGCTTCGCAGTGATGATGAATTCGTGGCTCGCGCGGCGCTGCGGATAGGCTGCCTCGTAGCCCGCCTGCGTCAATTTCGCCAGCAGGTAGTTGGCGTTGAGTGTCGCGAAGTCGCCGACCCGACCCATGCCCTCGCGCCCGAGCATGCGCATGTAGATATAGGCCCGCAGCAGCACGCCTGCATTGCCCATGAACGCCGAGAGACGCCCGATCGACTGCGGCAGGTCCTTCTCGGTGAGCCAGCGATAGCGCTCATCCTCGCGCCCGACGATCGGGATCGGCAGAAACGGCAACAGCCGTTCGCTCACGCCCACGGCTCCCGAACCCGGCCCGCCGCCGCCGTGCGGCGTCGAGAAGGTCTTGTGCAGGTTCATGTGGATCACGTCGAAGCCCATGTCTCCGGGACGTACCTTGCCGAGGATCGCGTTGAGGTTCGCGCCGTCGTAATAGAGGAGCCCGCCGGCCGCGTGCACGATGCCGGCCACTTCCTTGATGCGCCGCTCGAACACCCCGAGGGTGGAGGGGTTCGTGAGCATGATGCCGGCCGTGTTCGGGCCGACCACGGCCTTGAGCGCCTCGATATCGACGTCGCCGTCGGCAAGCACCGGGATCTCCCTCACGACGCAGCCGCACATCGTCGCCGTGGCAGGGTTCGTGCCGTGCGCGGCCTCGGGCACGATGATCTCGCTCCGCGCCAGATCGCCGCGCGCGCGGTGATAGGCACGAATCATCGCGACGCCGGCGAACTCGCCGTGTGCGCCCGCCATCGGAGTCAAAGAGACGCCCCGCATGCCGGTCACTTCCTTCAGCATTTCCTGCAACTCGAACATGCAGGCGAGGAAGCCCTGGCCGTGCGACTCGGGCCCGAGCGGGTGCCGCCCCGTGAACTCGGGCAGCATTGCATACTGGTTGCACGCCTTCGGGTTGTACTTCATCGTGCACGAGCCGAGCGGGTAGAAGTGCGTGTCGA
>DAORVK010000012.1:0-1485 GCA_035433705.1 Steroidobacteraceae bacterium
TTGCCCCATGCCCGTCGTCATCGTCTCGATCATCCTGCAGGCATTGCTGATCGTCCACTGCATCAAGACCGGCCGGAACCAGATCTGGATCTGGGTCATCGCGCTGCTGTCGTTTGCCGGGATTCTCGCCTATGTGGCCGTCGAGCTTGTCCCCGACCTCCTGCGTAGCCGCACGGCGCAGCGCACCGCACGCGGCGTGACGCGCGCGCTCGACCCGGGGCGCAGTCTGCGCGACGCAGCCCACCGCGCGCAGATGTCGGGAGATGCCGCCTCGCGGCAAGTCTGGGCCGATGAGCTCGCAAAGCAGGGTCGCCACGCCGAGGCGATCGAGGTCTATCGCTCCGCCCTCACCGGCCTCTATGAGTTCGACCCGCAGATCATGCTCGGACTCGCAGGCGTGCAGTTCGCAAGCGGCGACCCGGCCGCAGCGCGCACCACACTCGAACTGCTCATCGAAAAGAATCCCGATTTCATCAGCCCGGACGGACATCTGCTCTACGCGCGCGCAGTCGAAGCCGTCGGCGACACGCCGAAGGCGCTGGAGGAATACGCTGCGCTCGCGAGCAGCTACCCCGGCGCTGAAGCGACGGTGCGCTATGCCGCCCTGCTTCGCAAGGCAGGGAGCAGTGACGAGGCAGCCCGGGTACTGCGCGAACTTCTCGACCAGGCGCGCATCGCGCCCGCACACTACCGGCGCACGCAAAAGGAATGGCTCGCCACGGCTGAACGCGATGCGGGCAGCCGCTAGTCCTGCCGCGTGGCTCGCCCCCCGGTGGGCACCTGCTGAGTGATGCAGTGGATGTTGCCGCCGCCGAGCAGGATCTCGCGCGCCGGCACACCGACGACTTTGCGACCCGGGAAAAGCGCCGCAATCCGTCGCAGCGCCGCGCGATCGGTACGCGCATCGAGCAGCGGCACGACCACGCCGCGATTGGCAATATAGAAGTTCACGTAGCTGCCCGCGAGGCGCTCGCCAGCCCTGCGCGCCTTGGCGCCATCGCGGGTGAGCACGCCGCGTGCTTCGCGCGCGCTCATGCGCAGCGGGCCGGGCATCGGCAGCTTGCGCACGGCGAGGCGCCGGCCTTGCGCGTCACGCGCATCGTGCAGGCGCTCCCACGCATCGCGCGAGATCCGGTATTGCGGATCGCGTCGTGAGTCGGTCCAGGTGAGCGCCACTTCGCCGGGGCGCACGAAACACGCCAGATTGTCGATGTGGCCGTCAGTCTCGTCGTTGAACACGCCCTCGCCGAGCCATATCACGGCGCTGACACCGAGCCACGCCTTGAACTCCGCTTCGAGTTGCTCGCGCGACAGTCCCGGGTTGCGATTGCCGTTCAGCACGCACTGTTCGGTCACGAGCAGTGTCCCCCCGCCGTCCACGTGGATGGCACCGCCCTCATTGACAATCGTGGCGCGATACCGATCGGTGCGCTCGACCTCGAGCACCTTGCGCGCCACGAGATCGTCCTGGTCCCAGGGGAAATA
>DAORVK010000012.1:1585-27918 GCA_035433705.1 Steroidobacteraceae bacterium
GCCCCGTCTCTCAAGATCATCCCGCCCGCCGGCGGCGAGAAAATCACGATTCGCAACGGCAAGCTTGCAGTTCCCGACCAGCCGGTCATTCCGTTCATCGAGGGCGACGGCACAGGTCCCGATATCTGGCGGGCGAGCGTGCGCGTGCTCGACGCGGCGGTCGCCAAGGCGTATGGCGGCAAGCGCCGCATCCATTGGCTCGAAGTTTACGCGGGCGAGAAGTCGAACAAACTGTTCAACACCTGGCTCCCCGACGAGAGCGTGGCGGCCTGCCGTGAGTATCTCGTCTCGATCAAGGGCCCGCTCACGACGCCGGTCGGCGGCGGCATTCGCTCGCTCAACGTGGCGCTGCGCCAGTTGCTCGACCTGTATGTGTGCCTGCGCCCGGTGCAGTGGTTCAAAGGGGTGCCCTCCCCCGTGAAGAACCCCGGCAAAGTGAACATGGTGATCTTTCGCGAGAACACGGAGGACATCTACGCCGGCATCGAATTCGAACAGGGCAGCGACGAGAACCGCAAGTTCATGGAACTGTTCAAGCAGGCCTTCCCGAAGGCCTACGCGAAGATCCGCTTCCCGGATACTTCGGGCATCGGCATCAAGCCCGTGTCGCAGGAAGGCACCGAGCGGCTGTTCCGCGCCGCCGTCGAGTACGCGGTGGCAAACAGGCGCAAGAGCGTGACCATCGTGCACAAGGGCAACATCCAGAAGTACACCGAGGGCGCGTTCCGCAACTGGAGCTACGCGCTCGCCGAGCGCGAATTTGGCGCCCAGGTCTACACGTGGGAACAATGGGAGCGCACGAAGGCCAAGAGCGGCGAGAAAGCCGCGAATGACGAGCAGGACGCCGCGAAGAAGTCCGGCAAGGTCATCATCAAGGACGCGATTGCCGACATTACCCTGCAGCAGGTACTCACGCGTCCCGACGAATTCGATGTGCTTGCCACCTGCAACCTGAACGGCGATTACCTCTCCGACGCGCTCGCCGCGCAAGTGGGTGGCATCGGCATCGCGCCGGGCGCCAACATCAACTACGTGACCGGTCATGCCGTGTTCGAGGCCACGCACGGCACCGCGCCGAAGTACGCCAACCTCGACAAGGTGAACCCGGGTTCGGTGATCCTCTCGGGTGAGATGATGCTGCGCTACATGGGCTGGACCGAAGCGGCCGATGCGATCCTCGGCGCGATGGACCGTACCATCGCCCAGAAGACCGTCACGTACGATTTTGCACGCCTGATGGAGGGCGCCACCGAGGTGAAGTGCAGCGAGTTTGCCGACGCGCTGATCAAGAACCTCTGAGTGACTGTGGAACGCCCCGCGTGACCGCGGACACCGCGTTGGCTGAAGGCTGCGCGCGGCACATTGCCGGCGCATTCGCCGACTACAACGCGGAGTTTCGCGCGATCACGCGGCGCGCGCCGCAGCGCTTCGATGCGCGTGACTGGCGGGGCAGCCAACGCGACGCGGTCGAGCGGATCGAGCTTTACGACCGGTGGGTCGATCAGGCGATCGCCGAGCTGCGTCTGAGACTCGGCGATCGCGCGCTCGATCGTCCCCTGTGGCAGGAGATCCGCGCGCGTTTCGCGGTACAGATCGAAGGCCTGCCCGATCCGGAATTCAACAAGACCTATTTCAGCTCGATCACGCGCCGGCTGTACGGCACTGTGGGCGTCGCTGCAGAACTGGAATTCGTCGCGACCGACCTCGATCCACTCGCCAGCGTCACGAGTGAAGTCGTGACGAACCGCTACCAGCACCGCGGCTCACTGCCCTTGCTCGTTGATGACCTGCTGGGCGACCTGCGCTTCCGTTCACCGTGGAAGGATTTCGACCGCAGCGTCGCGCACGTCGCCGCGGAGGTGGGCGCGCACCTCGCCGCACTGGGCGAACGGCGCGCATTGACGCGGATCGACATGATCCGGCCCGTGTTCTACCAGATGACGCGCGCCTTTCTCGTCGGCCGCATGACCGGCCGCGGCTTCACGGCACCCCTCGTGATAGCGCTCAAGAACACCGAGAGCGGCCTGCACGTCGACGCCGTGCTGCTCGCCGAGGCCGACGTCAGCATCGTATTCGGTTTTACGCGCTCGTACTTTCACGCCGATCTCGATCGTGTCGGCGAGGCAGTCGTGTTCCTGAAGTCGCTCCTGCCGCGCAAACCGGTCAGCGAGCTGTTCACCGTGCTCGGGCGGGCCAAGCAGGGCAAGACCGAGCGCTACCGCGAGCTGCTGCATCACATGGATCAGACGACCGACCGGTTCGTGCACGCCGCAGGCGAGCGCGGCCTCGTGATGGTGTGCTTCACGCTGCCCTCCTTCGACGTCGTCTTCAAGGTGATCCGCGACCGCTTCGCCTACCCCAAGACCGTACTGCGCGAGGAAGTGCTCGCGAAATACAGTTACGTTTTCAAGCACGACCGCGCAGGGCGCCTCGTCGATGCGCAGGAATTCAAGCGCCTGCAGTTTCCCCGTGCGCGCTTCGCGCCGGAACTGCTCGAGGAACTCGCCGCCGAAACTGCCAACACCGTGCACATCGACGGCGACGACGTGATTCTCGATCACCTCTACATCGAGCGGCGCATGACGCCACTGAACCTCTACCTGCGCTCGGCCTCACCCGAGCAGGCCGAACTCGCGGTGCTCGACTACGGGCAGGCGATCCGCGACCTTGCCTACACGAACATCTTCGCAGGCGACCTGCTGCTCAAGAACTTCGGCGTCACCCGTCACGGCCGCGTGATCTTCTACGATTACGACGAGCTCTGCCGGGTGACCGATTGCCGCTTCCGCGAGCTGCCGCAGGCCACGAACGACGAAGACGAGATGCGGGCCGAAAGCTGGTTCTATGTCGCCGACAGCGACGTGTTTCCGGAGACCTTCATCAATTTCCTGGCTTTTGACGACGCGCAGCGCGCCGCGTTCATGCGGGTGCACGGCGAGATTCTCACGGCCACCTTCTGGCGGGGCGTGCAGCAGCGGCACGCCGAAGGCGAGCTGATGGAAGTACTGCCTTACCACATGCACCGCGTGCGGGTGGCGAGCAGCGCCTAGGCTTCGGCGTCGAGTCGGGCGGGATCGATGCCAAGTTCGGTGCCGACGCTGCGCAGCAGACCCGGCGCGAAGAACTCCGGGTGCAGTTCCTCGCTCGCAAGGAGGTGGGCGTAGTAGACGATCGCCGCCGCGCGCGACGATGTGGTACGGAACTGTCGCCAGCCGCGCAACACTTCCGCGACCGGCTGCGGCAGGCGCCAGTCACTGATGAGCTGTTCAGTGAATTGCAGCTGATGACGCGCACAAAGCTCCGCGCGCGAAGGCACATCGAGACGCACGTGCGTCGTTAATTCGGCAAGTGCGAGCGAGCGCAGTGCGCAGGCTTCCCCGGCGCGGTGCAGGAGGCCCGCGACTCCGACTATCCCGGCCGGCTCTCCCAGGACCCGTGCAACCGCCAGCGCCTTGCGGCGTGTCGTGAGTGCGCTGTCGAGCAACAGCGACGCCTCCCGATCGCGACCCTTCACCACGAACAGCGCCTCTGCGACCTCGCGTGCCGCACACTCGTCGGGATCACCCTGCAGAAGCCTGTCGAGCGCCGCGGGTCGCGCCGGTACCCACAGCCCCTCCGAAGCAAAACCGCTGAGCAGCGATTCGCGCAGTGCGAGCGGCGCCGGCTCCGCGACCGCTGCCCTCGCCGAACGATTGAACATAAGCCCTTGTCCCGAAGTTCTTCAGGACTATCTGGCAATGCCGGAGGAAAAGTGTAAAGCGGGGCTGTATGAAACCGCAGAGCGGCTCACGCTTCCGCGATCGTGAGCGCCCGCTCGATGTCCGCTGAAAGGTCGTCTGGGTCTTCGAGCCCGATGGACAGGCGCACTGTACCGTCAGCGACAGCAGAGACCGCGAGCTGCGCGGCCGTGAGGTCGCGAGCCTTCAGCATCTGCGGCGCCATCACGAGCGATTCGGTCGAGCCGAGACTCGCCGTCCTGGCGAAGAGCGTGAGCCCCTCGGCGAAGCGGCGCCCCGTCTCGGCGCCACCACGCAGGTCGAAGCTCACGATCGTGCCGAATTCACGCATCTGCGCGCGTGCGAGCGCGTGCTGCGGATGAGACGGCAACCCGGGATAGTGGACGCGCGACACCGCCCGGTGAGCAGCGAGGCGCTGCGCGATGTCCAGGGCGTGCGCACTCTGCTCGCGATAGCGCACGAAATAGGTCCTGAGACCGCGCTGGATCAGGAATGCCGCATGCGGATCGAGCACGCCGCCCAGAACCGGGAACTCGGCGCGCAACGGCCGCAGCAGCTCGCTGCGCGCGATCACCGCTCCGCCCATCACGTCGCCCGCACCCGAGGCGTACTTCGTCAGGCTGTGCAGGAAGTAATCGACCTCGAACTCTCCATGTTGATGGAGCCCGGCGAAGGTGTTGTCCATCACGGTCGCAGCGCCGTGACGGCGCGCGAGGCGCGTGATGGCTGCGATGTCCGCGATCTTCGTGATCGGGTTGGTCGGCGATTCGAAGATCACGAGCCTGGTCGCCGTGGTCGCAAATGCATGTTCGATTCCGGTCAGATCCTCGATGGACAGCATCGTGTGCGTCACACCGAAACGCGCGAGAAGACGCCGGATGATCTGCCGGGTCGGGCCATAGGTCTCGACGAAGCACAGCACATGATCGCCCTGCTTCGTGAGCCCGAGCAGCGTCTGCGCAATCACGTTGACACCAGATGAGGTGACGAGACAGTCGTCGCGGTCCTGCAGCGAGGCGAGCGTCAGCTCGAGTTGGCGCGTCGTCGGGTTCGAGGTGCGCAGGTAGTAGAAGCCGGGCCGCTCGCCGCGCAGGCTGCGCACGGTCTCCTCAACCGAATCGAACTCGAACTTCACGGTCTGGTAGATCGGGGCGATGACCGGGTGGTTGTCCGGCGGAACCGGCACGTCTGGTGGATGATTGACGCGAGTCTGCTTCTTCATGTGTTCCTCGCGGGGCCGAACGAGAACTCGTCGGCGTCGAGCGCGACCGGAAAGCGCTGCCGCAGTTCGCGCAGCGCGCCGAGATCCAGGGCAACTGTTTCGACGCCAGCCGCATCGCCAAGTTCGACGACGGAACGGCCGAGGGCATCGAGCGCAACGCTACCGCCGGCGTGCGCGACGCCGTTACCGTCCTCGCCGACCCGGTTCACGCCGATCACGCAGGCCTGGTTCTCGATCGCGCGGGCGCGCAGCAGCTGCGGCCAGGCGTAATGACGGGCTGCCGGCCAGTTGGCGACATACACCAGAATGTCGTAGTCGTAGCGCGGGCGTCGCCGGCTCCAGACCGGAAAACGCAGGTCGTAGCAGATGAGCGGGGCGATGCGTGCCCCGCGCCAGCTCACGAGCAGGGGTTCGAGCCCCGCCGCGTAACACTCCTGTTCGCCACCCATCCGGAAGAGGTGCCGCTTGTCATAGTGCGCCAGTGTGCCGTCGGGGGTTGCCCAGAGTGCGCGATTGTGCACGCCTGCCCCGTCGCGGATGAAGGCGCTGCCGAGTACCGCGGCGTCGAGATGCCGGGCCTGCGCGCACAGCCACTCGCAGGTGGCACCCCCCATGAATTCAGCGCTTGCACCACCCTGCATATCGAAGCCCGTGGTGAAGGTCTCCGGAAGCACGGCGAGGTCAGTGGCGCCGGCGAGCGGCGCGAGCAGCCGGGCCATGCGCTGCCGGTTGGCCGAGGGATTCGCCCAGTCGAGCGGGGTCTGCACGAGGGTCACGCGCATAGGCGCAGTCTACCTCGTCGCGCGGGCGGCGAACGCGCGCAGGCGCTGCGCGGCTGCGTCGAGCGTCGCATCGTCCTTCGCGAAGCACACACGCACGAACGGCAAATGGGGCGGATTGCGATAGAAGGGCGACAGCGGAATCGTTGCCACCCCGCCTGCCTCGAGCAGCCGCTGCGCGAACTCGAGGTCGCCCATACCGGGTGCAATCGCCGAGTAGTCGAGCAACTGGAAGTAGGTACCCTCGGCAGCTTGCAGCCGCAACCCGCTGCCTTCGAGCGCGCGCAAGAGCCTGTCGCGCTTGCCCTGGAAAAAAGCCGCGAGGCCTTGCCAGCATTCGGGGTGGCGCGGGAGATAGTGCGCGATGGCAGCCTGCAGCGGCGCGGCGATGCTGAAGGTGTTGAACTGGTGAACCTTGCGCAACCCGGTCGTCAGCGCAGGTGGCGCAACGCAATACCCCGTGCGCCAGCCGGTCGCGTGCAGGGTCTTGCCGAAGGAGTACACGACGAAGCTCTTTGCCCGCAGTTCTGCGTGCGCGAGCGCGGACTCATGCCGTCGGCCATCGAAGATGACGTGCTCGTACACCTCGTCGGCCAGGAGCAGGATCGGGCGAGCGCGCAGCAGCTCCGCCAGCGCGTCGAGGTCACCCGCGCAAGCCACCGTGCACGCGGGGTTCAGCGGCGTGTTCACGATCACGAGTCGCGTACGCGGCGTGATGGCTGCCCGCACGCGGTCCCAGTCGTAGCGAAACTGCGGCGGCGCGAGCGGAACATGCACTGCGCGTCCGCCGGCGAGCCGGATTGCGGGGTCGTAGGAATCGTATGCCGGGTCGAAGACGATCGCCTCGTCACCCGGACCGATCACTGCCTGAATGGCCGAGTAGATCGCCTCGGTCGCGCCACAGGTCACGGTGATTTCCGCGAGTGGGTCGACGCCAATGCCACGGCTCTCGCGCAACTTGGCGGCAATTGCCTCGCGCAGCGGCAGCGAGCCTTCCATCGGCGCGTACTGGTTGTGGCCGGCAGCCACCGCTGTGGCGAGTGCGTCGGCGAGCCTCGTGTCAATCGGATAGTCGGGAAAGCCCTGACCGATGTTCAGCGCACCGAGTTCGGCGGCACGGCGCGACATGACAGTGAAGATCGTCGTGCCGACATCGGGCAGCTTGTCCGCATGCATCATGCCATCACGTGCGTCATGCCGCCGCGAGCGCCGCACCGATGACGCCCGCGGCGGCCCCGAGCGCCGCGGGCCGGATGGGCGCCCGCGATGCAACGAAGGGCGCGAAGGCATCGAAATGCGTGCTGACCGCGCCACACAGGATCATGAGATCAGGCCAGATCAGGCGCTCCAGGTAGGCGAGATACTCGGACAGCCGTGCACCCCATTCCTGCCAGCCGAGCGACAATTCCGTGCGCACCCGCGCCGATGCCCAGTGCTCGGCCGAGTCCCCGCGCATCTCGAGATGGCCGAACTCGGTGTTGGGCAGCAGCTTCCCGTCGATGAACGGCGCCGACCCGATACCGGTACCCAGCGTGAGTACCAGCACGGTTCCGGGCACGCCGCGTCCGGCGCCGAAACGCATCTCCGCGAGCCCGGCGGCATCGGCGTCGTTCAGGAATGCGGCGCGACGCCCGAGCGCCCCGGCAAGCAGCGCGCTGACATCCGTGCCGATCCATGCGTGATCGATGTTCGACGCCGTGCACGCCCTGCCCTGCTTGACGACCGACGGAAAGCCGAAGCCCACACCGGCCGCTCCCGGAAGTCTGGCGTCGATACCGCGGATGGCCTCGACGACCGCGTGCGGTGTGGAAGGCACGGGGGTCGGCACGGAAAGCATTTCGCCAACGATTGCGCCTTGCGCGAGGTCGACCAGCCCCGCCTTGATCGAGGAGCCGCCGAAGTCGATACCGAGGTTGACGCCCGCCACGAGCGCAGATTACTTGTTCGCCGCGGCCGCCATCTGCATTTCGCGCTCGCGGCGACGTTCCTGGCGCCGCATCCAGAACGCGGAAGCAACGACACCAGTTGCCACAATCAGCACCATGATCGTCGCGAGGGCGTTGACGTCCGGACTCACGCCCAGGCGCACCTTCGAGAAGATCACCATCGGCAGCGTGGTCGAGCCGGGACCCGCGACGAACTGCGACACCACGACATCGTCCCACGAGAGCGTGAACGCCAGCAGCCAACCCGACATGATCGCCGGCACAATGAGCGGCAGGGTGATCCTGAAGAAAACCTTCGCCGGCCGTGCGCCGAGGTCGAGCGCCGCCTCTTCGAGCGAATTGTCGAAGCCTGCGAGGCGCGACTGGACGACGATGGTCACATAGGCCATGGAGAACGTGATGTGCGCGATCGTGATGGTGGCCGCGTCGCGCATTGCCGGCCAGCCGATCAATTGCTCGAGCGAGACGAACAGCAACAGCAGTGACAGGCCGGTAATGACTTCGGGCATGACAAGCGGTGCAGTCGTCATGCCGGACAGCAGCGCCCTGCCGCGAAACGGCCCGAAGCGCGCAAGCACGAGCCCTGCGAGGGTTCCGAGGACCACTGCGCCCGTTGCAGACATCGCCGCGATGCGGATCGACAGCCAGGCCGCGCCGAGAATCTGCTCGTTGCGGAAGAGCTCGCCGTACCACCTGAGCGTGGGCGAGTTCGGTGCATCCCAGACCGTGACGAGGCGCGAATTGTTGAACGAGAACACGATCATCGAGACGATCGGCACGTACAGGAACGCGAGCCCGAACCACAGCCCTGCTTTCGAGAACCAGTGCCGACCGTGCCTCATTTCGCCCCCGCCAGTTCTCGTGCCTGAAAGTGCTGGAACAGCATGATCGGCACCATCAGCAGCAGCAGCATCGCGATCGCCACGGCGCTCGCCACCGGCCAGTCGCGGTTCGCGAAGAACTCATCGGACAGTACACGGCCGATCATCAGCTGGTCGGTGCTGCCAAGCAGCGAAGGGATCACGTACTCGCCCACCGCCGGGATGAACACCAGCAGCGAACCCGCGATGATTCCCGGGATCGACAGTGGCAGCGTCACGCGCAGAAACGAGGTGATCGGCCCTGCCCCGAGGTCGGCGGCCGCCTCGAGCAGCGTGAAATCATGCTTCTCGAGGTTCGAGTAGAGCGGCAGGATCATGAAAGGCAGGTACGAATAGACGATCCCGATGAACACCGCAAAATCGGTCTGCATCATGGTGATCGGCTCGTCGATCACGCCAAGCGCCATCAGCACGTTGTTGATCACGCCGTTGTTCTTCAGGAGCCCGATCCACGCGTACACACGCAACAGGAACGAAGTCCAGAACGGCAGGATGATCAGCATCAGGTAGAGATTGCGCGTCGCCGGGCTCGAGCGCGCCATTGCATACGCCATGGGATAGGCGATCAGCAGACAGAACACCGTCGAAATCGCCGCCACCTTGAGCGAATAGAGGTATGAGCTCAGGTACAGGCCGTCGGTGAGCAGGAAGAGATAGTTGCCGAAGTTCAGGTGCACGTCGATCGCCTTCTCCGTCACCCACTGCCAAAGCGGCGCGTAGGGCGGCATCGCAAGCCGCACTTCGGAGAACGACATCTTGAAGACGATAATGAACGGGGCGAGGAAGAAGAGCAGCAGCCAGAGGTAAGGGAGCGAGATCACGAGACGCTTGCCCGCCCAGTTGTGGCGCATGTAGATGGTCCAGCGCGGGGGGCCGAAGCGGTAGAACAGCTCCCACCACGGACCGAGACGTCCCGACAAGAGGCGGGCGGAAGGTCTCGGCAGCATGTGGCGGGACATGCAGAGGCCTACTGTGAGAGCACCACGGGGCTCGAGCTGTGCCAGGACAGGAACACGTTCTCGTCCCAGAGGATGCGCTCGTCGTCCGACAGTCGCTCGACGTTGGGCAGGGTCACGCGCACCATCTTGCCCGACCCGATCCTCACGAGGTAGATCGACAGGTCGCCCATGTAGGCGATCTCCTTGACGACGCCGGATACGCAGTTCTCCGCCACATCGGCCGGCGCGGTACGCGAAATGTTGATCTTCTCCGGCCGGATTGCGGCCCACACATTGGAGCCGGGAGCGGCGCTGATGCCGTGATCGACATAGACGACACCGCCCAGCTCGGCAGAGCGGATCCGCACGCGATCGGGCAGATCCTCGATCAGCTGCCCCTCGAACATGTTCACCGAGCCGATGAAGTCGGCGACGAAACGGGTGCCGGGAAACTCGTAAATCTCGCTCGGCGTGCCGACTTGCACGATCTCGCCGCGATTCATCACGCCGATCCGCGAAGCAAGAGTCATGGCCTCTTCCTGGTCGTGGGTCACGACCACGAAGGTGACGCCGAGGCGCTCCTGGATGTTGATCAGCTCGAACTGGGTCTGCTCGCGCAGCTTCTTGTCGAGCGCACCGAGCGGCTCGTCGAGCAGCAGCAGCTTCGGGCGCCTGGCGAGCGCGCGCGCGAGCGCCACACGCTGACGCTGGCCGCCGGAGAGCTGGTGCGGCTTGCGCCCTGCGAACTCGCGCATCTTGACGATATCGAGGATTTCCCCGACACGCGCGGCGATCTCGGCTTTCGGCAGCTTCTCCTGCTCGAGGCCGAACGACACGTTCTTCGCGACGGTCATGTGCGGGAACAGCGCATACGACTGGAACATCATGTTCGTCGGCCGCTCATACGGCGGCGTATCGGCCATGTCCTTGCCGTCGATGAGGATGCGCCCGGACGTCGGCGGCTCGAAGCCGGCGAGCATGCGCAGCAGTGTGGTCTTGCCGCAGCCCGAGCCACCGAGCAGGCAGAAAATCTCGTGCTGGTAGATCCTCAGCGAGACGTTGTTGACGGCGACGAAGTCGCCGAAGCGCTTCGTGACGTTCTCGATCTGGATATAGGCCTGTGCGGCAGGGTCTCGCCAGGGCTCTCTCTTGTTGTCGTTGCGTCGCTCGGCCACAGGCAACCTTCCAGTGGTGGGAAGAGGACGGGGCGAGGGGACGGGCGGGCGCCGCAAGCCGGGCGCCCGCCCTGCCGTTTGCTACTTGCCGGTCTTGAAGCGGGTCCAGGAGCGCGTCAGCAGGCGCGTGAACTCGGGACTCTCGGCGAGGTCGGGCACGATCTTTGCCTTCACTTCGGCCGTCGGGTAGATCGAGACGTCATTCTTCACCGAATCGTCGATCATCGGCAGCGCCGCGGAGTTGTTGCTTGCGTAGTTGACGTAGTTCGAGTTCTTCGCCGCGACGTCGGGCCGCATCATGTAGTCGATGAACAGGTACGCGTTCTTCACATGCTTCGCATCCTTCGGGATCGCGAAGTTGTCGAAGAAGGCGATCGCGCCCTCCTTCGGGATGTTGTACCTGATCTCGATACCCTTCGCCGCCTCGTTCGCGCGGTCGCGCGCCTGCAGCACATCGCCGCTCCAGCCGAGCGCGAGACAGATCTCGCCGTTCGCGAGGTCGTCGATGTATTTCGAGGAGTTCACGTAGCGGATGTAGGGACGGATCTTCATCAGCACGTCTTCGGCGGCCTTGAGGTCCTCGGGTTTCTCGCTGTTGGCGTCGCGGCCGAGCCAGATCAGGACCGTGCCGACCACTTCGGACGGTGCGTCAAGCAGCGTGACGCCGCAGTCCTTGAACTTCGAGACGACCGCCGGATCGTAGAACATGCGCCAGCTGTCGACCGGCGCATCGGGCATGGCTTCCTTGATCTTCGCGACGTTGTAGCCGACGCCCGAAGTGCCCCACATGTAGTTGACTGAATGCTCATTGCCCGGGTCGTGCATGGCGACGCTGCGGGTGACGTCCGGGTCGGCGTCCTTCAGGTTCGGGATCTTCGACTTGTCGAGGACCATGAACACGCCGGCCTTGATCTGGCGCGCCATGAACGACGCCGAAGGCAGGACCACGTCGTAGCCGGTATTGCCCGACAGCAACTTCGTCTCGAGGACCTCGTTCGAGTCGAACACGTCGTAGTTGACCTTGATGCCGGTTTCCTTCTCGAAATCCGGGATCACGGTCGGGTCAATGTAGTCCGACCAGTTATAGACGTTGAGAACCTTCTCCTCGTCGGTGTCGAGTGCGGGCTTGGCGGCTTCCGTGGCCGCGGGAGCCGCAGGCTCGGCCGGCTTCTTGCCGCAGGATGCGACCAGCGCGGCGACCGTGGAGAGGAGCAGGATGCGAAGTGTAAGCGACATGTGAGTATCCCCCTGTACCGACAGCGGCATTTATATAACAGCTGCTGCGCCGTGAACAGACGCAGCGTTCAGACCCACCGCTCCCGTGCGACGAGCGAGGCCGTCTGATCGAGTGCGAGCCCGATCCGCCTCACCAGTTCGTCAATCTCGGCGGGAGTGATTACGAGCGGCGGGGCGACGATCATGGTGTCCCGGACCGCCCGCGAGATCACGCCATTGGCGACGCACAGATCGCGGCACGCCGTGCCCACCTCACCCCGATTCGCAAAGAAGCGCCGCGACGGCCTGGCCGGGACGAGTTCGAGCGCTCCGAGCAGCCCGAGCGAGCGCGTCTCGCCAACCAGTGGATGCTCCGCGAGGCTGCGCCATTTCGCGGCGAAGTAGCCGGCCAGCTCATCCCGAACCCGTTCCACGACCTTCTCCCGTCGCATGATGTCGAGGCAGGCCACCGACACCGCGCAGGCCGCCGGGTGGCCCGACCAGGTGAAGCCGTGGGCGAACTCGCCGCCCTTGTCGATCAGGACCTCGGCGACCCGGTCAGCCACCATCAGGCCACCGATCGGCAGGTAGCCCGACGACATGGCTTTCGCGATCGGCATGAGGTCGGGCCGGGTACCGAAGTGCTCGCAGCCGAACCAGCGGCCGGTGCGTCCGAAACCGCAGATCACCTCGTCGGAGACGAGGAGAATCCCGTAGTGATCGCAGATACGCTGGATTTCCGGCCAGTAGGTTTCAGGAGGAATGATCACGCCACCGGCCCCCTGCACCGGCTCGCCGATGAACGCCGCGACACGCCGCGGCCCGATCTCCTCGATCCTGTCGGCGAGCTCGCGTGCAGCGCGCAGGCCGAACTCCGCTGGCGTGAGGTCTCCGCCAGACTCGAACCAGTAAGGCTGGTTCACGTGCACGATGCCGGGGATGGGCAGCCCGCCCTGCTCGTGCATCGCCTTCATGCCGCCGAGGGAGGCGCCCGCGACCGTACTGCCGTGATAGCCGTTCCAGCGGCCCACGATCACGTTGCGCGCGGGCTCGCCGCGCAGCTGCCAGTAGCGGCGCACGAGACGCACCATCGTGTCGTTCGCTTCGCTGCCGGAGCCCGTGAAGAACACATGGTTGAACTGCGGCGGCGTGACCTCGGTCAGACGCTGCGCAAGTTCGATCGCGGGCGGGTGGGCGCACTGGAAGAAACTGTTGTAGTACGGCAGCTCGAGCATCTGCCGGTACGCCGCGTCGGCCAGCTCCTTGCGCCCGTAGCCGAGCGCCACGCACCAGAGCCCCGCCATGCCGTCGAGGATCCGGTTGCCGTTGGAATCTGTGAGCCACACCCCCTCGGCACCCGTGACGACGCGTGCGCCCTTCGCCGCGAGTTGCTTGTAGTCGGTGAACGGGTGGAGGTAGTGCGCGGAATCGAGGCGTTGCAGTTCGGCGGTGGAGCGTGACGGCATTGCGAACTCCAGGGGCTCAGAGCGCCTTCAAACGTTCAGGAGAAGGTGTTCCCGCTCCCACGAGCTGATGACCTGCAGAAAAACCTCATACTCCGCCTGCTTCACGATCGTGAAGGCGGTCGTGAAGGGCTCGCCGAGCACGCGGATCAGCGGCTCACACTCGCGCAGCTTGCGGATGCCTTCGTCGAGGGAGCGCGGCAGCGCGAACGGCAGGTCATGGGCGCTGCCGGCGATCGGCTCGGAGGGTTGCAGGCCCTCGATCATGCCGAGGTAGCCGCAGGCGAGCGACGTCGCAATCGCGATGTAGGGATTCGCGTCGGCGCCGGACAGGCGGTTCTCGACCCGGCGAGCCTCGACATCCGACATCGGCACACGCAGGCCTGCGGTGCGATTGTCATAGCCCCACTGCACGTTGATCGGTGCGGTCTGGAAGCGCGTGATGCGCCGGTAGGAATTGACGTTCGGCGCCAGCAGCGCCATCGCGAACGGCAGGTATTTCTGCAAGCCCGCGATGTGTGAGAAGAAGAGCGCGCTCGGCGTGTCGTCCGCGTTCGAGAAAATGTTCCGGCGCGTTTTCAGGTCGACCACGCTCTGGTGGATGTGCATGGCGCTGCCCGGCTCCTTGGCATGGGGCTTCGCCATGAACGTTGCATACATCTTGTGGCGCAGCGCTGCTTCGCGCGCCGTGCGCTTGAAGAGGAAGGCCTGGTCCGCGAGATCGAGCGCATTGCCGTGCAGCAGGTTGATCTCCATCTGCGCCGGGCCGTCCTCGTGGATCAGCGTGTCGATTTCGATGTCCTGGTCTTCACAGAACTGATACATGTCGTCGAACATCGGGTCGAACTCGTTGACGGCCGCGATGCTGTAGGACTGCCGCCCCGGCTCCGAGCGCCCCGAGCGCCCGATCGGCGGCTTCAACTGGTAGTCGGCATCGGCGTTCGGCTCGACGAGGTAGAACTCGAGTTCGGGCGCAACCACGGGGTCCCAGCCGCGCTGCGCGTAGAGCTCGAGCACCTGCCGCAGCACGTGCCGCGGAGCCATCGTCACGCGACGTCCGTCGGCGTAGAAGCAATCGTGGATCACCTGCGCAGTCGGCTCGGCTGCCCACGGCACGCGGCGCACGGTCTTCGGGTCCGCGCGCAGCACGATGTCGATTTCAGCAGGGTTCATCGCCCCTTCCGGATCTTCCGGGTAATCGCCCGTCACGGTCTGCAGGAAGATGCTTTCCGGCAGGCGCATGCCCTCGTCTTCGGCGAACTTCGCCGCCGGCATCACCTTGCCGCGCGCAATGCCCGCCATGTCCGGAATGATCGCCTCGACCTCGGAGATGCCGTGATCGCGAAAGAACTGCTGGATGTCACTCGCCATAAATCACCTGACCTGGGCACGCTCGGCGCTCGCGGCGCCGAAGGCCGCAAACAGAGCACGCGAAAAGGAATTGCTCATCACCTGCCACTCGGGGTGCCACTGCACTGCCAGCGCGAAATGCGCTGCCTTGGCCACCCGGAACGCCTCGATCAGCCCGTCGGGGGCGCGCGCCTCGACCGCGAGTCCCGGCGCAAGCTCGCGCACGCCCTGGGCATGCAGCGAATTGACCTTGACGCGCCCTGCACCCGCGATCGCGCGCAACACACCCCCCTCGAGAAGCTCGACTTCGTGCGCGGGCGCGTACTGCACATCGAGCGGCTGCGCCTTGTCTTCGCGATGGTCGAGCTTGCCGGGTTGTTCCTGCACCTTTTGCCAGAGCGTGCCGCCGAATGCGACGTTCATTTCCTGGAATCCCCGGCAGATGCCGAACACCGGCACGCCCGCTGCGACCGCGCGCGGAATCAGCGGCAGCGTGGTCGCGTCGCGCCCGGGATCATGGTCCGTACCCGGCGCACTCGCATCGCCCGCGTAGTGACGCGGCTCGACGTTCGAAGGTGATCCCGTGAAGAGGATCCCGTCGACCTCTGCGAGCAGCTGCTCGAGATCGAGTTGCCCGCCGAGCGCGGGGATCAGCACCGGCAGCCCGCCCGCCGCCTCGATGACCGCGAGGATGTACTTCTCGCCCACCGCATGGAACGGATGCGCGCCGAGCATGCGGCGATCCGCCGGAATGCCGATCACTGGACGCCTCATGGCCATCGGGGTACCCGGTCGCGTGTTTAGGATATTTATCACCCGGCCCGTACGGGCCGGCTGCGTGCCCATTAGAACACAGCTCGTGATGGCGCGGATGGTGCATCGCACCAATGACGTCAACGGCCTCGCTGAAGCAGCAAGACGTGATTTGCCGCAGGCCACTCGGCCGCATAAGCTTGAGCGGCGGATGCTCCCACGGGTGTCCGAAATCCTAAACGAGGCCTTCATGCCGAGCGACACGCGCGCCGAGCTGCAGCGCTTTCTCGAAGTGCACCCGGAGACGCGCCACTTCGACGTCTTCCTGCACGATCTCAACACGGTCGAGCGCGGCAAGCGCCTCGACCGCGGCGGCATCGAGACGGCCTACCGCAGCGGCATGCTGCTGCCGGGTTCGATGTTCGCGCTCGACGTGCTCGGGGGCACCGTGCAGGCCACGGGCCTCGGCTTCGACGACGGCGACGCCGACCGGCCCTGCCGGCCGATCCCCGGCACGCTGGTGCCCGTTCCCTGGCAGAAAGACAGCCTCGCCCAGTTGCAGGTGACGATGCACGAGCACGATGGCGGGGCCTTCTACGGCGACCCGCGCCACGTACTCGCTGCCGTGCTCGAGCGCATCACGGCGCTCGGGCTCACGCCGGTCGTCGCGATTGAATACGAGTTCTATTTCATCGACCGCGAGCGCGGCGCCGACGGCCTGCCGCAGCCGCCACGCGGCCCACTGACGGGCCGACGCGAGTTCCGCACGCAGATCAACGCCATGACGGATCTCAACGAGTACTCCGCGGTACTCGCGCAGATCGCGCGGGACTGCCTTGCGCAGGCCGTACCGGCGACGAGCGCGCTGTCCGAGTATGGCCCGGGGCAATACGAGGTGAACCTGCAGCACTTGCCCGACGCCCTCGCCGCCTGCGATCAGGCGCTGCGCTTCAAGCGCATCGTCAAGAGCGTCGCGCGTGCCCACGGCATGGATGCAACTTTCCTCCCGAAACCCTATCGCGACATGGCCGGCAGCGGGCTGCACATCCATCTGAGCCTGCTCGATGCTGAAGGTCGCAACGTCCTCGCCTGCGACGATCCCGCGACCCACGCGACGCTGCGCCACGCTGTCGCGGGGCTCCTCGACTCGATGGCCGACGGTATGGCGATCTGTGCACCGGGCCCGAATTCGTTCCGGCGTTTCCGCAGCGAGTCCTACGTGCCGCTGACGCCGAACTGGTCGATCAACAATCGTGGCGCGGCGGTACGCATCCCGGTCAGCGACGCCGCCAACCGCCGCATCGAGTATCGCCAGGCCGGTGCCGACGCGAATCCGTATCTCGTGCTCGCGTGGATGCTCGCAGGCCTCCATCACGGATTGACGACACGCATGGAACCGCCGCCACCATTGAGCGGCAACGCCTACGCGCAATCGACGGGCGAGCCGCTGCCGACGCATTGGGCCACGGCCGTTGAGCGCTTTGCGGGCAGCCGCTTTGCGCAGGAGTATCTCGGAGCGCGCTTCGCGCGGCTCTACGCCACGGTCAAGCGTGCCGAACTCGATGAGTTCAATTCCTGGGTGACACCGCTCGAATGCGCGTGGTACCTGGGGCCGCTATGACCGACTACGTCGCGAGCTACTACGCCGCCACGCGACTCGCGGCGCCGGCGCATCCGCCACTTGCCGGCGACGTCGACTGCGACGTGTGCGTCGTGGGCGCGGGCATCGCGGGCACCTCGACCGCGCTGCATCTCGCGCAGCGCGGCTACCGGGTCGTGCTTCTCGAAGCGGCGCGCGTTGGCTGGGGCGCGTCGGGCCGCAGCGGCGCGCAAGCGCTCTTCGATGTCGCGGCGGGCGAAGAGAAGACCGCAGCGTTGATCGGTCCTGCCGATGCACGCCGTATCTGGGACATGACGGTCGAAGGCCTCGACCTGATGCGTGATCTCATCGCGCGGCACGCTATCGCCTGCGATTACGTGCCGGGGCAGATGCACGTCGCAGTGAAAGCACGGCAAGTCGTGGATCTGCGCCGCTGGGTGGATCGCCTCCACGAGCGCTACGGCTACACGAGCCTGCGCTTCTTGCCGGGAGAGGAAGTGCGCGCACTGATCGCGAGCGACCGCTATCTCGGCGGCACCTTCGATGCACGCAGCGGCCACCTGCACCCGCTCAACTACACCCTGGGCCTCGCTGCGGCCGCCACGAGTGCCGGAGTGCGCATTTTCGAAGGCAGCCGTGCGCTGGGCTGGGAAGGCAGCGACCCGCTGCACGTGCGCACGGCAACGGGCAGCGTGCGCTGCCGGCATCTCGCGCTGTGCGGCAATGCCTGGCTCGGTGACACGGCACCGCCGCTCGCGCGACGCATCATGCCCGTGGGCACCTACATCGTTGCCACCGAGCCGCTCGGCGAGGCGCGCGCGCGCGCGCTCATAGCGAACGACGCCGCGGTCACCGACGTGAACTGGATACTCGACTACTTCCGCCGCTCGCACGATCACCGCCTGCTGTTCGGCGGACGCGTGAGCTATTCGGGGCTTGATCCATTCAACACCGCGAATGCCACGCGGCATCGCATGCTGCAGGTGTTCCCGCAGTTGCGGGACGCGCACATCGACTTCAGCTGGGGCGGCTACGTCGACATCACGATGAACCGCGAACCGGACTTCGGCCGGCTCGCGCCAAACGTCTACTACGTGCAGGGTTTTTCCGGACACGGCATCGTGCTCGCCGGAATTGCGGGAAAACTCCTCGCTGAGGCTGTGGCGGGCACCGCAGAGCGCTTCGACGTCTTCAGCCGCATCCCGCACCGCGAGTTTCCGGGCGGCGCGCTGTTGCGTCGCCCGGCGCTGGTGCTCGCGATGGCGTGGTACCGGCTCAAGGACCTGCTGTAGCGGGAACCCGTTGACTGGCGTGATGTCTCATTCATCGATTGAATGAACACCATCTGGACGATCGGCCATTCGACGCGCTCACTCGATGAGTTCCTGGAATTGCTTGCCGACCATCGACTCGAGGCGGTGGCGGATGTGCGGCGTTTTCCGGGTTCGCGGCGCTACCCTCACTTTGCCCAGGCGGCACTGGCTGCCAGGCTCGCGGAACAAGGCATCACCTACCGCTGGATCCCGGCGCTTGGAGGTCGTCGTCGTGCCCGCCCCGATTCGCCCAATACCGGGTGGCGCAACGCCTCGTTTCGTGGCTACGCGGATCACATCGGCAGTGCGGAGTTTTCCCGGGGTCTGGATGAGCTGCTGCGGCTCGCCGATCGCTTGCGCACGGCGCTGATGTGCGCCGAAGCGGTGTGGTGGCGCTGCCACCGATCATTGATCGCGGACGTGCTGCGCCTTCGGGGCATCGAGGTAATGCATATCATCGATGCCAGGCATTGCGCAGTGCACCCCTACACCTCGCCCGCCCGCATCGTGGATGGCCGATTGAGCTATGCCGCAGCGGACGAGTGTGGGTCTCAGCGCACGCGGATCTCGTAGCAGCTGTGAATGCGCGGATTGCGCGCGAAATCTTCCGGGATCGTCGCGCGGGTGATGTCGTTCACTGCATAACGGTCCGCGAGTGCCGGGTCGGGACGGAACTTCTGCGCATTCGTCGAGAACACCAGCAATCCGCCCGGCGCGAGCAGTTGCATGCAGGTGTCGATCAGTGCGGGGTGATCGCGCTGCACGTCGTGCACGCCCTGCATGCGCTTCGAATTCGAGAAGGTCGGCGGGTCGAGAAAGATGAGATCGAAGCGTTCGCGCGTGCGTGCCGCCCCTGCGAGCCACTCGCGGCAGTCGGCCTGCAGGAAGCGGTGCTGACGTCCAGCCAGGGCGTTCAAGGCGAGGTTCTCCTGTGCCCAGTCCAGATAGGTACGCGACAGGTCGATGCTCGTCGTCTCGCGAGCGCCTCCGGCGGCCGCGTACACCGTGGCGCTGCCGGTGTAGGCGAAGAGATTCAGGAACCGCGCTCCCGTGGCGGCCTCACGCAAGCGCGCGCGGGTGATGCGGTGATCGAGGAAGAGACCGGTATCGAGGTAGTCGGTGAAGTTGATGCGAAATCGCAGCCCTCCTTCCGCCACGATCCGGAATTCGCCGTGCGCCGCTTCCTTGCCGTACTGATCGCCGCGCGCCGTCCTGCGACGCATGCGCACGTGTATGTGCTCCTCGGGAAGCCCGAGCACTACGGGCAACATGGAGAGCGTTTCCGCGCGCCGCCGGCGCACGGCCTCGAGTTCGATCTCCCGCGGCGCGGCGTACTCCTGCACGTATGCCCAACGCCCGCTCGAATCCGCCGCGGAATAGAGGTCGATCGCAAACGCATACTCGGGCATGTCGGCGTCGTAGACGCGATAGCAGCCGACGCCGGCCTTCGCCGCCCAATCATCGAGACGCTTCGCGTTCTTCGCGAGGCGGTTGCCGAACATGCGCGCACCGGCGGTCTCGCGCAACGACGGGTCGATCAGCGGGCGCGAGCGCCGAAAATCGCGCACGCTGCCCGGTTCCACCGCGAAGCGCAGCAGGCGGCATTCGATCGCGCCGTTCCACACCGTGTGGGTGCGCTGCGCACGCAGGCCGATGTCGAGACCGAGATCCGGAGCACCCGTAATCACTGCGGCGCGCCAACCGTCGAAATGCTCGCGCAGCACCGCGCCGAGTTCGCGATGCAGCGCGCGCGCCGTCTCGCGATCTTCCATGCGCACGCCATAGGGCGGGTTGGTGCAGACGAGCCCATGCGGCGCGCCGGGCCTCGCCTGCCCGAGGGGCGCGTGCGCGAACCCGATCCACTCTGCGACACCGGCCCGCGCTGCATTGGCCTGCGCATTGCGGATGGCACGCCCGTCCGCATCGCTGCCGCGAATGATCGGCGACGCGGACTCTCGCGGCCGCACACGCGCGGTGGCCGCGGCGTGCAAGCGCTGCCACAGCGCCGCGTCGTGTCCCTTCCAGCCGTGCAAGCCGTAATAGTCACGGTGAAGGCCGGGCGCGATGTTCGCGGCGATCAACGCCCCTTCAATGGGGATCGTGCCGGAGCCGCACATTGGATCGAGCAGCTCGACGCCCTCGACCGCAAGTGCGGGCCAACCGGCGCGAACCAGAATGCCGGCCGCCACATTTTCGCGCAGCGGCGCCTCGCCCGCCTGCGCCCGATAGCCGCGTCGGTGCAGACCCTCGCCCGAAAGATCGATCGACGCGGTGACGACAGGTCCATTCGCATGCGCGTGCACCCGCACCGAAGGGCGCTCGAGCGCGACGTCGGGACGGCGTCCGTGCGATTCACGCAGCGCATCGCAGATTGCATCCTTGACGCGCTGCGCGCCGTAGCGGGTGTGGTTGATGGCAGGGTGACGGCCGCTGAAATCGCAGGCGAGTGTGCCGTCCGGATCGACGTGTTCGCTCCACGGCAGCGCGCGCAGCGCCATGTACAGGGTGTCCGCCGTTTCCGCCCGGACCTGCGCGATCTCGAGAAACACCCGGCTCGCGAGGCGCGACTCGAGGCAGGCGCGGTATCCGACTTCGAGCGGGCCTTCGAACGCAACGCCGAGCGCGCGCTCGCGCACCTCGTGCGCGCCGAGTGCGGTCAGCTCCGCCGCCAGCAGGTCCGCAAAGCCGCGCGGCGCGCTTGCGAGATAGCGCATCACGCCTGGGGTGACTACGTCATCACGCGCGGTCACGACAGATCGAGCCAGGTCGTCTTCAGTTCCGTGTACTTGTCGAAGGCGTGCAGCGACTTGTCGCGGCCGATGCCCGATTGCTTGAAACCGCCGAACGGCACCGTGATGTCGTCCGCATCGTAGCAATTCACGTAGACGGTGCCCGCGCGCAACGCGCGCGCCGTGCGGTGCGCCGTCGTCACATCGCGCGTCCAGATCGCCGCAGCGAGCCCATAGTCGACATCGTTCGCGATGTCGATGGCCTGCTCGACGGTGTCGAACGTGATGGTCGCGAGCACCGGTCCGAAGATCTCCTCACGCGCGACGCGCATGCTGCGCTCGACGCCGTCGAAGACGGTCGGCTCGACGAAGAACCCGCCGCTCTCCTCGCGCACGCGGCGGCCGCCGAGGGCGATCCTTGCACCTTCTTCGCGCCCCGTGCCGATGTAGCCGAGTACGCGCTTCATCTGCGTCTCATCGACGATGGCGCCGAGCCTGGTGGCCGGATCGAGCGGATCGCCCGGCGTCATCGTGCGGCCGATCTCCGCCACTTTCTCGAGCACGGCGTCCCTGGCGGCGCGCTGCACGAGCAGGCGCGAGCCGGCCGAGCACATCTCGCCCTGGTTGAAGAAAATCGCATACGCCGCCGCGGTCGCCGCGCGGTCGAGGTCCGGATAGTCCGCGAGCACGATGTTGGGCGACTTGCCGCCGCATTCGAGGGACACGCGCTTCATGTTCGACTGCGCTGCGTATTGCATCACGAGCTTGCCGGTCGCGGTCGAGCCAGTGAAGGCAATCGCGCCGACATCCATCGAGAGCGCCAGCGCCTTGCCGGCCGTGTGACCGAAGCCCGGCACCACGTTGAAGACGCCCGGCGGCAGGCCCGCCTCGATCGCGAGCTGCGCGACCCGGATCGCAGTGAGCGGCGACTTCTCCGAAGGCTTCAGCACGAGCGAATTGCCCGCGGCGAGCGCCGGGCCGATCTTCCAGGCGGCCATCACGAGCGGAAAGTTCCATGGCACGATCGCGCCGACGACACCGATCGGCTCTCGCGTGACGAGCGCGAGTGCATCGGGACCCGTGGGTGCAACCTCGTCGTAGAGCTTGTCCACGGCTTCCGCGTACCACTGGATCGCACGTGCAGCGCCCGGAATGTCGACTTTCAGGCTGTCGGAGATCGGCTTGCCCATGTCGAGCGTTTCAAGCAGCGCGAGTTCTTCACGATGCGCGAAAATCGACTGCGCGAAGGCCGAGAGCACCTTCTTGCGGTGCGCGGGCTTTGTGCGCGACCACGCACCCTTCTCGAACGCCGCCTTCGCGGCCGCGACCGCGCGCTCGATGTCGGGTACATCGCCCGCCGAGATGCGACCGAGAACCCGGCCGGTCGCGGGGTTCACGTTGTCGAATTGCGCTCCGGACAGCGCCTCGACATATGCGCCGCCGATGAACGCGCGTGATTCTGGCACGAGTTGCGCGGCGCGTTCGTGCCAGGTCGAGACGTTGGCGGGCATGGAAACCTCTTCGGGATCAGAAAGTCGGGGGCGTGCTCGCGCTGATGATCTCACACGGCTCGCGCCCCACGTTTCGGAACCGGTGCGGAATCGAGCTCGAGAAATAGTAGGCTTCGCCCGGGCCGAGTACGCGCGAGGTGCCGCCGACCGTCAGCTCGATGCGCCCCCGAACGATAACGCCACCTTCCTCTCCGCGGTGCGCCAGTGCATCGTCGCCGGTCGCGGCACCGGGTGCATAACGCTCTCGCAGGATCGTCAGCTGACGCGCCAGACGCCGGGCGGCGACCAGGCGCAGTGATACGTCTTCGGAGCCGATTTCAACGAGCTCGTCGTCGCCGTAGAAGATCTGCGGCACCTCTTCAACGTTGATCGTGAAGAACTCGGCGAGCGACATGGGCACGCCATCGAGCACTTTCTTCAGCGAACCGACCGAGGGGCTCACGCGGTTCTGCTCGATCAGCGAAATGAGCCCGTTCGTCACCCCCGCGCGGCGCGCAAGTTCGCGCTGTGACAAGCCGTAGATCAGTCGAACACTGCGCAGTCGCGCGCCGACATCGATGCTCATGTGGACGACCTGTTTAGCATCATGGACGAAATGAGCCGAATTTCGGCCTTTCTCGCCATGAGTGTCAACTTTCCTTATCATTCTGGCATGACACTCGAGGCCGATCCGAAGCTTGACGCGCTGTGGATGCCCTTCACGGCAAACCGTCAGTTCAAGGAGGCGCCGCGCCTCCTCGCCCGGGCCCGCGGCATGGAGTATTTCACTCCCGAGGGCCGCCGCATCCTCGACGGTGCGGCGGGGCTGTGGTGCGTGAATGCTGGCCACGGACGCGCGGAGATTACGTCTGCGGTGACACGCCAGCTCGAGACGATGGACTACGCGCCGCCCTTCCAGATGGGTCACGGCCCCGGCTTCGAGCTCGCGGCCGAGGTCGCGGCACTGTGCCCGCCAGGGTTGAATCGCGTGTTTTTCGCGAACTCCGGTTCGGAAGCGGTCGATACTGCGCTCAAGATCGCGCTCGCCTACCATCGCGTTCGCGGTGAAGCCGCACGCACCCGGCTGATCGGGCGGGAGCGCGGCTATCACGGTGTCGGGTTCGGCGGCATTTCGGTCGGCGGCATCGTGGCAAACCGCAAGACCTGGTCCGCGAACTTGCTGCCCGGCGTCGATCACCTGCGGCACACGCACGATCTTGCGCGTAACGCCTTCTCGCGCGGCCAACCGGCGCACGGAGCCGAGCTTGCCGACGACCTCGAGCGCCTCGTCGCGCTGCACGACGCCTCGACCATCGCGGCCGTGATCGTCGAGCCCGTCGCCGGCTCGACCGGCGTACTCCTGCCGCCGCGGGGTTACCTCGAGCGACTGCGCGCGCTCTGCGACAAGCACGGCATCCTGCTCATTTTCGACGAGGTGATCACTGGCTTTGGCCGCACCGGGGCGCCGTTTGCGGCGCAGGAATTCGGCGTCACGCCCGATCTCATCACGATGGCGAAGGGTCTCACCAACGGCTGTGTGCCGATGGGCGCCGTCGCGGTAAAGCAATCGATCCACGACGCTTTCATGCAGGGGCCCCCGGGCGCCATCGAGCTTTTCCACGGCTACACCTATTCGGCGCACCCGCTCGCCTGCGCCGCGGGGCTCGCGACGCTCGACATCTATCGGCGCGAAGGATTGCTCACCCGCGCGAAAGAGTTGTCAGGACGCTGGGAAGATGCGGTGCACTCGCTGCGCGGCCGGCCGCACGTGATCGACACGCGCAACTACGGCCTCATCGCCGGCATCGAGCTCGAGCCGATCCCCGGCAAGCCCGGCGCGCGCGCCTTCGAAGTCTTTCTCAAGTGCTTCGAACGCGGCCTGCTGATCCGCACGACCGGCGACATCATCGCCCTCTCGCCGCCGCTCATCATCGAACCGGTTCACATCGACGAAATCTTCAGCACACTCGCCAGCGTTCTCTGAAGAGTTGGTGCCGGGTTTTCGGTTATTCGGTTATTGGGCGTCCGCCCGCAATAACCGAATAACCGAAAACCCGGCACCAGGCACTCATTCGCTCCAGGGGAAGGTAGTGCTCACCGAGAACAGCACGCGGCCTTCGTTGTTGAACACGTCGTCGGTGACCTTGTTGACACCACTGTAATCGGTGCCTGTGAACTTCAGCGCGAGGCTGAATTGGCCGACGTCGACGCCGACCGTCACGCCGTAGTCGAGGTACTCACCATCGAACGCGTCGAACGCGTCGCCGTAGCTGTAACCCGCGTGCAGCGTCAGCGAGAAATTCTGGGGCAGCCCGAAGGTGTAGTTGGCTTCGGTGTACAGCGCGTCGTCGTTCGATCCGCCGTAGTCGATCGCATACCACTGCTTGAGGCCGAGGCCCTTCCAGTCGATCCCGACCGACAGTTCAGGGTACGAGGAGATCTTTGATCTCGTCGCCGTGTTGTCCGAGCCCGGATAGGTGTACCAGACAAGGCCTGCGTTCCACGACAGATCGTCGTTGACCGATGCTTCGTAGCCGGCATAGAGATCGACCTCTAGCGTGCCGTCGACGTCGCTGCCGTAGTCGATGTTGCTGGCCCACGCGCCGACCGAGAAGCCTGTCTCGCCGAATGCGTAGTCGAGACTTGCCTGCAGCGCTGGATCCCTGGCGCTCAGCGAAACGCCGCGAAAGTCATAGTCACTGACTGCCGTGACCGTCGAGCTGAACTGGGCTTGTGCCGCGCCCGCAACACCCAGCAGCGCGGCCAGTACGAGTGTTCTATTGAGCCGATTCATGAATCCCCCTTTAATGAGTTGCACCCGCCTGCCCAAGCAAGCTGCATGCCAGCAAAAGCGAAGTGAACGACGCCCCAAAGGCAGATTATACGCACCACTCAGGTGCGCGGAATGAATATCGCGTAGATCTTGGTGCAATCCTCGAGCACAGCCCAGGTACCCGCAAAGCCTGCGGGGACGACGAACGCTTCGCCCGGACCGAAGTTCGTACGCGCTCCCGACTGGCTCACCAATTCGACGTGACCGGCGGTCAGCACGCAGAGCTCACACTCTGTGTAGCGCACCCGCCACACCCCGCGGGTGCTCGACCAGTGACCGACATGGAACTGTTCGTCGGCGTCCGTGAACACGTTCCACGCCCGCTGCACGGGTTCGCCGGCAATGAGGCGGTCAGCCGCGGGGCGGGTTGACTCTCCCTCCCCCACAATCGTTACGGGAATGATTTCCATGCTCATCAGATGTTGATACGCCGACCGGCGTCCTCCTGCATGCGCAACATGAAGGCGCGCGCCGCGGGCAGCGCGTCCTCGGGTTTCATCAGCCGCTGCTCGACGAGCACCCGCGCGATGTCCGCAAGTGAGCGGCGGCCGTCGACCAGCGACATCATGAAGGCGTGAATGCGCGTGGATCGGGCGTGCGATTGCAGGTCGGCAGTCAGGGGAACGGGCCTGGTCGCATCGACGATCCATTCAGGGGGGCCGCGGGTTTCCGGCGGTGCAACGGCCGCAATCTTGCGCGCCGTCCAGGCCACCGTCGACTCGAGACGCGCGTGGCGACTCGCGGGAGATTGCATGTACGGCAGCGTCGCCTCGCGCACCGCGGCAGGCGCGAAACCCGCGCCCTGCACGATCTCGAGCGCCTCCCCGAGACTGAACTGCAGCATTCGCTCGCTACTCATGAACGCGAACGCAACCGACCCGAGGTTGAGCCAACGACCACCTTCGGCAA
>DAORVK010000012.1:28018-51573 GCA_035433705.1 Steroidobacteraceae bacterium
CGCCGGACCATGCCGGCGATGCAGGTCATAGGCGAGACGCCCGGCACCGGCACCCAGCACCAGCACGCGCAGGCCGGTCAGGGATTCAGCGCCCGCGGCATCGAGCAGATCGAGCGAAGCGGCATTCTCCGCATCGCCCCAGGCCCAATCCCGATGGATGTTGACGTAATAGCTGGTGAGGCCCTGGGAGACCGGCATGCGGGTACGCAGCGCGCGCAGCGTATCCCGATCGGCGGCCCCGGGATGGAGGTCGAGCGGCTCGAGGAGCCGGGCCAATCGCAAACCGTGATCATCGAGGGCATCGGCGACCCGGATCAGACGCTCGCGGGTGGCAGGCAACAAATCCGGGGCCGTCAGCGCCGTGCGAATTCCCGTTGCGTCCGCGCGCAACTCGGCCAGGAGGAGCGTGAGACGCGCGCGCCAGTCCCCGGCCGCCCCCTGTGGGTCGCGAAACAACCAGGGAATGCCGCCGATGACCGGAAAGCCCGAGCTGCACTGCTCACAGATGTACCCTGCGCGATCCGCCCGCAGGCTGCCCCGCTCGCATCGCGGACATCTCAAAACGTCAACAAGCATACAACTTGGCTCCAGTGCTGGTAGTATGGTGCCATGACTGCAAAAAACCGGCGTCCCAAAGCGAACGGGTTGGCTCTGCACCATCGTCTCTACATGATGCTGCAGCAACAGCTCACGGATGGCACCATCCCCCCGGGAGGGGCGCTGCCGAGCGAGCCCGATCTCGCCCACCACACCCGTCTGTCGCGCACGACCGTGCGCCGCGCCCTCGCGCGGCTCGCATCCGAAGGCATGATCGAGCGCCGCCACGGCAGCGGCACGTACGCGACCCTGCAGGGCACGGTCAAGGCGAAAGCCGCAGCCGTCACCGACGCGGGGGTGCTGCTCAGCGACCTGCGGGCCATGTCTCGCTCGACCACCGCCCGGATACTGCAGCATGCCGTGATCGCGACTCCGCCGCGCATCCTCGCGGCCTGCCCCGAACTCGGCTCCCGCGTCCTGTTGCTGCAGCGTGCGCGCACCCAGCGTGGCAGGCCCCTCGCAGTCATGAGCCACTACATCCCCGAGCGCCTTGCGCCGCGCTTCTCGAAGGCGCGGCTCAAGAGCCAGCCTACGACCTGGGTCTTCGAGAAGGCAGGGCTCGTGCCCTCGGTCGCGAGCCAGCAGATCACGGCGATCGCGGCTGATCATGTGCTGTCTCGCGAGCTCGGCGTGAGCATCGGCGCACCGATCCTCTCGATCCGCCGTGCCGTGCGCGACTCAAAAGGCGCGCTGCTCGAGTACCACGAGGTGTTCTACAACCCCGAATCCATCACCCTGCAGATGGAAGTGCAGCGGGAAAAGGGCAATCGGGACAGCGTGCGCTGGCGCCCGGTGCGCTGAGGATCCCGGCACGATCGAGCTTCGAGCAGAAGCATGACTCCGCCGGGACACACGTTGTCCCCTGTACAGCGTAGCGCCCTGCTCGAGGATGCCGCACGGCGCGCGGCGCGCTACCTTGACTCCCTCGCCACGAGGTCGGTCGCTCCACCCGCCGCCGCTGTCGCGCGCCTCGATGCACTCGACACATCAATGCCGGCCACGTCCACTGACGCCGCGGCGGTGCTCGCGCGCCTCGACGACCTTGTCGGCCCGGCGACCATGGCCATGGCGGGCCCGCGCTTCTTCGGCTTCGTGATCGGCGGCGCACTGCCCGTGACGGTGGCTGCCAACTGGCTCGCGACCGCATGGGACCAGAACGCCGCGCTCGCGACCGCCACGCCGGGCGTTTCGCGCATCGAAGCGATCGCACTCACGTGGTTGAAGGATCTCTTCGGACTGCCAGCCTCGACGCAGGGCGCGTTCGTCACCGGCGCCACCATGGCGAACTTCACTGCTCTCGCCGCGGCCCGTCACAGAGTGCTCATGCAGGCCGGCTGGCAGGTCGAAGCCGAGGGCCTGTTTGGCGCACCACCCATCACGGTCATCGTGGGAGAGGAAGCGCATCCCACGTTGATCAAATCGCTCGGGCTCCTGGGTCTCGGGCGCAAGCGCGTCGTGCGGGTGCCGGTCGATGGCCAGGGCCGCATGCGCGCAGATCGGCTGCCACGCCTTGCGGGACCCACCATCCTGTGCCTGCAAGCAGGCAACCTGAACACGGGCGCGTTCGATCCGCTCACCGACCTGTGCGCGGCCGCACGCGAAGCTGGCGCGTGGTGCCACGTCGACGGCGCCTTCGGTCTCTGGGCGCGCGCTTCGGGGCGCCTCGCCCCGCTGGCAGCAGGCCTCGAGCTGGCGGACTCCTGGGCGACTGATGCCCACAAGTGGCTCAATGTTCCCTATGACAGCGGCGTCGCTTTCGTCCGCGAGCCGGGGGCGCTGCCGGCCGCGATGGCGATCACGGCCGAGTACTTGCCTGCGGGCGACGGTGCGCGCAATCCCGCTGATTTCACGCCAGAACTGTCGCGCCGGGCGCGCGGCGTCGAGGTCTGGGCGGCGCTCGCCGCGCTTGGGCGCAGCGGGCTCGCGGAAATGCTCGACCGCAACTGCCGCGGCGCACGTCGCTTCGCAGCGGGCCTCGCCGCGGCAAATTACGAGATCCTGAACGATGTCGTGCTCAATCAGGTACTGGTCTCGTTCGGTGCGCCCCAAATCACCGAGCGCGTGGTCGAAGCAGTGCAGGCCGACGGTACCTGCTGGTGCGGGCGCACGGTCTGGCAGGGCCGCACCGCGCTACGCATCAGCGTGTGCTCCTGGGCAACGACCGACGAAGATGTGGAAGCGAGCCTCGCCGCAATCCTGCGCGTCGCTGACCGCGTGACAGCCAGCGCTCGCTGAGCGTCACCGCGATACCGGCTCCCCCCGGTGCCAGTCGCCGGCAAGACGCCGCGAAGCCGCCCAGAAAAACGCCCCGCTCAACAGATAGAAGCCGGCGGCTATCACGATCGCGTAGCGCAGCGCATCGCTGCCAAAGCGCGGCGCCAGGTGATCCGACAGCGCCCCGACAAACAGCGTGCCCCCACCGATCCCGATCAGATTGATCATGAAGAGGAAGAGTGCGGACGCCGTCGCGCGCATCTGCGGTGGGACGAGGTGCTGCAGGGCCGAGTAGACGGGGCCGGTCCAGCTGGCGTTCAGGGTCATCGGCACGATGAAGAACGCAAGCGCCGCAAGAACAGTCGGCACCAGCACCCCCGCCACGAGAAACGGCACGATCGCGACCAGCATCACACCCGGCACGAGCGCGTACGCCGCCTTGTGCCGAACGCCAAGCCGGTCGGCCGCCCAACCGCCGAACCAGATTCCTGCAATGCCGAAGATCATCGTGCCGAGGCCGACGAGCCACGCGGTCTGCGCGAGAGTGAGGCCATGGCTCCTGATGAAGAACGACGGCGTCCAGAAGAGAAGACCATACCCGACCACCGAAGAACTCGAGGCGCCGAGGGTGAGGAGAAGGAAGGAGCGCTTGCGCGCGAGGAGGCGCAGTGCGTCGGGAAAGGAGCTGCGGGCAACGGGCGGCGAGCCAGGGAGCGCGTCGAGCGCGCCGCGCACCGGCTCGCGAACGGTGAGACGAAAGAGCGGCGCAAGCAGCAGGCCGCCGACCCCTACGGAGAGGAACGCAACCCGCCAATCGACCGCGCTCGCGACAAGCCCGCCCAGGAGCGTGCCGAGGCCGCTGCCGATCGGGACGCCGAAGGAGAATACGGCGAGCGCGCGTGCGCGCTGCCGCGGGGGAAAATAGTCGCTGATGAGCGAAAAGGCCGGTGCCACGCCGCCTGCCTCACCGACTCCCACGCCGACCCGGGCGACGAACAGCTGCAAGAACGATTGCGCCTGGCCGCACAGCGCCGTGAAGCCGCTCCAGATCGCGAGCGCACCGGTCATGATCCACGTGCGACTCCCGCGGTCGGCGAGCCGTGCAATCGGAATACCGAGGAAAGTGTAGAAAAGCGCGAAAGCGGCGCCGCTCATCAATCCGAGCTGCGTATCGGAGAGCCCGAGGTCGTGCTTTATCGGCTCAGCGAGAATGCCGACAATCACGCGGTCGACGAAATTGAACGTGTAAAGGATGACGAGAATCGCCAGAACGTAGGCGCGATAAGCAGTACTCATCGGCCCGATGATCGCATACGCGTAGAATTGGCGCGCCATGCGAACCGTTACTGCCACCCGCCATGTCACACCGCTGCGCACAGGCGGCTCGCCGCCCGGAACGATCGTGAGGCGACCTGCATGACGACACCGGTCACGATCCGCCGCGCCACGATCGGCGACGCATTCAAACTGGGCGAAATCGGCAGCACCACGTTCACAGACAGCTTCGGCCACCTGTACCCACCGGAGGACCTCGGCGATTTCCTGCGAAGCTCGCACGCACCCGAGGCCTGGAGTCGGCGCCTGCGCGACCCCCATGTCGCGGCATGGCTCGCGGAGACGGACGACGGTATCGTGGCAGGCTATGCCTCGGCCGGTCCGTGCAAACTGCCGGTTCCTGATCTCGAAGCGAATTCCGGCGAGCTCTTCCAGCTCTACGTGCACCGCCCCTACCACGGCCGGCAACTCGGCTCGCGTCTCCTCGAAACCAGCCTCACGTGGCTCGAAGCGCACGGATTCGATCCGCTGTACGTCGGCGTGTGGAGCGGCAACGAAGGCGCGCAGCGACTGTACGGACGTTTCGGATTCGCGCGCTGTGGCGAGTACGAATTTCCGGTCGGTGCGCAGCGCGACCGCGAGTTTATACTGCGGCGCGCATGAGGGGCCCGAGCGTCACTCCGTTCCATGCCGGGGAAATCGGCACCCGGGGCGCTGCGCGCCTGCGCGCGGCTCTGCCGTTCATTCCGATGCACTATGGCCAGCCTTCGGCTGGCGCGCCTGCGGCGGCGATCGCCGCCGCACACCGGGCCCTCGATCGTGATCCGCTCGGCTATACGGAACTCTTCGAGTTGCGCGAGAAGATCGTTGCGTTTTACGCGGCGACCCACGGTGTCGACGTCAACATTGACCGCGTGCTGCTCACGGCCGGCGCGAGCGCGGCGCTCGTGGCCGCGTACGCCGCGATGTTCCGGCCGGGCGATCGCGTCGCACTGCTGCGCCCCGGCTACCCGGCGTATCGCAACACGCTCGCCGCGCTACGCCTCGAGCCGGTCGAGATACATTGCGGGCCCGAGCAGGAGTTCCATCCGACGCCCGCGCAGCTCGAGGCACTGTCGCCGACACCGCAGGGCTTCGTCATCGCGAGTCCGGCGAACCCGACCGGTGCCATGCTCGACTCGCGGCAGCTCGGCGCGCTTCTGACGACCTGCCGTGCGCGGGGCATACAGGTGATTTCTGACGAAATCTATCACGGCATCAGTTTCGGCAAGCGGGCGGTGAGTGCGCTCGAGCTCGACTCGCGAGCCGTCGTGATCAACAGTTTCTCCAAGCTCTATCGTATGCCCGGCTGGCGGCTCGGCTGGATGATCGTGCCACGCGACTGGGCGGCGCAGATCCACTCCTATCTCATCAACATGTTCCTGACACCTTCCACACTCGCCCAGCACGCCGCGATCGCCGCGATGGACGAGCACGAGGACCTCGAGCACTGGGTGCGTATCTATGAGCGCAACCGCACACGACTGATCGAAGGGCTCGCGGCGCTCGGCATCACGCACATCGTGCCGCCCGATGGCGCGTTCTATCTCTATGCCGACATCGGGCACCTCACGCAGGACAGCATGCAGTTCTGCCTGCGCGCGGTCGACGAGACTGGCGTGGGCCTCGCGCCCGGCATCGACTTCGATCCCGTTGAGGGCCACCGCTTCGTGCGCTTCTCGTTCGCGGTGACCCCCGGGGAAATCGAGCAGGCGCTCGAGCGCCTCGCGGATTGGCTGCCGCATTACCGTGAATAGCGGCGTTCAGGTATCGGCGTAAGCGAGGATTTGCCGCGCGAGCGCCGCGTAGTCACCGTCAAAGTGGTGCCCGCCTTCGAGTTCCAGCACCTTGACGCCGGGCCGGCGCACGGCCGGGCACGCCGAGTCTTTTTCATCGGCACCATAAAGACACAACACGCGCGCGCTGCTTCCCATCGCCGCGATTTCCGGTACGGTATGCAGACCGTCGCCATCACTGCCGGGAATCCAGTCCGAGAGGTGAAACTCGAAGCTCGCTGTCGCGGAAAGGCCAAGGAGGCTGATCGACTGCACGCGCCCGCGTGTTTCCAGCGTCAGCCGGTTATAGATGAATGGCAAGACGTCGGCGCCGAAAGAGTAACCGATGAGGAGCACTTCGCTCCGTTGCCAGCGTTCCCCGTAGGCGCGTACGATGCGATCGAGGTCGCGGGCTGTGTCGCCGGGCGTGCGCGCGTGCCAGAAATACTTCAGGGAGCTCATCGCCACCACCGGAATGCCGCGCGCCGCAAGCGCACCGGCGACCTCCTGGTCGAGGCCGGTCCAGCCACCGTCGCCGGTGAGCAGCACGGCAAAGCGCTTGCGGTTGTCCGGTGTCGCGGCGAGTGTGGCGGCTTCCGTGGCGGGCACCTCGATCAACGGCAGGTCTCGCAGCTGCGGCGGCGACGGCGGCGGCCGTACGGCGCCAGCGGTGAGGGCGAGGTGCGCCTGTTGGAACTGCGGCAGCCAGTTGCGCTCGACGCCGAAGCCATGGCCCACTTTCGGCAAAGAGACAAATTCGCCGTGTCCCGTCGCTGCCACGAACTCGCGCGTAGCCGCGGGATCGCAGACCTTGTCGACTTCGCCTTGCATCACTATCCAGCGCGTGCGATTCGATGGCGCAGTCCGATAGACGAGGCCCTTCGGCTTCGCCTCTGTCCCCTGCATCGTGTATTCGAGCCCGCTGCCTCGGCAGGGCTTGCGCACCAGGTCGAGGTCTGGACAGAAACCGAGGCTCAGCACGCCGGCCCAGGTTCCGGGCGGAGACTGAACCATCACTGCATACGCAAGTGTCGCGCCCGAGGAGTAGCCGGCGAGCACCGGCAGGTGGTACTCGTCGAGCTTCAGGCGCCGCTGCACGGCGTGTGAGAGCTCTTCGAAGTCTGCAGCGTAGTAGCGGCATTCGTTGTTTGGTGCGTTGATGGCAGTGCGATAAGTGCGCACGTCGAGGCCGACGACGATCATGCCCTCCTCCACCATGTGTTTCGCCATGCCGACGACACCGAGGTGCCAGCCACCGTCGCCAGAGAGGAAGAGCACGATGCCCGCAGGCTTCGACTCCGGCCGGTAGACAATGACCTTGCCGAAGCGGCCCATTTCGAAACTCTGTTCGGCGACAGCCGGTGTCGCCCATGCATGAGCACCACAAGTCACTGCGGCGAGACTCAGCCACACTACCCACCGGATTTTCATTTGCTCACGAGCTCCTTCAGGCCGCCGGAGATCAGGGTCGAAACGTCGTAGAGTGCCCGCGCGAGCTGCAAGCCGCCCGGCGAGGCCAGATAGCGCGGCTCCCATACGGGCAGGAACTTTTCCTTGTAATGACGCAAGCCCTCAAAGTTGTAGAACGACTCACCGTGGCGATAGAGGAAGCCGCCCATGCGATGCCACAGCGGTGCCAGCGCGCGCGATTCGAGCCCCGAGAGCGGCGCCATGCCGAGGTTGAACCAGCGATATCCCTGCGCGCGACCCCACAACATCAGCTCAATGAGCAGGTAGTCCATCGCACCCCCCGGTGCATCGCGGCCGAAGCGCATCAGGTCGATCGACAGTTCCTCGCGCGTCGCGGTCGGCCACAGGTTTGCAAACGCAACGACGCTGCCCTCGAGACGCACGATCGCGATTGCGAACTGGCGCAGGTAGTCTTCGCTGAATGCACCGACCGAAAACCCCTTCTCGGCGGTAGCCTTTTCTTCCAGCCACGCATCCGAAATCGCGCGCAGGCGCGCCAGCAGCGGTTCGTCGCCCGGCGGCACAACCTCGAAAGTGGCGCCCGCGCGCTCCGCACGCCTGCGCGCCTGGCGCAGTTCGGCGCGTGCGCTGCCGTCGAGGGCGAACTCCGCGAGGGGAATGCGCGCCTCTTCGCCGAGCTTGACCAGCGAGAGCCCGAGATCGACATAGAGGGGCAGGCTCGCAGCACCGACCTGATAGAAGACTGTCCGTCCGCCGCGCCGATCGACGAGTTCACGAAATGCCCAGACGAGCTCCTGCTGCTGCGAGCCCGTTCCAACCGGATCGCCGAGCGCGATCCAGCTGTGGCCCGATACCTGATACATCAGGAATGCGTCGCCGTCGCCGTGAAACAGTACGCGCTTGTCGCCGGCGAGTACGGCGTTCGCGAGGCTCGCGTCCGCCTGCGCGAGCGCCGCAGCGATGCGCGCTGCGTCCGGCGCCTCCGGCACATGCGGCTCTGCCGGCGCCGGCCGCAGCAGATTCGCCGCCACGAGCCCCGCGAGCACGACGACCACGGCGAGCGAGGCGCGCAATATCCGCGGTGCATCGCCGTGCATCGCGAAAGTCCACCACAGCTCGTTCGAGTAGGGCACGTGGCGGTTGGCGAGAAAGCCGATCCACACCGACAGCACAACGATGATCCCGGTGCTCGCGAGCCAGCCCGGCGTGAAGCGCTGGCTCATGATGGAAGCTGGGCGATAGAACGCTGTGGCCGAGAGCAAAGTGACCAGCAGCACGACGGCGAGGTAAGACGCCTCCTCGAAATCGAAACCCTTGAGCAACGACGCGGCGACGCCGGCGACGAGCAGCCATGCGGTCAGGTACCAGGCGGCGCGCAGGCGACGGAACAGACCGCGTGCGAGGACGAGGAGGCCGACCCCGATAACGCTCCCTGCGAGATGCGACAGCTCGAGCAGCGGCAGCGGCACGATGCGGCGAATCTCGCGGATTCGGCCGTCGAGCGCCGGTGTCGCCCCCGAGACCAGCAGAACGGCGCCCGCGACGAACACGAGGACACCGATCAACTGCGGCGCGATGGGCAGCAGGAGCGGTGTAATCCACCCGCCCGCCGCGCGCCGCATGTGCGCGAGCCGCAAGCGCTGCAGATACAGCTCGTGCAGCAGGAGCGCCGTCGCGGCAAGCGCGAGCGGCGCCAGATAGTAGAGGCCGCGCCAGGCGAGCAGCGCGCCGAGCAGCTCCGGTGGCGGCGCGTGGGGCAGCGCGAGCAACAGGATCGTTTCGAATACACCTAGACCGCCCGGAACCTGGCTCACGATGCCGCCCACGACTGCAATCGCGTAGATGCCGGCGAACGTCGGGAAATCGATCGCGGCCGACTGCGGCAACAGCACCCAGAGTACCGCGGCTGACGCGGACAGGTCTGCGACTCCGACAGCGAGCTGCGCGCTGGCCAGACGCGCCCCGGGCGGGCGCACCTCCCACGGGCCGATAGCGAGCGGCCGCCGAGCGAGCGACGCCCACGCCACATAGGTTGCGACGAGCCCGAGCAGCACGACGCCGAACAACTGCGACCAGATGTGACCGAGGTGCAGCGCCGTCGTGCCCGGCACGGCGTAGAGTGCCGCCACTCCGCCGAGCACACCGAGACCGAGCGCAGTGGTCAACGCACAGAAAGTCGCAATCGTCGCGACGTCGATGGCGGTGAGCCCCTGCGTCGAGTAGATGCGATAGCGCACCGCCGTACCCGTGAAAGCCGCGAGACTCAGGTTGTGACCGAATGCGTACGCAATGAACGACGTCAGCGCAATGCGCGGATACGGTACCGGCTTGCCGACGTAGCGCACGCCGAGTGCGTCATAGCACGTGAGCAGCAGATAGCTCGACAGGGTGAAGACCGCGGCTGCAACCATTGCCGGTGCGGGGATCTGTCGCAGCTCCACCACGATGTCCCGCAGGTGGTAGTGCTCGAGCACATGGTGCAGTACCGCGATGACGAGCGCGAACGCGAGCACGGATACCGCCGGCGCGATCCACTTGCGCCATACGACCGTAGTGTCGATGGCGGCGGCGCCCTCTGCAGGAGACATGGTCGTTGAGCGTACGGCAAACCGTGCAGTCGCACCTTAAATTTCTGTAATGACCCGAACCGCGATACCGGCCGGAGTTCCAATGACAAGTGCGGCGAGAGTGTCCGGATGCCGCGTTGGAGGTGTGTCATGTCGAAGCGATCCTTGATCCTTCCCGTCGCTGCCGTGGCGATCGCGCTTGGCGGCTGCGCCACGTCGGGGCACGGCTACGGTGAGACGCGCCGCGGGGGCGAGCATGTCGACTTCGCCTGGACTTCGAGCGGCGCGCACGAGGGCACCATGACCGCAACGCTCGCCGACGGCATTGCCTACAGCGGCCCATACTTCCAGATCACGCGCGATTCGACGGTCGAGCGCCTCACGCCGCTCTGGTATGGCTGGCGCGGTGCGTGGCGCGGCTGGCCCTACTGGGGACCTGAACCGGGTCTCGCCTTTGTGACCCACTACTCCGGCAAGGTCGTCGCGAATCTGGTCGGGCCGAATGACAGGCACATGCGGTGCCATTTCCGGTTGAAGCACCCCTCCTCAGAGATGGCCGGTGGCGGGGTCGGCAAGTGCCAGTTCGCAGACGGCGAGACGATCGACGCCCAGTTCCCCGCCGCCTGAGGGCTCCACATGTATGCCATAGCCCGCCTGATCGCGGCTGCCGCCGCCGGCGCCATCGTCGTCTTCGCGTTTTTCGTCTTCCTGAAACCCGTAAAGGTGACGCCGCCCGCCGAGGATGCGCTCGTGCAGCATGTCGACCTGACGCGCATCGTGTCCTTCACCGACGTCGATTCGAGGACTTTCGACGTCGTGGACGACGCGGGCAGGCACTACAGGATGGCGTTCACCGAAGCCTGTCCAGGCCTTGCGCAGGCGAAAACATTTTCACTGGTCACCGAGGACTATCGCGACCTCGACCGATTCACCGGCATCGCCGTGAACGGGCGGGTTTGCACCTTCAGGGATTTCTCGCCGTGGAGCCGTTGATGCGGCACCCTGCGACCCGATGGCCAGAGGCATCGGCTCGGCGGTGCGCGCAGGGTGCCCGCTGCACTTTCCTGACACGCGCGGCAGCGACTCTTCGATCGATTCGACGAAGCGCATTCCCGGCGCGATAGACCGTTCGTCCGCCATCAGTGCGCCTCTCCGTTGAACGCTATTGTTCACGGCAATGAGAGCGGTCGCGGCGATCCTCCCGCTGTTCTTGCTGGCTTCGGCCGCGGAGGGGCAGAGTACATCTCACGGCGATGCCGCACGCGCCGTCGTCCATGACGGCGGTTTCGATGGTCGCCCTTTCGCGCTACATTGAAGGGACTTTCGTCATGCGCAGTCGCCGCGACATCATTCGGCTCGGACTCGGAGCTACCGCCGTGGCGACGTTCCACCGCGCACTCGCTGCGGAGCGTGCCCCGAGAACGCTGCTCATCCTCGGAGGCACGGGCTTTCTCGGTCCCCACCTGACCACCCGCGCGCTCGGGCGTGGCTGGCAAGTGACACATTTCAACCGAGGCAAGCGGGACGCGGACGGTGTCCCCGGCGTTGAAACGCTGCACGGCGATCGCAAGGGTCAGATCGAAACGCTGCGCGATCGCAAGTGGGACGCCGTCATCGACAACACGGGCTACATTCCGAAGTACGTCAAGCAGTCCGCGGAGTTGCTGGCGCCAAACGTCGGCTACTGCCTTTTCGTGTCGAGCATTTCGGCCTACGCGGGCTTTACAGCACCGAACGACGAGGCCTCGCCGACCAGCAAGCTCGCGGACATCGAGGAAGAGAAGGTCACCAACGAGACCTACGGCCCGATGAAGGCGCTATGCGAGACCTACACAATGGGAGCCTTCACCGATCGAGCGTGCGTCGTGCGTCCAGGCTACATCGTCGGGCCCCTCGATCCCACCGACCGATTCACCTATTGGCCGGTGCGCGCTGCGCGCGGCGGGGAAATGCTCGGGCCCGGCACGCCACAGGATCCGATCCAGATCATCGATGTGCGCGATCTCACGGCGTGGATGCTGCGGCTCGTCGATGATCGCGCGACCGGCTACTACAATGCCGTGACGCGACCGCGCGAGTACACAATTGGCGACCTCGTGCGCGCAAGCCTCGAGGCCTCACCGGGAAGCGGCACGAAAGTGACCTGGGTTCCCGAGAGTTTCCTTTTGAATCGGTGGAAGTCCGAAGAAGTGGACATGCCGCCATGGTCCCCGATGGGCGGCGAATCTGCGGGCGCGTCACTTACCTCAAGTGATCGCGCACGAGCCGCGGGGCTTAGGACACGGCTCCTGTCGGAAACGGTGCGCGATACGCTTGCGTGGTTTCGGACCCTGCCTGAAGAGCGTCAGGCGAACCTCAAGGCCGGCATCCATCCAGCGGTTGAAGCCGCCACCCTCGAGGCGTGGCATGGAAGATAAGCATTGGTGCCGGGTTTTCGGTTATTCGGTTATTTGACCGAAGCGCAAATAACCGAATAACCGAAAACCCGGCACCACTTCGGTCCCTTCGGGCATACTGGCCCGGACATGCGCTGCTCGCCGATCGCCAGATACCTGTCCCTGCTCGCCATCGCGCTACTCCTCATGCGGGTGGGCGAGGCGCATCTGCATCTGTGCCTCGACGGGCTGGACCGCGCTGCGGTCATGCATGTCGACGACGCCCCGACGCACAACGGCGCGCAATCATCCATTGACGGCCACAGCGATATCGACGTCGATCTGTCGGCTCTGCCTTGGGTCAAGAATGCCGCCGCAGATGACCAATCGCTCGCGGTGCCCGGTCTGTTCGTGCTGACGGCCTGGCTGCTCGCCCTGCTCCTGCCGGCACTGAAAACCATTGTCCTTCCCGCACAGCTTCGCCTGCCTGTCCCCGATCCTGTACTGAGTCTGCGCCCGCCGCTGCGCGGACCACCTCGCTGACAACCTCCCAGCGCCTGTAGCCAGTTGATCTGTACGCGCCCGCAAGTGCGTGCAGCAGGAGGTTTTCCGATGTCCCCGATTCTTGCGCGCGCGTGCATCGCGTGCGCCCTCGTCATATCCGGCAGCTGGGCCTGTGCCCGCGGCGGCGAATTGACTCTCGCCGATGCGCTGGACGCCGCGCTGCGCAACCATCCAGACTTGCGCGCGAGTGCGTTCGAGCTGAGCGCCGCGCAGGCTCGCAGCGTGCAGGCAAATCTGCGACCAAACCCTGAGCTTGCCCTCGAGCTCGAAAACTTCGGCGGCAGTGGCGAAGCCAGTGACACCGGGGCGCTCGAGACCACGCTGAGTCTGAGCCAGGTCCTGGAGCTCGGTGGCCGACGCGCTCTGCGACGCAACTCCGCCGCGGCAGGTCTCGAGGTCGCAAGCATCGAGCAGCAGGCGCGCGAGCTCGATGTACTTGCGGAAGTTGCGGCACGGTTCATCGACGTCGTCGCAAGCCAGGAGCAGGAGCAACTGGCAGTCGAGTCGGTGCGTCTCGCGCAATTCACGCTCGACTCGATCGACGGGCGCGTCGCGGCCGGGCGATCGCCGCTCGCCGAGCAAAGCCGCGCGCGGATCGCGCTCACCCGCGCTCGCATCGAGCGGCGCCAGGCCGCGAGCGAATTGGGCACCGCCCGCCATGTGCTCGCCGCGTCATGGGGCAGCCCGGAGCCGGACTTCACAACGGCACGGGCCGCGCTCTTCGAGTTGCGCGCAGTCGACCCCGTGCAGACTCTGATCGACCGCCTCGACGCATCGCCGGATTTGGCGCGCTACGCGTCGGAGGCGCGCCTGCGCGAAGCTGAATTGCGTCTGGCACGAGTGCAGGCGCGGCCGAATCTCGCAGTCAGCCTCGGGCTGCGCCGCCTCGAGGAGACCGGCGACACCGCGCTCGTCGCGGGCATCTCGCTCCCGCTTGCCTTCAGTGACCGGAATCAAGCTGCGATTCGCGAGGCGCAGGTGCGACTCGATCAGACCGGCGCCCTTGCCGCTGCGGCGCGCGTCCGGGCACGTGCGAGCCTGCTCGCCCTGTATCAGCAGGTGAGCGCCGATCGGGAACGCGTGGAAACGCTGCGCAAGGAGGCGTTGCCGCAGGCGCAGCTCGCGCTCGAGCAGACCCGCGGTGGGTACGAGCGCGGCCGGTTCTCCTTCCTCGACCTGATCACCGCCCAGGAAGAGTTGCTGGCACTGCGAGGTGCGGCGATCGATGCCGCCGCTGACTACCACCGCCTTCTGGCGCAGATCGAGCGACTCACGGGCGTCGCTGCGATTCGCCCGACCACCACGCCCTGAAACGGGATTTCCATGCGACACACAGCACACACAGTTCTGGCACTCGCTGCGCTCACGCTCGCAGCCTGCAGCAAGACGACGCCCTCCACACAGGAGACGGCCGACCACGAATCCGGGGGAGATACGCCAGGACACATTGCGTTGTCTCCTGAACAGATTCGCACCGCGGGGATCACCCTGGCGCAGGCAAGGTCTGTAGTGATCCGGGAATCCCTGCCCGTCTACGGCACCATCGCACCGGACGCCGAGCGCGTGCGGGAGGTGGGGGCGCGCTTTCCGGGGATCATACGCAGCGTTCGCTCCAAAATCGGCGACACAGTACGCGTGGGCGAGACACTCGCCACCGTCGAGAGCAACGAGAGCCTGCAGACCTATGCCGTCGTTGCTCCGATCGGCGGAGTCGTTACGGTTCGTCAGGCCAATCCGGGCGAACAGACTGGCGACAAGGCACTGTTCACGGTCGCGGATCTGTCGAAGGTGTGGGTAGAGCTCGCGCTCTTCCCGCGTGACCGGGCGAAAGTTCGCGTGGGACAGGCCGTTCGCGTCGCGAGTGTCGACGCGGGACTTCGCGCCGAAGGCCCGGTGGTCTATGTCGCGCCGTTTGGCAGCAGCAGCAATCAGACACTGACTGCGCGCGTGCGGCTCGAGAATGCGGAGCGACGCTGGGCGCCCGGTTTGTATGTGAGCGCCGAAGTAACACTCGGCGAGGCGTCTGTGCCTCTCGCAGTGCTCAATGATGCGTTACAGAACCTCGCAGGCCGCACCGTCGTCTTCGTACAGACTGACGCAGGGTTCGAACCCCGGCCCGTGCGGATCGGACGCACGGACGGGCAGTGGAGCGAAGTGCTCGAGGGCCTCGAGCCGGGCGTGCACTACGCCTCCGCAAACAGTTTCATCCTGAAGGTGGAGCTCGGCAAGGGCGAAGCCGGGCACGATCACTGAGGGCGCCCTGATGATCGACGTCTTGCTGCGTACTTCTCTCTCCCGGCGCGGAGTGGTGCTGTTTCTCGTTGCGGTGGCCGCCGCAATCGGCGCATGGAGCTACCAGCGCCTGCCGATCGATGCCGTGCCCGACATCACGAACGTACAGGTGCAAATCAACACCGCAGCACCGGGGTACTCACCGCTCGAAGTCGAGCAGCGCATCACCTGGCCCGTCGAAGTGGCGATCGCGGGTCTCCCGCATCTCGAGTACACGCGCTCGCTCTCCCGCTACGGCCTGTCGCAGGTGACCATCGTCTTTGAAGACGGCACGGACATCTACTTCGCGCGCAACCTGGTCAATGAGCGACTGCTGCAGGCACGCAGCCAGCTGCCAGGCGGCATCGAACCGGAACTCGGACCGGTCGCAACCGGCCTGGGGGAGATCTTCCTCTATACGGTACAGGCCGACGCAAATGCCCGCCAGCCGGACGGGCGTCCCTATGATGCCGTCGCCCTGCGGACCCTGCAGGACTGGGTGATACGTCCCCAGTTGCGCCAGGTGCCCGGCGTCACTGAGGTCAATACGATCGGGGGGTACGAGCGGGAATTCCATGTCACCCCCGAACCGGGGCGCCTCCTCGCTTTCGGCCTTTCATTCGACGAGATCGTCGCAGCGCTCGAAAGGAACAACGCCAGCATCGGCGCCGGCTATATCGAGCGCAACGGCGAGCAGTACCTGATCCGCTCGCCCGGCCAGGTCACCGATATCCCCTCGATTGAAGGGATCATCGTCGCTCATCGCGATGGCGTCCCGATCACGATTCGCGACGTGGCGGAGATCGGCTACGGCAAGCAATTGCGCACCGGCGCTGCGACCCGCGACGGCAGGGAAACCGTACTCGGCACTGCCGTCATGCTGATCGGCGAGAACAGTCGAACGGTCTCAAAGGCGGTCGCCGCGAAGCTCGGGGAAATAGCCGCAACGCTGCCTCGCGGGATCACGGCCGAACCTGTCTACGACCGGACGGTGCTCGTCGAGAAAACCATCGCGACGGTGCAGAAGAACCTGCTCGAAGGCGCGCTACTGGTCATCGCAGTTCTTCTGCTGATGCTCGGCAACGTGCGTGCCGCGATCCTCACGGCGCTCGTGATTCCGCTTTCGATGCTGCTCCTCATCACGGGCATGGTGGGGTCGAAGGTCAGCGCGAACCTGATGTCCCTCGGCGCGCTCGACTTCGGGCTCATCGTCGACGGCGCCGTCATCATTGTCGAGAACTGCCTGCTGCGCCTCGCCGAGCGTCAGCATCGCATCGGGCGCGTGCTCGACATCGAGGAACGGCTGCACACGGTGTTTATCGCCACGCGTGAAGTGTTCACGCCGAGCCTCGTGAGCGTGCTGGTCGTCATTCTCGTCAATCTGCCGATCCTCGCGCTGAGCGGGGTCGAAGGGCGGATGTTCCGGCCGATGGCACTCACCGTCATGATGGCGCTCGTCGCCGCGCTCGTGCTCTCGCTGACCTTCGTTCCCGCGGCGGTCGCGCTGTTCCTGCGTGGTCGCATCGAGGAGAAGGAGAACCGGATCGTGCGCGGCGCGCGACGCCTGTACGGGCCGGTCCTCGGGTTTGCGCTACGATTTCGCGCGCCGATCCTCGGCGGTGCTGTCGCACTCGTGCTGCTCTGCGGCTGGCTCGGCTCGCGACTCGGATCGGAGTTCATCCCGAGTCTCGACGAGGGCGACCTCGCGGTGCAGGCGCTGCGTATGCCCGGCACCAGTCTCTCTCAATCAATAGCAATGCAGCTGCAACTGGAACGCGCGCTGCATGGCTTGCCCGAGATCAACACCTACTTCTCCCGCGTCGGTACTGCGGAGGTCGCCACCGATCCGATGCCGCCGAGCATCTCGGACGGCTACATCATGATGAAGGATCGCCGCGACTGGCCGGACCCTCGCAAGTCAAAGGCCACTCTCGTGCAGGAGATCGAGCAGCGGCTCGAGGCCGTGCCTGGCAACGCGCTCGAGGTGAGCCAGCCCATCCAGCTGCGATTCAATGAACTCATCTCCGGCGTGCGCTCCGATCTCGGCGTCAAGATCTACGGCGACGATCTCGCGCAGCTGCTCGAGACTGGCAACGACATCGCACGCGTGCTGACGCGGATGGCGGGGGCCGACGGCGTCAAGGTCGAGCAGGTCGCTGGCCTGCCCGTCCTCTCGGTGGAGCCCGACCGCGCTTCCCTCTATCGCTACGGCCTCAATGTCGCAGATGTGCAGGATGTACTCGCGGCCGCCACCGGCGGCGCGCAGGCGGGCCAGGTGTTCGAGGGCGACCGGCGCTTCAGCATCGTGGTGCGACTCCCTGAACAGCTTCGCGGCGATGTGACCATGCTGTCGCGCCTGCCCATTCCACTGCCGCAGGCTGGGTACGTTCCGTTGGGCGAAGTCGCGACACTGTCGCTGACGAACGGCCCGAACCAGGTGAGCCGCGAGAACGGCAAGCGGCGACTCGTCGTGACGACGAACGTGCGCGGGCGCGATCTCGGTGGCTTCGTGTCCGAAGCCCGTGAGCGCATCGCGCAGCAGGTCTCGCTGCCGACCGGCTACTGGCTGGACTATGGAGGTACGTTCGAGCAACTGCAGTCGGCATCACAGCGCCTCACACTGCTGGTGCCCGCAACGCTCGGGCTGATCTTCGCGCTGCTGCTTCTGACCTTCGGCTCGGCGAAGGACGCGGCGCTCGTGTTCAGTGGCGTGCCATTGGCGCTCACCGGCGGGGTACTTGCGCTCTGGCTGCGCGACATCCCGCTGTCGATCACGGCAGGCGTGGGATTCATCACGTTGTCGGGCGTCGCCGTGCTGACCGGCGTCGTCATGGTCGCCGCGTTCCGCGATCGGCTGGCCAACGGAGCCAGCATTGATGTCGCGATACGCGAAGGCGCCATGCTGCGTTTGCGGCCCATCCTGATGGTGGCGCTGGTGGCTGCGCTCGGATTCCTGCCCATGGCGCTCAATACGGGCACGGGCGCCGAAGTCCAGCGCCCGCTCGCCACGGTAGTCATCGGCGGCATCGTTTCCTCGACGCTGCTGACCCTGCTCGTCCTGCCTGGTCTGTACCGCATGACCTGGCGGAAGGGTTGAGAGGAAGAATTGGTGCCGGGTTTTCGGTTATTCGGTTATTTGCCAGAAGCGCAAATAACCGAATAACCGAAAACCCGGCACCATGCTTCTAACGTGAACTCAGGTCGTGGGCGAGCCGCAGCAGGCTCGTTGCAATCACGAGCAGGCCCACCGCGATCGTGAACGGCCGCACGGACACCCGTCGCGCAAGGAACGCCGCAAACGGGGCTGCGATCAGCGCCCCGCACAGCAGCCCGAGAGCGATGCCGGAAAGCTTCGCGAATCCGATGTGCGATACGAGCAGCCCGAAGACGGCCGCCGCAACGAAGGTCTCGGCGACGGCACCGGTACCGACGACGTGACGCGGGTTCGCGCCGAGCGCGACGAGATTGCTCGTCACGAGCGGCCCCCAGACACCCGAGGTCGCCTCGAGCAGCCCGCCTGCAAAGCCAACCCCGATCTGTGCGCGTCCGGAGGCACGGTTCGGCAGCGTATGCGTCGCCCGCCACACGATGAAGACACCCGCAGCGAGCAGATAGAGGCTGATCGCGATACCGATCCACTGTGCGAAGCTGCGCGTCAGCAGTGTCGCGCCCGCGACACCCCCCAGGACGCCCGTGATCGAGAGCACAAGCAGCATCCGGGGGTCGATGTTGCGCATCAGGAAATGCGAGACGCCCGAGGCGGTGCCGGTAAAGAGCTTGGCTCCGTTGACCGACGCGCTCGCAATTTCGCGCGGTACGCCCACCGCGGCCAGTACGGCCGAGCTGATCGCGCCGAAGCCCATCCCAAGCGCGCCGTCGAAGATCTGCGCGACAAAACCCACGGCTGCAAAGGCCCAGGTCTCAGGGCTGGACAGGATCGTGAGGGCGGATTGCCACATGGAGTCGGCGGAGCATGACGTGCTGCAGGGAGTGGAACGATACCTTTCGATTATGAGGGTATAGCCCCGAAATCGGCGACTCGAAACGCGCGCGTCCGTAGTCTCGACCCATGTCCGCCGTCCCCGCGTTACCCTTGCCTTCGCCCGAAGTTCAGCCTCTGCCGGAACCCCGGCTGCGTCTCCTTACGGAGCTGACGCAGGGGCTCGATGCCGGCGCCCTGCTTTATGTGTCGGGTTACGCGGCCGGGCTCGCTGCCGCCCAGCGCAACGGCCACACCGCCGTCCAGGTCTCGAGCCAGGCCATCGAGCGTGAGCGCGCGACGGTGCTCTACGCCTCGCACACCGGCAACGGCCGCCGCATCGCCGAGAAACTCGCCGCCTCGCTCGAGTCGCGCGGCCTCGTCGCTCGCGCCGTCGCGGCGGGCGATTACGCCACACGCGAGCTTGCACAGGAGCGGCTCCTGTATCTCGTCGCGAGTACACACGGTGACGGCGATCCACCCGAAGACGCTCGCGCCTTCTACGACTTTCTCCTCGGCCGCAAGGCCCCCCGCCTCGAGAGCCTGCGCTACGCCGTGCTGGCGCTCGGGGACTCGAGCTATCCGAAGTTCTGCGAAGCCGGCCGAGTCGCCGATGAAAGGCTCGCGGCGCTCGGCGCCGCTGCAATCGCCACCCGCGTCGATTGCGATCTCGACTTCGATGTCGCAGCCACCGACTGGTCAGGCACCGCGCTACAGCATGCGCTCGAGATCCTGAAGCCGGCCGGCGATGCGCCGCGACTCGCCATCGTCTCGCCCCTGCGCCCGGCGGCGCTCGCGGTCACCGTCGCGACCCGCGACGCGCCGGTCGTCGCGGAAGTCCTCACCCGCCAGCGCATCACGGGGCGCGCGAGCGATCACCCGGTCACGCACCTCGAAATCGCGGCGCCGGCGGACAAGCTCGCTTACGAGCCGGGCGACGCCGTTGGCGTCTGGCACCACAATCCCCCATTCCTCGTCGCGCGCATCGCCGAGGTGCTGCAGCTCGATCTCGCGGCACCCGTCTCGCACGCGGGAGAGGAACGCCCGCTCGGCGACTGGCTCACGCAGCATCGCGAGCTCACGCGTCTCTCGCGTCCGGTGCTCGAAGCGCATGCGGCGCGTTCCTCTGCACCCGCGCTGCGGGCGCTCATCCAGGGCGACGCCCAGGCGCGTGCTGCAGTGATCCGCGACTGGCAGGTACTCGATCTCCTCGAAACGCATTCAGCAGATTGGTCGGCCGAGGAACTGGTCGGCGCGCTGCGCCCGCTCGCCCCGCGGCTCTATTCGATCGCCTCGAGCCGCCAGGAAGTGGGTGATGAACTGCACCTCACCGTCGCTGCTGTCGACTACGAGCGCGAAGGCGTGCGCCGCGTGGGCGCGGCCTCGCACTTTCTCATGTCCGAGGCGCCGGAACTGCGCGCCTACATCGAGCCGAACACCCGCTTTCGCCTGCCGGCGGACAGCGATCGCGACCTCATCATGATCGGTGCGGGCACGGGCGTCGCACCCTATCGCGGGTTCCTGCAGCAGCGCGGCGCGGACGGCGCGCGCGGCCGCCACTGGCTCCTCTTCGGAGCGCGGCGCTTCTCGGGCGATTTTCTCTACCAGGCCGAGTGGCTCACGGCCCGCAAACGTGGCTTGCTCCAGCGACTCGATCTTGCCGCTTCTCGCGACCAGGCAGAGAAGGTCTACGTTCAGCACCGCCTGCGCGAACAGGGGGCGGAACTGTGGCGCTGGATCGCGGGCGGCGCGTCGCTCTATGTGTGCGGCGACGCTACGCGCATGGCGCCCGACGTGCACGCCGCGCTCGTCGATGTGGCGCAGACACACGGCGGGCATTCGGACGAATCGGCGCAGGCATTCCTCGGCGATCTCGTGGCCGGGCGGCGCTATCTGCGGGACGTGTACTGACATGAGCGACGCCCCGCTCTCGCCCGTGGAGCACATCAAGGCCAGGAGCCGGCTGCTGCGCGGCACGCTCGAGACGAGCCTCGCGGACGCGCCTACCGGAGCGCTCGCCGAGGACGACACAAGCCTGCTCAAGTTTCATGGCAGCTATCAACAGGACGACCGCGATCTGCGTGAAGAGCGGCGGCTGCAGAAACTCGAGCCCGCCTACAGCTTCATGATCCGCACGCGCCTGCCGGGCGGCATCTGCAAGCCGAAGCAGTGGCTCGCACTCGATGAGATCGCGTGCGTGTACGGGAACGGCACGCTGCGACTCACCACGCGCCAGGCGTTCCAGTTCCATGGCGTGGTGAAGCGCGACCTGAAGGCGACGATGGCCGCCATCAACGCGACATTGATCGACACGATCGCCGCCTGCGGCGACGTGAACCGCAACGTGATCGCGAGCGCGAACCCGGTCGAGTCCCGGCTGCACGCGGAGATCTACGCCTGGGCCTCGAAGATCTCCGAACATCTGCTGCCGCGCACGCGCGCCTACCACGAGATCTGGCTCGGCGAGGAAAAGATTGCCGGCACACCCGAAGTCGAGCCGATCTACGGAGCGACCTACCTGCCGCGCAAGTTCAAGATCGCACTCGTCGTGCCGCCGCTCAATGACGTCGACGTCTTCGCGCATGATCTTGGCTTCATCGCGATCGTCGAGGCAGGTGCGAAGGGTCCGCGCCTCGCGGGCTTCAATGTCGCCGTCGGCGGCGGGCTCGGCGCGACGCATGGCGACGCAGCGACGTACCCGCGACTCGCGCAAGTCGCCGGCTTCATCGCGCCCGAAGAGACGCTCGCGGTCACCGAAGCGGTGGTCACGACGCAGCGCGACTTCGGGGACCGCGCCAATCGCAAGCGTGCACGCCTCAAATACACCATCGAAACAATGGGCCTGCCCGCCTTCATCGCAGAAGTCGAGCGTCGTGCGAGCGTGCGGCTTGCACCTGCGCGACCCTATGCCTTCACAACGAGTGGCGACCGCTTCGGCTGGACCCAGGGCTTCGACGAGCGCTGGCATCTCAACCTGCGCATCCCGGCCGGTCGCATCGCCGACCGCGACAGCGCGCGGCAACTCACCGGTCTGCGCGCCATCGCCCAGATACATCGCGGAGACTTCCGCCTCACGCCGAACCAGAACCTCATCATCGCGAACGTCGCGGCCGGGGATCGCGCGCCGATCGACGCGCTCGTGCTCGATCACGGGCTCGACCTGTACACGCGTGCCTCACCGACGAGCCTCGACGCGCTCGCCTGCGTCGCGCTACCGACCTGCCCGCTTGCGATGGCCGAAGCCGAACGCTACCTCCCCGATTTCCTCGCGGCCTTCGAGGCGCGTCTTGCGCATCATGGGCTGGCGCGGGCCCCGGTGCTCGTGCGCATCTCCGGCTGTCCGAACGGCTGCTCGCGGCCCTGGCTCGCTGAGGTCGCGCTCGTCGGCAAGGCGCCGGGGCGCTACAACCTGCATCTCGGCGGCAATGCGACCGGTGAGCGCCTGAACGTGCTCTTTCGCGAGAACCTCGCAGAGGCGGCGATCCTCGAGGCGCTCGATCCGCTGCTGTGGCAGTACGCAAACGAGCGCCGGCCCGACGAACGCTTCGGAGATTTTCTGTGGCGCGCGAAGCTGCTCTCCGCGTGAAGGCAGCTCCCGCAGGGTTGCAGATCGCGCGGGCGCGCGATGGCGACCCACAGGCGCTCGAAGCGCTGAATGCCTCGCTCGCGGCGCTATCAGCCATCGAACGCATTGCGTTTGCTTTCGAGCAGCTGCCGGGCGCGCACATTCTCTCATCCAGTTTCGGCGCCCAGGCCGCTGTTGCGCTGCATGTCACGACACAGATTTCGCCCGACGTGCCGGTTGTACTCGTCGATACAGGCTATCTTTTTCCCGAGACCTACCGCTTCGTCGACGAGCTGACGCTGCGCCTGAAACTCAACCTGCACGTCGCGCACCCTGCAGTGTCGGCGGCCTGGATCGAAGCGCGCCACGGAAGGCTCTGGGAAAGCGGGCTCGACGGGCTCGACCACTACGGCCGGATCGTCAAGTCGGAGCCGATGCAACGCAAGCTCGATGAGCTGGGCGCGGGTACGTGGATCTCCGGCCTGCGTCGCGTGCAGTCGTCGAGCCGCGCCGCCGCGCCCTTCATCAGCATGCAGGACAGGCGTTTCAAACTGCACCCGCTCGCCGACTGGACCGATCGCGACGTCGGTCGCTATCTCGAGCAGCACGCACTGCCGTATCACCCGCTTTGGGAGAAGGGCTACGTATCGATCGGCGACTGGCACACAACCCGCTCGCTTGCCGAGGCGGGCAGCCTCGAAGGCACGCGCTTCTTTGGCCTGAAGCGCGAGTGCGGCCTGCACGGCCTCGACGGCTGATGCGCGCGCCCCGCACCCTCACGATCGGCGCCCGCGCGAGCGCACTGTCGCGTACCCAGGCACAGCTCGTGGGCAACGCGCTCTCTGCGCACGATCCGCGCCTCGACATCCGCTATGCCTTCTCGAACGCCGTTGGCGACCGGGA
>DAORVK010000012.1:51673-70809 GCA_035433705.1 Steroidobacteraceae bacterium
CGGCGCGCCACGAATCTGCGAGAGTTCCTCCCGTGGGCATTGCCGGGCGGCGTCGGGAAGGCGAGCTTCCGTCCTGTACGCGGCGACATCCTGCGACGCCTGCGCACACTCCTGACGGGCGATGCCGACGCGCTCGTCGTCGCGAAGGCCGCCATCGATCGGTTGCTGGCGGTGGGCGAAGAGCTCGCCCCCGTACGCCGCGAGGTGCGCGCTGCGCTCAACGCCTGCCGCCTCATGGTACTGCCGCTCGCAGCGAACCCGGCCGCGCCCGCACAAGCTGCGCTTGCGATCGAAGTGCGGCGAGACCGCAGCGATGTTGCGGACGTGCTTGCGGCGATCAATCACGCGCCGACTTTCGCGCGCGTGCTCGAAGAGCGCGCACAACTTGCCGCCACGCGCGACGAAGATCATCCGGTCGGTGTCTCGATCGTGCCGCTCGAGGGCGGGCCCGCGAGCACGAAGGCCGAGGCCGTCTTCGTGCGCGGATCGCTGCAGGGCGTACAGGTTGAGGCGGCGCACTTGCGCGACCGCGAGCCGCCGCTACCTCGCGTGGCGAGTCGGGGATCCGTGTGGACGGGCGAGCGCGCGGGCAGTCACACCTTGCGCCGGATTGCGCTCGCCTCCGGCAACGCACCATCGGGTGCCGAGCACTTCGGTCTGCTGATCGCTCGCGCCGAGGCGTTGCCCGATCGCTGGCCCCTGACGCCGCAACAGGTGGTCTGGACCGCCGGCCTCGAGACGTGGCGCAAACTCGCCGCGCGCGGGGTCTGGGTGAGCGGCAGCGACGAGAGTCTCGGTGAAACCGGCGCCATCGCGGCGCGGCATCTCTTTCCGCAAGTCGAGCGCTGGGTGAAGCTTTCACACGATGCGGGCTACGACACTCCTCATGCAACCCGTGTGGCGACGTACCGACTCGAGCGCGCAGTGCCACTCGAAGACATCCGGCTTCACAGCCATTTTTTCTGGCGCAGTGGCTCAGTGTTTCTCGAGTACTTGCGGGCCAATCCCCGGCTGCGCGAGGCCTGGCACGGCTGCGGCCCCGGCAACACGCTCGCGATGATCCGCGCGGCGATCGGGCCGGAGCGCGTGCGCGCGTTCCTGTCGCCGGAACAGTTTCTCGCCGGGATGGGGGCCTGAAGCGATGCTCGAGCGAGTCACCACGGCATCCGCACGGGTACGGGGCGCACTGCCATCACGCGGCGACCCGCTCGCAGCATCGCCCCGCCGCCTGCAGCGTCTTCGCCGCACGGCGCCCTTGCGCGATCTCGTCGCCGAGACCGGCTTCACGCAGAGCCAGCTGATCCAGCCTCTCTTCATCGCCGAGGATCCGGCCGATGCGGGTGCGATCGCGGGGCTCCCGGGCAACTTGCGCCTCACGCAGGACACTGCGCGGGCGCAACTCGATGCCGACCTCGAAGTGGGAGTACGTCAGTACCTTCTCTTCCCGGTGCCGGCACGCAAGCACGCACGCGATTTCGATCCGGCTTTCATCTGCGAGACGATTGCGGCACTTCGCCTCCGCGCCGGCAAGGATGCGAGCCTGTGGCTCGACACCTGCCTCTGCGGCTACACGGCTGATGGTCATTGCTGCCTGCACGATACGCATGGCGAGCAGGACCTGCCGGCTACGCTCGATGCTCTGGCCGACCTCGCACTCGCCTACGCCGCGGCTGGTGCGGACGGCATCGCGCCGAGCGACATGAACGACGGCCGCGTCGCGGCGTTGCGGCTCGCGCTCGATTCGGCAGGGCATGATCTCCTCCCGATCATGAGCTACAGCACGAAGTTCGCGAGCCAGCTCTACGGGCCGTTTCGCGGCGCGGCGCATTCGGCACCCACGCACGGCGACCGGCGCAGCTATCAGATCGACGTGCGTGCCAGGCGCGATGCCCTTGCGAGCTCGCAGCGCTGCGCGGCCGAAGGCGCCGATCTGCTGATGGTGAAACCGGGCATGAGTTCGCTCGATCTGCTCCGCCCGATCGCGGACTCGACGGGCCTCGCAGTGGGTGCCTACCAGGTGAGTGGCGAGTACGCGGCGCTGGCGCTGCTCGCACGAGAAGGATTCGCGGACTTCGACGCCGCGCTCCTCGAAAGCTGGCATGCGCTGCGCCGGGGCGGCGCAGCGTTCATCATCACCTATGGTGCCCGGCTCGGCCGCGCGCTCGGCCTCGCGGCGAGGTAGCGGCATGTTCGACTTCCGGGGATTTTTCGAAGGCGCCAATGCGAAGCTCAGGCGTAAGCATCATTACCGCGTGTTTCGCGAGCTGCGCCGTTCTCCCGGGCGCTTCCCGCGGGCCGAGTGGCACGCTCCCGACGGGTCCTGGCGCGATGTCACGGTCTGGTGCAGCAACGACTATCTCGGCATGAGCCAACATCCCGCGGTGCTCGATACTGCGCGCGCGGCTCTCGCGCGCTACGGTGCAGGCGCGGGTGGCACGCGCAATATCTCGGGCACCACCGACCTCCTCGTTGCACTCGAGCGCGAACTCGCCGACTGGCATGCGAAGGACGCCGCCCTGCTCTTCTCTTCGGGCTATGTCGCGAACGACACCACGCTCGCCACGCTCGCCCGTGCGCTGCCGGGCGGGGTCGTGTTCTCCGATGCGGCCAATCACGCGTCGATGATCCAGGGAATCCGCGCAAGTCGCCAGCGCTGCGTCGTGTTCCGCCACAACGACGCCGCGCATCTCGATGGGCTCCTGGCCGCGCACGATCCGGCCGCACCGAAGCTGGTCGCGTTCGAATCCCTCTATTCCATGGACGGTGACATCGCCCCGCTCGCCGACCTGCTCACGGTGGCGAAGCGCCACGGCGCACTCACCTTCGTCGACGAGACGCACGCCGTCGGCGTGCACGGCCCGCGCGGCGGCGGGCTGCTCGAGGCACACGGGCTGCTCGATACCGTCGATGTCGTGCAGGGCGGGCTCGGCAAGGGCGTGGGCGTGGTGGGCGGCTTCATCACCGGCGCCGCCGCGATCATCGACTTCGTGCGCAGTCATGCGCCAGGTTTCATTTTCACGACGGCGTTGCCACCGCACGTCGCCGCTGCGGCGCTCGCGTCGGTTCGTCACCTCAAGACGAGCGGCCTGGAGCGCGCAGCACTGCAGGCGCGCGTCGCGAGCGTGCGCTCGGCGCTCGCCGCCGCGGGCGTGCCGATCGCGCCTGCGCCAGGTCAGATCATTCCGCTGGTCATCGGCGACGCCGCAGCCTGTCGTGCGCTTGCGGACGAGCTTCTCGAGGTACACGGTATCTACCTTCAAGCCATCGTGTTTCCTACCGTGCCACGCGACGGCGCGCGTTTGCGCATCACGCCCGGTCCGTTGCACACCGATGCGGATCAGGCGCAACTCGTCGCGGCACTCGCGAGTGCGTTCGCGCGACGGCAGGCGGCCTGAGCCCTTGATGCGGTACTTTCCCTTGTTCCTCGATCTCGACGGCCGCGATGTGCTCGTGATCGGCGGCGGCGCCGTTGCGCTGCGCAAGGTCGAGACATTGCGGTTGGCCGGTGCGCGCGTGACGGTCATCGCAGAGTCCCTCCACGAGGCGCTGCGAGCGCTTGCGGCACGAGGCGGCATCTCGCTGCATGAACGCCGTTTCGAATCGCGCGACATCGAGGCGCCTGGCCTCGCGCGCCCGCGGCTGATCATCGCCGCGACGGGCGATCGGGACGTCAACGCCGTTGCGGCACGCGCCGCGGACGCCGCCGGCATCCCCTGCAACGTGGTCGATGATCGCGAGCTGTCCACCTGCCTGATGCCGGCGATCATTGATCGCTCGCCGGTGCAGATCGCCATCTCGACGGGCGGCGCCTCGCCGGTGTTCGCGCGGCTCATCCGTGAACGACTGGAAGCACTCCTCGACGAATCGCTCGGCCCGCTCGCGCAGTTCGCGGAGCGCTGGCGCGCCACCGCGCGCAAGGTCCTCGCCAGTGTGGGCGCGCGGCGCCGGTATTTCTCGTGGCTGCTCACAGGGCCCGCGGCGCACGCGATTCGCGACGGGCGCCGCGCTGAAGCGGATCGCCTCGCCACGCGCGAGCTCGCACGCTTGCGTCACCGCGCGAATGGCGGTACCGGTCGGGTCGCGGACTCGCCAGCCGCCGGCCATGTTTCGCTCGTCGGCGCCGGGCCCGGCGACCCGGGCCTCCTCACGCTGAAGGGTTTGCGCACGCTGCAGGAAGCCGACGTCGTGATTCACGACCGCCTCGCGTCCGCAGGTGTGCTCGAACTCGCGCGGCGCGACGCGGAGCGGATCGATGTCGGCAAGCGGCCGGGCGCCGGTACGTCACAGGACGCAATCAATGCGCTCCTTGTCGAGCACGCACTTCGCGGCCGGCGCGTGGTGCGACTGAAGGGCGGCGACCCGTTCCTCTTCGGCCGCGGCGGCGAGGAGATCGACGCGCTGCGCGCGGCCGGCATCAGCTTCGATATCGTCCCGGGCATCACGGCCGCGGTCGCGGCCGGTGCCTCGGCGGCAATCCCGCTGACGGATCGGCGGCACGTACACGCTGTGCGCCTGATCACGGGCAACGATCCCGCCGTTCTCGGGGCCTTTGACTTCTCAGACGTCGCCGCGGGGCGCGAAACACTCGCGGTCTACATGGGCGTCGCGCAATTGCCGGCGCTGCGCGCACGCCTGCTCGCTGCAGGCGTGCCGCCCGCCATGCCTGTCGCGCTCATCGAGAACGCGAGCCGCGCGGAGCAGCGCGTCGTCTCGACCACGGTCGACGACCTTGCCATGGCGGCCGACAGGCACCGGATCGCCTCGCCGGCGATCACGCTGGCCGGCTTCGTTGCAGCGTCAGCGGCAGCGCGGTGGCATCCAGACTTGAAATCCGCAGCCGATCGGAGTATCTGACGCGGTTGTTGCCTTCTACAAGCAAGGAAGCGCCATGAGCAGGAAGTTCATGTGGGCGATAGGCGTCGCCCTTGTTGCCCTCGCGGGCTATTGGCTCTATGACCGCAACAAGGCCGAGGCGCCTCCACCCGATCTCGCGCCTGTCGGTGCGACCCTGCTCGAGGGGCTCGGCGACTACAGCATGCCGGTCACGTCCGGCGGCCCGGACGTGCAGCGCTGGTTCGATCAGGGCCTGGCGCTGACCTATGGCTTCAACCACGACGCCGCCGAGCGCTCCTTCCTGAAGGCCGCCGAGCTCGACCCGCATTGCGCGATGTGCTGGTGGGGCGCCGCGCTCGTGCTCGGTCCACACGTGAATGCGGCCATGGATCCGGCCAATAACGCCAAGGCCTGGGACAGACTGCAACGTGCGCAGGCCGCGGCGGATCGCGCCACCGACAAGGAGCGGGCATTCATCAAGGCACTCTCGGCGCGCTACGCCGCCGCACCGCCGGAAGACCGGCGCCCGCTCGACGAGGCCTACTCGGTTGCGATGCGCGAGTTCACTGCGAAGTATCCCGACGATCTCGACGCGACGACCCTCTACGCCGAGTCGATGATGGACCTGCAACCCTGGGATTACTGGGACGGGAACGGCCAGCCGAAGGGCCATACCGCCGAAGTGGTTGCGCAACTCGAGTCGGTGATGGAGCGCGATCCCGGGCATGCAGGTGCGCTGCATCTCTACGTGCACGCGGTCGAGGCCTCGCCCAACCCGGAGAAAGGCGTCGCGGCGGCCGACACGCTGCGTGCCCTGCTGCCGGGCTCAGGCCATCTCGTGCACATGCCGGCCCACATCTATGCGCGCGTCGGTCGCTGGCACGACGCCGTCACTGCGAACCAGTTGGCCATTGCCGCCGACGACACCTATCTCGCGATTTGCAAGCCGGGACCCGGCGTCTACCCGCTGGGTTACGTGCCGCACAATCATCACTTTCTGTGGTTCGCTGCGACGATGGAAGGCGCGAGCCAGATCGCGACAAGCGCCGCCCGCACGACCGGGGAGAAGACGAGCGACCCGGATCTGATGCGCACGCCGGGATTCGAGGCAATGCAGAATTTTGCCTTGACGCCACTTTTCGCGGACGTCCGCTTCGGGAACTGGGACAAAGTCGTGGCAATGCCCAAACCGGCGGACGACCTGCCGTACATGCAGGCCATGTGGAACTACGCACAAGGCATGGCGGCGGTGCGTCAGGGACGCATGGAGGACGCAAAAAGATTCCACGCGGCGCTCGTTTCCGCGACCACCAATCCAGATATCGAAAAGATGATGACTTGGGGCCGCTACTCGCTGATTGGCGGGGTACGCATTGCGGAACGCTTCGTCGCCGCCGGGCTCGCAGGCGCGGTAAAGGATTACGACGCGGCCATCGCAGCGCTGCAGACTGCAATCACGATCGAAGATACGCTGCCGTACGACGAGCCACCCGGCTGGCACTGGCCGGCGCGTCAGGCGCTCGGTGCGGTACTGCTCGAGTCGTCGCAGCCCGCGAAGGCCGAGCAAGCCTTTCGGGAGGAACTCGCGCGCAATCCAGAGAATGGCTGGTCGCTGCACGGTCTCGCGCAGGCACTGAACGCACAGGGCAGGAAAGGCGAGGCACAGCAAGTGTCCGATCGCTTCGCGCGCGCCTGGGCGAACGCTGACATCAAGCTCGACAAGATCTGATCGCAGGCATTCTATGATGCGGGCAGCGCTGACAAATCGGACGCGAGCGCTGCGCGATCGTGCGGCGCGGTGAAATAGCCCACGACTCGCGCTTCGGCATCGATCAGGACGAGCGCCGTCGAGTGATCAATGGTATATGCGCCGCCGGCCTCGGGATTGCGCACTTGGGCAAACCCCATTGATGCAGTGAGTCGCTCGATCTCCGTGCGCTCTCCCGTTGCACCCGCGAGACCCGGGCCGAATTGGGCGAGATAGCGGGCGATCTGCTCCGGCGTGTCGCGCTCGGGATCGACGCTCAGGAAGAGGAACTGCAGATCCTCACGCGGAACTGCCTCACGCAGGCGCGCGAGGAGCGCAAGCGTCGTCGGGCAGATGTCGGGGCAATGTGTGAACCCGGAAAACAGGACCGTCCAGTGTCCCTCGAGCTCCTCCCGCCTGAACGGACCGCCCGCAGCCTCACGCAGGGCAAACTCTGGCAACTGGCGCGGCTCCGGCAGCAGCGTTCCTGCGCGCAGAACGGGTGCCGTGTCCCGGTTCAGGACCAATGCCGCGCCCAACCCCACCGCGGCACTGACCGTGACGATGACCGCGGCGAGCCAAAGCGCGCGGCGCGATCCGGATTGTTGCTGCTTTTTCATGGTGGTCAGTCGAACACGTTCGACATGATCAGCGTGGCCGCCCGGCCGCCATCCACCGAGAGCGTGGCGCCGTTCACGTACGATGCCTCATCCGAGGCGAGAAACAGAATGGCGTTGGCGAGTTCCACCGGCTGTCCCACGCGGCGCATCGCGATCAGCTTCCCGGTATCGCGCCGCGCCTTTTCGTTGCTGAGCATCTCGACCATCGGCGGAGTTTCCACGATGCCCGGAATCACGACGTTGCAGCGGATGTTGTGCGCACCGCCTTCCGCCGCCACGGCGCGCGAGAAATTGATGATGGCAGCCTTGGAAGCACTGTAGCCGGCCATGTTGGCCGCACCGAACAGGCCGCAGGTCGACGCGAGATTCACGATGCTGCCGCCCTTGTCCTGCTGGCGCATGCGCTGCATCGCAGTCCGCGTGCCCCAGAAGGTCCCGTCGACGGTGGTCGAGAAGTTCCCATGCCAGTCGGCGGTCGAAGTGCCCTCGAGCGGCCCGACGGAGAATGCCATCGCATTGTTCACGAGGATGTCGAGATGACCGTGACGCTGCGCCGCGCCGTTGATGGCGCTGACGAACTCCTCTTCGCTGCGGATATCCACCTGCACGCCTTCCGCCTTGCCGCCTCGGGCACGGATGGCGGCCACGACACCTTCCAGCATTTCCTTGCGCCTCTCAAGGACGACCACGGTGGCCTGCTCCTCGGCAAAGCGATGCGCCGTCGCTGCCCCGATCCCCGAGCCTCCGCCGGTGATCAAGGCGATCTTTCCTTCCAGACGACCTGTCATGGGTGGATCAACCGGCAGCCGAACCGGCATAGCGTCGTACGTCCACCGGGACGGCGCTCATGCGCGGGATGCCGGTATAGGGATCGAAGTCCCGGTCGACCGGGATCAGCCGGCCCGTATTGCTGCCGGTGCGTCGCACCGCGGCTTCATCGTCGGCGCCATGCAGATCGCCGAAGGCGTGAGTCATGGACACAACGCCCCGCCGCAAGCCCTCATCCGCCTCGGCTACACCGAGGATGGAATCGTGCCGCGAGAGTATTTCCACCATGTCACCGGGAGCGACGCCAATCTCGCGCAGATCGTCCGGATGCAGGAAGGCCGGGTTGTGACGGTGCTTGCGCACCAGCCGCGCAATGCTGCGACCGTAGGAGTTGTAGACATCGGGCAGGCGCCGGGGAATCAGGCGAAAGGCGTAGCCCGGCGCCGTCACGCCTGCCTCGTCCGCGACTTCCTTCAGCTCGGCGAGCATGACGGGATCGGCGAGCTCGAGCTTCGCCGTGCAGGCCGGATCTTTTGGCGCCACGGCAACCGTTACGTCGTCGAAGACGTGGCCGTGCGGGTAGCCTCGCACCTCGGCGAGCGGTATCCGTGAGCCCCTCGTGAGGATCCCGAGCAGCGCATCGGTCGTCGGTGCGTGCGCCATATCGAGCGCAACCGGAGCGGCATGCTGGCCGCCCGCGATCCAGGGGAAGGCCGAATCAAGCGACAGCGCAAGGCCCATGCTGCGTGCCAGTTCGAAAAAGAACTGCCACTCTTCGATCACATCGGAGCCCGCCGGCGGGTCCACCAGCTGCGGCGTGTACTGCGCATAGGGCACTTCATAACCCATGGTATAGGCATAGGCCGAGAGCGTTTCCACGGGGAGCGTGATGCCCGGCTGCTCGAACGACAACCGGGGCGCGATCACATAGTGCGCAAGCTTCGCCGTCGCCGACATTTCCGGATCGAGGCTCACCAGCAGCTCGAGCCGCTTCATGGCCGCCGCGGTCCTCTGCTGATCGGGCCAGGCGGCCACGGGATTGCCGCCGACGCAGATCAGCGCCTTCACCTGTCCCGATCCCTCGAGCAGGATTTCGTCGGCGAGCGCCGCGGTCGGCAGACCCGCCGCCGTGTTGGTGAATCCGCGCACGCGCAGCCGTTCACCGAACCCCCAGGCCGGAACCGGTGCGATCGGCTGAGCCCTGGGGTGTGTCGCCGGTGTGAGCACCCCGGGATTCGGCAGCGGCTCGCCTGCCCGCAGCCAACGTCCGCAGAGAGTGTTCAGGCACAAGGTCAGATACTCGGTCAGCGTGCCCCGGGGAGCCATGTTCGGACCCGTGCCGACAACGGCGAAACCCTGTCGGCCCGTGGCGAAGATGCGCGCCGCCCTCAGCAGCAGCTCGCGCGGCACATCGGCGCGGCGCTCGACATACTCCGGCGTAAACGGCTCGACGGCCTGGCGGAGGGCTTCGACCCCCGTGGCGTGCTCGCGCACGAAAGCCTGATCGTGCAGAGCCCCGGCAAGAATGGCGCGGATCAGGCCGCCGATCACTGTCGGGTCCTCACCGGGGCGACACTGCAGATGTACCGCGGCGAGCCTCGCGGCCTCCGTGCGTCGTGGATCGATCACGATGATCTGCATGCCGCTCTTCACGGCCTCATGCAGCGCGCCCGAAGGATTGTGGGGCGGGGCGCCGATCGACTTCGAAACAATCGGGTTGGCGCCGACGAGCATCCACGCGTCAGCGCCGCGGAAAGGTTGCGGTCCCGCCGCCCAGCGACCGTGCAGCGCCATCGCCATCGCCTTGCCCGGCTTGTCGATGGTGGCCGGCATGAAGCGCATGGGTGAGCCGATCGCGTTCATCCAGGCCATGGTCATGGGCGCCGCCGCGGGCACCATGAACGAATACGTGCCGACATAAACCGCGATCGAGCGGGGGCCGTGGTGATCGAGCAAGGTGCGGAGCTTGCGGGCGATCTCGTCAATCGCCTGCGTCTGCGGGATCGGCGTGTGCAGGCCGTCTGATCCCCGCTTCATCGAATGCAGCAGCCGTTGCGGATGGCTGTGCTGCTCGGCCAGCGCACGACCTTTCGGGCAAACATAGCCGCGGTACAGGGGATTATCGCGATCGCCGGCAACGCTCAGGATGCGATTGCGCTCCGTCTCGACGAGCACTCCGCAATGCGCGGCACAGAAGCGGCAGATGGAAGGAGAGATTTGGGACATGCGGGATTTCCAAATGACGTGCCGGTGAAGTACCGTGATGGTAGCTTGAGGGAGGACAATGAGCATCAAAGTCGGCATCACCCATATCGCCACGGCCTACACCGAAGACCCCGCGGTGTTCGCCCACAAAGCCGAGGAGACGGGATTCGAATCGGTCTGGGTAGGTGAGCACACCGTGGTGCCCGCGAGCTTCGCGGCGCACTATCCCGCCACCTCCGATGGCAGTGCACCCGGGTTCGTTGCGCACGTTTGCGACCCCTTCGTGAGTCTGTCGCGGGCCGCATCCGCGACGCGCCGGATCAGGCTTGGCACGTCCGTGTGCCTCGTGCCCGAGCACAATCTCTTCGCGCTGACGAAGCAGGTGGCCACCCTCGACCACTATTCGGAGGGCCGCGTGCTCTTCGGCGTGGGCGTCGGGTGGCTGAAGGAGGAGGGAGAGATCGCCGGAAACTGGCCGGCGCGCTACGCCCTGCTCGGTGAAATGGTGCGCGCGATGAAGGAGCTCTGGACGAAGGAGGTGGCCGAGTTTCACGGCGAACTCATCGACTTCCCGCCCGTCTGCAGCATGCCGCACCCGAAGCAGAAGCCTCATCCACCGGTGCTCGTGGGGGGCGGTGTGGCGAGCCTCAACAGAGTGGTGGCCTACGGGGATGGCTGGTGCCCGGGGTTTCTCCCGCCCGAGGAACTTGGGCGCGCACTGCAGACGCTGCGCGAGCGCATGAGCGTCGCAGGTCGCGACTTCTCGAAGCTCGACATCACGGTAATGGTGGGCGTGAGCGAACGCAGTCCGATACGCGAGATTCTCGAGCGCTACGAGGCGGCTGGAGCCGGGCGCGTCGTGCTGTGCGTCAACCGGCCCGGTACACCGGACGAAGTCAGCGATTTTCAGCTTGTGATGCCCGGAGAGGCGGACGCTTTTCTCGAACGCCTGGCCATGCAGATCTTCCGCTGAGCCCGCCTCAGCGCATCGTCCAGCCACCGTCCACGCTGATCACCTGCCCGTTGATCCAGGCGCCATTGTCGGAGAGCAGGTGGACCACCATCGCCGCGATGTCGTCCGGCGTGCCGAGCCGCGTGCTGCGGGTGCCGGCGAGCGCTGCCGCCTTCACATCCTCGGGTATGAGCTTGGGGTTGTCTTTATTCAGCACGAGCCCGGGAGCAACGGCGTTGGCGCGAATGCCCTGTCTGCCCCAGCGCGAAGCGACATGGCGCATCAACGCGTTGATGCCGGCCTTGGCCATTGCGTAGCAGGGTCGCTCCGACTCGCCGATGAAGGCCGAGTTCGAGCTCGTGTACACGAGCGCACCACCGCCGCGGCTCAACATCTGCGGAATCGCGTGCCGTGTGCAGAGCAGATGCCCGCGCAGGTTCACCGCGATCGTGCGCTCGAAGACGCCCAGATCCACGTCTACGGCGTTGGAGTCCTGGGCGATCACGCGCAGATCCGCGGCATTGACGTGCATGAGATCCAGCCCGCCGCAACGGGCGACTGCGGCCTGCACGAGCGCCGCGACGGAAGCCTCCTCGGCGATATCGCAGCGAAGACCCTGTGCGTCGCCTCCCGCCTTCGTGATCTGCGCAGCAATCGCAGCGGCATTGCCGGCATCAAGGTCGCCGATGACGACCCTTGCGCCCGCTGCGGCGAGTCGGCGGGCGCTCGCCCCACCGATGCCTCCGCCACCGACCACTACCGCCACCTTGCCTTTCAGCATTCCCATCGGTCGCCTCGCCGCTCAGGGGCACGCGCACGCGTGCCCGAGTTCCGGCGCGGAGATCTCCGACAACAACGCGAGAACTTCGGCCTGGACTTGCGCATCGTGCCCCACAAGCAAGTGCCCACCCTCGTCGAAGCCGACGAACTTCGCACCGGCGATGCGCCTCGCGGTGTACTGCGCCGCGGCGTAAGTCCCGAAGCCGTCGTCACGCGCACTGATCACGAGTGTCGGGGCGCGGATAGCTTCGAGCGCGAAGGGCCCCAGATGCTTACCCAGACGCGTGTCGTCACTCAGGCCCGCCGCGCGCGCCGACACCGGCAGGATGCGTTCGGCGAGATTGTGGACGCGCGCACGTTCCTCCTCAGTCGCCGCGGCCACCCGCTCGGGAGGGGTTGCGAGCACATGGCGAACGAGTGTATCGCGTGCCACGTGCAGCCCCGTCCAGAAGAGGAGATCCGAGCCGAGCAGGCGCAGCAGCAGCGCGTCCTCTTCGTCCGACACTCTCGGCGTCGAATCTGCCTCCGTGGGCGGCTTCCAGGCAAGCGGGACGATCAGCGCAAGGGCGCTGACGCGTTCCGGGTGGCGAATCGCGGTTTGCATCGCCGACGGGGCACCTGCGGAAAGGCCGATCACGGCGGCCCTGGCGACTCCCAATGCGTCGAGCAGACACACGTGCGCATCAGCCTGTGCTTCGGGTGAAGCATCAGCCGGGCGCGGCGTACGCAGGTAACCGAAGCGGGATATCGCGATCACGCGTACCCCGTACCCTGCGAGGGGTTGCGCCCAGGCCATGCCCTGGTCGTGACCTCCTCCGCTGCCGTGGATCATCAGCAACGGAATGCCCTCGCCGGCCTGCTGCACCTCGATCGGCCCGCAGCGTGTGTCGACAACAGTGCTGCCCTGCGACGCGCGTTCGACGGCGAGCTGCAGGTCGCGCTCGAAGTGCATTCGCATCAAGGACGCGGCAACGAGCGTCGCAATAGCCAGAATGGCAGCCCACCGGGCCCACACGGAAAGCGAGATCACGACGCGCGTGCCGCCCTCGTATCAACCGTCACATCGCCCACCGGCCTGCGCAGCGAGCGCGGCATGGCCGGCCCGCGACCGAGGCGAATGACGAGATCGGGTCGTCGCCCGCCCAAGCCGAGGTAGCTGGCGAACTGCTGGCGAATTGCGCTGACTTCGACCGGCTGATTGATGAACGCCGTGCGCAGACCGAGTACCGTTGCCTGCAGGGCAATCCGCTCATGGCAGCGCCCCGCTTCGATCCAATGAGACGGCTCGTCCCGATCCGAAGTGATGACAGCGATCGCACCCGAGCTGGCAATGCAGCGAGCGTCCTTGCGATTCTGGGCCTTTGACGAGGAGAATAATTTCATGGCGGCGCGGCCGAACCACCGGGGGACGTCGGGACTGCCCATGATGGGTCCGTAAAGGCCATCTCCCGTATCGACCGCCTCGCGTCCGCTGAACCGGATCCAGGACTCCAGTTCTGCACGCCACGCCGGATCCGCGAACTGCGCGCTGTTCGCCTGCGCAACATACCCGGCGACTTCGTCCTTCTGCTTCGCACTGGTGAGCAGCATCGTGGTGACACCGGAACCGGTTCCGGCTCGCTCCAACGCGCGCAGCTCATCGGGAGACAGCGATGAACCGTCATACTGCGATCTCGAGCATTGGCGCAGAGGAATCGCGTCGAACAGCGCTGAGCGCTCAGACGCGGCAGGTTCGATCATCATCTCCATGCCGCGTGTAACGGGGTCGAAGGCTGGAGTCGGGCGAAATCCTCCTGCCAGTGCCGCATGCAGCAGGTTCTCAGCGGCGCATCCCAGGCTCGCAAACAGGTGATGATCATCCGGATCGACGGCACGGCACCGGCGCGAGAAATCGGGAAGGATGCGGATGCGGTCGCGCGCAATCACGAAGCGCCACGGCTGTGTATTGTGGCTCGAAGCGGCCAGGGTGGCGTAGCGAATGATTTCCAGGAGATCGCGCCCGCTCGAACCACCCTCTGTCGGGCGCCACGTGCGCTCTGCCGCGGCTGTGTAATTCATCGGAGCTGCCTTGCCCGAAACGCCGGATTGAACCAGCGATGCAACGACACCACTTCGCGCGCCTGAGGGTCAAGTGCCGGCGCGGTCGATCGTTGACACAGCGCAAACGAACCGCCCGGGTGGAGTCCGTCAGATCAGATCCGGGCCCCGCATCCGGATGGCGGCCGATCCGGTCATACGCCTGTTCCAACGCATCGATGAAGCCCAATGCAGCCTCGGGCGCGTTCTCGCCCAGGTAGTATCGAATGGCCTCGTCGACATCCTGCTCGGCACGTAGACGCGGGACGACCGGCTTCGGCGTCACTTGCGCGTGGCGGGCCTCATCGACCTGACTCTCCGGCGCAGGTTGTCGAAGTAGGCTTCATCAGCCGGCCCTGACTGCGCAGAAGCCACGCCTGAGAGCAGAAGGCCCCGCAAATGCAGGCGACCCTTGTCCTTTCGTATGAGCTCGCGCACATACCCGCTGCTCGTACTGTATCCGTGCTGGCTGACCTGCTCGTCGACAAAATCCTTGAGCGACTCCGGCAGCGAGATGTTCATCGTGCTCATTCGCGCGTCTTTGCAGGCCTGGCAAACTCTGGCAAAGCGCGCGGAATAGTTGCCGGCCCAACCCTCAGAACGCGGCCGAGACCTGCACCCAGACCTTGGTCGTGTCGGTGGCGAACCGATCAGCGCGGTAGTCGGCGAACTTGAGCATCGCCTCGTAGCTCTTCTTCGCTCCGAACTTCATGGCTGCCGACGCGTTCCATTCACTGCCGTAGTCCAGGTCGACGGCCTCTGCCTGGTAATCGTGCCACACGAGCTGCAGCGCGACCGGCCCGACGCTCGCCGAGCCGCCGAGGTAGAGGTCCTCGATGCCGCCTGCGGGGGTCGTCAGGAACTTGTCCGCCCAGCCATTGAAGGCATGGAGCGTGGCGAGCGGCGTCTGGAAGGCGCGGTTGGGTCGGGAATCACCGCCGAGCACCTCGTAGCCGGCGCGCAGGCCGAAGCGGCCGAATGTTGCGCCGCCCTCGAACAGGAAGTAATTGGCCGAGAAACGGTTCGGGTTATCGGCGTAGTCGCCCTGGGTGGCGTAAGAGGCAATCCAGTTGAGCTTCGTGTCACCTGACACCTTGTAGATACCAGTCCAGTGCAAGCCGTAGGTGCTGCTCGACAGCGCCGGGGCATTCTCGAAATCGAGCAGGTACGCGAACCCGACGAGCGCACCAAACTGCCTGAGCCCCACCTTGCCGTTCAGTACGTGCACGGCGCCGTGGTAATTGGCCGGCTGCGCGCCCTCCCCGGGGCCGGTGATGCGGTTGACGTTCTCGATGAACGAATACTGCAGCTGGGTCTTCGGCAGCGCGGCGCTCTTCAGCGTCACAGCGTCGTAGGTCTGCTCGTTCTGGCGCCAGCCCACGTTGCCGATGAAGCGTTGATTGTCGAGCGTGATGCGCTGGCGTCCGAGCAGGCCCGCAAAGCTTCCGGATTTGTATTGCAGATAGGCCTGGTTCACTTCCGTGTACCCGGGATCGGCGATCACCGGGCGGGTCGTCACGCCGTTCACGGTGCTGTTGTACGCATCGTCGTCGCCGATCACCGTGACATTGTCCGCCTCGACCAAGGCGCTGAAGCCGCGCAGCTCGCCCGTCTGGTAGTTCAGCCGGCTGCGCAGTGTGGACGCGGTCGCGTCCCTGCTGAAAGGATCCTGATCCACCGATTCGAGCCGGTAGCGGAACTCGAGGTGCGCCTTGCCGGTGGTCAACACGGAATAGAAGTCGGGGGTCGCCGCAGTGGCCGGCTCGGCGGCCTCTGTCATACTCGCAGCAAGAGCGAGGACGGTGGCCAGTGCAAGGCTGGGGGCGGTCTTGATGTGCATCATGGTGTCTCTCCGCGATCACCAGCACTCTGCGCCGCAGGCATTCCGGATTCCTTGATTCATGACAAGTGAACGAAAGTACAAGTACGACTTGACCTCCGTCGTGGGCGCGGCATTGGCGCTGGCGACCGTGCAGGCCGCGACGGCGGATACGACAGACCTCGAGGCCGTCACGGTTTACGCGCGGCGCCTGGTGCCCCTCTCGCGCGTTGCGGCCGCCGTGAGCGTGATTCCGCAGGAGACGATCGAGCGCACGCTGTCGGCAGACGTGAAGGAACTGGTGCGTTATGAGCCGGGGCTCTCGGTGCGCAGCGATCCGTTCCGCTTCGGCGTCGACACTTTCGCGGTGCGCGGGGTGGGCGGCAACCGTGTATCCGTCGAGGTCGACGGCATTCCCGCCGCCGGCGGATTCGCGATCGGCGCGTACTCCGATTCCGGCCGCCGTTTCGTGGACCTCACGTTCGTCGAGCGCGTGGAAGTGCTGCGCGGCCCGGCCTCCTCGCTCTACGGGAGTGATGCCATCGGAGGTGTCGTGGCAATGACGACCGTGAAACCGGGCAGCCTGCTCGACGGCGACGCGGATGCAGCGGCCCGCTTCGAATCGGGCTATGCATCGAAAGACGACGGCTGGCACGCTTCCCTCGTCGGCGCCGCACGACTGGGCCCGGCCGAGGCGCTGCTTGGCTATGTTCGTCGCGAGGGGCAGGCATCCGGCACCGCGGCCGACGTCACACCGAATCCCCGGGACTACGGCGCGGACAGCCTGCTTGGGCGCATCGTCCTGCCGGGAGCACCGGGCGGACCGCTGACACTGACTGCGGAGGCGGGCCGCATCCAGCAGGACACATCCGTCGACGCCCTGCTCGGTACGCCGCCGCGGTTCGTCAACACCACCCTGCTGCTCGGTGACGACCGCAGCGAGCGATTCCGGGTGGATATTGGCCAGCAGCTCGATCGCACCGCGTGGTTCGATAGCGCCGACTGGCGCCTCTACTGGCAGGGCACTGACACTGAACAGCGCTCGTTCGAGCGACGGCGTGCCGTGCCACCGCGCACGCCGCCCTTGCAGATCGAACGGGAGTTTCGCATCGAGGATCGCGCCTACGGCCTCGAGTTCACCGCCGCGCGTGCCCTCACCGCCGGGCAGATCACTCACGACCTCGTTTACGGCCTCGAGGCCGCGCTCACCACCCTCGATGAGTTGCGTGACGGTCTGCAGGTGAATCTCGCAACGGGTGCCACGAGCACGACGATCCTGGGCGAGAACATGCCGATGCGGGATTTTCCGCTTACGGACGTGACCGGGATCGGGATCTTCGCGCAGGATGAAGTGGCGGTCGGCCACAGCGCGTGGACCCTGATCCCGGCGCTGCGTTTGGACTACTACAGGCTCGAGCCGCGGGCGGACCGAGTCTATCGCGAGGACAACCCCGCCGTGCCCGTGGTCGCGCTCGATGAATTGTCGTTTGCGCCCAAGCTCGGCGTCACGTATGAAATCGGGCCGCGTGCCACCGCGTTTTTGCAGTACGCCCACGGCTTCCGCTCGCCGCCGCCGGAGGACGTCAACATCGGCTTCGAGCTGCCGCTGCTCAACTACCGCGCCATTCCCAATCCGGACCTGCAGCCCGAGCGCAGCCACGGCTACGAAGTGGGTCTGCGCTGGCGTGGCGAAGCACTGCAGCTCACGACGAGCGCCTATTACAACGACTACGACGACTTCATCGAATCGCGCGTGAATCTCGGGCCGGACCCGCAGACGGGAGTCATCCAGTTCCAGTCGCAGAACATCGACAAGGCTCGCATCTACGGCGCCGAAGTGTCCGCGAACGTGCAGGGTGGCAAACTTGCGCGGGGCCTCGAAGGTTGGACCGGCCGGCTGGCGGCGTCCTGGTCGCGCGGTGACGACCTCGCACGTGACGTGCCGCTCAATTCGGTGGACCCGGCGAGCGTGATCGCCGAAGTGGGCTACACGCCGGCTTCCGCGCGCTGGGGCGCGCAACTCGTGCTGACGGCCGTGGAAGCCAGGCACGATGTGGACGACACGCTGATGGATCTGTACGAAACGGATGGCTACGTGACGCTCGACCTGCTGGCGCAGGTGGACCTGGGTCGCGGACTGCGGCTCAACGCGGGGCTGTTCAACCTCACCGACGTCGATTACATCGAGTGGGCGGACGTGCGCGGCCGGCCTGTCGATGATCCACTGATCCCCTATTACACCCGACCGGGGCGCAACGTCTCCGTGACGCTGCACTGGCAATTCTGAAAAGACCCCGCCTCTTGCGAGGCGGGGTCGGAAGGAACATCGGCAGACGTCTGGCTCGTCAGTAGACGTCGCCCACCGTGTTGTACACGTTGAACTTGCCGGTCGGCGTGATGATGCGCTTGTCGTTGATGACGGTCTTCAGCTTGAGCGTCTTGTCGTCCACCACGACGATCGCCGATTTCTGGTCCTTGCCATTCCAGACGGAGAACCAGACCTCGTCGCCGTACTGGTTGTACTCGGGCTGCACGACGCGCTTCGGCCCCTCACCGAGGTTCGCCCACTCGGCGATCGGCAGCACCTTGTAGCCGGCCTCGAGGTTGCCGATGTCGAACACCGCGATGCTCTGGCTGATCTTCGGGTCCGGATTGAGCGTCGTGTCGACGTACAGGTGCTTCGACTTCGGGTGCGTCTTCACGAACAGCGAGCCGCCGCCCTGACCCTTCAACACGCGCACCACTTTCCAGGCGTGCTCCTTGTGGTTCGCCGGATCGGTGCCGATCAGGGTCACCTTCTCGTTGCCGAGTGCGCTGGTCACCCACACCGGACCGAACTTCGGATCAACGAAGTTCGCGCCGCGGCCCGGGTGCGGGATCTTGTCCACGTCGACGAGCGCGGTGAGCTTCTGGTCCTGCGAGTCGATGACCGCGATCTTGTCGGACTGGTTCGCGGCAGTCATGAAGTAGCGCTTGGTCGAGTCCCAGCCGCCGTCGTGCAGGAAGCGGGCCGCGCCGATCGTCGTCGTCCTGAGGTTCCCGATGTCCTCGTAGTTGACCAGCATGACCTGGCCGGTCTCCTTGACGTTGACGATGAACTCGGGGTGCTTGTGCGAGGCGACGATCGCGGCTACGCGCGGCTCCGGGTGATACTCCTGCGTGTCCACGGTCATGCCGCGGGTCGAGACGACCTTGAACGGCTCGAGCGTGGCGCCGTCCATGATCGTGAATTGCGGCGGCCAGTAGGCACCCGCAACCGCGTACTTGTCCTCGAAGCCCTTGTACTTCGAGGTCTCGACGGAGCGTGCCTCGAGGCCGACCTTGATCTCGGCGACG
>DAORVK010000013.1:0-69871 GCA_035433705.1 Steroidobacteraceae bacterium
ACTCGCACACCACGATGATCAACGGCCTCGGCGTGCTCGGCTGGGGCGTCGGCGGCATTGAAGCCGAAGCCGCGATGCTGGGCCAGCCGATTCCCATGCTCATCCCGCAAGTCATCGGCTTCAAGCTGAGCGGCAGCCTCAAGCCTGGCGCGACGGCCACCGACCTCGTGCTCACTGTGACGGAGATGCTGCGCAAGAAGGGTGTCGTCGACAGGTTCGTCGAGTTCTTCGGTGACGGCCTTGCGAACCTGCCGCTTGCCGATCGCGCCACGATCGGCAACATGTCGCCGGAGTTCGGCAGCACCTGTGCGATCTTCCCGATCGACGCGGAGACGGTGCGCTACCTGCGTCTCTCGGGCCGCACGGAGGAGCAGATTGCGCTGGTGGAAGCGTACGCGAAGGCGCAGGGCCTGTGGCGCGAGAACGGCCAGGCGGCCGCGCAGTACACCGACGTGCTCGAACTCGACCTCGCGAGCGTCGAGCCGAGTCTCGCGGGTCCGAAGCGCCCGCAGGACCGCGTGCCACTGCGAACCGCGAAGGGCGCCTACCAGAAGGCGCTGCAGCCGATGGCGGCAGAGCGCGCGAAGAAGACTGGCGCTGCCGGCGTCGCCGGGGTCTCGATTGACGGCAAAAGCTTCGAGCTGAAGGACGGCGCCGTCGTGATTGCCGCGATCACGAGCTGTACCAACACTTCGAACCCTTACGTGATGATCGGCGCGGGCCTGCTCGCGCGCAACGCCACAAGGCGCGGCCTCACCGCGCGGCCGTGGGTCAAGACCAGTCTCGCACCGGGTTCACGCGTCGTCACCGACTATCTGCAGAAGGCGCAACTGCTCGACGATCTCGCGCTGGCGGGCTTCTATCTCGTCGGTTATGGCTGCACGACGTGCATCGGCAACTCGGGCCCGCTGCGGCCGGAAATTTCCGCCGCTGTGACCGCGGGTGACATCGTCGCGTGCTCGGTGCTGTCCGGCAATCGCAATTTCGAGGGGCGCATCCATCCCGAGGTGAAGATGAATTTCCTCGCCTCCCCGCCGCTCGTCGTCGCCTACGCGCTGGCAGGCACACTCGACATCGACCTTGCGACGGACTCGCTCGGCGAGGACCAGGACGGCAAGCCGGTCTACCTGAAGGATATCTGGCCGAGCGATCGGGAAGTCGCCGACACAGTGCGTGCCGCGATCGATTCGGGCATGTTCCGCAAGAGTTACGGCAGTGTCTTCGAGGGCGATGAGAACTGGGCGGGCATCAAGACACCGACCGGCAAGATCTACCACTGGGACGCGAAGTCCACCTACGTACGCAATCCGCCCTACTTCGACGGGATGACGATGCATCCTGGCGAAGTGCGCGATATCAGGGGAGCACGCGTGCTGGCGTTGCTCGGCGATTCGGTCACGACCGATCACATCTCACCGGCGGGAAATATCTCGAAGTCGAGCCCCGCCGCGCGCTACCTGATGGGCGAAGGTGTCAAGCCTGCTGACTTCAATTCTTACGGCTCTCGCCGCGGCAATCACGAGGTGATGATGCGCGGTACTTTCGCAAACATCCGTCTGCGCAATCTCCTCGCGCCGGGCACGGAAGGCGGCGTGTCGATCCACCTGCCGACCGGTGAGCAGATGAGCATCTTCGACGCAGCAGTGCGCTACAAGGCTGATGGCACGTCCCTGGTGGTGCTCGCGGGCAAGGAGTACGGCTCAGGCTCCTCGCGCGACTGGGCGGCCAAGGGCACGATGCTGCTCGGCGTAAAGGCCGTGATCGCCGAGAGCTTCGAGCGCATCCACCGATCAAACCTGATCGGCATGGGCGTGCTGCCACTGCAGTTCCCCGCGGGGCAAAGCGCGCAGAGCCTCGGCCTCACAGGCAGGGAAGTGATCGACATCAGCGGCGTGGCGGACGCAGCCGCGCAGACAGTGAAGGTCGTGGCAACCCCGGAGAAGGGTGGCAAGCCGATCACCTTCGACGCCCGTGTGCGCATCGATACGCCAAAAGAGCGTGACTATTACCGCCACGGCGGCATCCTGCAGTACGTGTTGCGACAGCTTGCAGGGGCCGGTCGCGCCGCCTGATGAGCGCCAACGCGCGTGTGATCGCTGTCTTCGACCTCGACGGCACGATCACACGTCGCGATACGCTCTTTCCGTACGTCGTCCACTATCTGGCGCAACGGCCGTGGCGCCTTGCGCGGCTGCTGCGTGTGCTGCCCGCTGCCTGCGTGTACGTGTTTGGCGGGCGCGATCGCGGCCGGCTGAAGTCCGCCCTGCTGCGCCACACCCTCGCCGGCGAGCCCCGCACTTCGATCGAGGCGTGGAATGCGCACTATCTGCCGCGCGTGATCGCACGCGAACTCTTCGCACAGGCAGTCGCCAGCATCGAGCGGCATCAAGGGCACGGCGACACGCTCGTGCTGATGTCTGCAAGCGTCGACCTCTATGTCCCCGCACTCGCGCGGCAGCTCGGCTTCACGCACACGATCTGCACCGACGTCGCCTGGCGGGGCGAAGTGCTCGATGGCGCCCTGGCGAGCGCCAACTGCCGCGGTGAGGAGAAGGCGCGCCGCCTCACCGGGCTGCGCGAACGGTACGGGGATCTGGCCATCGTCGCGTATGGCAACAGCGCATCCGATTTGCCGCATCTGCGCCTCGCCACTCGAGGGGTGCTTGTGAACGGCTCGCGAGCAGCACGGGCCGCGGCAGCGGCGCTGGGCATCGAAAGCGTCGACTGGCGGGGAACATGGCGCCCCCCGCTGCGCTCCAAGCTGGACAAGCTTCGGTAGCGAGCGCGCGCCGTCCCTGAGGTGACTCGAGGTATGATTCGCAACCTGTTGAAACCGCAAGCTCTTCCGGCGCCCTCCGAGTTGACATCCGAGGTGGCCTACTTCGATCGGCGTCGCCTGCTGACCAGCACCATGGCGCTCATGCTCACGGGCAAGGCCGGCACAGCGACCGCCGCAGCCGCGACGCTTCCCGCTCTCGAGGCCGCGCGCAATGCGCGCTTTTCTGCAGCCGAGCCTCTGACGAGCTTTGAGGACATCACCACCTACAACAATTTCTACGAATTCGGTACGGACAAGGCCGACCCGCAGCGACGCGCGCATGCGTTGCGCACCCGCCCATGGAGCGTCGCGATTTCCGGCGAAGTCGAGACGCCCGGCGTGTTCACGCTCGAGGACATCCTGAAGCCGCATCCCCTCGAGGAGCGTGTCTACCGCCTGCGGTGTGTCGAGCGCTGGTCGATGGTGATCCCGTGGGTCGGTTTCCCGCTCGCGGATTTCCTGAAGCGCTTCCGGCCGACCTCGAAGGCAAAGTATGTCGCGTTCACGACGCTGCGCGATCCGAAGCAGATGCCGGGCCAGCGCGCCGGCTGGCTTGAATGGCCGTACGTGGAGGGGCTGCGCATGGACGAGGCGATGCATCCGCTCACCTTTCTGGTCGTCGGCCTGTACGGGCGCGTGCTCCCGAACCAGAATGGTGCGCCCCTGCGGCTCGTCGTGCCCTGGAAGTACGGTTTCAAGGGCATCAAGTCGATCGTCGCGATCCGCTTCACCGAGCGCCAGCCACCCACGTCCTGGAACAGCGCCGCACCCGACGAATACGGCTTCTACGCGAACGTGAACCCGGCGGTTGAACACCCGCGCTGGAGCCAGGCGAGCGAGCGCCGGATCGGCGCAGGGCTTTTCGAGGCAACGCGGCCGACACTGCCTTTCAACGGTTATGCCGCCGAGGTTGCCTCACTCTATCGCGGCATGAATCTGCGCCGCTGGTTCTGATGTCGGTGCGACCCGGGCGATGACCGTCGCAAAGCGCTATCGCTACCTCTGGAAACCGCTGGCTTTCATCGCCGCACTCACACCGGCGCTCCTGATGCTCGCCGGCGGGTTTGGCATCGCGGGGCGGCGACTCGGCACCGATCCCGTGGAAGACCTGCTGCTGACCTGTGGCAAGACGGCGCTCAACCTGCTGTGCCTCACGCTCGCGGTCACGCCGGTCGCAAGGAGCGCGCACCAGCCGCAGCTGCTGCGCCTGCGCAGAATGCTGGGCCTTTTTGCGTTCTTCTATGTACTGCTGCATTTTGCGGTTTACCTCGTGCTCGATCGAGGCCTCGATGTCGCGATGATCGTCAAGGACATCACGAAGCGGCCTTACATTACGATCGGCTTCGTGGCGCTCGTGCTGCTGATCCCGCTCGCGGCGACCTCTACCCAACGGATGATGCGGCGGCTCGGGCGGCGCTGGCAGACGCTGCATCGGCTCATCTACCCGATCTCGATCCTGGCGGCCTGGCACTTCTATTGGCAGGTGAAGCGGGATGTGACCGAGCCGCTCATCTACGCGGCAATCATCGCGACACTGCTCGGCTGGCGGGTCTGGCATCGGCAGCGCCGCAAGCCGCCCGCGCCCGTCACATCGACGTACGGATCTGCCACAGCTCCGGAAAGAACCTGAGCTCGAGCGCCTTGGCGAGATAGGACACGCCGCCCGTGCCGCCGGTACCGGGCTTGTAGCCGATGATGCGCTCCACCGTTTTCATGTGCTGGAAGCGCCACGACTGGAACTTGTGATCGACGTCGATCAGGCATTCGGCGAGCTCGTACAGATCCCAGTCTCTGGTGGCATTGTGATAAACGCCGAGCCATGCGCCCGCGACCTGCTTGTTCGCGCGATAAGGCTGCGAGAAGTCCCGCACGAGGTACTCATCCGGCACGCCATAGCCGCGGCGCGACAGCAGCCGCAGGGTCTCGTCGTACAGCGACGGCGCCGCCAGCGTGCGTTGCAGGAGCTTGATCGCTGCCGGATCGCGTTGATGGACCGCGAGGTAGTCGGCATTCTTGTTGCCGAGCCTGAATTCGAGCAGACGGTACTGGATCGACTGGAGGCCAGAAGCCCGCCCGAGCGAATTACGAAACGCCGAGTAGTCCGCCGGTGTCATGGTCGCGACCACGTCCCACACGGCGAGCAGTTGCACCTGGATACGCGCGATACGCCCGAACATCTTGAACGAAGAGTCGAGGTCATCCTTCTTCACGCAGGCAAGCACACCCGCCAGCTCGTGCAGCAGGAGCCGGATCCACAGTTCCGAGACCTGATGCACGACGATGAACAGCATCTCATCGTGTTCGCGCGAGTTCGGATGCTGTGCGCCGAGGACTTTGGCGAGCTCGAGATAGCCGCCGTAGGACTGCGATACGTCGAGGTCCTCGTGGATGTTTTCCTTCGAGAGATCGACGCGCTCGCTTGGCGCGAACGGACAGGTCGGCGGGAGCTCAGTCGCCATCGTCGCGCATCCAGGCCGGCACGTGACGCCAGCCCTGCGAAAGTTCGCGATCGAGCGCATGCCAGTCCGGTGCAAACGCGGCCACGAGGTTCCAGAAACGGGAGGAATGGTTCATGTATCGCGTGTGGGCAAGCTCATGCAGCAAGAGGTAGCGTACGACCGCGGGGCGCTGGAACGCGAGATTTGCGTTCAGACTGATGGTTCCGCGGCTGGAGCAACTCCCCCAGCGCGTCCGCTGGCTACGCACCACCATGCGTCCGTAGCCGAGGCCCGTCTCGCGCGCGAGCGACTCGAGCCAGGGCCCGAGCCGCGCGGCGGATCGCCTCCTCACCCAGGCCCGCAGCAGGCGTCGCAGCTCGCCGTCCGGCGCGTCGCCGTGGACTTGCAGCGCACCCGGGGCAACCGTCACGAACTGCAACCGGCCGCGCCCCGGCCTCATGTGCAGTGACCAGCACTCGGCAAACGCGGCCAATTCGATCACTGCGGGTGGAAAGATGGCCGGTGGCGGTCGATCGCGTCGCGCGCGTTCGCGGCGCGTCGCGATCCACTCGCGGTGACGCGACACGAAGTCGCGGACCATGCGCTCCGGCGTACGCGGCGGCACCACAACCTCGACGCGACCGGTGACGAAGACACGCACGGTCAGGCGCCGTGCCCGGCGGCTGTGACGCACGGTGAACGTGGCCGCAGTCTCGCGTGCATCGAACAACGAATGCTGTGTGCCGGTCGTGTCGGTCATGGGATTGCCGCTGCCATGATATCAGCCGATCGGATAGCATGAGCGCGTGACGCCGCTCCTCGAAGTCCGCAATCTCGTCAAGTTGTACCCGCGAGTGACTGCCGTCGACGGCGTGTCTTTCGAAGTCGGGGAAGGCTGCTGCTTCGGGCTGCTTGGGCCAAACGGCGCCGGCAAGACCACTACCGTCGAGATCATGGAGGGAATACTTCCGGCCTCCTCGGGCGAAGTCCGCTATCGCGGCGAGCCTCTCGGCGGCCGGTTCCGCGACGACGCCGGCATACTTTTCCAGAAGACTGCATTGCAGGACTTTCTGACCGTGCGTCAGACCCTGAAGCTCTTTCGCGGCCTTTATCCGCAGGGCTATGACATCGACGAACTGCTGCGACTGTGTTCGCTGCAGAAGCTCGCCGATCGCGACAACCGCAAGCTCTCGGGTGGCCAGCAGCAGCGCTTGCTGCTCGCAGTCGCCCTCGTCAATGATCCCACCATTCTCTTTCTCGACGAGCCGACCACGGGCTTCGATCCCCAGGCGCGGCGCAATTTCTGGGCGCTGATCGAAGCGGTGAAGGCGCGGCGGCGCACGATAATCCTTACGACCCATTACATGGAGGAGGCGCAGCGCCTGTGCGATGACATCGCGATCATGGATCGCGGCCGCATCATTGCGCGCGGCGCCCCGCGCCGGCTGCTCGCCGAGCACTTCGACGACGTGCTGATCGAACTGCCGCGCGAGGACTTCGTGGCGGCTGCACGCGAACTGCCACTGCGTGTGATCGAGGGAGCCGATCGTGTCGAGATCACGACCGACGACCTCGACGGTACGCTGAAGGCGCTGCTCGCTGCGCATGTACCCCTCAGGAACCTGCGTATCCGCCCGCCGAACCTCGAGGACCTGTTCCTCGAGCTCACGGGCAAGGAGTTGCGGCCGTGATCCGCCGGCTGCTCGCCGTCTGGCATGCGCGCAATCTCGAGTTCCTGCGCGACCGCGGCTCGCTCATTTTCACGCTGCTGCTGCCGATCCTGCTGATCGTCGGCATGAGCTTCGTGTTCGGTGGTCCGGAACGCGCCCTCTTCAAGGTCGCGGTGCTGACCGATGACCTGGGCAGCGTGCATCACCCGTTCATGTCTGAACGCTTCGTCGATTTCGTCCCCGTCGACGATCCTGCTGCTGCGAGTCGCAAGGTGGCGCGCCACCAGTTCGACCTGCTCATCGACTTTCGGGCGGGGGCTACGCGCTACTGGGTCAACGCAGACTCGCCGAAGGGTTATGTCGCCGAGCGCCTGTTGCTGCAGTCTGATCCCACCGCGACGCGCCAGCCCGTAAGCGGGCAGGCGGTGCGTTACGTCGACTGGCTCTTCCCGGGCATCCTGGGCATGAACATGATGTTCAGCTGCCTGTTCGGCGTCGGCTATGTCGTACTGCGCTACCGCAAGAGCGGCTTCCTGAAGCGCCTGAACGCGACGCCGATCACGGCCTTCGAGTTTCTCGCCGCCCAGGTGCTGTCGCGCCTCGGCCTCATTCTCGTGGTAACCACGATCCTCTACGTGGGCGCGGGGCTCGTGATCGGCTTCCATTCGGAGGGCAACCCGCTGCTGCTGCTCGCGATCGCGACGCTCGGCGCCCTGTCGATGATCGCGCTCGGACTTACGATCGCGGCGCGCTTCACGAGCGATGAGCTGGTCGGCGGTCTCCTCAATACGCTCACCTGGCCAATGATGCTGCTGTCGGGCGTGTGGTTCTCGCTCGAAGGCTCACCTGACTGGATCCGGTTCGTCGCACAGCTCTTTCCGCTGACGCACATCCTGGATGCCGCCCGCGCGGTGATGATCGACGGTGCGGGCCTGGTCGCGATCGCGTCCCACCTTGTCTATCTGGCGTCCACGACGTTCGTCTTCCTCGCCTTTGGCGCGTGGTCGTTCAAGTGGCGTACGGATTGAGACGGGCGGAATCTTGCGCTTCTACAGTGACAACAACGCGACCGTGTGCGCCGAGCTGCTCGACGCGATCCACGATGCCAACGCCGGCCCCACGCGCAGCTACGGCGACGATCGCTGGACACAGGCGCTCGCCGAGGCGTTCGGGCGCTTCTTCGGGGCGCCTGTCGCTGTCTTCCCGGTCACGACCGGCACGGCCGCCAACGCACTCGCGCTCGCCACGCTCGTGCCTCCGTACGGCGCGGTCTTTGCGCACGAGGACGCGCACCTTGTGCGCGACGAGTGTGGGGCGCCCGAGTTCTTCAGTGGCGGTTTGCGGCTCGTGCCGCTGGCAGGTGCGGGCGCGAAAATAGACGCTGCCACGCTCGAGCGGGCGCTCGAGTCAATGCCGGCATCGGTTCACACGGTGCAGCCAACTGCCGTCAGCATCACGCAGGCCACGGAACTCGGGAGAGTCTATGGTCCGGCCGAGATCGCCGCGCTCGCCGAACGCGCGCATGCGCGCCATCTCCTCCTGCACATGGACGGTGCCCGCATCGCCAACGCGCTCGTGACACTCGGGTGCAGCCCTGCGGCGATCACCTGGCAGGCCGGCGTGGACGTGCTGTCCTTTGGCGCAACGAAGAACGGCGGGCTCGCCGCCGAGGCCGTCGTGTTTTTTCGCCCGGAACTCGTGCGCGATTTCGAGCTGCGGCGCAAGCGCGCGGGCCACCTGCTTTCGAAGTCGCGCTACGTCTCGGCCCAGTTGCTGGCCTATGTCTCGGGCGATGTGTGGCGTCGCAACGCCGCGCGGGCCAACAGCGCCGCGAGGCAGATCGGCGACGCTTGCGGCTCGGCACTTCTCGAGACAGTCGAAGCGAACGAGGTTTTCGCGCGCCTTGGCACAAGCGGCAAGGCGAAGCTGCGATCACAGGGCTTTGAATTCTACGACTGGGGTGCGAGCAGGTCCGGTGAAGCGCGGTTCGTGGCGTCCTGGGACCAGGAGCCGGCGGAAGTCGCGGCGCTCTGCTGCGCCCTCAGGGCACTGTGACGCCAGGCACCCAACACGCGACCCGGAACGCAAAGGCGAGCACGACCATCCTGCTAACCTGCCGTGATCGTCGCCATGAAGCGCTTCGCCTGCCCGAAGTCCGGCGCGAGCAGCAATGCCCGCTCGAGCGTACTGCGCGCTACCGTCGAGTCGCCCCGCTCCAGCTGGCGACGCGCGAGTTGCAGGTAGGCTTCCGGCGCACCCCAGGCCGGAAGCGATGCGGTGCCCCGTCGTTCCTCCTCGAAAGCGGCGACCGCCTTGCGCAAGCTTCCGTAGGCGCGCTCGCTGTCGCCGTCAGCGAGCGCCGCCAGCAGCAACACGCGCGGGTTGCGTGGCGCGAGCTGCAGTGCACGCTCGAGCTGCGACGCACTGCGTGGTGCGAGCAACGGCGCCTTCCACGCCTTGAGCGACGCGACGAGGCCCTGGCAGGCAGCCTGCAGGGCGAGCGCGTCGGCGAAATCCCGGCGCGCTTCGTTGGCAGCCGCGAGATGGTCGACGCAGTTTTCGGCAGCCTTTGCGGCCGCCTCCCTGGCGCGCCCAAGCCCGAGAAGCGCAAGGCGATACTGTCCGAGCCCGAGATAGTAGGCCTGCAACGGGTCGCCGCTCACGCCACCCTCGAGCGAAGCGAGCACGCCGCGCAATGCACGCGTGTCTTCAGTGTACCAGGCGTACTGGATGCGACCCTCGACGTCACTCCACTCCACCGCCATGACGATTCCGGCCGCGAACAGCAGCGGAACCACGACCGACAGGCTGCGACGAATCATATGGGACGCTGGATGACGAGAATGGACGAACGACCGTGAACAACGATAGCACAGCGCCCCCACAGCTCATCGACATCGGTGCGAACCTCACCCACGACAGCTTCGACAGCGACCGTGATACGGTGATCGCGCGTGCGCGCGCGGCGGGAGTTGCGCAGATGCTGGTCACGGGCGCGAGCCTTGCGGGCAGCAGAGAGGCGATCGAACTTGCACGCGCCCGCGCCGGCCGCCTCTTTGCCACCGCCGGCATTCATCCGCATCACGCGCTGGAGCTCGACGAGCCTGCTGAAGCGCTGCTCGCGGACCTCGCGCTGGCACCCGAGGTCGTGGCAGTCGGCGAATGTGGCCTCGACTATTACCGCGATTTCTCGCCGCGCGAGGCGCAGCGGCGGGCGTTCGAGCGCCAGCTCGTCCTCGCAGCCCGGGTCGGCAAGCCGGTCTTCCTGCATCAGCGCGATGCACATGACGACTTTGCCGCGATCCTGCGCGAGCACCGCGCCGCGCTTGCGGGTGGCGTGGCGCATTGCTTCACGGCGCAGCGCGCCGAACTCGAGTGCTACCTCGAGCTTGATCTCGCGATCGGCATGACGGGCTGGATCTGCGATGAGCGACGCGGCCGGCACCTCGTACCGCTCGTGGCGCAGATACCGGCCGGCCGGCTGATGCTCGAGACAGACGCACCCTACCTGCTGCCGCGCGACCTGTCGCCCAGGCCGGCCTCGCGGCGCAACGAGCCGATGCACCTGCCGCATATTGCGACAGCCGTTGCCCGCGCGCGCGGCGAAACGCTCGCTGAACTTGCAGCGCATACGACCAGAGCGGTGCGGCAATTGTTCTGCCTGCCGGCTGCAAGCAGCTGACTGCGGGAGGCGCATGCCGGCCCGCGGGCGCTTCGTTCAAATGGGCCTTGGTTTCCCCAACGGACTTGGCGCGGCGGCCGCCCGCAGCGCTGTCCAGCCGGCGCGGTAGTGGGTCAGTACCGACTCGAACAGGCCGCGATCCGCGGGTGGGAAGTCTGCGCGCAGCGTGTCCACCGGCACGGTCCACTTGGGCAGGCCTTTTGGGAAGCGCGCCCTGCTGGTGAAGACGATGCGCCCTTCCACGGGTACCTCGCCACTGAGCGCCTTGACCGCGGCAATTCGGTCGTACAGGGCGCCCTGCGGATTTGCAAAGGTGTGGCGCGACGACCCGTTCATCACGGTCCAGTCCGTCATCTGATCGCCGCCGAAGATATTCCCGGCGACGTCGCGCAAATCGACGACCAGAATGCCGCGCGCAGTCAGCACCAGGAAATCGACGTGGTAAGTAGCGCCGTTGCCGTCCGGCACGAGCACGTCTGCCAGATGCTCGAATCCGGTCGAGGTAATCGCAAGCACGAGCCGGCGCCGCGCGCGGCGCAGGCGCCACCAGCGCCAGACCCAGGACGCAACGAGGCCGATGGCGACGCCGCCCAGCACGAGGCCGACGAGAATGGGCGTGGCAGGCAGAGGGTTCATGACGGCGCCCCGGTCGAGTGGGCCTCGGCAAGCAGCGCCCGCCGCAGCGCCTCGAGCTGCGGAGCGAGTGGCTCCTTCGATGACGGGCGCTCGTGGAGTCGCTCGAGGGAATCGGGTATCGGCACCGCGCGGCCGATCAAAGGCTCGACGATCTCGCGAAACTTCGCCGGGTGCGCGGTTGCCACGATCACCCAGGCGCTGGCCAGCTTGCGCGCGGCGGGCATGCGGGCCATCACTTCGGCCGCCGTCGCGGTGTGAGGGCACCATATCCTGCCGTAAGCGGCGTGATCCGCAGCAATACGCCGGCGGATCGCGCCGTCTTCGACCACTTCGGCAGTAACAGCCGACTTGAGCACTGCGAACTCCGGGTAGAGCGACTGCAGGCGTTCCATATTGCTCGGATCGCCGACATCCATGGCGGAAGCAAGCGTAGCGATACTCCGGCGCGGTTGCCACGGCTGGCCGGACAGGTAGTCGGACACCGTGCGATTCGCATTGTGTGCCAGCACGATGTCACCGATCGGGAGGCCGACGCGGCGTGCCCAGATGCAGGCGAGTGCGTTGCCAAGGTTGCCGCTCGGAATCACGAACGACGCCGGGCGCCCTTCCCTGCGCCAGACCGCGAGCGCCGTCGCTGCATGGTAGGCAGCCTGCGGCAGGAGCCGACCGAGGTTGATGCTGTTCGCGGACGACAGATCGAGTTCAGCGCGCAGCGCGGGGTCCACGAAGGCCGCTTTCACGAGTCGCTGGCAGTCATCGAAGCTGCCCTGCACGGCGAAAGATCGCACGTTGTCGCCCCAGCAGGTCAGTTGCTGCTCCTGCGCAGGCGAGACGAGGCCCTCGGGATAGAGCACTGCCACGCGGATGCCTGGCCGGCGGTGAAAGGCCGCCGCGACGGCTCCGCCGGTGTCGCCCGAAGTCGCGACCAGGATTTCGAGCGGCCTCGCTCCCGCCGGCCGCAGGCGCGCCAGCGATGCCGCAAGAAAGCGCGCGCCGAAGTCCTTGAAGGCCGCAGTCGGCCCATGAAACAGCTCGAGAACCGAGTAGTCGGCCTGCCCGACCGGTACGAGCGGCGCGGGAAAATTGAACGCCTCTGCAGTGATCTCATCGAGCGCCGCTGCAAGCATGTCGCCTGCCGTGAACGGTGCGATGAGCGTGCGCGCAGCCGCAGCGAGGCTTGCGCCCGCTGTGAAATCCCCGGGCGCGAACTGCGGCCACTCCGTCGGCACATAGAGCCCGCCGTCGGGCGCGAGACCTGCGAGCAATGCTTCCGAAAACGACACAGCGGGGCTCTCACCCCGCGTACTGCGGTATTGCATGAGTGTCAGGTGGCCTCGATGCGGGCGCCGCGGTTTGCGATGTCGACGACCCAGTGGTCAGTCTCGATCCCGCGAGCTTTGAACGCGGCGACCATGGCGGCGCGCACGGCACCGGCGCTCGCCGTGCGGCTCCAGGCGAACATCGTGGGACCTGCGCCGGAGATCGAGCATCCCAGCGCGCCGGCCTCCATGGCGGCCGCACGCACCTCACCGAACCCGGGAATCAGGGCCTGACGCTGTGGCTCGATCACGACGTCTTCGAACGAGGCGCGCACGAGATCCAGATCGTTCGTGTAGCAGCCCGAGATGAAACCGGCGAGGTTTGCGGTCTGCCAGACAAAATCCGAAAGGGCGACGCTCTTGTTCAGGAGGGCCCGCGCTTCCCGTGTGGCGAGGAACATGTGCGGATGCACGATCACGGCCTGCACACCGGAGGGCACCGGTATCTGCTTGACGCGTGGATGATCGATGCCGACAGTGAGCACGAGCCCGCCATAGAGCGACGGTGCGATATTGTCGACGTGCAACGAACCGCTCGCGACGGCTTCACCCTGCATCGCAAACTGCAGCAGTTCGAGGAGCGATCGGGGCGTGTCGAGCAAGGCGTTGGCGGCCACCACTGCGCCGACAGCTGACGCCGCCGAACCGCCGAGTCCCGAGCCGAGCGGTATGCCTTTCGCGATCGTCATCTCGAATCCGCAGTCTGGCGCGAGCGCTTCGTGCATCGCGAGCAGCGCCCGCCCGGCCGTGTTGCGCGCGGCCTCAAGCGGCAGTTCCCCGGCGACGCCCGTGATGGCCTTGATCGAAACTCCTGGCGCCGACGTGCGTCGAACCGTGACACGATCGCCGAGCGCATCGACGCTGAAGCCGAGAATGTCGAAGCCGATTGCGACATTGCCGACCGAAGCGGGCGCAAACGCGGTGGCCTGCTGCAGGCTCACAGTCGCGCCCCGAGATAGGCCGAGAGGCGCAGCAGATCGGCAAAGACGCCGCCCGCGGTGACCTCGGGCCCCGCGCCCGGGCCCTGCACGATCAGCGGATTCGCGCTGTAGCGGGCGGTGGCGAAGCGCACGATGTTGTCGGTGAGCGCGATGTTCGCGAACGCGTGCCGCCCTTCGACTTCGACCACCCCAACGGTTGCCTCGCCTTCGGCCGTGAGTCGGCCGACATAGCGCAGAACCTTGCCACGCGCCTTCGCCGCGGCGAAGCGTGCTTGCATCGCGGCGTCCGAAGCAGGCAGGCGCTGCATGAACTCGTCGATCGTGCCGCGTTCGAGACCGTTCGGCACGAGGCTCTCGACCTTGACGTCGGCAAGTTCCAGGCCAAGCCCCAATTCGCGCCCGAGGATGATGAGCTTGCGCGCGACGTCGGTGCCGGAGAGGTCATCGCGCGGGTCGGGCTCGGTGTAGCCGCGCTGCTTTGCGTCGGCGACGATCTGCGAAAAGGGCACCGAGCCGTCGTACACGTTGAAGAGCCAGGCGAGCGTGCCCGAGAAGATACCCTCGATGCAGCGCACCCCGTCGCCCGTGTCGCGCAGATCACGCAGTGTTTGCACGATCGGCAAGCCCGCGCCGACGGTGGTCTCGTAGAGATAATGCGCGCCCGTGAGGCGGCGGGTGGCCTGCAGGTCGCGGTAATACGTGAGGTCGCCGCTGTTCGCCTTCTTGTTGGGCGTGACGACATGGATGCCTGCCGCGAGCCATTCGCGATAGCGGGCGGCCACTTCGGCGCTCGCGGTGCAGTCGATGATCACCGAGTGCGGCAGGTAGTCGACGTGCACATGCTCGACGAAGCGCGCGAGGTCCGCGGTCGTGCTGTGCGCCTTCACCGTCTCGCGCCACCGATCGAGCGGCAGACCCGTGTCCGACAGCACCATCGTTTTTGATGCGAGAATTCCCCGCACGCGCAGGTCGAGCTTCAGATCGCGCAGCCGCTCCGCCTGCGCAGCCACCTGATCGAGGAACACCTGCCCGACGGTGCCCGGTCCGATCACGCCGATCGACAGTGTGTGCGGCGAGAGGTAGAAACCCGCGTGCACGGCGCGCAGTGCCCGGGTCGCGTCCCTGCCGCCCACCACGACGGAGATATTGCGCTCCGAGGCGCCCTGCGCGATCGCGCGCACGTTGACGCTGCTCGCGCCGAGCGCATTGAATACCTTGGCCGAAACCCCTGGCATGCCCGCCATGCCGTCGCCCACGACCGCGAGAATCGCGAGATCGTGATCGACATCGACACTCTGGATCTGCCCGTCGGCGAGCTCGCGGGCGAAGGCTTCGCGCACGGCCTGCACGGCCCGGTCGGCCTGCACGCCTGGCACTGCACAGCAGATCGAGTGCTCGGAACTGCCCTGCGAAATCACGATGACCGAAATGTCTGCTTCACGCAGTGCGCCAAACAGCCGATGCGCCGTGCCGGGCACGCCGATCATCCCCGCGCCTTCGACATTGAGAAGCGCCACCTGATCGATGCTCGTGATGCCCTTGACAGGCATTCCCGACTGCGGCTGCGCGCAAATCAGCGTGCCTGCCCTGGCGGGCGCAAACGTGTTGCGGATCCAGATCGGGATGCCGCGCCCGACCGCGGGTGCCATCGTCTGCGGATGAATCACCTTTGCGCCGAAGTACGCGAGCTCCATCGCCTCGCTGTAGGAAAGTGCGTCGATTACGCGCGCGTCGGGAACGCGCCGCGGATCAGCGGAGAGCACGCCATCGACATCTGTCCAGATCACGATCTCGGCCGCATCGAGCAATGACCCGAAGATGGACGCGGAGAAATCGCTGCCGTTGCGACCCAGCGTCGTCTGCACACCGTTGCGGCTCGAGGCGATGAAGCCGGTGATGATCAGTGTGCGCGGCCCCGCAGCTGCGGCGACCGGAGCCAGCTTCGCCTTCGATTCAGCCCACTGCACCGCAGGCCCGAGCGCGCCCCATTCGACGACCAGCACCTTGCGTGCGTCGACCCATTCGATCGCACCGCGGCGCACGCCGCGGTGGGCGAGAAAGTCGCAGAAGAGCCGCGTCGACCACAGTTCGCCGTAGCCAACCACGGCGTCGCGCACGGCGCCCGCAGCCGAACGGGTGAGGCGCACGGTATTGAGGATGCCTTCGAGGTCGTGACAATCGCGATCGAATGCCGCGAGCCACAATTTCGCGCCCTTCGCGTCGAGTACGGTTGTGGCGACCGTGGCGTGACGGGCGCGCAGCGCATCCAGTTCGCCACGTACACCCTCCTGCTGCTGCTCGGCGAGCAGCACGAGGCGGTAGAGCGCATCGGTGACGCCGCGACAAGCGGACAGCACGACAGCGAGCTTCTCGTCGGGTGAAGCCTCGAGGATCTGCGCGACGCGCTCGAAACACGCCGCGTCGGCGACGCTCGAGCCGCCGAATTTGTGCACGCGCCAGGCGGCCCGATCTGAACCGGTCATGTGAACTCTCTGGAAGGGGGGCAAAAACCGCGAAAGCCTAGCATAATGCGGCACCCGTGGACCACGAACTGCACCGCCTCCTGCCGTTCTACGCCGACGCGCGAGCGACAGGTGAACCCCTTGCGCTCGCGCTCGTTCTGCGCACCGCCGGATCCACCTACCGCAAGCATGGTGCGTGGATGCTCATTGCACGTGACGGCCGCTATGCGGGGCTCCTGTCCGGTGGTTGCCTCGAGGGCGATCTGCGCGAGCACGCGTTCCGCGTGATCGACAGCGGCGTCGCGGCGCGCGTCAGTTACGACATGCGTGGACCCGACGATGCGCTCTGGGGCCTCGGCAGCGGCTGTGAAGGCGCCATGGATGTCCTGCTGTTGCGGGTGGGTCCGGCGGAGGAGTGGCAGCCGCTGGCAGCCCTGCACGACTCGATCGTGAAAGGCGATGCCTGTGCTTTCGGGGTCATCACGGAGCAGACGACCGGTGGGGCGCCGATCGGTACAGTCCTCATCAACCCGGCCGAAGTTGCGCCGCTTTTCATCGTGCGCGTCTCGCCGCCCCCACATGTATTGCTGCTCGGCGGCGGGCCTGACTCGCTGCCGGTCGCCGAACTCGTGGTTTTCCTGGGCTGGCGTCTCACCGTCGTGGACCATCGGCCTGCGTACACGGCGAGCGATCGTTTTCCTGCCGGCACGCGGGTGATCGGCTGTCATGCCGACGAACTGGCGCAGCATTGCAACCTCGCGCGCATTGACGCGGCGGTGGTAATGAGCCACCACCTCGACTCGGACCGCGCTTATCTTGCCGCGCTTATCCCGACCGCAATTCCCTATGTGGGCCTGCTCGGTCCGCAGCCGCGTCGCGAGCGCCTGCTGGCAGACCTGGGCACAGTCGCCGAGGCCTTGCGTGCGCGCCTGCACGCGCCGATCGGGCTTGATATAGGCGCGCACACGCCATCGGCGATTGCCCTTTCGATCGTTGCGGAAATCCAGGCGGTATTTTCCGGTCGGGATGGCGGCCGTTTTTCTGTTTAGTTTCAGTCTGTTGTAGCGCTTTCTTATGAGGGCGTCTATGCATGCCTGGTACGTGGTCGTCGTACTCCTCCTGGCCAACGCCGTGTCGTTCATCGACCGGTTATTGCTGTCGCTGCTGGTCACGCCGATCAAGACAGAGCTGCAGCTCTCCGACACCCAGGTGAGCCTGCTGCAGGGCTTTGCATTCGCGCTCTTCTACTGCTTTGCGGGCCTTGCCCTCGCCCGTCTCGCCGATCGCTCGAGCCGCAAGTGGATCGTGACGGCGGGACTCGTACTCTGGTGCCTGCTGACTTCGCTTTCCGGCACGGCGCGCCACTATTGGCAGCTCTTCCTGTATCGCTTCGGTGTTGGCATCGGCGAAGGCACGCTCTCGCCCTCCGCCTATTCACTGATCGCGGCGTACTTTCCACGCGAGCGTCTGTCCCTCGCAATCGGGATCTACAGCCTCGGCATTACCGCCGGCATCGGTCTCGCCTGGCTCGGGGGCGGCGCGGCGATTCACTGGGTGTCGATGCAGGACGCAATCGAACTGCCGGGTCTGCCGCCGCTGGCAGGCTGGCGTCTCGTGTTCGTGCTGGTCGGTGCGATCGGCCTGCCGGTGGCGGTGCTGATGCTGTTCGTGCGCGAACCTGCCCGGGCACCGGTTGCGCGCCCCGCGAGCGTCAGCGAAGTACTGGCGCAGTATCGCGCTGACGCCCGCCGTTACTCTCATGTGATGTTCGGCTATGGTGCGACGTCGATCACGATCTATGCCGTCATGACGTGGACGCCCACTTTTTACCTGCGGCACTATGGCGCATCGATCACCGGGGCCGCGACGGTACTCGGTTGCGCTGCGCTCGCTGGCGGGCTTAGCGGTGCGTGGCTCGGCGGTACGCTGGCGGACAAGCTGGAACAACGTGGCGACCGCCATGCGAAGCTTCGCGTGCTCTACTGGTGCTCGATCGGGCTCTTTGCCCCGGCCGTGGTCGCCCCGTTCATGCCGACCCTGCACGGATCTGCTGCGGTGCTCGCGCTGACCTTCTTCTTCGGCTCGGCCTGTACCGGCCCGGCCGGCGCCTTCGTGCAAGCGATCACGCCAGAGTCGATGCGTGCCCAGTTCGGCGCGATCTATCTCCTCGCGCTGACACTCGTGGGCGCGACGATGGGGCCGCTGCTGACCGCCCTTTTTACCGACTACGTGTTCCGCGACGAGGCATCACTCGGCTACTCACTGGCTGCCGTCAGTTTCGTGGGCAACTCGTTCGCGCTCTGGCTCATCCGCCGGGCCTTTCGCACCGGCACGACCACAGGGCAGACACCGGTCGATTTCATGGCCTGACATATCTTTGCACCTGGACGCATACTCATCCCCGGGCGCGTTTGCTAAGGTTTGGTCATGTTCATCAACTTCTGGTATCCGGTCATCCGCTCGGCCGATCTCGGCACGACACCGCAGCGAGTGCGCATCCTCGCCCACAATTTCGTCGTGTTCCGCGACGCGGCGGGTAAGCCCGCAGTACTGTCGGACACCTGCGTGCACCGCGGTGGTTCGCTGTCCGGCGGCAAGTGCAAGGAAGACGGTACGGTGCAGTGTCCCTATCACGGCTGGCGCTTCAATCGCGATGGCCAATGCACCCGCATCCCCTCGCTCGGCATCCAGGCGAAAATTCCGCCACGCGCACGCGTCGATGCGTATCCGGTCGAAGAGCGCTATGGGCTCGTACACGCCTTCCTCGGCGATCTGCCCGAGGCCGAGCGGCCACCGATCATGCCGATTTTCGAGGCGGACGATCCGAACTGGCGCTCGCATTCCATCAGCTTCGAAGTGCCGTATCACTACGAGCGCTCGATCGAGAACGGGCTTGATCCCGCGCACAACGAGTACGTGCACACGACTCACGGCCACCAGGGCGAGCGCGAGAGCGAATACAGGGTGAACGAACTCGAGTCCGCACAGAACAATGCGTGGGGCTACGGTTTCATGCACACCTACGATGCCCCACCGCTGCGCAACGGGGTGTTGCGCTTCTCGCGCAGGCAGGGTGGCAAGATGCAGGCGGGATCGGGCACCTACGGCCCGAACCAGATGTGGACCTACATCCACATCTCCGAGACCAAGGCGATGCACCAGTACCTGTTTGAAGCGCCAATCGACGAGCGCACGACGCGCGTGTTCCTCGTGACCTTCCGCAACATCGTCTTCTTCAAGGGGGGCCTGCTTGCGAAGCTCAATAACTGGCTCGACAGGAAAATCACCGTACGCAACCTGTTCGTTGCCGGCCAGGACATCACTGTCGTGAAGCAGCTGCAACCCGTGCTCACTCCGCCCTCGACTGCGCGTGAGCTGATGATGCCGGCCGACAGGATCATCGCGCAGTACCGCGACAAACTCGATGAGTTCGAGCGCAAGGGCTGGCGCATCGATATGGTGCGCCTCAAGAAGGACCTGGAGCGCGGCAACGTGATCTACGCGATCCCCTCCCCCGCGCGCCGCGAGACGAAGGGCTGGGTGCTCGAAGCGACCCCGCTCGTTGCAGCGGCCGACCCCGGCAAGGTGGCACAACTCGTTGCAGGTTAGGGCGCGTGCACGCGCCATGAGTGCACTGCTACAGTGCGCTCATGGATGAGCTTGCGATATTGCGCGACCAGGTCGCGACCGAGCGCCGTCACCTCGCAGCGCTGCACAAGGCCTGCCGCACAGCATTGCAGGCGGGTGGCCATGCCGCCGGCCTGGTCGATACTTGCCGTGTCGCTGCTGCCTATCTCGTCTACAGCGCGCGCCGCCTGCACGCGCAGGACCAGGCGCACTGCCTGCTGCTGCGCCCGCGCGTTTCCCCGGTTGACGCGACCAGTCTCGCGCTGCTCGACGATCTTGAGGACACGCTGCAGCGTTCGCGAGCCGCCCTGCGCGATCTTGAATCCGCGCTTGACCCGGTCACCGGAACCCGGGCCTGGCTCGACTTCATCGACAACGTACTCGGCAAGAGGCGTCATAGCCTCGAGCATCTCTTTCGCGAGCACTACACGATCGATGACTGGCGCGCGTCCTCGTGCGTCGATGCCGACAGCATTCTCGAAGAGCGCGAGCGCTTTGCCGCTGTGTGCGCGGCCTTTCCGTCCGGCCTCGAGCCTGAGGCCGGGGCGACGGGATAAAGCGGCGCGCCGTGCAATCCACCTCCAGCGAAGCGCCCACGCTGCACGCAATCGTGCTCGCGGCCGGCGCCTCGACGCGCTTCGGCTCGCCGAAGCAACTCGTGCGCATCGAAGGGCGGCCGATGCTGCACGCGGTCGTGAGTCGCGCGGTCGAAGTGGCCGGGCACTCCGTGACCGTCGTACTCGGAGCGCACGCGCCCGAGCTGACACCGCTGCTGCGGCACACGCCTGCGTCCGTGATCGTCAATCGCGACTGGCAAGAAGGCATGGGGAGCTCGATCCGCACCGGCATGTCGCAGGTGCCTGGCTCGGTGGATGGCGTGCTCCTGCTGCTCGCGGACCAGCCAGGAGTCACTGCGGATGACTTGCGCCGCCTCGCGGGCGCCTGGCGACGCCGGCCGGATTCAATCCTTGCCGCGCAGTACAGCGGTATCGCGGGAGTCCCCGCAATCTTTCCGCGGTGGGTGTTTCGGGACCTCACGGACTTGCGCGGCGACCGTGGTGCGCAGGCGCTGCTCAAGCGCTACGTCGATCGGGTCGCGCGCCTGCCGATGCCTTCCGCCACCGTTGACATCGACCGCCCGGAGGACCTGCTCTCGGTGAGCACGGGTGACTGACGACGCTTGAATTTCCAGAGCGGGAGTTACAGCGCGATGGCGTCTCCCAGATGGAAGAACCCCCCGGTCGGACCCTCCTCGGGCAGCAGTGCCAGCGCCACGGCGGTGCGCGCACCCTCCTCCGGGCTGATGAGTCCCTGCGGGTTCGGATCGGTCCGGACGACGCCGGGATGCGCGGCATTCACCTTGATGCGCGTATCCCGCAGCGCGCAGGCGAGATGCAGCGTGAATGCGTTGAGTGCCGTCTTGCTGGCGCTGTACGCGAGCGGCCAGTCGCCCTCGCTCCAGGCCGCCTGGTCGGCACGCCGTGCCAATGAGCCGATGGCGCTTGAGTGATTCACGATACGGCCGGCATGGCTGAGGCGGATCAGCGGCAACAAGCGCTGTGTCAGGTCAACAAGGGAGAAGAAGTTGATCTCGAAGGTTTCGCGCAGCAGCCGCATCGGGACGTCGGCGGCGGTATGGCCCCAGTCGAAGCCCATGCCGATGTTGTTGACCAGAATGTCGAGATGGCCGAACTTGTGCGCGAGAAAATCGCGCGCCGATTCGAAGCTCTGCGGGTCGGCCGTGTCGATGCGGATCGACTGGATGTCCAGTCCCTCCGCCCGCAGGGCCGCTGCGGCCTGCTCTCCCGCTGCCGCATCGCGCGCGCCGAGCAGCACGGTGACGCCGTTCGAAGCGAGCTGGCGACAGATCGCGAGGCCAATGCCGCGATTGGCGCCTGTAACCAGGCCGATGCGCCGGGCAACTATCCCGTCAGCCATCAGATATCCTTTGGAGGTTCAGTGGCCGTGCACACCGCAGTGCGCCGCCCTATGATTGGCGTAGTCGCACCGCCTGCGCGGGCAGACCACACCGGAGCGCACGACTTGAAGCTGCCGCACGAACGCTTTGCATACTCGCCCATGAACGCGAGGCCGCGCTGGGCCCTGCCGAAGGGCGCACGCATCGCGGTGTACTGTGTCCTCAATGTCGAGGAGTGGAACATCGAAAAACCCGTGGCGCGCGAGTATCTCAGTTCGCCCGCCGGTGTGGTCACCGTGCCGAATGTGCCGAACTGGTCCTGGCACGAGTACGGCATGCGGGTCGGCATCTGGCGCGTGATCGATGCGCTCGTGAAGCGCAGGATCGATGCCAGCGTCGCGATCAACGCCTGCGTCTGCGAGGGCCCCGGTGAGCCGGTGGCACGTGCGCTCAAGGAACTCGGCTGGGAGTTCATGGGCCACGGCCACACCCAGGCGGCGTTGCACAGCCTCCCGGATCAGCGCGAGGCGATCCGCCAGTCCTTCGGGATCCTCGAGCGCTACACGGGCGTCGCGCCCCGAGGCTGGCTCGGGCCCGGACTGCACGAGACGCTGGACACACTCGACTGGCTCGCCGAGGCTGGCTTCAAGTATGTGTTCGACTGGCCGCTCGACGAGCACCCGATCGAGATGCGCACGGCGCACGGGCCGGTCGTGGCGATGCCCTACAGCATGGAGACGGGCGACCTGCCGATGATGGTCGTGCACCACCACCAATCGGACGTCTGGCTCAAGCGAATGAAGGACCAGTTCGACCGGCTCTATCGCGAAGGGGCACGTCAGCCGCGCGTGATGTCGATGAGCGTCCATCCCTTCGTCATCGGCGTGCCGCACCGGATCCGGTACTTCGAGGCGCTGTTCGACTACATGCGTCGCCACAAAGGGGTCTGGTTCGCGACCGCAGCGCAGATCTACGACTGGTATCGCGAGCACCCGCCGTCGACCTGACCCGCCAGCTCGGCGATGCGCTGCGGCTGCGAGTAGATGGTCACCCGCCCGCCACGCACGAAGCCGCCGAGGGTCACGCCGAAGCGCTCGGCAATCTCTATGGCGAGCGACGTCGGTGCAGAAACGGCCGCGATGATTTCGAAGCCGGCGCGGATGGCCTTGGTGATCATCTCGAGACTGAGTCGGCTCGACAGCAATACGCCGCAACCGGACAGGTCCACATCCTTCAAAAGGCACTTGCCGATCACCTTGTCGAGCGCATTGTGACGGCCCAGGTCTTCAGCGACCGCGATGATCTGTGCGTTGCGATCAAAGACCGCGGCCGCATGCGCGCCGCCCGTCTGCGTGAAAACCGTCTGCAGCCTGCGCATCGCCGCCATCAACCCGTCGAATTGCGCGCTGCGAAGCCGGGCCGTATCTGCCACCGCCACGAGCCCTGCGACCAGATTGTCGACCGCTTCCCGGCCGCCGCATATGCCACAGGCGCTGCCCATCGTGACATTCCGCCGTCGCGGACTGACGCTGGCGGGATCGACGAGCTGCACGCGGACGATGCCTGGATCGTTGCCACACATCTCCATCCGGCGCAGGTCCTTCAGGCTGCAGATCAGACCTTCGGTGAACAGGAACCCGGCGGTCAGGGACAGCACTTCAGGGTCATCCGTTGCGCCGAGTACCCCCTGATCGCGACTGAAACCCAGCACCTCGTGCAACGAGGCGGTCGGCGTCCACATGAGCGTATACCAGCCGACGGACTCGACATCGATGGTCAGCATCGCCTCTTCGATGACCGGGCAGTCCTCGCGAACGGGCGGTTGACCCGTGCCCGGCAAGAAGTACGCCGGCACCAGTCGCACCCCATGCTGCACGGAGGGGGCGGCGGGCTGCTTTTCCTTCATCAGCTCGCCAGAGCAGCGATCAGGGGCGGAAACTCATGATCGGCTCGTAGACACCGGCCTTGAAAACCAGCAACCGGAAAGTGTAGTAGCCAGCCAGCGTGCCGGCCGCGGCGGTCAGGGCGACTGTCGGTACACTGCCGGCCAGCCAGAGCAGCAATACCGGCAGCAGCACGCCTGCACCGCAGACGAGCACAAGAAACCACTTTGCGTAGGTGGTGCGGGTGAGAAGTTCCGCCGACTTGCGCGCACCGGGTGAGCCATGCCGTGCGGCATGCAGCATGCTCAGCAGGATCGCTGCGATGCACAAGTGCAGCAGCAGCGCCACAGGCAGCAGAGATTGTGCGGACTCCGGCACTGCAGCCAGGAGCAGCATCACGCCGCCCGTCATCGCATAAGCGAGGCTTGCAACCGGCATGAGGCCCGTGTTCCAGAATGCGATGGCGGTCGAGTGTGACATCGCCAGGCCCTGGTAGGTCATGACGACCAGGGCCGCCGCACCGGCCGCGAACTTGAGCAGCAGCACGAGCAGCGAGTCAGGCGCCAGAATGCCCGTCCAGGCGATCAGCACCGTGGCGCCACCGAAGCCCATCAGGCCCACGATGCCCAACAGGCCGCGGCTGACCCATGAACGGTCGGGACGCATGATGGCGCGCCAGGATCGCTTCGGCACGCCCATATGCGAGAGGTGAAAATAGGTCTTGAGCAGCCCGGTGATCAGCAAGCCCGCCAGCATCCCCTGGGCCGATCCCAGCAGCAGCGAGACAAAAAACAGCCCGGCGCCCAGCTCGCCAAAAAAGAAGGCATTGGCCATCGGGGTATCCCAATAGCGCTGGAATCGATACCCGAGGGCGAAGCTGTCGCCGACGATGGGCAGGTCATTGATAGCCATGATGTTCTCCCGCTGCTCCTGTCCTCAGTCGATGTAGTAGACCTTGGGCCTTGTATTCTTCTCGGGTAGCGGGGGCCGGCCGTTGCGCTCGCGGATCAGCTGGCTCGGTTTGCTCTCCGGATCGTCGAGGTCGCCGAAAATACGCGCTTCTGTCGGACAGGTGACGACGCAGGCCGGATCGAGCCCCGCGTCCACGCGTCCACTGCAAAAATCACACTTGGTCACCATGCCGGGCGTATAGCGCGGATAGCCCTGCTGCTCAAACGGTGTCAACTCGCCGGTACCGAACAGTCCGTCCTTGAAGGATTCGGCTTTCATCTCGCTTCGCTGGTCGTAGGGACAGGCGACCGCACAGGAACCGCAGCCGATGCATGTTTCGGGATTGACCATGACGATGCCGTCCGGCCGCGTGTAAGTCGCACCGCTCGGGCAGACTTTCTCGCAAGGGGCATCCTCACAGTGATTGCACAGCGTCGGGATGTACACGCGGTTGACGGCCGGATACACGCCGTATTCCTCGCTGAGCGTGCGCGTGAAAAACACGCCTTCGGGCAGCGCGTTCTCCTGCTTGCAGGCCACTACACAGGCATTGCAGCCGATGCAGCGCTTCAGATCGAACACCATGCCATAGCGTGCCATCAGTGCTTCCTCCCCTTGCCCGGCTTCGCGAGCTCGTCCACCAGGTCATAGACCGAGCCGCCCATCTTCAGGTGCTCTGGCCAGTCCGGCAATTTGGTGATCCTGACCTTGCACACCGTTTCCGGCTGGCCGGTCACGCCGTCGGTGTTCCTGAGGTCATAAGGCAGCAGATCGTTGAAGTGTCCGCCGGCATGCTTGATCCCCTTCGAGTGGATCTTTGCCCGCGACAGCGCGTTGGATACACCGAGCGCATCCGGGTGCCAGCCTTCGGAGACACCGATACGGCCGAATATCTTGCCGTAGGGCGACTCGACCTTGACGATATCCAGCGGCTTCAGGCCCTGCTTTGCCGCGGTTTTCGGGTTCAGCATGAGCGCAATGTGCACCGGATCGCGGTACACGATGTCCTGGATCCACGGATTGCTCAGGCTTTCGCCGAAGTTGATCTGTATATCCTTGAAGAACATGCCATAGAGGTCGTACTCGGGTGGTTCGCTGTGCACCGGATCGAGCCGGGGCGTTGGCAGCGGCTGATAGTCTTCCCAGGCCCATTCATGGCGGAAAGGCACCTTGGCAGCCTCCATCTTCTGCTTGAGATCGTCGCGGATCCCCACCATGTCTTCGATGTAGAAGTGCAGGCGCATCCCTTCCCAGGGCCGGTACCACTTGTCGAGGCGCCGCTCGGTCACTGCATGACCGTGCTCGACGTACCAGTCGAGATCCTTGCCGTTCCAGAGGAGACCCTTGCGGCGGGCAATCTCCTTGTCCGTGTACTTGATCCCCGGCTGCAGCTTCAGTTCCGGCTTCTGCACAAAGCCGAGGGCGAAGTTCAGTACTTCGTTGTAGCTGTCGAGTACGCCGATACGCTCGGCGAGATCAGAGAAAATGTCTTCCTCGCTCTTCGTGTTGTAGAGCGGCTCCACGGCAGGCTGGCGCATGCACATGCCCTCCGTGTGGGGCGGCTCGATCATGGTCATGTTCCATGATTCGAACATATCGTGCGACGGCAGGATGACATCGGCCCACTGGGTCGTTTCGGTGGGAATGATGTCCGACACCGCGATGAACTTCATGCTCCTCATGAACTCGAACCACTTCTCGCGTGGCCCCTGCATGGCCCAGATCGGGTTCGAGTGGCAGATGATCATGGTGTCGGGACGGAATTCGACGCCGTACTTCTCCGGATTGAGGAAGACCTCCAGGTTCAGATGGGGCGGATGCACGCCGACCGGGAAGTAGTCCATCAGTTGAAAGGTATTCGGCGGGTAGGCAAACGGCGGCACCGGGCCGAGCTGATGCGGCGTCGGCTTGATCATGCCGTTCTCACCCGGTGCGATGTGGCTGTGATCGACCCACTGATCGTCGAGTGTCACACCAAGGTGCCCGCCCGGCGCATCGATGCAGCCGAGCAGGAAGTTCACCATCTTGAAGGCATGATTGGCCTGGAAGCCGAGCTTGTGACCCTGCGCGCCGCGGTAGTAGTTGTAGGCGGCGGGACGCAACGGCATCACGCGGCCGTCGATTTCGATCTTCGCGTCGGCGGCAATGCCGGCGGCGTCATACATCTCTTTCGCCAGCCGCCGAACGGTGGCGGGCGGTACGGTGGTCAGCTTCTCCATCGCCTCGGGCGAACAGTCGGCGAGGATGTCCCTGAAGCGCTGGAAGGCCGGCTTGCAGGGCTTGCCTTCGACCGTCCAGGCGCCTCCTTCGAGCGCCGCCTCGCCGACGCTCGGGTCGTCCCAGAGCTTGGCGCGATTATCGACGCTATCCCACACGTAGGTCTTGCCGTCGGCATTGCGGATGAAGTAGCCATCGTCACCCACCAGATAGGGTGCGTTGGTGTCCTTGCGCAGCGACTTGTAGTCGCACCAGCCCTCGCTGACCATCACATGACACATGCTGAGCGCAAACTGCCGGTCGGTCGCCGGGCGGATCGGCACCCACTCTTCCGACTTGGCTGCCGAGATGGAAAACCGTGGCTCCACGGTCACGCAGCGCATGCCCCGCTCCACGCGCGCATCCGCCACCCAGCTCGACTGCGCCGCCGCATGCAGATGCGAGGAGAAACCGTCACCGGTGCCGTTGTTCAGCCAGAAATTGCAGTACTTCGGGTCATTGGCCGCCGCAAATGCCGAGTGCACATAGCCGTTGACCGGATGATAGGCGCCGCCGCACATGGTGCCGCCGGACTGGAAGAAGTTGAAATTGCCGAAGGCCAGTGGCCAGACCCAGATATTCATCTTCTGGAAATCTTCCAGCGACGGGATGATGCGGCGCGGATCGGTCTGCAGACAGTCCTTGAGCTTGTCGGCCACCAGCGTCAGGGCTTCATCCCAGCTGATCGGCACCCACTTCGGGTCTATGTTCGGCCCCTTCTCCGGGTTCGTCCGCTTCAGCGGTTGCGTGAACCGGTTGGGATCGTAGTGCCGCATGATCGCGGAATTGCCCTTCGGACAGAGCTTGCCGCGGTTCGAGGGATTGGTCGGGTCACCCTCGACCTTGTTGATGACGCCATCGTCGGTGACGTGAATCAGGTTCGTGCAGGAATGCAGGCACATCTTGCAGGTGGAACGCACCCAGCGGCCGGGCTTGATGGAGTTGTGCACTGCGTCTGGAGTGGCGACCATTGCTAACCCTCGTGCATGAATCGACGGCTGGCCAATCCGGCCAGCGACCGGGACATCAAACTTGGCTTCTTTCCGATACGGGTCTCCGGGATCATCATCCCGGCTCCGCAGCACCAAGACGCCTGTCCGCAATGTAACCGGATGCGTTGCTTCTGCCAAGACGGCTGCGCGACGCAGGGCAGTATGCAAATCCGGCACGCGATTGTGCATATTGCGCCAAACGCGCGTAGGGGGCTTGATTGCCGGTGATGCCGTGCAACACTCGGCCAGCGTTCACGCCGGCGCAATGGGGCGCGACGCACGCACAAAACGAGAATCATTGGCACATCATCAGGGGAGATACATGCAAGCTTGTCGCCTCACTCGCGCCATCGTTGTCACGTTGACGCCTTTCGCAGTCGGCGCCCTCGCGCAGGCCCAGACCATACTCGAGGAGGTTGTGGTCTCCGCGCAGAAGCGCGAACAGAACATCCAGGACGTGGGCATTTCGATTGCCGCGTTCACCGGCGATCAGCTGAAGGCGATGGGCATCGAGTCCAGCTACGATATCGCGACCTTCACGCCGGGCGTGCATATCTCCGGCGCCATGGCCGGCCAGAACTCACAGTTCACGATCCGCGGCGTCACGCAGAGCGACTTCAATGACATTGTCGAGGCGCCGAATGCGGTTTATCTCGACGAAGGCTACATCCCGATCGCGAACGCCCAGACCTTCGGGCTGTTCGACATCGAGCGCGTCGAAGTGCTGAAGGGCCCGCAGGGCACCCTCTTCGGTCGCAACGCGACCGGAGGCCTCGTGCACTACATCTCGCGCAAGCCGACTTTCGGGGAGGTCGAAGGCTTCGTCGACCTGCGGGGCGGTTACTACGACACCCCCGCTCACGGCGGCAGCCAGCGCGTCGAAGCCGCCATCGGCGGCCCGCTGGGCGATCGTGTGGCGGGGCGCGTGGCCGTGATGTACGACAATGTCGAGAGCTACCTGAAGAACATGTACCCGGCCGGCGCACCCACCGCGGGCTCGTTTGGCTCGCTGCCACCCGGCCCCGGTGCCGGCGCGGACATGGGCGCGAGCGAAACCTTCGCGCTGCGCGGCACGCTTGATTTCAAGGCCGGCGACGAGGTGCTGTTGCGCGTCTCGGCGAACCACGCGAAGAGCAAGGTCAGCACCGGCCCGTACCAGGCGATCTCGACCATCGGCGTCCTCGACGCACAGGGCGAGCTCATCAACGTGATCAGGACTCCCGCAGGCGAGACGCGGTTCACCATCCAGGGCAGTGGCGAGGGTGGCGCGAACCTGATCGACGGCAGCAGCTTCGGGTCGGGCGGGACGCTCGGCCTGCCCGGCCGCCCCGTTCCAGGCGGCGATTTCTTCGGCTACACCGATCCAGACGGCGATGGCTGGCGCACCAGCAGCGACTTCGCCTTCAAGGACAATGGCGAGACCGAGGCCACCGGCCTCAGCGGCCGCGTCGAGTGGGATGTCGCGGAGCGCGTTCAGCTGGTTTCGATCACCGACTGGAAGAAGTACGAGAAGGTCCTGTTCATTGACGTCGACGCGGGGCCGATGAACCAGCTCGCGAACGCCGGTGCGGTCGATGCGGACAGCCTCTCGCAGGAGCTGCGCCTGAGTGGCTCCACAGGGCGCACGCACTGGGTTGCCGGCGGCTACTACCTGAACATCGATAACAATGCGGACAACGCGCTGAAGGCACCCGTCAACAGTCTCATCTACACGCTGTTCGGCAATACGCCCTTCGACATCGGTGTCAAAGCCAGGCTGAAGACGAAATCCTACTCCGCCTTCGGCCAGCTCGAGTTCGACTTCACCGACCGGATCACGGGAACGCTGGGCGGGCGCATCATCGAGGAGGAGAAGGACTATCGCATGATCGCGAATGGCTTCTTCATCTCAACCAGCAACTACCACATCAACCAGGGCAGTCCGCTGCCGAACGTGCCGGTGCCCGGTGCGCCGTTCAGCTTCGCGGACGAGAGCTCGAAGACGCTGTGGACCGGCAAGGCCCAGCTCGACTTCCGGCCCCGCGACGGGCTGCTGCTCTACGCAGGCATCAATCGCGGTTCCAAGGCCGGCAGCTACAATGCGCCCCTGCTTGGCGCCTACCTGGGTGGTGGAGGCGATGCGGGGCTACCCTACGGGGATGAAACCCTGTGGTCCTACGAGGGCGGCTTCAAGGCCTCCCTGGGCGAGCGCACGCGCCTGAATGGCGGCGTTTACTACTACGACTACAAGGATGCACAAGCCTTCCTCTTCGTGGGCGTGGGGGGTCTCGTGATCAACGCCGATCAGCGGACCTATGGTGCCGAGCTCGAGCTGCAGACGAACCCGATCGAGGGTCTCGATATCTCGCTGTCGGGCGGACTGCTGGACGCCAAGCTCAAGAATGTGCCGCTGCGCGCCAATTCGCCGCTGCCGCCGCGCGACGTGCGCCCGATCTTCACGCCTGAGGTTCAGGTCACCGGGATGGTGCGCTATTCATGGCCCGCGCTGGGCGGCCTGCTGCACATTCGCTCGGACGCGGCTTACGTGGGCAGCGTCTACTACAACCTGCGCAACTTTGACGCCGACAAGTTCCCGTCCTACCTGCTCGTGAACGGCGAGTTCGGCTGGACCTCCGGGGACGATGCCTGGCAGGTGTCGTTGAACTTGCGCAACATCACGCAGGAGAAGGCGGGCGGCATGGGTTACGACCTCGCCTCGCTGTGCGGTTGCAACGAGGTGTCGTACCTGCCACCGCGCTGGCTCGGTGTCTCGCTCAAGCGCTCGTTCTGATGTTTGGGTGCCGCGCGCCGTCTCACAACGGCGCGCGGCGCTTTACCCGCAGGCTCTCCTGCCACTCCCGTGCAAAGTCGCGCTGGTAGTGGTAGTTGACGGCCGCAGTGACACACATCGCAATCAGCGCCCCGAGGCTCGCGAGCGCCATGTCCTTCTGCGCATCCCACGGGTCGCCCTGCGTCCCGAGGAATGCTGCACCAAGGTCGCCGCCGAACACGACGGCCGCCGCCCATTCGATTATTTCGTAGAGGGCCGAGGAAGACATCGTGAGATCGAGCGGCAGGAAGTAGCCCCAGAAGCCCTTGACTGCCGCGACCCGCAGGAAGAGTTCGCGGATCGGGTACGCAAGCAGAAGTCCGTAGGAGAAATGCACCACCCGATCGAAATTGTTGCGCTCCCAGCCGAAGAGCGCGTCGATCGGCAAGCCGAGCGTCTGCCGTGACCACGCATCGTACGGTACTTCCGCGTACGTGAAGTGCGCGCCGATCGTGTGCAGGCAGAGGAACACGAAGATCAGCGTGTAGGAAGTGCGTGACAGCGGAAACGGTCGCCACGTGGCAGCAAGGAGCGCGATAGCCGCGATGAGAAGTGCGTTCTCAAGCAGCCAGTCGCTGCGGTCGAAGGGGTTGAACGCAAGCGGCAACCAGAGCACGAACCACGCGGCAAGGAGCGCGAGCGCGTAGCGGCCGTTCGGCACGTTCACCCGGCGCTCTCCTCTTCGATGGACAGGAGACGCTCGCCCTCGCGCACCCGCTGGCCCGCATGCACGTCGATGCTGCTCACACGACCCGACGTCGGCGCGCGCAGCGTATGCTCCATCTTCATCGCCTCGAGCACGACGAGCGCTTGACCTCGCGACACCCGCTCGCCCTCCGCCACCCGCATTTCGAGCACCGCACCCGGCATCGGCGCGAGTACCTGCCCGCCGCTGCTCACCGCTTCGGCGGGAGCCCCGTGCGCGACACGGGCGAAGCGGAAGAATTCCCCGTCGAGCCATACGCGCACTTCGTCGGGGAAGACCGCAACGTGGGTGGAAGAGTTGGTGCCGGGCACCGGGTTTTCGGTTATTCCGGGCGCCGCCGCAATAACCGAAAACCCGGTGCCCGGCACCACGAATCTCACGTGCGTTTCCCGGATGCCCTGGACACGCCAGCTGTCCTTTGCGGCCCAGGGATCGACACTCTCTGTCCCTGTCGGCGCCAGCAGCGCCGCCGCAGCGAGCTGTGCCGCGCGCTCGCGCTGCGCGGCAAGATCCGGCAACAGCGCATCGCTCCGCGCATCGATGAGGCCGGTAGTCATGCGACCGGCCCGGAAATCCGCGTCACGTGCCAGTGCGACGAGCGCGGCGAGGTTGGTAGTCACGCCCTCCACGCGGCACGCGAGCAAAGCTGTCTCGAGGTGCTGCAACGCCGCTTCGCGTGTTGCGGCGTGGACGATCACTTTTGCGAGCAGCGCATCGTAGTCGGTCACGACCCGGTCGCCCTCCTCGACGGCCGCATCGACGCGGACATCGCTATCGGGCCAGCGCATGACTTCGACTCGGCCGCCCGCGGGCAGATAGCCGTTGCGCGGATCCTCGGCGTACACGCGCGCTTCGAAGGCGTGGCCACGCGGCGGCGCGGGCGGCGGCGGCAGCGGCTCGCCGGACGCCACCCGCAGCTGCCACTCCACAAGATCGATACCGAGCACGGCTTCGGTGACCGGATGCTCGACCTGCAGGCGCGTATTCATCTCGAGAAACCAGCCATCATCACCCGCCACGATGAATTCGACCGTGCCCGCGTTCTCGTAGCCGGCAGCCTTTGCGGCGCGCACTGCGGCATCGTGGAGGCGTTCGCGCAGTGCCGGCGACAGCCCGGGGGCCGGACATTCCTCGATCACTTTCTGGTAGCGGCGCTGCAGCGAGCAATCGCGCTCGTGAAGATGCAGACAGTGGCCGTGCCGATCCGCGATCACCTGGACTTCGACATGCCGCGGCGATTCGATGAGGCGCTCGAGCAGAAGCCGCCCATCGCCGAAGGCGCGCGCCGCCTCGCCGCGTGCCGCCGAGAGTGCCTCCGGCAGCTCCGCTGCACTGCGCACAGCCCGCATGCCTTTGCCGCCACCTCCGGCGATCGCCTTGACGAGGAGCGGAAAGCCGACACGCTCCGCCTCGCGAATCAGGGTCGTATCGCTCTGATCGTCGCCCTGCCAACCCGGCACGACGGGGACGCCGGCCGCACTCATGAGCGCCTTCGCTTCGTCCTTGCGGCCCATCGCGCGCATGGCTTTGCCGCTCGGCCCCACGAACACGATGCCCGCCGCTGTACAGGCGTCTGCAAAGTCGGCGTTCTGGGAAAGAAAGCCGTAACCGGGGTGGATGGCGTCGGCGCCGCTGTCGCGTGCTGCACGCATCACCGCATCGATGTCGAGATAACTCGCGCGCGCCGGCGCGGGGCCGACGCGCACGGCCGCATCGGCCACCCGCACATGCAGCGCATCGATGTCGGCATCGGAGTAGATCGCGATGGTGCGCATCCCGAGGCGGCGTGCAGTGCGCATGACACGGCACGCGATCTCGCCGCGATTTGCGACCAGCAGCGTGCGCAGCTGCCGCCGCACGCCCGACTTACTCATCGGCCCCGAACAGTTCACGACCGATCAGCATGCGGCGGATTTCGCTGGTACCCGCGCCGATCTCATAGAGCTTCGCGTCGCGCAGGAGGCGTCCGGCGGGGTACTCATTGATGTAGCCGTTGCCGCCGAGCGCCTGGATGGTCTCGAGCGCGCATTGGGTCGCTCGCTCGCTCGCGTAGAGGATGCAGCCCGCGGCGTCATAGCGGGTGGTGCGGCCGCGGTCGCAGGCACGCGCGACGCTGTACACGTACGCGCGGCAGGCGTTCAGCGTGGTGTAGAGGTCGGCCAGTTTGCCTTGCATCAGCTGGAACTGGCCGATCGGCTGGCCGAACTGCCTGCGCGCGCGCACATACGGCAGAGCCGTGTCGAGGCAGGCCTGCATGATGCCGAGCGGGCCACCGGCGAGCACCACCCGCTCGTAGTCGAGTCCGCTCATCAGCACTTCGACGCCGCGCCCCGGCTCGTGCATCAGGTTCACGACCGGCACGTGGCAGCCCTCGAACACGAGTTCGGAAGTATCCGAGCCACGCATGCCCAGCTTGTCGAGCTTCTGCGCGGAGTGAAAACCCGGCGTGCCCCGTTCGACGATGAAAGCCGTGATGCCCTGCGGGCCGCGCGTGCCGGGCAGGCGCGCGTAGACGATCACGATATCCGCTTCGGGGCCGTTCGTGATCCACATCTTGCGGCCGTCGAGCACGTAGTGATCGCCAGCGAGTGTGGCGGTGAGGTGCATTCCAACGACGTCCGATCCCGACTCAGGCTCGCTCATCGCGAGCGCACCGACATGCTCACCGGAGAGGAGCTGCGGAAGATACTGGCGCTTCTGTGCCGTCGAGCCCCAGCGGCGCAGCTGATTGACGCAGAGATTGGAATGCGCGCCATAGGAGAGACCGACCGACGCCGAGGCGCGGCTTACCTCTTCCATCGCAATCACATGCTCGAGGTAGCCAAGACCGCTGCCGCCGTCCTCGATTGCGACGGTGATGCCGTGCAGCCCGAGCTCACCGAGCTCCGGCCAAAGATCGCGCGGAAACTTGTTGTCGCGATCGATCGAGTGTGCGCGCGGGGCAATGCGCTCCTGCGCGAAATCCCTCACTGTCTGGCGCAAGAGTTCGACACTCTCGCCCAGGTCGAAGTCGAATGCTGCCAAGACCCCTCGCTCATCCGCCGGGCGGAACAATCGCTGGGCAGCAGTCTACACCGGCAGGTGGTCGCGGACACGCGCCACCGGGGCGGCGACACAGGGTCGCGGGCAGCTCACAGCCGCATGGCCGAGCGGCGCGCAGTGGATTGCATATGCACGAGCGCGCGTGCCCGCAGGGGAACGGCGCCTTGCGCATAACAGCCGAGCGCGAATGCGCTGCTGTCACGCAGGCGTACCGCCGCGATGATGAGTGGCGCAGTGACGGGGAAGAGCAGCGGCCGGCAGATGCTTACGCGCAGCCCGAGCTGGTTCGCCTCCGCAATCGTCTGGCGCGAGGCGACGCCCGTGCCGGTGCGGTAACGCGGCCACACGTTGGGAATCTCCACGTTGCCGTTCACCGCGACGCCATGGTCCGCAAAGCTCGCTGGCACAGGGCTCCAGATTTCGAGTCGGGTGCGGTCAGAGCGAAGCGCGTCGGCATAGCTTACGGCCCAGGCTTCGGTCGCACCGCGCGTGGCATGGAGTGGCACGAGGCCCTGCGCAAGCGCTCGCCGCATCGCGCCCCGGTCGCCGTGCTCCGTAGCGCCGGTACGCGCGGCCAGGAAGGTGGCGACACCGAGAGTTTGTCGCGCCACGATGAGGAGCGCCATCTCAAGTGTGCCGAAGATGACCGGCACGAGTACCGCGAAGGCGACGATCAGGAACTCGAGCGTTGCGGCCCCGCACACGCGCCGGGGATTCGACGGCCCCCGGTGCTCGCCTGCACGGCGGTGTTCAGTCGTCCGGCGGCCGATCATCGAGGCGGTCTCCGGGTTCGATGGCGAGCTGCCGGCAGAGGCCGGCCGGCATCTCCCACGCGCAGAGCGCGCGGCCGCATACGGCAACCCGCCAGGGCGGCAGCGCATGCACGCAGCGCAGGACCTCGCCCGTGCAATCCGTGAAGACGACATCGATCGGGCCTCGCAAGCCGAAGGTGTGCACGCCGGCGCACGGCGCGATCTTGATCACAGCCGGCGTTCGAAAGCGACGACGCAACACGAGGCCACGCGCCCGCTCGAGAAAGGTCTCGCAGGCAAGCACGCGGGGCTCGCGCAACCGGCCGTTGTGCAGCAAAGAACGCTCGCGCATGGTGGCTCCTCAGGTCCATTGCAGCAGACGGTGCGCGATCGGGAATCCGATCACGAGAAACGCACATGGAAAAATGCAGAGGATCAGCGGCCCAAGCATCTTCACGGGGCTCTCCATGGCCAGTCGCTCGGCGCGCGCGAAGCGCTCCTCGGTACGCTGTACGGTTTGCGCACGCAGCGTGCTCGCGATGCCTGCGCCGCTCATGTCGGCATGCACGATGGCGCTCAGCATCGTGTGTAGCCCGGAGTGCCCGAAGCGCCGCATGAGATCGGTGAGTGCCTCGCCGCGCGGTCGCCCCGCGTGAATGGCACGCAGAGCCTCCGCGAGTCCTCGCTGCAGAACACCGGCGGCCGATGCTTCCACGCCGATGCGCAGCGCCGCACCGAGCGCGCAGCCTGCTTCCACCGCCAGCGTCAGCAGCTCGAGGAAGCGCGGCAGCTCGCGATCGATCTCGCGTGCGACCTTGCGAGTGCGGTCTCGCAGCCAGAGAACTGGCCAGAGCCCGCCCGCGAGGCCCGCGAACAAGATCGTGGCCCCTTCCCCGCCGACGGTGAGAGTGATCGCCGCACCCGCGATGCCGGGCAGCAGCGGCAGGGCGAGCCACTCCTGCGGCAGGACCGCCTCTTCGAGGTCTGCCCGCCGCAACCGGGTGTGCGCACTCGCCAGCCATTCCTTGCGAAGAAGCGGCATGAGCGCGGTCGATAGCACTGCGGCGACCGGCAGGCAGATGCGCAGCCAGCCGGCAAGCCCGGCACGCCCACGCCCGGCATCGCGCCTGGAGTCGATGGCTGCGCGTGTGGCAAACCATCCAGCGCATGCGACGGCCGCGCCCATCGTGCTGGCAAGTGCGGCGATCCAGATCTCGGGCAGCACACTCATACGTCGATCGCCACGATCCGGCGGATCAGCAGCCAGCCAGTCGTTTCGAGGATCGCGATGCAGCCGAGCACGGCCCAACCGCCTGCGGTAGTGACGAGTGGTCGCATCGATACCGGGTCGAGCGCGGTGAGCGCGAGCATCAGTGCGACTGGCAACGCCGTGACGATGATGGCCTGAAGGCGGCCTTGCGAAGTGAGCGCACGCAGCTTCGCCTCGATGACATGCTTGCGGCGCAAGGTATCGGCGAGGCGATCGAGAGTACCGCCGAGGCTGCCACCGACCTGAAGCGCGAGCGCCACCGCGGTGACAAGCAGATGCACTTCAGGCAGCGGCACGCGCCGCCCCATGTCGCGCAGCGCCTCGTCCAGCTGCACGCCGAGGCGATGGCGGCGCATGACGAGCGCGAGTTCGTGACCGAGCGGCGGCGCAACCCTGACTGCAATCTGATCGAGCCCCTGCGCGAGCCCGGAGCCTGCCCGCACGGCGCCCGCCAGCATCGCCATGGCGTCCGGCAGCTGTGCCCCGATCTGCTGCTGGTAGCGCTTGCGCCAGGTCGCCTGCAGCAGGCGCGGTGATGCAAAGACGGCGCTCGCCGCACCCAGCGCGGCGAGCGGCAAGCCGGTGAGTGAGAGCACTATGGCAAAGGCGACCGCCGCGGCGACACCGCCTGCTCGCAGCAGCCGCTCGGGCTCGACGAAAATGAAGAGATCGGCAAGCTTGCCTGCCGGCGCATCGATTGCCTCACGGCGGAAAGTCCGGGCCGCGGACTGCGTGAAACCCGTCGCGCCGAACACCGCAGCCATGGTCGCGAGCACGCACATGCCGAGGATGAGCACCGGCATCGCCTAGACCCCTGCGCCCACCGGCTCCCGCCGGAAGATCGAGTAGTCGAGCGCGGCGCCGCCGGCACGCAATGCCTCGTAAAAGGCCGGCACCTGTCCCGCCGCCTCGAAGTGTCCCTGCGCCCGCGCGTGCGTGCGTACGTACCGGAAGATCTCCTGGGTCGAGATCACGCCGGCATCCATGCCTGTAACTTCGACAATGTGGGTCACGCGCCGCGCGCCGCAGGAGAAGCGAGCGACATGCACGATCAGATCGACCGCCGCCGCGATCTGCTCGCGCACCGCCTGCAGGGGCAAATCGACCCCTGACATGAGCACCATCACCTCGAGGCGCGACAGAAGATCGCGTGGACCATTGGCATGTGCTGTCGTGAGGCTGCCGTCGTGTCCGGTGTTCATTGCCTGCAGCATGTCGAGGGCCTCACCGCCGCGGCATTCCCCTACGACGATGCGGTCGGGCCGCATGCGCAGCGCGTTTCGCACGAGGTCGCGGATCGTGATCTCGCCACGACCCTCGATGTTCGCAGTACGCGCTTCGAGTGGCACCAGGTTCTCGTGCGCAAGCTGCAGTTCGGCGGCGTCCTCGATCGTGACGATGCGCTCCGATTCCGGTATCAGCGACGACAGCACGTTCAGAAGGGTGGTTTTGCCGGAGCCGGTGCCGCCGGACACCACGATGTTGCGCCGGTGGCGCACGCACTCGGTGAGAAAGGTCACCATGGGCGGCCCGATGGCGTCGAGTGCGACGAGATCGCCGATGCTCAGCCGCCGCCGCGCGAACTTGCGGATCGTGAGCGCCGCCCCACAGAGGGACAACGGCGCGAGCACGACGTTGACGCGCGAGCCGTCAGTCAGGCGTGCGTCGACGAGCGGGGAAGCGTCATCGACGCGGCGACCGACGCGCGACACGACGCGGTCAATGACCGCGCGCAGCGCGGCCTCGCTCGTGAACCGGGTGGAGGTGAATTCCAGACGCCCGCTGCGTTCGACGAACACCCGCCCCGCCCCGTTCACCATGATCTCGGTCACGCTGTCGTCGGCGAGCAGCGCCTCGAGCGGCCCGAGCCCGATTGCCTCGTCCACGACGAACTGCACGAGCGCGTGCGTGTCGGCTGCCGGCGGCAGATCCATCTGCGCAATGATCGCGGCCAGGCGCTCGCCGGCGAGCGCGCGCAGTTCTGGTTCGGGCATCTGCACGATGTCGCGGCGGCGCAGGTCGAGTGACGCCAGGAGTGCCTGGTGCAGGGAGCGCGCAAGTTCCGGGGAGGGTTGCATCATGGCGGCGGCATGCGCGGTGTGAGCTGGCGCGTCAGCTCGCCCGTTCGCTGCTGCAGGCGATCGGAAGTCTCGCCTGGCGTTTCGGGCGCCGGGCCGCTCACCCGTCCGGCGGTAACGATGCGCGGCGTGATGAAGATCGCGAGTTCCGAGTCGAGGCTGCGCCGCGTGCGGCTGCGGAAGGCCGCGCCTACCACTGGCAGGCGCCCGAGCCCCGGCAGCTGCCGACGCTCCCCCGACCGGTTGCGATTGACGAGCCCCGCGATCACGAGGGTCTCACCTTCGCGAAGGTTTACTTCGGTCGCAGACCGGCGTTTCAGGAAACCCGGCACACCAAGTACCCGCTGCGCCTCGTCCACCTCGCTCACTTCGGTGTCGATGTGTGCGTAGATGCTGCCGTCGGGCTCGGCGACGGGCTTGACGTCGAGGATGACCCCGTACTCCTTGTATTCGATGTCGGCTCCGCCCTGCGGGTCGAACACCGGGATCGGCAGCTCACCGCCCGACACGAAGCGGGCGCTGCCGCCGCTGCGACAGGCAAGCATCGGCTCGGCGACGATGGCGGCATCGCCGCGCTGCTCGAGAAGCCGGATGCGTGAGTCGAGTGTTGCCGTCCAGCCGAGGTGGAGCTTGGGAGGCCAGACCTTCTCCCGGTCCGGATCGTTCGCAACCCGATCCGCGACGATGCCGCCTTCGGGGCCGGCGATATCGTCACGCCAGCGTATGCCCACATCGCGCAGCGCGCTGCTGCGCACTTCGACGATGCGCACGTCGAAGTGGATCATGCTCTCCCAGGCGACCTTGCCGACGAAGTTGAGCACCACGCCGGGATAGAGACTCGCGATGGACGCGGCACGATCCTGCGCGCGGGCGCCGGTCGCGAGGCCATCGAGCACGATGCGGTTGCCGATCGGACGCGCGCCGACACCCTCGACGCCCGCGAGCAGCTCGCGCACCACACGCAAGGTCGCTTCCATGTCGTTGGCGGTGACATCGACCACGACGCGATGCCGGCTGCCGTCGCGCAGCCAGAGCTGCAGGGTCGTGCGCCCCGCGCTCTCGCCGAGCAGCAACAACTCGCCCGCGGGGAGCGTGGTCACCGAGACCACCGCACCATTGCCGACGGCGACACGGACCGGATTCACCTGTAGCACACGACTGTCGCCGACGTAGAGATCGAGGCGCACCGGCAACCCCGCGGTCGCGAGAGAGGTGGCCAAGGGGGCGGCGAGCCACGCCAGCACGAATAGTCGCGAAGTTTTCCTCATGCTCCTCATGTCGAAGGCGCCTCCTGGATCAACACCGGCCGCGCCGCGGCGCCGCCCACGATCAGTTGTACTGCGGGCGCGCTTCGGGCTCGCGCGTGGCGCGCCGGCCCGGCGATCGTGCTTACATCGACCACGCGCAGCGCGGCGGCATCTGACGAGGCCGCACCGCGCAGCAGAACGGTGACCTCACCGGTGCGCTGCGCGAGCACGAGGCGCTGTGCATCCACCGGTGCGACATCGAGCGCGACCGTGGCGTAGTCGACGTCGATGTCGTGTGCCACCCCATCGCCGCCCGTGGTGCGCACGCGCCGGGTGCTGCGCCCGGTGGCAATGACGGTGACGCGCTCGAGCAGCGGGCGCACAGCCGCGGCCCGCGGACTTGCGCCGTCGCCATCGGCGATGTAGACGAGATCCACGACATCGCCGGGCGTGAGGAGGCCCGCGAAGCCATTGATCTCGTCGACCGCGAGGGTGATTGCGCGACGATCGGCGCCGACAAGTGAAGCAAGCGGCGGCAGCTCACTCGATTGCAGCGATGAAGGCAGAACCGGATCGCCGGGCGCAAGCGCATGCAGCGCCACGCGGCCAAGGATTTCGCCCGATGCCTCGGCGCCGCGTGCCTCGCTCGGTGCGAATCGCGCGGGCACCTTGCGCAGGGCGAGATCCTCGATCTGCACGGTCTGCCCCGCCGCAATGGCCTTCGCTGCCACGATCACCGGGCGCAGCACATACTCATTGGCGAACGTCGCCTCGGCATTCGAGATGCGCGTACTGATGTAGCGTGACGCCAGCACCGCGGCACCACCTCCGGCGACCAGCGCGACGAGCCATGGGAGCCACTTCGTCATGGCGCTACCGTGAGGGCCAGCAACGACCCTGACCAGGACTGCCAGTAGTTCCTGAGTGCGTCCTCGAGCTGAACGACGATTGCCGGCCCGCCCAGGAACGGCAGGCACAAGGCGGCGACCACCACCACCAGGACACACACATATTCGACCAGCGCCTGGCCCCGCACGAATCTCATGGCCTCGGTCCCGCATGGCCGACCATCGCACGAGTTGCCGCCCCGTCCGCGCGCAGATCGAGGCCGAGCGTTTCAGTGCCGCGCAAGAACCATTGGGCCTCGCCGGGACGGCGCTCCAGGCAGTCCGTGCGCCCGGCCGGGTGCCAGCCGCGATCGAGCAGGTTCTGGCAGAGCTGTGCCAGCATTCGCGCCGGCGCGCCAGGCAAGGACACGATGAACTGGCTGGCACGGCCCGCCGCATCATCGAATGAAACGACACGCAGGACGACGGCGCCAGCGGGCAGCGGGAGGGGCGGGCGCACGGGTGCAGTAAGCGGCGCCCGCAGATTCACGCGCGCAAGGAGAATCTCGCTGCCACCACTTTCGACCGATCGGACTTGAAGCGTTTCCTGCGTCGTGTGCTGCAGGCGGCTCACGACGCGCCAGTCACCCGCGATCCTGCTTTGAGGCGATTCGAAGGGATGGGCCCGTGACCAGAGCGCCAGCACGTCTTCAGGGCACAACCGGGAGCGATAGCGATGGACCTGCATCGGCGCACGATCGACAGTCATTGCATCGCTCGCAACCAGAACCGCTTCGCGCGACAACCACGGGGCTGGCTCCGCCAGCTGTGCCGCGACGAGTGACAGTGCCGAAGCGAGCGCCACGATCAGCATCGCGGGTACTCCCGGATCCATGCGGGCGCGCGGGGCACGGTCCTATCGATGGGTACGACGTCGGGTGCGACAAGCGCGGGGCAGAACTCGCGCAGGCGCGGCTCGAAGAGCGCGAGCAGCGGCGTAAGCGGCCGAATCAATGCGGTCACCGGCGAGAGAACCCGCAATGGGGAAAGACCGCTCACGCGCGCGGCCGTTTGCCGGGAATCGTCGGCTCCCCAGGAATCGCCGAGTACGCTCACGCGCGCCGAGAGCACGAGAGGCCTCGGCAGAAACGGAAGGTGGACATTCCTCAGCTCGGTGCGCACCCGTGCCTGTGAGGGTCCGCCTGCGCGGATTTCGAAACGCCCCGGCGCGAGCGGCGCTGAAGGCGCGACCAGGGCAAGCGCCGCATCGGTGGCGCTGCCCGCGAGGCCGCCCAGCCGTGCAGCGCCCGTGACGAGCGACACCTGCGCCGGGGAATCGAGCCAGCGAGCACGAGTGGCAGGGTCGATCCAGAGCCCGGGATAAACCGACCAGTCTTGCGCGCCGGGAGCCGCGGTGACAGGACCCGGGACCGTGTCGAACAGATACTGCCGTACCCGAAACGCCGTGGTGCCGGCCGCCTCGGGCGCCAGTGCACGATCGAAGGCGGCATAGCGTGCTGCAGCCTGGGTTGTGACGGCGAGATCCTGCAGGCCAGCAATCGCAAGCAGCGCAAGCCACAGCGGCACGAGGCCGAGCAACACGACCAGCATCTCGGTCAGTGCCTGGCCGCGCGCAATCATGGCGCGGGGAGTCGCGGCGGCGTGGCGAGCCGCGCCTGCCAGTAAGGTGAATAGAGACTCGGGAGCTCGCGCCGCCGGTCGGGGCGTGGCGTCGGGCGTGCATGAAACACCCGCGCAGAAGCCTGCGCCGTCATGGGCCCGGGTGATGGGCCCGAAACGCGGACGATAGGCACCTCAAGCTCGAGATCGAGGCGCAGATCATTCTGCACCGCCGGCTCGAGGCGTGCCACATCACGCATGGACGGCAGGCCGCGTGACAGGCGTGAGACCCGCAAGTCGCGCATCGCGGTGCGCGAAGTGCGGCGGTTCACCCGATAGCTGCCGCCGTGATAGCCGCGCAGCGAAGTCGCCCGCCCCTGTTCCGCAGCGCCCCAGCCGATCTGGAACGCCTCCCGCCAGCCGAACAGCGTGCGGTGGTGCAGGGCGAAGGTGTCCATGCCACGCCACGTGTCGAAACCAGGGAGGTCGGTGCCGCCCCGCTTTTCGAGCCGCACGATCACGGGCACTCTGAAGACGGCCCCGCGATCGACGGTGAAGCGATCAAGCGAGCGGACGATGACTTCTTTCTGTCGGCCACGCTGCGCGCCGCCGTACACTCGGGTAAGCCGGACCCAGCGCGTGGTGTGTGCGCCCATGAGCGCGCTGCCGCGGGTACTCAGCGACGCTCCGGGAAAGTTGTCGGCGGCGGTGCGCTGCGCGAGCTCCAAAGCTGCCGGAGCCGCGGCGAGATGCAGGGCATCCGCGGCACGCGCGAAGTCGGTGGTGAAGAGCGCGAGGGTGCCCTCGCCTGTGACAAGCAGGGGTTGCGAGGCGCGATTGACTCCGGTCATCACGTTTCGCAGCCCCGTGGTCGCCGGCCCGAGATACGGCACGAAGCGGGTGATGCGGTTGGCGCGATCGACTGTGCGCGTCATGTACGCGAGCCAGGACCGCAGACTGACCGACTGGGCCATGGCTGCCTGGTTCGCGACGATGGCGCGGTTCATGTAGCTCTCGAAATTGAGCACGCGTGCCTCGAAAATGGCGGCCGACAGCGCCGCGGCATCGGCGGAGTCGATGAGACGCCGCTTCTGCGTGACGAGCCGGCCGCTCTCGTACACGAACAGGGTGGCCGTCGCGAGGCACGCAAGCAGAGCGAGAGTGAAAACCACCGCAGCTCCACGTTCGCACCGCACGGCTTACTGCTCGAAGTCCTGCAGGGTCTTTTGCGACTGACCCTCGGTGTTGGAACGCTGTTGCGCCTGATTGACGGCACCACGCGCGCCGCCGGAATTGGCGCCGGCGAGTGCCGATGCCGCGACCGATGTCTGGCCACGCACGATGTCGCCGAAGGCCGTGTAGACCCCGATCGCCGCGACGGCGATGAGCGCCACGATGATGATGTATTCGGTCATGCCCTGACCGCGGGTAACGCGTTTCGATGTCATGTGAAAACCCTCCGCACTGTCGAGGCTTCATTGAATGCCCCGGCAGCCGCAAAAGCACGCCGAGAAACGGCGGTCTTTACGGCGAAATCCGCGCGCGCCACACTCGCGGCATGCGCGCCCGTCTGCAACTTGCCTGCCTTCTCGCCACCTGCACGGTCACCGCCCACGCCGCGACACCGCCCGACGTGGCCCGTGTCATTGAAGAACTCGGCCTGCAAACCGCTTCCGTGCCCTCCCGCGAGCGGCGGGGCTGGCGCCCGCTCCGCAAGATCGTCGTCCGTGCGAATCTCGGGCCCGATGCAGCGCAGTTGCTGGACACGGCCGCGGCGGGCGCGGAAGTCGTCGTGACATCGACCCACGCGCAAGCGCTGCAGGCCGCACCCGACGCAGATGCGCTTCTCGGCTACTGCGAAGCGGATCTGCTCGCTGCGGCACCCAAGACAGTGTGGGTGCAATCATTTTCCGTCGGCGTCGAGAACTGCGTGGCGCTGCCTGCGATCCGCGAGCGCGACATCGTGGTCACGAACATGCAGCGCGCGCTCGGGCCGCCGATGGCAGAACACGCGATCGCACTGCTGCTTGCGCTCGCACGCCACCTTGACACCTATATCGTTCGACAAGCCGCCGGCACCTGGGACGAATCTCCGGGCGGCGGCGCGCCGGTCCGCGTGCTGGGCGGCAAGACACTGCTGATCGCCGGCCTCGGCGGCATCGGCACCGAGGTCGCACGCCGCGCGCACGCGCTCGGCATGCACGTTGTCGCGACACGCGCTTCCGACCGACCCGGGCCGCCTTTCGTCGAGTACGTCGGCAAACCCGCAGAACTCCTTGCTCTCGCTGCGCGGGCCGATGCAGTCGTCGCAGCGCTACCGCTCACCACAGACACGCGCGGCCTCTTCGACGCAAAGTTCTTTGCGGCCATGAAGCGGGGAGCGTATTTCGTGAACCTTGGCCGCGGTCAGAGTGTCATCACGGGCGATCTCCTCGCCGCGCTGCAATCGGGCCATGTGGGTGGCGCCGCGCTCGATGTGACCGATCCCGAGCCTCTGCCGCCCGATCACCCTCTGTGGCATGCGCCGCGCATCCTCATCACACCCCACATGTCTGCGACTACCGATGACGACCCCCACTACCGCCGTCTGATCGTGCGCGAGAACCTGCGTCGCTGGCAGGCGGGCGAGGCGCTGCTGTCTGTGGTCGATATCGAACGGGGCTACTGATCGTGCCTGCCTTGCGGATCGATGGCAGTTCACTCGACTACGAAAGCCGGGGTGACGCACGGCACCCGACGCTGCTGCTGTTGCACGCGCTCGGCAGTTCGCTCGCCATGTGGGACGCGCAGGTCCGGGCTCTCGCCGCGCACTTTCGCATCGTTCGACTTTCCTTGCGCGGACACGGTGCCTCGTCGTTCGCAGGCCCATCGGAACTCACCATCGACACGATGGCGGGCGATGCGTGCGCCCTCCTCGATGCACTCGCCATCGAGCGCGCGCACTGGTGCGGCCTCTCGCTTGGCGGCATGGTCGCGATGTGCGCGGCGCAGCTTCAGCCCGGGCGTGTAGATCGGCTCGTGCTCGCCAACACCACCGCGCACATGCCACCCGCCGACGCGTGGTCGCAGCGGATCGCACTCGTGCGCGAGCAGGGTATGACGCCGCTCGCGGAAGCGACGATGCAGCGCTGGTTCACGCCCGCGTTTCACCGTCGCGAACCGGACGAGGTGGAACGCATCCGGCGCATCTTTCTCGGGACCGACCCTTCCGGCTATGCGGCCGCGTGCACAGCGATCCGCGATATGGACCAGCGCACAAGGCTGCAGGACATACACGCCCCCACCCTCGTCATCGCCGGATCGGGAGACGCCAGCATGCCGCCGGAGCGCGCAGCAGAATTGCAGGCAGCCATTCCCGGCGCACAGCTCGTGGTACTCGAGGCTGCCCATCTCTCGAACATGGAAGCCTGCGACGACTTCAACGCCGCCGTACTCAGGCACCTCGACGTCAGTTCGTAAGGCGCCGCGAGGCCTCGCCGAAGTAGTCGGCCTCCACGGGAATCTCGCCCTCGGCCACCGCTGGCAGTGTGAGCGTGATTTCGAGCCCGCCTGCCGCCAGATTGCGCGCCTTCGCCGAGCCGCGGTGCAGGCGCATCGCGCGTGCCACGATCGCGAGTCCGAGACCTGAGCCGTCGGGGTGACGGGTGCGTGCGTCGCCGATGCGGGTGAAGGGTTCAAAGATGTGCTCGAGCGCATCCGCTGGAACACCGGGCCCGCGATCCTGCACGACGATCGCAGCCTCGCGGCCGCTGGCGCGCAGCCGGATGTCGATGTGGGTTCCTTCGGCCGTGTGGTGGATCGCATTGCGAAGCACGTTCTGCAAGGCGCTGCCGAGGATCACCGGGTTCCCGTAGACCTGCGCACGCGCGTCTGCGCAATCGTGCAGCTCGAGCACGCATTGCCGCTGCGCCGCCTCGAGGCGCGCGTCCTCGACGACCTCTTCGACGAATGGCGCCAGCTCGATCAACTGGAATTTGGGAGGGGTGGACATGGCATCGAGCCGCGAAAGGCCCAGAATCGAGCCGATCATGTGATCGAGCCGGTCGGCCTGCTGCTGCAGCCTCGCGATGTCGGTTTCCAGACGGTTGTCCGGGTCACGTCGGCGCAGCAGCTCGAGCGCCACATTGAGGCGGGCGAGTGGTGTGCGCAGCTCGTGCGACATGTCGCGCACGAGCTGGTCGCGCGCCTTGAGCAGGTGTTCGAGTCGCCCCGCCATCGCGATGAAGTCGCGCGCGAGCGCGCCAAGCTCGTCGCCGCGCGCAATTACGCGCGCGCTCACCTCGGGCGCCGCGAGCCCCGCGGCGAACGAGCGTGTTGCGCGGGCGAGTTCGCGCACCGGCCGGCTGAAACTGCGGGCCAATATGCCCGCCACGGCGCCGCTCACGAGAATGGCGAGCGCGATCAGAAGGAGCGGCAGCTCCCTGATGCCTACCCGGTCCCACCAGGCGGGGTCGCGTTCGACGAGATACACTGCGAAGCGCCGGCCGTCCGGCAATCGCACCTGCGGAACCCAGCGCGAGGTGTAGAGCGACGTTGAGGCCTCGGCCGGATCCGGCTTCAGAATGGCGGGCGTGCGCAGCGCGAGGCCCGGTGGTACCGCACGACCGAGGACGTCGGTTCCTGAAGCATCGACGATCAGCGGCTGCACGTCGCCCGGCCTTGCATCCTCGGCTCGCAACCAGTCGCGTAGCGCAGCTTCGCCACCCCGATCGATGGCCGCCGCGGCTGCGGCGGCGACATGCGCTGCGTCGTGACCCGCCAGACGCTCGATGCGCTGGCTCACCATCAGGAAACTGGCCGCCGTGCCGAGCCCGAGCATCAGCAGGCTCGCAATACCCACGGTCAGGAAGATCCGGCCGTAGACGCTTTTCACGGGGGCTCCCCCGGATCCATTGCATAGCCTGCGCCGCGCACGCCGCGGATTTCCGGTGCACTTTCACCGAGCTTGCGGCGCAGGTTCGCGACGTGCGTGTCGACACTGCGATCGAAGGCCTCGAGCGGACGGCCGAGCGCGCGCTCACACAGTTGCTGGCGACTCACCACCACGCCGGCAGAGCGCATCAATTCCTCGAGCACACGCGCTTCGGCGCCAGTGAGCGCTACCGGCCGCGCTTCGACCGTCGCCCGACCGCGAGCCAGATCAAGCACCAGCGCGCCGACGGTAAACAGGCGCTCCGTGGGAGCTGCCGCGCCCGCCGCCGGACGGCGCAGTATTGCGCGAATCCGTGCGATCAGTTCGCGCGGATGGAAGGGCTTGGCGAGATAGTCGTCTGCCCCGACCTCGAGCCCGACGATGCGATCCACGGCCTCGCCGCGCGCCGTCAGCATCAACACCGGCACCGTGCTGCGCTGGCGCAGCGTGCGCAGCACATCGAAGCCGCTCATGCCGGGCAGCATCACGTCGAGCACGGCCAGATCGACGCGATGCTCCCCGAGGTGCGCGAGTGCCGCGGGGCCCGAGTGCACGCTCGCGACGCCGAAGCCCTCACCCGCCAACAGTTCTTCCAGCATGGCGCAGAGGTCGCGATCGTCGTCGATGAGAAGCAGCTGAGCGAGCATGGCGGACCAGTTTAGACGCTCGCGATACGCAACTCACCCGGCCCGCCGACTTTGCAATTCTTTGCACACCTTTTCCGCCCCCACACGTTGCGGACCCTGCTCCGGGGCTACTCTGTCCCTGCCCCTCAAGGAGACAGAATCATGCAGATCCGGAAGTTCATGGCCGTCCTGGCGCTGACCACACTGGGCACCATTGCGGTCGCCACGGCACAGGACAAGCAGGTCGGTGACATCATCCACACCGACGCCCGCTTCTCGACCTTCGCCCGGGCGATCGACGCGGCGGGCCTCGAAGGCCTGCTTGCGGGTGGCAACAATGTCACCGTGCTCGCGCCGACGAACGAGGCGTTCGCGAAACTTCCCACCGGCAAGCTCGACAGCTTGCTCAAGCCCGAGAACAAGGCCGAGCTTGAGGCGCTGCTCAAGCGCCACCTCGTCGCCGGCAGTCTCGACCAGTACACGCTCAAGCGTCAGCGCGAGCTCGACACGGTCGGTGGCGAGAAGCTTGCCGTCAAGCTCGTCGGCGGGAGCCTGCGCGTCGCCGATGCCCGCGTGCTGGGTCGACAGGGCGTGGCGGCCAATGGGACCGTGCAGCCGCTGGATACCGTAATCACGAAGTGATTGGCGCGCCGCCAGGCGCGCAGCTCTCAGCCCTGCGCGCTCTTCGCAGCCGCGGCGCCCGCCTCTTCTTTGGTCAGCGCGCGCCTGAACCACGGGCCCGCGCGCCGCTCGAGGTCATCGATGACCGTGAACACGGCCGGAACCACCACGAGCGTAAGCGCGGTCGAGGTAATGAGGCCGCCGATCACCGCGATGCCCATCGGCACGCGAAACGAGGAGCTGCCCGAGATGTTGAGGGCGACCGGCAACATGCCCGCCACCATGGCGACGGTCGTCATCACGATCGGGCGCGCGCGCTTGTGTCCTGACTCCAGCAACGCTGTCAATTGGTCACGGCCCGCGCGCATCTCCTCGATTGCGAAGTCCACCAGCAGGATCGAGTTCTTGGCGACGATGCCCAGCAGCATCAGCACGCCGATCATCGCGGGTAGCGAAAGCGCCTGACCGGCGAGGATCAGCGCGAGTGCGGCGCCGCCGATCGACAGCGGCAACGCCGACAGGATCGTGATCGGCTGAAAGACTCGCGCGAAGAGCACGACGAGCACTGCAAACACCATCAGCACACCAGCGGCGATCGCCAGCACGAAGTTCGTGCGCAACTCGTTCATCATCTCGGCGTCGCCCTTCTCGATCAGGCGCACGCCCTGCGGCATGTGCTTCATGATCGGCAACTCCTTGATCTTCTCCATCGCGACGCTCGGTTCGACGCCGTTGCGATCGGCCTCGATCGCGACGCGACGGCTCTGGTTGTAGCGCCGCACGGTACTCGGGCCCTGCCCGAAACTGATGTCGGCCACGGCCTTCAGCGGCACCGCACCGCCACCCGCAGTCGGGACCGGCAGGTTCTCGATCGCAGTGAGATCGGCGCGCGCCGCCTCGACGAGACTCACGCGGATCGGCACCTGCCGGTCGGCCAGCGAAAACCTGGCGCCGTTCTGCGCGAGATCGCCGAGGGTCGCGATGCGTACGGTCTGGCCGATGCTGGCCACGGTCACCCCGAGGTCCGCGGCGAGATCGAGGCGCGGCCGGATCACGATCTCGGGTCGCGGCAGGTCGCCGTTGATACGCGGGTCGCGCAGCTCGGCAAGCGTGCGCATCTCCTCGACAAGTGTGTCGGCGGTGCGCTGCACGACGTCGGAATCCTCACCCGTGATGAACAGTGTGATGTCGCGCCCGAGACCGCCGTGCTGGCTCTGGAAGCTGATCCGCGCGTCGGGGACGGCGCGCAGCTCGCCGATCATGCGCCGCTCCCACTCGGCCTGTGTGACCTCGCGCCTCCGCGGCGGAACGAGGTTGATGTAGAGGGTCGCACTACGCACGTCGTCCGAGCCGACCGACTCGACGACGTCAGTCACCTCCGGCTGCTTGCGAACCATCGCCGTGACCCGCGCGGACACGGCCGCCGTGTCCTCGAGCCGCACGCCCGGTGGCATTTCGATATTGAGCGCCGTCGACGACTGGTCGATGGTCGGAATGAACGACTGCGGCAGCGTTGCGAGGGCCAGCACCGAAAGCACGAAGAACACAACGCCGCCGGCGATCGTGAGCCAGCGGTGCTGTACGCAGCGACGCAGGAAGCCGAGGTACCAGGTCATGATCGGGCCGTCGCCCTGCTGCACCTTGCCGTGACTCTTGAGGGTGTAGGCGGCGACCAGCGGCGTGATGAGCCGCGCGACGAGCAGCGACATGAACACCGCGACGGCCACAGTGAGCCCGAATTGCCTGAAGAACTGCCCGGTCACCCCGCCCATGAAGCTGACCGGCAGGAACACCGCGATGATCGTCGCCGAGGTCGCGACGACGGCGAGGCCGATTTCATCGGCTGCATCGAGCGCCGCCTGCCAGGCGCTCTTGCCGCTGCGCATGTGCCGGACGATGTTCTCGATTTCGACGATCGCATCGTCGACCAGCACACCGGCAACCAGTGACAGCGCAAGGAGGCTGATCTGGTTCAGTGTGAAGCCCATCCACTGCATGAAGAAAAAGGTCGGGATTGCCGACAGCGGAATCGCAAGCGCCGAGATTGCCGTCGCGCGCAGGTCGCGCAGGAACAGGAACACGACCAGCACCGCGAGCAGCGAGCCTTCGAGCAGTGCATCGATCGCCGAATCGTAGGTCTGCTGCGTGAACTTGACCGTCGTGTAGACCATCTTGATGGAGACGCGCGGAAATTCCTTGCGCAGCTGGTCGAGCTCCCTGTTGACGAGCTCGATGACCGTGACATCCGAGCTGCCTTTCGATTTCCGCAGTCCGAAGGTCGTTGCGTCGCGACCGTTGAAGCGCGCGAGCGAGCGCACTTCGGCCACGCCGTCGTGCACGTCCGCGATGTCCTTCAGCCGCACGACGCGGCCACCGGGCACGGCGATCCGGGTCTCCCCGAGATCGAACGCCGACTTTGCGCCTCCGAGTACGCGGATCGCCTGCTCGCCGCCGCCAACCTGCGCGCGCCCGCCGGGAGCGTCGATGTTGAGCTGGCGCAGCTGCTGATTGACTTCCACCGCGGTGATGCCGAGCGCCTGCATGCGCGCGGGATCCAGCTCGACGCGGATCTCGCGGTCGACCCCGCCGCCGCGCGTTACCTGCGCAATTCCGGGCACCGCGAGCAGCCGCTTCGTGATGGTGTTGTCGACGAACCAGGACAACTCCTGTGCCGTCATGTCGGTCGTGCTGACGGCGAAATAGGCGATTGCACCCCCTTCGGCGTCTTCCCGTTGCACCACCGGCTCCTCGATGCCGTCTGGCAGTTCACTGCGCACCTTGGCTACGGCGTCGCGCACGTCGTTGACTGCCCGATCGACCGGCGTGCCGATCTGGAACTCGACGAAAGTGAGGCTCTGTCCCTCGATTGCGCGCGACGTGATCTCTCGCACGTTGCCGACGCTCGCCACCGCGCCGTCGATCTTCTGCATCACCTGGGTTTCGATTTCGGTCGGCGCAGCGCCGGGCTGCGAGACACTGACCATCACCAACGGGAAGGAAATGTCCGGATTGAGGTTGATAGGCAAGCGTATGAAGGCGCTGACGCCGAGGAACAGCAGCACCAGAAACAGGACGAGCGGCAATATCGGGTGCCGGATCGCCCAGGCGGAAATGTTCTTCATGTGGTGGTCCTTACCGTCTCGCCTTCCCGCAGGAATGCGCCGGCCGTCACGACGATGCGTTCCTTGCCTTCGAGCCCGGAGGCGATCACGACGCCGTTCGCGGTGGTGTCGGCGACGCGCACGTCGCGGCGCACGACCTTCATGTCCGGGCCGATGATGTAAACATAGGTTCCCTTGCGGTCGGCCAGTACCGCCGTCTGAGGCACGACCGCGCGCGTGGCGTCCGACACGAGTATTTCGCCGCGCGCGAAGGCGCCGGGGCGCAGGTTCGGATCGGGATCGAGTTCGATACGCACTTCACCGAGCCGGCTCGCCTGATCGATGGTCGCGCCAAGCAGGCGCACCGTGCCCTTGAAGGGTTTGTCGAGTCCCGCGATGCGCACGGTGGCAACCTGGCCGATCGCGAGGTGCGGCAGATCCTGCTCGGCCACCTTGCCGCGCAACTCGACGGCGCCGTCCTGTGCGAGGCGAAAGAGCGGCTCGCTGCCCCCGGAGACGATCTGGCCGACCTCGGCGTTACGCGTGAGCACGATGCCATCGAGCGGGGCACGGACTTCCGTGCGCGCGAGGCGCGCCCGCATTTCCTTCAGCTGCGCCTCCGCCACGGCCACCTGGGCCGTGGTGGTGGCGAGCTTCGAGCGTCGCTGCTCGATGGCTTCTTTCGACAAGGCACCTGAGGCTTCGACGCCCTGCGCACGATTCCAGTCGGCGCGCGCGAGGTCGGCGTCGGCCCGGGCCTGCACGAGGGACGCCTCGAGTCGGGCGACCTGCGGCGCGAGCACCGAGGTGTCAAGCACCGCGAGCCGCTGACCCCGCTTCACCTTGTCACCGACGTCGACATGGACAGTCGCAATGCGCCCGCCTTCGCCGTCGATGCCGAGCGGCAGCTCGTTGCGCGCACTGATGGTGCCGTTGATCGACACGACGGTGGCGACGGGCCCGACAGTCGGGGCCGTGACTGTCACGAGCGGCGGAGGGTCCTCGATCATCTTCGTGCCCGAGTCTGCAACGCGCAGGCCGATCATCGCGGCGATGATCACGAGTACGGCGACACCGCCGCCGATGACAAGAGCTTTCCGGGAAATGCTGGTCTGCACGTGCGAATCCATGGAAAAACGAACGCCGAAGTTTACGCTGATCGATCCGGGGCGACCGCCTCGGTTCAACGCATTTCACGCTACGGACAGGGGCAGGAGGGGGTGGTGGGCCGTGCTGGGCTCGAACCAGCGACCAACTCCTTAAAAGGGAGCTGCTCTACCAACTGAGCTAACGGCCCGTGGAAGGGTGCGCATCATAGCGATATGCCGTCGGGTCGGCGACACCCGCCGCCTCGAAGCCCGCCCGGCGTATCCGGCAGGCGTCGCAGCGCCCGCAGGCGGCGCCCGCCTCGTCCGCCTGATAGCACGATACGGTCAGCGCGTAGTCGACCCCGAGCGCGAGACCGGCCCGGATGATGTCGGCCTTGGTCAGGTGCAGCAGCGGCGCGCGCACGCGCGGGGGGCGGCCTTCGATGCCGGCGCGTGTCGCCAGACGAGCGAGGCTACCGAAGGCCTCGACGAACTCCGGCCGGCAATCCGGATAGCCGGAGTAGTCGACCGCGTTCACGCCGATGAAAATATCGCTCGCTTCGAGGACTTCGGCCCAGCCGAGTGCCAACGCGAGCAGCATGGTATTGCGGGCTGGTACGTAGGTCGCCGGGATGCCCTGCGACGGCTCGACCGGCACGTCGAGGGTGGCATCGGTCAGCGCGGAACCGCCGATTCCCGCCAGATCGATCTGCATCACGCGATGTTCCGCCGCCCCGAGTACGGCGGCGAGGCGCGCGGCCGCGTTGAGTTCCGCCGCGTGCCGCTGCCCGTAGCTCACGGAGAGCGCGTGACACACGTAGCCCCCGGAGCGCGCAATCGCGAGCGTGGTCGCCGAATCGAGCCCGCCCGACAGCAGCACCACCGCATGCAATACCCGGTGCCCGGCACCAGGATTTCGGTTATCCAGGGTCATCGGTCAGCGCCCCGGCTCGTCGCCCCAGAGAATCTTGTGCAGCTGGATCTGAAACCTCACAGGCGCCCGATCCGCCAGAATCCAGTCGGCCAGCTCGCGCGCGGGCATCTGCCCGTAGCTCGGCGAGAAAAGCACCGTGCAGCGCGCCGCAAGATCGTGCTCGTGCAGGCACGCGAGACTCCATTCGTAGTCGTTGCGATCGGTGATCACGAACTTGACGAGATCGCGCGACGTGAGCAGCGCAAGGTCCCCGTACCGGTTGCGCTGCGACTCTCCCGAGCCCGGCGTTTTCACATCGACGACGCGCTGTACGCGGGCGTCGACCGCAGCGATCGGCAACGCACCACTCGTCTCGAGTGACACCTCGTAGCCGTTGTCGCAGAGCGCGACCAGGAGCGGCAGACACGCACGCTGCGCCAGCGGTTCGCCGCCCGTGACGCAGACATGACGGACACCGAACGCCGCGACTTTCCGCAGGATGTCCTCCTCCGGCCACCACTCACCACCGTGGAAGGCGTACGCCGTATCGCAGTACCTGCAGCGCAGCGGGCAACCCGTGAGGCGCACGAACACGGTGGGGAACCCGACCATGGCCGCTTCGCCCTGCAGGGAGAGGAATATCTCGGTGACACGCAGCCGCGCTTCCTTCGCGGCTGCTGTCACCGCCCTTCGGCGATCACGCGCTTCATGCGCTCTTGCGCGAGCTTCGCCGCCTCGGTTCCCGGGAAACGTGCGACGAGCTGCGCAAAGCTCTGCTTTGCGTCCTCGTAGCGCTTCAGTTCGTATTGCGAATAGCCAAGCTTCAGCATGGCGCCTGGCGCCTTGGCCGAATCGGGCCAGCGCTGACTCACTGCACCGAACGCTGCCACTGCACTCTCGTAATCGCGCGTGACGTAAAAGGCCTCGCCGAGCCAGTACTGTGCGTTGGAGGCAAGCGCCCCCGCCGGGCTGCGCTCGAGCAGCCCGCGAAAACCTGCGATCGCGTCCGCGTAGCGTGCGTCCTTCAGCGCTGCGAACGCCGTGTCGTAAGCGAGCTGCTGGTCCGCCGCGGACAGGGGTGCACCCGCCGCCGGAGGCAATGACTCCGCCGGGGAACCTGCCTGCGCTGGCGACTGGGGCAACCCCGACTCGAGCGCCGCAAGCCGCCGGTCGAGATCCGCATAGAGATCGCGCTGCTGCTTCTTTGCCGACTCGACTGCATTTTCCTGCAGCTCTGCTTTTCCCTGCAGCTCGCGTGTCCTTGCCTCGAGCGACTCGACGCGTTGCGAGAGCTCGACGAGGCTCTGGTTGGCGATGATGCGCTCGACCTTCGCGACGCGCGCATCGAGGTCGCCGAGGCGTATCTGCACGGGATCCTCTTCGGCAGGAGTGAGACTACAGCCCGCCAGCAGGGTCGCTACGGCCATGCCGGTGAGGGGAACGAGCACGGAAAGACGCATGCAAGACCCCCGTTCAGTTCAGGTAAACGATTTCGACGCGACGATTCTGCGCCCACGCCACCTCGTCACTGCCGGCCGCAGCGGGTCGCTCCTCACCATAGCTGACGGTCGCGACCTGTGTCTCGGCAACGCCCTGCAGCAGCAGCGCCCGTCGCACGGTTTGCGCTCGACGCTCGCCGAGGCCGATGTTGTACTCGCGCGTACCGCGCTCGTCGGTATGCCCCTCGAGCCGCACACGCGTACCCGGGTGTGACGCGAGATACCGGGCATGGGCGGCGATGAGCGCCTCATCCTCAGGCTTGAGCTCTGCGCGATCGAACCCGAAATAGATGATGCGCTTGCCCAGAAGCTCGCCTTGCGGGCCCGCGGACGCCGTGTCGTCGCCGAGCGGCGCCGTCGTCACACCCTCGCCGCCCGCGCCCTGGCTCCCGGCACCCGCTTCGGTCCCCTGGGAAGTTTCGGTGGCGGGTTTCTGCATGGGCTTCTTCGTGGCGCAGCCCCCGATGACAAGCGCAACCGCTGCCAGCCCTACCCACATCAGGTTTCTCATCGTCTCACTACCTTTCCTGCCATTCATGGCCGCCGCGGGCCCCACACCGGTTCACGCACCTCGCCCTCGTCGGCCTTCAGCCGCTGGGTCGTCAGGCCGTCGATCGCCACGGTCGCGAGCACCCCCTGCCCACGATCTCGCCCCGCGTAAATCAACATCGCGCCGTTGGGCGCGAAGCTCGGGGACTCGTCAAGCGGCCCCTTCGTCAGCTGCCGCACTACGCCGGTCGCGAGATCCTGCGCTGCGACCCGATAGCTGCCGCCTGCAAGAGTCACCATTGCGAGCTGCTTGCCGTCGGGCGACAGCCTCGGACGCGCATTGTAGCTCCCCGTGAAGGTCATGCGCTTCGCCGGTGCGTTCGCGAGCGCCTCTGCACGGTAGATTTGCGGGCTGCCAGCACGGTCCGACGTGAAATAGAGTGAGCGCCCATCCGGGCTGAACACCGCCTCGGTGTCGATGGCAGGATCGGAGGTGACGCGGGTCAACGCGCCGTCCGCCAGTGCCACGAGATAAATGTCGAGGTTGCCGCCCACCGTCGACAGCGTGACCGCGAGACGGTCCCCGCGCGTGGGCTCGAACGCGGGCGAGCCATTGATGCCCGGACGCGCGAGCAGCCGGCGGCGCTCGCCCGTGCGAACGCGCTGCAGCCAGATCGCCGACGAATGCGACTCGAAAGACACGTAGGCGAGCCACTCGCCATCGGGAGACCAGGCGGGTGACATCAGCGGCAGTGGCGACTCCGAGACGGTACGCGCACCCTCGCCGTCCGCATCAGCCACGATGAGCCTGTAAGTCTGCCGCGGCGGCCGGCCATCGACTGCAACATAGGCGATGCGCGTTGCAAAGGCGCCGGGGACGCCGAGTATCTTTTCATAAACGAGGTCGCTCACCTTGTGCGCGGCTTCCCGCAGCGACGCCGGCCCCGCCACGAATCGCTGGCCAGCCAGCCTCTGGCCATTGACGAGATTCACGAGTTCAACCTCGATTTGCACCGCGCCCGCCGCGCCCGGCAGGACGCGTCCCACAACGATGTAGTCGTTGCGGGCCGTGCGCCAGTCTGCGACCACGACTTCGGCGGCGCGCGAAGGTGTTTCGATCATGTCGGCGCGCGCCATGGCACGGAACCGCCCCGTGCCTTCGAGGTCACGCTGCACGATGGCCGCTACATCGAGGCCACCGTCTCCCGGTACCGGGCGCACGAACGGCACGATCGCCACCGGGATCGGGTCAGTGACACCCGAGGTGATCTCGATGCGCAGCTGCGCCGGCGCGGCGCCCGCGAGCAGCAGGCCGGCGAGCAGCAATGCGGCGGGGGCGATGAGTTTCTTGTCATTCATTCGGCTTGAATACCACTTCGAGGTTGCGTTCGAAAAGGGCCGGATCGGAGGGTGGTGGCAGCGGCGAGGCGTTCATGACCGCAAGCTCGATCGACTGTCGCACGGCGGCGTCACCGTTGCAGGAGAGAATACGCGCGGCGACCACTTCACCGCCCGGCACCTGCGTGACCTGTACGACGCACTCGATGCCGGCCCGGGCGGTGGGCGGACGCCGCCATTCACTCATGATTTTCGCGCGAATGAGGTCGCGCCAGTGTGCGCCGGCGCCGCTCGCAGCGTGGGCGCGCTCTTCGGCCTCGAGGCCGCGCCGCAGGTCCGCTTCACGCTCGGCACGTTTGCGCGCTTCGTCAGCCTTGCGCTTGTCATCGGCCTTGCGCTTCTCCTCCACCGCACGCTTCTCCTCCACCGCACGCTTCGCCTCCGCCTCGCGCCGTATCGCTTCGGCCTTGCGTTCGGCCTCCTCCTTGCGCGCGTCTTCGGCGCGCTGCCGTGCCTCGGCTCGCTGGCGCTCCTGGGAGTCGTCGCGAACCGGGGGCAAGGGTGGCGCCGCGAGCGCTTGCGGCTCGGTTGCGCGCTGCGGCGTGCGCAGCCCCGGCAGGGTCGCCGGATCGATGACGACGGCCTCGATCGCCAGCTGCTGCGGTGCAGGCGGCGTCACCCGCTTCCACGTGAGCCAGCCGATGCCGAACAGCGCGAAGAAGGCGACGTGCAGCAGCACCGACCCCGCATAGGGACCGAAGTAGCTGTCTTCCGACTCGCCTCGCGCCCGCGTTCGCAGCGATGCAGCAGGTTTGGGCACGCTCTAAGCGCGACGATCAGGCAGCGGGTCGGTCAGAAAACCCACTTTCTTCGCACCCGCCCTTTGCAGGATCACCATCGCCTCGACCACACGGCCGTACGCCACGCGCCGGTCTCCTTTCACCAGTACCGGCAGGTCCGGCGCGCGCCGGAGCATGGCCGCAGCCCGCGCCGCAACCGTCGCCTCATCGAGTGCGCGCTCGGGCTGCGAGCCGATGTTGAGGAAGAACCGGCCGTTGCGATCGATCGAGAGCACAAGCGGCTTCTCCCCGCGCGGCAGTTGCACGTCGAGCGGTTCGGCACCCGCTTTCGGCAGATCGACTTTCACGCCCTGGGTGAGGAGCGGTGCGGTGACCATGAAGATGATCAGCAGCACCAGCATCACGTCGATGTAGGGCACGACGTTGATCTCGCCCATCAACCTGCGCCTGCGTCTGCCCTCTGCCACGTCAGCCTCCTGTCCCGGTGCGCGCCGCGACATAGCGCTGCAGGATCGTCGAGAACTCCTCCATGAAGGCATCGTGCCGCAATTCGAGCCGGCTCGTCTGGTCGGCATAGCGGTTGTAGGCGATCACCGCCGGAATCGCCGCAAAGAGGCCCATGGCCGTCGCGACGAGCGCCTCGGCGATGCCCGGCGCGACCATGGCGAGGGTCGCCTGCTGCACGCTGCCGAGCGAGACGAAGGCGTTCATGATGCCCCATACGGTGCCGAAGAGACCGACGTAGGGACTGATGGAGCCCACCGTCGCGAGCGTCGCGAGGCTCTGCTCGAGACGCTCGATTTCCTTGAGCTGCGCCACCTTCATCGCGCGACGTGCCCCTTCGAGCATCTGCTCCGGCGCGACACTGCCCTGCTGGCGCAGGCGCGCGAATTCGCGAAAGCCCATCGCGAAGATGCTGGCCATGCCCGTGACGCCCGCGCGTGCGTCGACCTCCCGGTAAAGCGCCGTGAGATCGCCCCCGCCCACCCAGAACTGCTCCTCGAAGCGCTCGGCCTCGGCGCGCGCGCCGTGGATCACGCCGCGCTTTTTCAGGATGATCGCCCACGACATGAGCGACGCGCCGAGCAGCAGCCCCAGGACGATCTGCACGATGAGGCTCGCATCGAGCACGAGCCTCAGGATCGAAAGCTCTCCCCCCATCTACCCGACCTCCGCTATCACGAATTCCGGCAATCGCGTCGGCCGCAATGTACTTGCCGCAAGGCATGCCACCCGGACATCGGCATCTGCGAGAAGTTCCGCGCCGCGCAGCACCTGCTGCACGAAGCGCACGCTGGCACGCCCGTCGGCACGCGGCTCGCAGCTGATGATCAGCTCATCGTCGAGGCGCGCAGGGCGCCGATAGTTCACCTGCACGCTGACGACCGAGAACAGGATCCCGCTGTCGCGCGCCAGCGCAGCCTGCGAGAGACCCTTCGAGCGCAGCCATTCCGTGCGGGCACGCTCGAGCCAGCGCAGGTAGTTCGCATAGTAGACGACGCCGCCGAAATCCGTATCCTCGACGTAGACACGCACCGGCCAAGTGACGCTCACTGACTGTCCTCGAACAGCGACAGGTTCGGCGCAACGCGCTCGGGCACCACGAGTCCAAAATGGCGCCAGGCGCTGCGGGTCGCGACCCGGCCGCGCGCCGTGCGCATCAGGAAGCCCTGCTGGATGAGGAACGGCTCGATCACGTCCTCGAGCGTGCCGCGCTCCTCGCCGATCGCCGCCGCGATGCTGTCGATGCCGACGGGCCCGCCGTCGAATTTTTCGATCACAGTGAGGAGCAGGCGGCGATCCAGCGTATCGAAACCGTGCGCGTCGACTTCGAGCATGTCGAGCGCCGCATCGGCCACCTGCACTTCGATGCGGCCGGCGGCCTTCACCTGCGCGTAGTCGCGCACTCGCCGCAACAGGCGGTTCGCGATGCGCGGTGTGCCGCGCGAGCGCTCGCCGATGCGGCGCGCGCCACCCGCGTCGATCGGCACGCCGAGGATGCCCGCCGAGCGCGCGACGATGCGCTCGAGTTCGTCGACGCCGTAGAACTCGAGGCGCTGCACGATGCCGAAGCGGTCGCGGAGCGGCGAAGTGAGCAGGCCCGCACGTGTTGTGGCGCCGACCAGTGTGAACGGTGGCACATCGAGCTTGATCGAGCGCGCCGCGGGCCCTTCGCCGATCATGATATCGAGCTGGTAATCCTCCATCGCCGGATAAAGCACTTCCTCGACGACGGGCGAGAGGCGGTGGATTTCGTCGACGAAGAGGACATCGCGGGGCTGCAGGTTCGTGAGGAGCGCCGCGAGATCCCCCGCCCGCTCGAGTACGGGCCCCGAAGTCTGGCGCAGGGTCACGCCGAGTTCCTCGGCGAGGATGTGCGCAAGCGTCGTCTTGCCGAGACCTGGAGGACCGAAGATGAGCACATGATCGAGCGCCTCACCGCGCGCGCGCGCGGCCTCGACGAAGATGCCGAGCTGTTGCTTCACCTTTGGCTGGCCGACGTACTCCGCGAAGCGCCGCGGCCGGATCGCGCGCTCGACGGCCTCCTCCTCCCGCCCGGCCGCCGGGCTCACGATCCGCTCAGCGTCCTGCGTCATGCGTCACCCTCTTCAAGATTCGCGCGCCGCGCCCTGCAGCGCCGCGCGGATGAGATCCTCGGTCGAAGCATCTGGTGCACGCGCGGCCTGCAGAAGACGCGCGGCCTCCGCGGGTTTGTACCCGAGGGCGACGAGCGCACTCTGGGCCTCGGCCGCAGCACCGACGATCGCCGTACCGCTCGCGCCGGGCAGGGTCCCTCCAGCGGCCTGCACCGAGGCCTGCAGACGATCGCGCATCTCGACCAGCAGGCGCTCGGCGGTCTTGCGGCCTACACCAGGAATCCTCGTAAGTGCCGTCGCGTCCTGCGCCAGCACGCACTGCGTGAAGGCTTCAACCGAGCTGCCAGAAAGAATGGCCAGCGCGAGCTTCGGCCCGACACCGGTCACGCGCAGCAGGTCGCGAAACAGCTGCCGCTCCGTCCCGGTCGCGAAGCCGTACAGCACATGAGCGTCCTCACGCACGACGAGATGGGTGAGGAGCTGCAGCTCGCGCCCAACCGGCGGCAGCGTGTAGAAGGTGGACATCGGCGCCTCGACCTCGTAGCCGACGCCGCCGACCTCGAGGACGAGCTGCGGCGGCGCTTTCGCGACGAGGAGACCGCGCAGCGAACCGATCATGGGCGCCCTCCCGCGAGGCGTGTCAGCAGCGCAAGCCGTCGCGTCTGCGCGTGGCACAGCGCCACCGCGAGGGCGTCGGCGGCATCCACCGGTACGCGGGCATCGAGCGCCAGCAGCCGCCCGATCATGTGACCCACCTGGCCCTTCTCCGCCGCGCCGAAGCCGACGACCGCGAGCTTCACCGCGCGCGGCGCATACTCAAAGGTTGCCGTGCCGACCGGAACCGCCGCGAGCGCCGCACCGCGCGCCTGACCGAGCTTCAGGGCGCTGTCGGGGTTGCGGCTCACGAAGACGCGCTCGACCGCGATCTCGTCCGGCATGTGTTCTGCGATCAGGGTTTGCACGGCCTCGAAAATCCGCCGCAGCCGCGCCGCGAACTCGAGCCCCGACACGTCGATGCAGCCGTGCGCAACGTGCCTGTACTCGCCGCACTGCCAGGCGAGCACCCCAAAGCCGGTGCGCCGCGACCCGGGGTCGAGACCCAGGATACGGCAGCCGGATGCGCCGCTTGCCCCCACGGGCTTCACGGCGTCAGGCCGGTATGCGCGCCAGGAGCTCGTCCGGGAATTCCGCATTCGAGTACACGTGTTGCACGTCGTCGAGATTTTCGAGCGCCTCGAGCATTGCCAGCATTTCCGCGGCGACGACGCCGGTGAGTGCCGCACCGGTCGCAGCACGCTGCGTGACCTCGCCCGAAGCCGCCGCGAAGCCGTGTTGCGCGAGTGCGGCGCGAACCGCTTCAAAGTCGCCAGGCGCGGTCAGTACGTCGAGCGAGGCGTCCGCGTTCGTCACGACGTCTTCCGCGCCGGCATCGAGCGCGACGTCCATCAGTTGATCTTCATCGAAACCTGGCGCAAACGAAAGCACGCCGACCTGCTGGAAGAGATAGGACACTGAACCATCGGCGCCGAGGTGCCCTCCGTGGCTGGTGAAAGCGTGCCGCACGTCCGCAACGGTGCGGTTCCTGTTGTCGGTCAGACAATCGATCATCACGGCTGCACCACCCGGACCGTAACCTTCGTAGCGTGCAGCCTGAAACCCGGCCGCATCCGCCCCGCTGGCAGTCCGCTTGATCGCACGCTCGATCGTGTCGCGTGGCATGCTCGCTGCGCGCGCCTTCTCCACGGCGAGGCGCAGGCGGGAATTGGCTGTGACATCGCCACCTCCCACGCGCGCAGCCGCCGCGATTTCACGCAGCAGACGCGTGAAAATGCGCGCACGCAGCTTGTCCTGCGCTCCCTTGCGGTGCTGGATATTGGCCCACTTGCTGTGTCCCGCCATGCGTCTGCCATCATATCGCGAAACAGCGCTAAGCTCATGCCGTGGAATCGCTGCTTCACTGCCCGCCCGCGCTTGCGCTCGCCATCGATCGCGCACGCGAAGCGCTGCTCGGCGCGCACGTGGATCAGGAGCGTCTCGCATGCGGTACAGAGGCCGCAACCATCGTCGCCGCGCTCACGGATGACGAAGCGCTCGCGCTCGGAACGCTCACTTCGCAGGCGCTGCACGGCGCAGTACCCGACCCGTCAATCAGGCGGGTCATCGGCGAGCGCGCCGTGCGCATGGCGGGCGCGCTTGCGCCGCTCGGTGATCTCGGCCTGCCGCGCGCCTGGCAGCCGGACAGTGGCCTCGATGCGCGCCAGGCGGAAACGCTGCGCAAGATGCTGCTGGCCGTGGTCAGCGACCCGCGCGTCGTACTCGCGCGCCTCGCCGTCCAGCTGGTGCAGCTGCGGGCTGCACGTGGCGCGCCCGCCAGCGAACAGGCGCGCCTCGCGACCGAAACACGCGAGATCTTTGCACCGCTCGCGAACCGGCTCGGCGTATGGCAGTTGAAGTGGGAACTGGAGGACCTCGCGTTCCGCCTGCTGGAGCCTGTCGAATACAAGCGCATCGCGAGCGCGCTCAACGAGAAGCGCGCTGCGCGCGAGGCGTACATCGATGCGTTGTGCCACGAGCTGCGCGCGGAACTCGCTGCCGCCGGGGTCGCGGCGCAGGTCTACGGACGCCCGAAGCACATCTTCAGCATCTACCGCAAGATGCAGCGCAAGCGACTCGATTTCGAGGGCATCTTCGACGTGCGTGCCGTACGCATCGTCTGCGGGGATATTCCGGATTGCTACGCGGCGCTCGGGGTCGTGCACGGTCGCTGGCGCTACATTCCCGGGGAGTTCGACGATTACATCGCGACACCGAAGGGCAACGACTACCGCTCGATCCACACCGCCGTGATCGGCCCCGGCGACAAACCGGTCGAAGTGCAGATCCGCACGCTCGCCATGCACACCCAGGCTGAACTCGGCGTTGCTGCGCACTGGCGTTACAAGGAAGGCGGCACACGCGACGCGGATTACGCGCGCAAGGTCGAAGCAGTCCGCGAGCTGCTCGCGCCCGGGAGCACGCACCGCGACGAGGGGGATTTTCTCGATCGCGTGCAGGCGAGCCTCTTCACCGACCGCGTGTACGCGCTCACTCCGAAGGGGGAAGTCGTCGATTTGCCGCAAGGCGCGACGCCGCTCGACTTCGCCTATCACCTGCACACCGACCTGGGCCACCGCTGCCGGGGCGCGAAGGTGAACGGGCGCATCGTGCCGCTCACGCACCGGCTCGCCAACGGCGAAGTCGTCGAAGTCATCACCGGCAAGGCGCTCGCACCGAGCCGCGACTGGATGGCACCCGAACAGGGCTATCTCGTTTCATCCCGCAACCGCGCGCGAGTGCGTGCCTGGTTTCGTCGCCTGGGCGAAGCAGACAACCGGGCTGCGGGCCGCACGACCGTCGAGCGCGAGCTTGCGCGTGCCTCGGGCGGCGCCGAACAGCTGGCGGCGCTCGTGCAGACGCTCAAGGCTCCCGATGCCGATACGCTCTATCGGCTGGTCGGTGAAGGCGAGATCACGACGACGCAGCTCACGCAGGCCATCGCGCGCGTCCTCGCCCCGCAGGCGCCACGCGCGATCCCGCGCGCGCGGCCCGCAGCGCCCGGGCGCGGCCGCTCACCGGTAGCCATCGAGGGGGTTGGCGATCTGCCCATCACGCTTGCGCGTTGCTGTTCACCCGTGCGCCCGCAACCCGTGGTCGGCTATGTCACGGTCGGGCGCGGCGTGACTGTCCACCGCGCGACTTGCGCGGGCTTGCGGCGCATGCGCGCCGATCGGCCCGAGCGCGTGCTCGATTGCCAGTGGATCGAGGCGCACTCCGGCACCCAGACAGTCGAGATTACGGTCATCGGTCTTGATCGCCGTGCACTCGTGCGCGATCTCACTGATATTGTCGCGAGTGAACGGCTGCGGCTCGATTCGCTCGCGACCACAACCCTGCGCTCCGAAGGCACCGCGACGACCGTCCTGCGGGTCGATATCCGGGACCTGGAAGATCTCGCGCGCGTGACACAGCGTCTGGGAAAGGTGCCTAACGTATTGAGTGCACGAAGGACACGATAGAATGGTGCGTTGCACCATCTTATTTCGTGACATATGCCGGAGTCGCAACCCTCCGGAGAAGGGTATTTAGAGAGTCCCAATGAGAGTAGTCCTCGTCGATCACGACCCGGCAGTCCTGGCCACCGCAGCGCGCGCGCTGCAGGGCTTGATCGACTGTGTCCAGGTGACGAGCAAGAACGACTGCCTCGCACGATTGCGCGAGGGCGGCTACGACATCGTGGTCGCCTGCGAGCGGCTTGCCGACGGCTCGGGCCTCGACCTGCTCGCAACCCTCGGCATGTCCGAACCCGACGTGCTCAGGATCTTTGCGGCCGACGGCGAGCGGCTCAAGAAACTGGGCGGCCACCTCGCGCCGTTCAAGCTCTTCGACACCATCGGCTATCCGCTCGACTCCATGCAGCTGCGCTCGGCCATGGCGCTCGCGATCGCAGAGCGCGGCGACCTGCTGTCGGGCGAATTCGAGAATATCGTGCTCGGCAGCGACCCACTCCCCGAAGATACGGCAGCCGAGTCTCAAGCGGTCGAGGCACAGCCGCAGATCGTGCTGCTGACCCGCGACAGTGCGGCGCTAGAAAGCGCGCAAGCCGCGCTTGCGGACAAGCGTTACCGCGTGATCGCAGCGCGAGACGCGGACGAAGCACGCGCGGATCTCGTTGCGCGCCAGCCGGTGCTCGCGCTGGTCGATGTCGGCGCGCTCGGCATGGACCCCGTCAACTGGTTCGTCGAAGCGCACCGCGCCTCGCCCACCACGCTGTTGCTCGCACTCGGCCGGCGCAACGACGGCCAGATGCTCGAACCGCTGGTCGCAAACCGCGTCGTGGATCGCTTCGTTGCGAAGCCCATTACCCAGGCGGGCATGCGCCTCGTGCTCGAGTCGGCGTTGCGCCTGCAGGCAATCAGCCCAACGCATTCGACACCTTTGCCGATGCCCTCGTCGGTGCCCACACCGGCCGCAATCGCACCTGCGGAGGCTCCCCTCGTCGCGCGCAAGAGCGGCGCACCGCTTGCCACGGTCGAGTGGCAACCGCCGGGCGCGATCCCGCGCAAGGCGGGCGGCGGCCCGCGGTCGGCAGCGGGCTCCCCTCGAGAGCCGCTGCGAATTTCGCTGCCACTCGTACTCGCGCTCGCCGCCGTACTGGCGTTTGGAGTGGCGTGGTTCTATTTCTCGTACGCCGACAAGCCTGCCGTCGCGCCAGTCCCGGTGGCGCGCGTAGCGCCACCACCCGCTGTACCTTCGCCTGGGGATGCGCTGGTGGCACGAATCGAAGCTGCACTGACCCGCGGTGATGCCGCCGCCGCACGCGCATCGCTCGACGAGCTGCAGCGTATCGATCCGCGGCACGGGCGACTTGCCCTGCTCGTCACGCTCGTCGCACGAGCCGAGGAGGCCCGGCAACTCGCCCGGGCGCCGACACTCCGACCGGTCACTGCCGCGCAGCCGGAAGGGGCGCCGCAGCCGGACGCGTCACCGCCCTCCACAATGGCGACGACCTCGATCGCACCGGGCGCGACGCTCCCGAGCGCCGCACCGAGCGCCGCACCGGGCGCAGCGCCGGGCGGCCCACCGCTGGCGCCGTCCGGTCCTGCGCGGGAACCGGTGCCAACCCCGGCGCCCGAAGCAGCGCCGGCACCGGCACCCGCAAACTTTGCGGGGACCGCGAGCACGCCGGTCGCCTCACCCACCGACCTGCGCCCGTCCAAACTCACCGCGGTGAGCTTCGCGGGCCGCACGCTGGAAGACAGCGCCAATCCATCTGCGCCGGTGCCCGCCCCTGCGCAGCGGCGTGTCGAGCCCGATCGCCCGCAGCCGGTTGTCATGGAGATGAAGCTGCTCCGGAGGGTGTCCCCGGACTACCCCGAAGAGGCGCGGCGCAAGAATCTCGAAGGATCTGTCGAACTCGCGTTTGTCGTGGGAGCCGACGGCAGGGTCAAGGATGTCGAGGTGGCGGGCAGCTCGGCGCCGGGCATGTTCGACGCAGAGGCGATCGCCGCGGTGAAACGCTGGCGCTACGATCCGCGCCGTGAAGATGGCGTGCCGGTCGACTTTCCGGCGAAAGTGCACCTCGAATTCAGGCTGGACAAATAACGCCCGCGCGCAGCAGCTTCTTGTCGATCTTGCCGGTCGCGCCAAGCGGGATGGCGTCGACGAATTTCACCGCCTCCGGCATCCACCAGCGCGCGATCCGCCCCTCGAGGAAATCCAGGAATTCCTGTGCGGTCGCCGACTCGTTGGGCTTCAGCTGCACGATCAGGAGCGGCCGCTCGCCCCACTTCGGATGCGGCACGCCGATCACGGCCGCAAGCGCGGCCTTGGGGTGTGCGGCGGCGGCGTTCTCGATATCGATCGAGCTGATCCACTCGCCGCCCGACTTGATCACGTCCTTCGCCCGGTCGGTGATCCGCAGAACTCCTGTTCCGTCGATCGTCGCAATATCGCCGGTGTCGAACCAGCCTCCGGCATCGAGGAGACTCTCCGATTCGCGGCGGAAGTAGGCGCGCGCCACCGCCGCTCCACGCACCTTGAGGTGCCCGAAGCTCTTGCCGTCGTGCGCCACGGGACCACCCTCGTCATCGGTGAGTTTCATGTCAACGTTGAAGATCGCGCGACCCTGCTCGAGCGCCGGCGTGGCCAGATCGGGCGGTGCGTTCACGGTGCCAACCGGCGACATCTCGGTCATGCCCCAGCCATGACGCACTTCGATGCCATACTTTTCCTGATACGCACGCAAGAGCGCCTCGGGAGCCGCTGACCCGCCGCTGACGATGCGCTTCAGGGTTGTCGGGCGCACGCGCTCGCGCTCGAGAAACTGCAGGAGACCCTGCCATACAGTGGGCACGCCCGCCGCGAAAGTGACGCCTTCGGTCTCCATCAGCTCGAACACGGACCCGCCGTCGAGTCTTGCGCCCGGCAAGACCAGCTTCGCTCCGGCTGCCGGCGCCGCGAACGCCAGCCCCCATGCGTTCGCATGAAACATCGGCACGATGGCGAGCACGACGTCGCGGCCCGAAAAACCAAGCACGTCGGGCATCAGGGTCGACAGGCCGTGCAGATAATTGGAACGGTGTGAGTAGAGCACGCCTTTCGGATCACCCGTGGTTCCGGAGGTGTAGCAGAGGCCCGCCGCCGTATCCTCCGCAAAGTCTCCCCACACACATCCGGTGTCGCGGCCGGCGATCCAGCTCTCGTATGAGACGGCGGCAAGATCTCCTGGCAGTTGCGCTTCATCGGCCAGCAGCACCACACGCTCGACGGAAGCGCAACGCGGCAGGATCTGCTTGAGGATCGGCACGCAGAGCGCATCCGCAAGAATCAGCCGGTCTGCCGCGTGGTTGACGATCCAGGCGAGCTGCTCGATCGGCAGGCGCGGATTGAGTGTGTGGCAGACCGCGCCGATACCCATGATCCCGTACCACGCCTCGAGATGACGCGCACTGTTGAACGCGAGCGTCGCCACGCGATCCTCGCGTACGATGCCGTGCTCGAGGAGTGCGTGCGAGAGTTGTTTGGCGCGCCGGTGAATATCTGCGTAGTTGCAGCGGGTGACCGGCCCTTCATTCGAGCGCGAGACGACTTCGCGGTCACCGTGCCAGCGGCGTGCATGCTCGAGGAAGCGGTCGAGCGTCAGGGGCCAGTGCTGCATGAGTCCTGGCATGCCGCCTCCCGTGCGGTTGGCTGTAGTCCTAGGCCTTGTTCGGAATATCGATGGCCCGTTTGTCGGCGGCCAGCGCCGCCTCGTGCAGCGCCTCCGAAAGGGTCGGGTGTGCGTGAATCGTGCGCTGCAGATCCTCGGTGCTTGCCGAGTACTCCATCGCAAGTACCGCCTCGGCGATCAGTTCGCCCGCCATCGGTCCGATGACATGCACGCCGAGAATTTCGTCGTCGTCCATCGCTGACACGATTTTCGCGAAGCCCGCGCCCGCCTCCATCGCGCGCGCGCGCCCACTCGCCATGAAGGGAAATGTGCCGACCTTGTACGGCCGGCCGCTCGATTTGACCTGCTCTTCGGTCTGCCCCACCCAGGCGATCTCCGGAGCTGTGTAGATCACCGACGGGATGGTCTGGTAGTTCACTTCGCCATAGCGGCCTGCCAGGAGATCGGCCACCATGACGCCCTCCTCCTTGCCCTTGTGCGCGAGCATCGGCCCGCGGACGAGGTCGCCCACTGCCCAGACGTTCGGCACGCCGGTGCGGCAGGCGTGATCCACGACGACAAAGCCGCGTTCATCGAGCTTCACACCCGTGCCCTCGGCCAGCAGGTTGTGCGAGTTCGGTTTGCGACCCACGGCGACAACCAGTGTGTCGACCTTGACGCTCTGCACCGCACCCTGTGCGTCCGTGTACGCCACATCGACCGCCCCCTTCGCGGCCTTCGCGGCGGTCACTTTCGTGCCGAGGCGAATATCGAGTCCGAGCTTCCTGAAATGCCGCAAGGCCTCCTTCGACACCGCCCCGTCGGCCATCGGCAGGAAATCCGGCAGCGCCTCGAGCACCACCACTTCCGAGCCGAGACGGCGCCACACGCTGCCTAGTTCGAGACCGATCACGCCCGCGCCGATCACGCCGAGGCGCTGGGGTATCGCCTCGAGTTCGAGTGCACCCCACGAATCGATGATGTGCTTGCCGTCGAAGGGCAGTGACTTCAGCTCCACCGGCACCGACCCTGACGCCAGGATCACGTGCTTCGCTGCGAGTTCGCGCTCGGTGCCGTCGTGCGCCGTGTACTCCACGCGCCCCGCCGCCAGCAGCCTGCCGTGACCGGCGAGTGCGGTGACGCCAGCCGCCTTGAAGAGGCCCGCGATCCCCTGGGTCATGCCCTTGACGATCGTCGCACGACGCTTCTGCATCGCGGCAAGATCCACCGTGATGCCACTTGCCTTGATGCCATGTGCGGCGAACTCGTGTTGCGCGCGATGCAGCAACTCGGTCGATTCCAGCAGCACTTTCGACGGAATGCAGCCCGCGTTCAGGCAGGTGCCACCGAGCGCGCTCGAGCCGTCGCGGTTCTGCCACTCGTCGATGCAGGCGACGCTCAACTTGTTCTGCGCGGCGCGGATTGCGGCCGGGTAACCCGCCGGACCTCCGCCGATGACGACGACGTCGTATGAATCAGCCATGGCTCACCTCTTCAGACTCCGAGCAGCACGCGCGCCGGATCCTCGAGCGCATCCTTGACCGCGACGAGGAACTGCACGGCTTCGCGGCCGTCGATGATGCGATGATCGTAGGTGACCGCGAGATTCATGATCGGCCGCACGACGATCTCGCCGTTCACCACCACTGGCCGCTCCTGCGTCTTGTGCATGCCGAGAATCGCACTCTGCGGTGTGTTCACGATCGGCGTCGAGAGCAGCGAGCCGAACACGCCGCCGTTGGTGATCGTGAACGTACCGCCGGTGAGGTCTTCGATCGCGATCGAGCCCTGCCGCGCCTTGACCGCGAACGCGCCGATCTCTTTCTCGATATCGGCGAGACTCTTGAGATCGGCATCGCGCACGACGGGCACCATGAGGCCGCGATCAGTCGAGACGGCCACACCAATGTCGTAATACTCGTGGTACACGATGTCGGTGCCCTCGACCGAGGCGTTCACGACCGGGAACTTCTTCAGAGCCTCGATCGAAGCTTTGACGAACAGGCCCATGAAGCCGAGCTTCACGCCGTGCTCCTTCTCGAAGCGGTCCTTGTAGCGTGCACGCAGCGCGATGACTGCCGAAAGATCCACTTCGTTGAAGGTGGTGAGCAATGCCTGCGTCGCTTGCGCCTGCACCAGCCGCTCCGCAATCCGTTGGCGCAACCGCGTCATCGGCACGCGCTGGTCCACGCGGCCTGCGCGCGCTGCGGGAGTCGCGGTCGCGGTTGCCGTCGCGGGAGCGGCCGGCGCCGGGGC
>DAORVK010000014.1:0-63422 GCA_035433705.1 Steroidobacteraceae bacterium
GAGGTGCCGCTCATCCTCCACGAGATCGATATCCGTGACGCCGACGTACGAGAAGCCGAGCGCTGCAGCTTCAGCGATGAGGAGCTGCTTGATCGCGGAGGTGGCGGGAGTCGTGGTCTCGGACATGGTGTTTGACCAGTATAATCACGGCATGGCGCTCCCCTCGGCGATCTATTCCGCGGCGCAGGTTCGCGAACTGGACGACTACGCGATCCAGAAGCTCGGCATCCCGGGATATACCCTGATGAAGCGCGCGGGCGAGGCGAGCCTGCGTGCGCTGCGGTCGCGATGGCCCACCGCCCACCGCATTGCGATCGTCTGCGGTGGCGGCAACAACGGCGGTGACGGCTATGTGCTCGCGCGCTTTGCGCGCGCCGCGGGCCTCACGGTCTCGGTGCTCGCAGCGGCCCCCATCGACACGCTGCGCGGCGATGCGCAGCGCGCCGCCGAGGAGTTTCTCGCAGGTGGCGGACAGGTTCAGGGCTTCTCAGCGGGGTCGCTGGAGCAAAGTGAAGTCATCGTCGATGCGCTGCTCGGTCTCGGTGCCCGCAGTCCGTTGCGCCACGAGGCGCTCGAAGTCATCGAGGCCATGAATACTGCCCGTCGCCCCGTCTTTGCGCTCGACCTGCCGTCTGGCCTCTGCGCCGACACCGGCATGCCGCTCGGTGGGGCAGTGCGCGCCGAAGCGACCCTCACATTCGTCGGGCTGAAGACCGGCCTGTTTGTCGGCGACGGCCCCGAATACACCGGCACGCTGCAGTTCGACGATCTCGAGGTCACGCCGCCGGCTGCGCCGGAATTTGCGCCGCGCCTCCTGCGCGCGAGCGAGTCCGACATCGCGCGCGCGCTGCCGCGCCGGCGCCGCGCCTCGCACAAGGGCAGTTTCGGTCATGTACTCGTCGTAGGGGGAGGGCCCGGCATGCCGGGCGCCGTCCGTCTCGCAGGCGAGTCGGCGCTGCGGGTCGGTGCGGGTCTCGTGACTGTCGCGGTTGCGCCCGAAAATGTGGCTGCGATTTCGGCGGGCTGCCCCGAGCTGATTGTCGTCGGGCTCGATGTGCCGCAGTTCGGTGAGCTGCTCGAGCGTGCCGACGTCGTGGCGATCGGTCCTGGCCTCGGTCGCAGCGCCTGGGCGTGGGAGGTGCTCGGCGTGGCTGTCACCGCCGGCAAACCGCTTGTGGTCGACGCCGATGCGCTCAACATTCTCGCGGAGGATCAATCACTGCGCGCGGGCAACTGGATCCTTACGCCGCATCCGGGTGAGGCTGCCCGGCTCCTTGGAATCGATACGGCGGCCGTGCAGGCAGATCGCCTGGGTGCGCTCGGCAGGCTGTGCCGCAAGTATGCCGGCACGGTCGTGCTGAAGGGCGCCGGCACGCTGGTCGGTCGCGAGGGCGATACACCTCAGCTGTGCGAGCGCGGCAATCCCGGCATGGCGAGCGCCGGCATGGGCGACGTACTGACCGGCGTAATAGCCGGAGTGCTTGCCCAGCTACGCGATCCGCTCGCGGCCGCCCGCGTCGGTGTACTCATTCACGCGCTCGCCGGCGATACGGCCGCGCGCAGCGGCGAGCGCGGTCTCATGGCGCGGGACGTGATCGGGGAGCTGCGGACCTGGGTCAATATTTGATTGACGCGCATTCTCCCGGGGAGATGAGCGCGGTCGGCGCCGCACTCGCGCACGGCCTGCCTGCGCTCGATGCCGCGCCGCTGCTGCTTTTCTTGGCAGGTGAGCTGGGTGCTGGCAAGACGACGCTCGCGCGCGGGCTGCTCACGGCGCTCGGCGTCGCGGGCCCGGTGCGCAGCCCGACCTATACGCTCGTCGAGGTGCACACGCTGCCGCGGCTCACGGTCGTGCACGCCGATCTCTATCGCCTCTCCGATCCGGATGAGCTCGAGGCCTTGGGCCTGCGTGACCTGCATGCCCCCGGACATCTGTGGATCGTCGAGTGGCCGGAGCGCGCCGCGCGCTCGCTGCCTGCGCCGGATCTGGAGCTGCGGCTCGCGATCGATGCGCGCGCACACACCGTGCAAGTCGATTCTGCTTCGGAACGGGGGGTCGCCTGGCTGCGAGACAGCCTGGAGATAAAGCGCGTATCTCTTTAATTTGCATTGAATTTGATGCACAACAGCTTTACATTAAGTAGCCATGCGCTCTGTGCTGGCCGCTGTCGTTTTCCTTTTTACTGCGAGTGTCGCAGCCCCTGTCATCCAGGGTGCGCCGAGCGTGGTCGAGGCCGTGCGCACGTTGAGCGAGGCTGGAAGTACGAGCGTCGTCGTCGATCTGTCCGCACCGGCCCCCTATAAACTCTTCGCCCTCGACAACCCGCGCCGCGTCGTGCTCGATCTCGCGGATACCGTGCTCACGGACAGTGTGCAGCTGCCGCGCGCGCACGGGCCTGTCCTCGCCGTGCGATCAGGCGTGCAACCCGGTGGCACGCTCCGGCTCGTGATCGAAACCACTCTGGACGACGAGCCGCGCGCCATGGCGGTGGCGCCGTCGGGAAAGGAGGGTCATCGCATCATCATCGACCTCGCGAGCGCCGATGCGCCGCGTACCGTCACGGCGAAGCACGCGCCAAAGAACGGTACACGCGATGTCGTGATCGCGATCGACGCTGGCCACGGCGGCAAGGATCCGGGTGCGATCGGTCACGGTGGCACACAGGAGAAGCGGGTAGTGCTCGAAATCGCGCGCGAACTCGCCGGGCGCATCGACCGCGAGCCCGGCATGCGCGCGGTACTGATCCGTGATGGCGACTACTACATCGCTCACCGCGAGCGCATCCGGCGGGCGCGCGCCGCGAAGGCCGACATGTTCCTGTCGATCCACGCCGACGCACTGCGCGACCGTGATGTGGCCGGCGCGTCGGTCTATGTGCTGTCCGAGCGCGGTGCCACTGACGAGGCGGCCCGCTGGCTCGCCGAACGCGAGAACGCCGCCGATCTGCGCGGTGGTGTCTCGCTGAGCGACAAGGACGACATGCTCGCGACGGTGCTGCTCGATTTGTCGCAGTCCGCCAATATCTCCGCGAGCATGCAGGCCGCCGAGCGCATACTGGATTCGTTCGGTAGCGTGGTGCCGGTGCGCAAGTCGCGCGTTCAGCAGGCGGGTTTTCTCGTGCTGAAATCGCCCGATATCCCGTCCATGCTGATCGAGACGGCCTATATCACGAACGCCGCTGACGAGCGGCGGCTGAGGAGCGATGCGCAGCGCGGCAAGCTTGCCGGTGCGATCGTCGAGGGCGTGCAGAGCTATTTCACGCGCAACCCGCCCGAGGGTACGCGCTTCGCCGAACTGCGCCGCCTCGCCTCGGCCGACTGAATCGGCATTGGTGCCGGGTTTTCGGTTATTCGGTTATTGCAGGCTTCGCGCAATAACCGAATAACCGAAAACCCGGCACCAATTCCGTAGAATTGGCGCATGGCGATTCGTCTGCTGGCCGGCGAGCTCATCGATCAGATCGCAGCGGGCGAGGTGATCGAGCGGCCGGCGTCTGCGGTCAAGGAGCTCGTGGAGAACGCGCTCGACGCAGGCGCGCGGCGTATCGGGATCGACATCGAGCGCGGCGGGGTGGGGTTGATCCGTGTGCGCGATGACGGTGGTGGCATTCCCGGGAGCGAGTTGCCGCTCGCCATTGCGCGTCACGCGACCAGCAAGATCGCGACGCTCGATGACCTCGAGGCCGTCGGAACGCTCGGTTTTCGCGGCGAGGCGCTGCCTTCCATCGGCTCGGTTGCGAAACTGCGCGTCGTGTCACGGCTCGCGGGCGCGGCACAGGCCAGCGAGATCACCGTGGAAGGCGGGCGGATCGATGACGTGCGGCCCGCCGCGCATCCAGCCGGTACGACCGTCGAGGTTCGCGACCTTTTCTACAACGTACCCGCGCGCCGCAAGTTCGTGCGCAGCGACGCGACTGAGGTCGGCCACATCCAGCGCTGGGTCGAGCGCCTCGCGCTGTCGCGCCCCGATGTCGCCTTCCGCCTGCAGAACGGGACGCGCACGCTGCTCGATGCACCGGCTCTCGCGGGCGACGAGGATGCCACGAGCCGGGTCCAAGCCGTGCTTGGCAGCGAATTTCTCGAGCGGGCACTGCCGGTCCGTCACGCGGCCGGGCCTGTCGTGATCGAGGGCTGGATCGGCGCGCCGACAGCCGCGCGCGCGCAACCGGATTCCCAGTACTGGTTCGTGAACGGTCGCCACGTGCGTGACCGCCTGCTCATGAATGCCGTCCGCCTCGGCTATCGCGATGTGCTGTATCACGGCCGCCATCCGACGTATCTGCTGCAGTTGACGCTCGATCCGCGCCTGGTTGACGTGAACGCACATCCGGCGAAGCTCGAGGTACGTTTTCGCGACAGTCGGCAGATCCACGATTTCGTGTTCCGCGCCGTGGAACGCACCCTCGCTGCGACCCGACCGGGTCTGGCGAGTCCGGCGCATGGCGCGACCGCGGCGCCGGCCGACCTGCGGGGAACGGACAGCGTCCCGCAGCAACCTGGAATGCCGTGGTCGTTCGAGGCCGCCCCGCAGGTTCATGGCAGCGCATCGTCCTGGGCCGTGGCCGAGGCCGTGTCGTCGGCCAGCGCCACCGAACCGCTCGGCACGGCGATCGCGCAACTGCACGGCATCTACATTCTTGCGCAGAACCGGGAAGGACTGATCCTCGTTGACATGCACGCAGCTCACGAGCGCGTGCTGTACGAGACTTACAAGCGGCAGATGGCGGGGCAGATGGCGTCACAGGCGCTGCTCGAGCCGATCCGCCTGTCGCTGAAGGCGCACGAGGCCGACGCGGTGATTGCAGCGGGCGACGAGTGGCAGGCGCTCGGGTTCGACATCGAGCGCCTCGCGCCGCAGAGCGTTGCCGTGCGCCGCGTGCCCGCACTCCTCGGTACACGCACCGATCTTGCGGAGTTGCTGCGCGCAGTCGCGCGCGACGCACTGGCCGAAGTCGGCTCGCGGCATTTCGAGGAGCCGGGCTTTCGTCTCCTCGGCAATCTCGCCTGCCGCAGCGCCATTCATGCCCATCGGCGACTTACGTTGCCGGAAATGAACGCATTGTTGCGGCAGATGGAGGCCACGGAGCGCGCAGACCAGTGCAATCATGGTCGGCCCACCTGGACACGCCTCTCGCTGGCCGAACTCGACCAGCTCTTTCTGCGTGGCCGCTGATAGACGGCCGGACACCCGTGCCGGGCCGGTGATCATCCTCACCGGGCCGACCGGCACCGGCAAGAGCGACTGGGCGCTTTCGCTTGCCGAAACGCTTCCCGTCGAGATCGTGAGCTGTGATTCCGCACAGGTGTTTCGCGGCCTCGATATCGGCACGGCGAAGCCCGATGCCGCGACGCGTGCGCGGGTGCCTCACCATCTGCTCGATCTGCGCGACCCGGCAGAGAGCTATTCGGCGGGCGAGTTTGTCACCGACGCCACCGCGACGCTGCGCGCGATCCTGGCGCGTGGTCGACTGCCGGTCGTGGTCGGCGGAACGATGTTGTACTTGCGTGCACTGCTGCAGGGCATGGCACCGCTCCCGACCGCCCGGGCGGACATTCGAGCGCAGATCGACGCACGGGCCGCGCGGGAGGGCTGGTCGGCGCTGCATGCGGAACTTGCGTGCTTCGACCCCGTTGCCGCAGCGCGCATTCATGCCAACGACCGGCAGCGAATACAACGCGCGCTCGAGGTGTTCCATGCGACGGGTACGCCGATTTCGACCTGGCAGTCGGCGACGGGATCCGCAGCGGGCCAGTTCGTGTTTCACGAGTGGGCGCTCGTCCCCGCCGACCGTGCAGTGCTGCACGCGCGGATCACGCAGCGCTTCCACGGAATGATGGCTGCGGGCCTCCTCGATGAAGTGCGCGCGCTTCATGCGCGGCCCGATCTGACGCCACAGCACCCGGCAATCCGGGCTGTCGGCTATCGCCAGTTGTGGCAGCACCTGGCCGGCGACTGCAGCCTCGAAGAGGCCGTAGCGCGCGCGATTGCGGCCACAAGACAGCTCGCCAAGCGGCAGCTGACCTGGCTCAAGTCCTCGTTATCAATGGAAAAAACAGATCCTCTGGCGGCGCAGGCGCGCGCCGGCTGGAGCGCCCGGGTTCACGCGCTCTGGCGAGCCCCTGTGATATGATGGCGGAACTTATGCCTCGAATGTTCGAGGCAGCTTGCCGGCCACGCTGCTGTTGGCCACCGAAGGCGTCTTGACGGCCTTCATTGCGTACACCCGATCGCAGAACAAGGAGAACCTCATGGCGAAAGGTCAGTCACTGCAGGACCCCTTCCTCAACGCCTTGCGCAAAGAGCACATTCCCGTGTCGATCTACCTCGTCAACGGGATCAAGCTCCAGGGCCAGATCGATTCTTTCGACCAGTTCGTGGTGCTGCTCAAGAACAGCGTGAGCCAGATGGTCTACAAGCACGCCATTTCGACGGTCGTTCCCGCGCGCAACGTGCGCGTGCCTTCGGCCGATGACGCCGCCGCCGCCGCGGAGCCGCAAGCGGAGTAATGTTCGAACGCCCACGCACCGGTGAACGTGCAGTGCTCGTGCGCCTCGGCCTCGGCGCACCCGCCGACCCCGAAGACATCGGGGAATTCACGCAGCTCGCGCTCTCCGCGGGCGCGCAGCCCGTGGCGACAATCACGGGGCGGCGCGAACGGCCGGATCCGCGCTATTTCGTCGGCAGCGGCAAGGCCGAGGAAATCCGCGCGAGCGCACTCACGCACACAGCCGAGGTGATCCTCGTTGACCACGCGCTGTCGCCGAGCCAGGAGCGCAATCTCGAGAAGCTGACGGGCCGGCGCGTACTCGACCGCAACGGACTCATTCTCGACATCTTTGCGCAGCGCGCCCGCAGTCACGAGGGCAAGCTGCAGGTGGAACTCGCACAACTGAAGCACATCGCGACACGTCTCGTGCGGGGCTGGACCCACCTCGAGCGCCAGCGCGGCGGCAGCATCGGGCTGCGCGGACCGGGTGAAACGCAGCTCGAGACCGACCGCCGACTCGTCGGTCAGCGTGTGCGCGTCTTGACGCGTCGTCTCGAGAAGCTGCAGCTGCAGCGAGAGACCGGCCGGCGCGCTCGCGCCGAAATTCCCGTGCCATCGGTCGCGCTCGTCGGGTACACCAACGCGGGCAAGTCGACGCTCTTTCGCGCGATGACCGGCGCCGACGCTTACGTCGCGGACCAGCTCTTCGCAACGCTCGACCCGCTCGTGCGCCGCTTGCGTCTGCCGGGCGGCACCGAATGCGTGTTTGCCGACACCGTCGGCTTCATCCGCGAGTTGCCGCACGAGCTCATCGCGGCCTTCCGCTCGACGCTCACGGAGGCGCGCGAGGCAACGCTGCTGCTGCACGTGATTGACGCCAGCGACCCGCGGCGCGATGAGCACATCAACGAGGTGAACGAGGTGCTCGGGGAGATCGGCGCGGGCGATATCCCGCAAATCCGTGTCTACAACAAGATCGACCGGCTCGAGGTCGCGCCGCATCTCGAGCGCGAAGCCGACGGAGTGCCGGCGCGCGTCTGGATTTCGGCCTCGCGCGGCGACGGGCTCGAGCTGTTGCGCACGGCGATCGCCGAGCGCCTTGCGCGCAGCGTGCGCACCGCGACGCTGCGCTTGCCCGCGGTGCAGGGTGCACTGCGCTCACGGCTGTATACCTCGGGCACCGTTCGGGCCGAGCGCGCGCTCGACGACGGCGGCTGCGAGCTCACGGTAGAGTTGCCGGACGTGGAACTGCTGGTGCTTGCCCGAACGCCGGGTGTGCGAGTCTCTGTGAAAGCGCCGGCGGCGAACATTCCTGCCGCGCTCGCGGGGCTGCTAGAATCTCCCGTTCCCCGGGCGGCTGCGGACTTTCGTTAACCATGGCATGGAATCAACCTGGCGGTCAGCAGAATCCCTGGGGTCGAAGACCTGGCCAGGACGGTATCGATCAGGCCCTGAAGGACTGGCAGCGCCGTATCGAGGCGTTTTTCGGTGGCGGTGGTGGCTCAAAGAGCAACTGGTCGCCCCTCGCGCTGCTCGGGGTGGTGGCAGTCGCCTGGCTGCTCTCGGGTTTCTATCAGGTCAATCCGGCCGAGCGCGGCGTCCTGCAGCGCTTCGGCAAGTTTGTGGGTGTGCGCGAACCGGGCTGGGGCTGGCGGCTGCGCGGTGTCGAGTCGATCACCAAGGTGAACGTCTCGGCGGTCAACAGCGTCAAGTACGAGTCGCGCGTGCTCACCGCGGACGTGAACCTCGTCAACCTCACGCTGGCCGTGCAATACCAGTTCAGCGACCCGGTGAAGGTGTTGTTCGGCGTGCGCGATCCGGAATCGTCGCTGCGTGCCGTGAGCGAGAGCGCGATCCGCGAAATCGTGGGGCGTGGCGACCTCGAGGCGATACTCGTGTCGGCACGTCAGCAGGTCACGGACCGCACGAAGGAACTGATCCAGCGCACGCTCGATACCTACGGCACCGGGATCCGCGTCACGAGCGTCAACCTGACCGAAGTGCAGGTGCCCGAAGCCGTGGTGCCTGCGCAGCGCGACGCCAACAAGGCGATCGCCGATCGCGAACGCCTGCAGAAGGAAGCCGAGACTTACCAGAGCGGGATCATACCGGTGGCCGAGGGCGCCGCATCCCGGCAGATTCAGGACGCCGAGGCCTACAAGGCCCAGGTCACTGCACTCGCCGAAGGTGAAGCGGCGCGCTTCAACCAGGTGCGCCAGGCGTATGAGGCCGCGCCGCGGGTCACGCGCGAGCGCATGTATCTCGACACGATCGAAGGGGTGCTGAAGGGCTCGAAGAAGGTGGTGATCGATTCGAAGGCGGCCGGCAACAACCTGATTTACCTGCCGCTCGACAAATTGACCGACGGGCGCACGCGCGAGGGCGACACCGCGGCGCCTTCACGACCGGCGGCCGCCACCCCGGAGACCGATACGGTCACGGTCGAGGGTCGTCAGCGAGGAGAGCGCTGATGCCCTCGCGCGCCATGCCGATCATTCTCGCCGTCGTCGCCGTGCTGATCATCGCGTCGTCGTCGGTCTTTACCGTGCAGCAGACGCAGCTCGCGATCCGTACCCAGTTCGGCGAGATCCAGGGCGTCGACTACGGCCCGGGCCTGCATCTCAAGTGGCCGTTCGTCGACCAGGTCGCGCGCTTCGAACGTCGCGTCGTCACGCAGAACTATGCGGGTGAGACTTTCCTCACGAACGAGAACCGCGGGCTCCTGGTCGATTTCTACGTGAACTGGCGGGTGGCGGATGCGGCGAAGTATTTCCGCGCCACCGGCGGCAACGAGGAGGCAGCGGGCCAGCGCCTTGCGGACATCGTCAAGGACGGCATCAAGAACGCGGTCGCCCAGCGCACGTTGCGCGAAGTCGTGACCGCCGACCGCGCGGCCGTGACGGGCGAGATGATCGGTCGCGCAAGCAAGTCCGTGAACGAATTCGGCATCGATCTGATCGACGTGCGCCTGCAGCGCATCGACTTGCCGGACGACGTCGCGGCGCGCGTCTATGAGACGATGAAGCAGAATTTCGAGCGGCAGGCGCGGCAGCTGCGCGGCGAGGGTGAGAAGGACAGCCAGCGCATCAAGGCAGAGGCCGATCGCAAGCGCACCGAGATCCTTTCGTCCGCCGCGCGCGATGCACTGCGTATCCGCGGTGAGGGCGATGCGACTGCAGCGGTGACCTACGCGAAGGCGTACGAACGCAACCCCGAGTTTTATGCCTTCTACCGCAGTCTCCAGGCCTACCGCAATGCAGTCGGCAAGGAGGGCGACGTGCTGGTCGTCAGCCCCGACAGCGAGTTCTTCAAGTACTTCAAGAATCCCGCGCCGGGTAACAGATAAGGCGATGCCGCTCGACTGGGCCGACCTTTTCGGCGCGCTCGCGCTGCTGCTCGTGATCGAGGGTCTGCTGCCTTTCGCAAACCCTGCGGGCATGAAGCGCGCGCTCGCGCGCATCACGCAGCTCGGCGATCGTGAACTGCGCATCGCGGGCTTCATGACAATGCTGACAGGTCTCGTTCTGCTATTCCTGATACGGTCGTGACGCATGGGAAAGTTCGTCGTCGTCATTGGCACCCAATGGGGTGACGAGGGCAAGGGAAAAATTGTCGATCTGCTGACGGAGCGCGCGGCCGCCGTCGCGCGCTTCCAGGGCGGCCACAACGCCGGGCACACGCTCGTCATCGGTGGCGAGAAGACGATCCTGTCGCTGATTCCGTCCGGCATCCTGCGCGAAGGCGTGCAGTGCCTCATCGGCAACGGCGTCGTGCTGTCGCTCGAGGCGTTGCTGCGGGAGTCGCAGACGCTCGTCGCCAAGGGCGTACCGGTGTTCGAGCGCTTGCGGATCTCGCCGAACTGTCCGCTGATCCTGCCTTCCCACGTGGCGCTCGACCGCGCCCGCGAGAAGGCGCGCGGCGCGAATGCCATCGGAACGACCGGGCGCGGCATCGGCCCTGCCTACGAGGACAAGGTCGCCCGCCGTGCTGTGCGAGTCGCCGATCTGTTCCAGCGAAAGCGCTTCGCCGCGCAGCTCGGCGAGCTGCTCGACTATCACAATTTCGTGCTGCAGCACTATTTCCGCCAGCCCGCGATCGATTTCCAGAAAACGCTCGACGAGCAGCTCGCATGGGCCGAAAAGGTGAAGCCGATCGTCACCGACGTGACTGCGACGCTGAACGCGCTGCGGGTCGCCGGTGCCGACGTGATGTTCGAGGGTGCGCAGGGCGCGCTGCTCGACGTCGATCTTGGCACCTACCCCTACGTCACCTCATCGAACACGACGGCGGGTTATGCGGCGACCGGCACCGGGCTCGGACCGCGCGCGATCGACTACGTGCTCGGCATCGTCAAGGCGTACACGACCCGCGTCGGCGCGGGTCCGTTTCCGACCGAACTCTTCGATGAGGCGGGCGAGCACCTCTCACGCGTCGGTCACGAATTTGGTTCGGTGACCGGCCGACGCCGCCGCTGCGGCTGGTTCGATGCCGTGGCGCTGCGCCGCTCGATCGTGCATTCGAGTGTGTCGGGCCTGTGCATCACGAAGCTCGATGTGCTCGACGGGCTCGATGCGATCAACGTCTGCGTCGGTTACCGGCTTGGAGGCGAGACGTTGTCCGAGCCGCCGGCACTGACCGATGCCTTTGCGGACGTGACGCCAGTGTACGAGGAGCTTCCAGGCTGGAAGGAATCGACGATCGGTGTCACCACATACTCGGGACTGCCGGCGAACGCACGCCGCTATCTCGAGCGCGTCGCCGAGCTCGTCGCGACGCCGATCGATGTCGTATCGACAGGGCCTGATCGCGGGGAGACGATCGTCCTGCGTCACCCGTTCGACTGATTGCGGGGGGCGGTCAGCTGCCGCCAGGCTTCGAGTACCGATTGAGGCCCGATACCCAGAATGTCCGGCTTGCCGCCGATCGAGCCTGTCAATACGGCGACCGGCGTGCTCACTCCGCCCGGACGAAAACGCTTCGGGTCCGCGACTCCAAAGAGGGCCACGGTTGGGCAGCCCAGCACTGCAGCGACGTGCGCGGGTCCGGTGTCGACGCTCACGAGGCTGTGGCAACGCCCGAGCAGCGGCAGTAGCACGGGGATCGGCAGGTCATCAGCGACGTTGTGCACGTCGGCGACGGCGGCCGCGCTCGCGATGTCCTCATTGAGGCCGTACTCCTCGCGCACGCCGAGCAGCAGCAACGCCGCACCGGGCAGTGCCTCGCGCACACCCCGGATCACCGCACCCCAGCGCTCCTCCGGCCAGTACTTGGTGTTGCTCGCACGCCGGCGCAGGACACCACGCATCGTGCGCTTGTTGCCCGCCTGGAAGGCGACGAGCGTGCGACCGGCGAGCCTTCGTCGCACAAGCCACTCTTCGCAGGCGGCGCTTTCATCGGCACTGATGTCGAGTACGGCATTCGCCGCGCGCGGGGGAGGCGGTGCGGGTGGCGATGCCGCAAGTGCAGGCGGATTCAGTGCCGCCATGCGCAGCCAACGCTCGACGAAGTGCTCACCCGGCAGCCAGGGCAAGTCGCGCGTGTCGCAGACGAGCGCGTCCGTGATGCCAGCCCTGCGCAGCAAGGCGCGGCCGTGGCCGCCACCGTCGCAGTACCACGTGGGGCCCGCACCGCGCTCGCGCAGCTGGCGTACGAGCGCCTGCTGCTCGCGATCGAGCCAGTACGGCGTGCGGCGGCTGCGCAACGTGTAGATCTCGCCTACCCCCTGCCGGGGGGTGAGCAGCGGGCGTGCCCAGCCGCCGGAGGTGATCACGTCGACCGGCGTGCCGAAGCGTGCGTGCAACTGCTGGATCAGCGCGGTGACGAGCACCATGTCACCGAACGCGCCGCAACGCATGACGAGGGGGCGGGCCATGGCGCATTGTGCGGGCGGGCGCACCACCGGTCACTACCGGATCGCGCCGCCCGGAGCCTGCAACCGCGGCGGGCCGAGCAAGGGCCGTTCCCGCAGATCAAGCGCGCCGGGATCATGTAACAACCCGAGCGGATCGTGCGTTCGCGCAACGCTGATGATGAAGAGGTAGACCACGAGGGCCAGGATCAGGCACACCGCACGCACCCGGCGCGTGCTGCCGCGCTTCAACGCGAGGCTGCCGATCACGATGTACACGGCGAGGAGCAGCACCTTCATCGTGAGCCAGGAGTGCACGAAGGGGTACTGGTGCACGATGGTCACGAGCAGCAGTGCCGCGGTGATCAGTATCGTGTCGATGGTGTAGCTGAGCCAGCGCAGCGGCCACGCCATCGTCCAGCCTGCCCCGAGATGGGCAGCGAGTCCGCGCGCGACGAGCAGCGTGCCGCTCAGCACGACCATCAGCACGTGCACCCACTTTATCTGCGCATAGAACCCGGCCAACGCTCTTCCCTGGCCCTAGTCACGCAGCACGTTGCGCGCGAGTTCCTCGAGACCAGGTCCCAGGATGCCGATTTCGCGGCGATCGACCCGGATGAGCCCCTCGTCCTGGAAACGCCGGAAGACCCGGCTCACGCTCTCCGCCGCAAGGCGCAGATAGCTTGCGATGTCGGTGCGACTCATCGTGAGAACAAAACGTGTCGGCGAGAACCCGCGCGCGGCATAGCGGCGCGACAGGGAGATGAGGAAGGCCGCCATGCGCTCATCGGCCGTGTAGTTGCCGGCGAGCAAGGCAGCCTTGCCGATATCCTGGCTCAGGAGGCGGAAGAGCTGTTGCTGCACGCCCGGCATGCGGGTGGCGAGTGCCGCCATCGAAGTGAATGAAAAGCGGCACAGCACGACGGGGTCGAGCGCGATCGCATTGCACGGATAGCGGGACTGGGAGATCGCGCTGAGGCCGATCATCTCGCCCGGCAAGTGAAATCCCAGCACCTGCTCGCGACCGTTCGCGTCGACGACATACGTCTTGATGGTGCCGGAGCGCACGGCGGCGATCGCGTTGAACGGATCACCCTCCCGAAAGACATGTTCGCCCTCCTGGAAAGGTCCGATGTGCTCGACGAGCACATGCAGCTCGCGCAGCTGCGACTTGCCATAGCCGCTCTCGAGGCAGGCGGCCGAGAAGGCACAGGTGCTGCAGAAATGGAAATCGTCGCCGTCGTCGGCTATTGGAGTGGGCGCGGGCCCGGTTGGTCGAAGCACGCCGCCATGATACGCAGCATCAGGCGTCCTTGCGACGTGGCGCGCAGGCGGCCCCGGCTGCGGTCGACAAGCCCGGCCGGCAGCGCGTCGAGTGCCCGCAACTCACGGGAAAAATGCGTATTGAAGTCGATCTCATGGCGCTGCTCGAAGGCATTGACCGCGACCTCGCCCGTGCGCAGGAGCTCGCCGATCAGGTCCATGCGCAGACGATCGTCGGCCGCAAGCGTGAGGCCGCGCCACACCGGCAGTCCCGCCGCATCGAGTGCGGCTCCCCAGGGCCCGACGTCGGGGAAGTTCTGGCAGACCGAGTCGGAAATGCGGCTCACGGCTCCCACGCCGAGACCGATCAGATCGACATCCGCCTCGAACTCATGCCAGCGACATTCGCGGGTGATGCCGCTCAGTTGCGGGGTCCCGTCGGGGTCGATCCAGGGCAATGGCCGCGAATCGAGCCCGATGTCAGTGTATCCCGCCTCGGCGAGTGCGGCCGCGACGGACTGCAGCGCGACGAGGGTCGCCGCCTCAGTGGCCGTGGCGGGCAAGACGCAGGTGAGGCGGCCCGGACGGGCATCGAGCAGTGCAGCGGGGACACGCCCTCCGTCCATTGACCACTCGACGCAGGTCGATGGCAGGCCATCCCTGCGAGCGGCGTCGATCGCGAGCAGCGCGGCGGAGAGATCGCCGCTTCCGGCCACGATGTCGGCGCAGTGAAAGCCGAGTGAAGCACAGGCGGCCAGATCGCCCGAACGCGCGGCACCGGGATCGAGGCGGATGGAGAAGACGCGCCGGGTGGCAGGAGCGAAATGAAAATGCCGCTCGAGGCTGCCGAGCAGGACTTCGATTTCGCGCAACTGCGGCGTCACGCCTGTGCCATGCTCGACATGCAGGGCGATCACGTCGCGATCACGGTCGAAGAGTCGTGCGACCTGCTCAATCTCGCGCATGAGGCGTTCCACATGGCCGCTGCGTTCGCGTGACGCCGGTGGCGCCACAGGCATCTGCAGGGTGATGGCCAGCGGTCGCGGAATCGGGTCGGAATTGCTGCGTGCGACCTCCGACCGGTAGGCGGCCTCGCCAAACGCAGACGAAAGCCGTACGCGCAGCGCGCTGCTGCGACTGGCGAGGGCGGGATCCATGGTGCATCCTCGCGCGCAAGCGCGAGCCGTGCATTGACATGGATCAGGCCGGGGTCGCGACTACCCCGATCAGTACCGCAACCCAATGCAGTGTCGCAGCCGCTATGACGAAGGTGTGCCAGATGGCGCGGCGAAAAGGCAGCCGCTTCGCAATGTAGACGGGCACGCCGAGTGAATACACAAAGCCACCGGCGGCAATCAGCCACAGGGCGGCGCGGGGCACGCTCTCGATGAGCGGAACGAGGGCAACGAGTGCGATCCAGCCGAGCGCGAGATAGCCTGCGACCGACCACTTGCGGGGCAACTGGGGAAAGGCGAGTTTGGCAATGATTCCGGCGAGCGCGATCACCCACACAGCGCTCGTCATGCCGACGGCCCAGCGGCCCTGAAGGCATTGCGTCGTGAAGGGCGTGTAGGAGCAGGCGATCATCAGGTAGATGGCCGCGTGATCGATGCGACGCAGGAACCGCTGGCGTGCCGGCGTACGCGTGAGGTTGTAGGCAATCGAGCAGGCGAAGGTCGCAATCAGACCGATGCCGTAGATCGCGACAGCCGCGATCTGCCCTCTCCGGTCACCCTGCAGGGAAAGCGACAGCAGATAGAGCGCGCCAACGCCCGCGAGGGCGATGCCCACTATGTGCACCCACTTGTCTGCGAGGCGCTCGGCCGCTGACCGGTAGTGCGGGGCCGGCATGGCGGCCGGCAAAGAGCTGCAGTCGACGGCGCTCACGGGCGTCAGCGTACCGGGCCCGATCGTTGACGGGGCTTGACGACGAGGACGTCGCAGGGCAAGCGGTCGAGCAGGTGCTCGGCCGTGCTGCCGATGAACAAGCGCTTCAGCGCCGAACGCGATACGGCGCCCATGACGACGATGCCGGCGCCCGTGCGCCGCGCGACCGCCTCGAGTCGGGTCGGTACATCGCCCATCTCGAGATGACGGCGTCCGCGCGGAATGCCCGCGTGCGCGGCGAGTTGCTCGAAGGTGCGGCGCACGTTGGCGCTGTGAACCTCCTCGGCTTCGGGCGGCAACGTCAGCGCAACCGGTTGGCCCATGGCTCCGGGCAGCGCTGCGACCAGCGGCAGGTAAGCGTGGAAAGCATGGGCGGCGCCGTTCAGCAGATGCGCGAGGTGAGTCGCTGCACCCAGCAGTCGCGCATCGAGACCCGCAGGCTTGGCACGCGCGTGAAACGGGTCGATGGCCGCCACGATCGCAGCTCGCCGGTAGTTGCCACCGGTCTTGACGAGCAGCACGGGGCAGGGCGTATGCCGGATCAGCTCCCAGTCCGTATTACGCAGCAGCAGGCGCGCGCCGAAGCCATGCGATGCAGTCGCCGCGATGACAAGATCGGCGCGGATCACTTCGGCCCTGCGCACAATCGCCTCGTGAGGGGGCGAGTCGATCGCAATGCAGCTGCGCACGTCGCGGCCGTGCAGGACTTTGAGGGCAGCGAGGCGCGTCATGCGCGCGCGCGCAGCCGCCACTGTGTCTGCGCGAGCCGGGTGGATCGCATGAAAGAGCTCGATGTGGGCACCGGCCGCGGCCGCGAGTGCTACAGCCTTCCTCAACTGGCCGGGGGGTACCTGCCAGGGATCACCGATCGCGACGAGTATCCGGCGAATCTTCCAGTTCATCCGCGCAGTGTACACGCGAGCGGCGGGCTACAAGGCTACGCTCGTGCGGTGCGCAGGGATGTCGGCAGAACGCCCGAAACGATTCCCGATCGCGGCCGCGAGCGCCCGGGACGAGTCCTCTTCGCCGTGCACGAGAAATATGCGCCCCGGAGCGCGCCTGAATGCGGCGAGCCAGTCGAGCAGCGCGCTGCGATCCGCATGCGCCGAGAAGCCACCGAGCGTGACGATTTCGGCGCGCACCGCCACTTCCTCGCCCGCGATGCGCACCGTCTGCGCGCCGTCGACGATGCGCCGCCCCAGGGTACCCACGGCCTGAAAGCCGACGAACAGCACCATTGTTCGTGGGTTCGACAGATGGTGACGCAGGTGGTGACGGATGCGACCGCCGTCGCACATGCCGCTCGCGGCGACGATGATCGCACCGTCCCTGGCCGAGTTGAGCGCTTTCGATTCTTCGACTGTTTCGATGAACCTGAGCACCGGCGCGCGGCCCTCGGGCACGGGTTCGCGCGCGAGCCGCCGCGCCTCCGCATCGAAGAGATCGAAGTGCCGCGCGGTGATCCGGGTCACTTCCGTCGCCATTGGCGAGTCGACAAAGATGCGCAGGTCCCGCAGGCGCCCCGCGCGACTCATGCTGTTCAAATAGTAGAGGAACTCCTGGGTGCGCCCGACAGCAAATGCGGGTACCAGTACCACGCCCTGCTTCCCGCTGAGCGCGCGCTCGAGGCTTGCGGCCAGTTCGTCGAGCGTAGCCGCAAGTGGCCGATGATCGCGATTGCCGTAGGTCGATTCCAGCAGCAGCACATCGGCGTCCGCAATGGGAGCCGGATCGCGCACGATGGGCCGGCCCGGCTGGCCAAGATCGCCCGAGCAGACCACCTTGCGCCTGGTCGCGCCATCATCGAGCCACAGCTCCACGATCGCCGAGCCGAGAATGTGCCCGGCATCCCGCAAGCGCACACGCACGCCCGGTACTGGAGCCACGATCGCATCGTAGTCGACGACCCGGGCAAGCGGCAGCACGCGCTCGACATCTGCCAGCGTGTAGGCCGCGGCATAGTCGCCGCCGCGCCTGCGGGCCCGCTCCGCTTCGACTTGCTGAATGTGCGCGCTGTCGCGCAGGAGTACCTCGATGAGGTCGCGGGTCGCGCCCGTCATGTAGATCGGGCCCGTGAATCCTTCCGCTGCGAGGCGTGGCAGGAGACCGCTGTGATCGAGGTGCGCGTGGGTGAGCACCACAAAATCGAGCTTGGCAGGGTCAAAGGCGAAACGCGCGAGATTCTCCGCGCGCGCGGCACGCCCACCCTGGAACAGGCCGCAATCGACGAGGAAGTGGTGCGCGCCGACCTCGAAACCGAAACAGGAGCCCGTCACCTGACGGGCGGCTCCGTGAAAGGTCAGCCGCATGCCGCTACCCCTATGCGATAGGCTTCACCACGCCGAAGAATGCCACGGTTGCGATGCCGATCCAGTAGAAATACGCGAGTACGCGGGCGAGGGAGATTTCCTGGCCGAGTTGCGCTTCCACCGCTGATCGCGACGCTCCCGAGTCCAGGCTGCGAAAGAGCGTGACCCAGTGGCGCATCACGACGCGCAGCACGAGCCCGATGACGAGCAGCAGCGCGTACAGCGTGACCTTGAACGCGTACCAGCGCGCGCCGAGTGGGCCCGCGCCGAAGAGCCCCATGACTCCCGGCACCAGGAGGGCGGGAATCAGAAAGTAGCGCAGCGCCTCGTCGATGCGCGTGAGGCGCAGGCCAAGGTCGCTCTGGTGCGTGAAGAAGGCAGCGAGCGTGAGGCAGAGCCAGGCGCCGAAGAAGATCCAGGTGGCCGTGATCCAGGGGCCGCCGAGGGGCTGCACGCCGAGGTCGTAGCCCATGTGGATGCCGAGCGGGAGCAGCAGGATGATGCCGAGGCGAGCCAGGATGTCGATGCGGAAGGCCGTATCCATGTGCCGGCGGCGCTCGTCCAGCGAAAGATTCATGTTGGTGACGTAGCGCGACGTATTGAATACGCCCCACTCGCCGCCCAGCCAGTAGACCATCGCGAGAACGTGCAGCCAGCGCAGTACGCCGTGAGTCGTGACGTAAAATTCCATGTCCCCATCCTGCCCCGGAAAAAGTTCGCGAATGATGAGCGCCGGTTTTGCAGGCGTACAAGTGTAAATACCCCTATGCACCGCGTCTCGGCCGCGCGGCGAGGGCATCTGTACGCATTTAAACCTACCCCGCCCGCACCGCGAGGCATAATGGCCCGCAATCAAGCTGCCACGTGGCCTTCACTTCATCGGGAACCTCATGCTGCTGTTCGACGCACTGAGTCCGGCGCCGCGCACGGTGCGGATGTATCTCATCGAAAAGGGGCTCGAGCTGGCGGTGCAGCCGGTTGACGTATTCGCCGGCGAGAATCGCGAGGCGGGGTTCCTGCAACTGAACCCGGCGGGTCAGACGCCAGCGCTGCTGCTCGATGATGGCACCTGCCTCGCCGAGGCGGTCGCCATCATGGAATATCTCGACGAGCGCCACCCGGCGCCGCCGCTCGTCGGCGCGACTCCGCAGGAGCGTGCGCTGACCCGCCAGTGGCAGCGTCGCGTCGAGCTCAACATCACCGAAAACATCCACAATGCGTTCCACTTCGCCGAAGGCCTGCGGCGCTTCGAGAAGCGCATTCCGGTTGCACCGGAGGCCGCGCCTGGCTTGAAGCGCATCGCGCAGGATCGGCTGGCCTGGCTCGATGGCATGATCGGGGGCCGCACCTTCCTCGTCGGCGGGCGATTCACAATCGCCGACATCTGGCTATACGTGTGGCTCGACTTCGCAATCAGTGTCGGGCAGCCCTTTGATCGTGCGCTGCCTGTCCTGACACCCTGGTTCGACCGCATCGCTGCGCGCCCGAGCGCGGCCGCGAGCCTGCACCGCGACTGGCAGAAGGTCGGCGTGCGCGGCTGACGCGCACAGCGCGCTGCCGCGTACAGTGCGCCGCCGGGTCAGCGCGTGGGCCGCGCGTTCGCGATGCCCGCGATCTTCCATTCACCCTTGTCGAGGCGCAGCAGGTAGGTCTCCGCGAACTCGAGTATCCGCGCATCCCCGCTCTTCGGCTCGGTGGTCGTGCGCAGACGCGTCCAGACCATCGCGAGGGTGCCGTCGACGTGCGTCGTGGCTTGCTCGACGCGGCGCTCATAGCGCCGGCTCGCGCTGTAGAGCACGGGTGCAACGGTTCGCCAGTGAAGGGCGAGGTCGCTCGTGAGGGGCTCGGCGGCGCCCTGGCTGGTGGAGAATCCGTGCACTGAACCGAAGTTGAAGTTCACCGCGCCAGTGGCGAGGGTCGCCAGCGCCGCATCGAGATCGCGTCCGGAAATTGCCGCGTTGAATGCGCGAACGACCACTTCGGGCGCGGGTGGCTCGCTCGCGGCGCGTGTGGACGCCGTGGTGAAGGTGCAGGCCGTCAGCAGGAGCAGGCAAAGCGTTGTCCGGGAAAATCGGCACATGATCCGGCACTCTCCTCGTGGGTGCGCTCATGCGGACGTCCGCATGCAGCGATGAGCGTGAACTCTATACTGCGATGCGACGAGGCGCAGCGGCTGGAGTGGCGGATGACCGAAATTCTGGGGCGGGTCGAGGCAGTGTTGAGCGGTCGCGCGGTACCGTACACCCGCCCGGGCACCCGCAGTGCCATCGCCAAGCAGATCGTTGGCGGGTCCGTTGCAGTAGGGCCGGAAGGACTGGCGTGCGACGAGCAGGGCGATCGTCGTGCGCATGGCGGCCCGGACAAGGCTGTTCATCACTATGCCCGCGAGCACTACGCGCACTGGCGCGCGGAACTTGGTGAGCTGCCGGTCCTCGGGCGGCCAGGAGCCTTTGGCGAGAATCTCAGTACTGCGGGCTTTACAGAGTCCGGTATCTGCATCGGTGACCGGTTGCGGATCGGCACGGTCCTGCTCGAGGTCTCGCAGAGCCGCCAGCCCTGCTGGAAGCTCAACGATCGCTTCGGGCGCGCCGACATGGCGCGACTCGTCCAGCAAACAGGGCGCACGGGCTGGTATTACCGGGTGATCGAGCCCGGAGTCCTGCAGGCGGGCGACGCAGTCCTCCTCGTCGCGCGACCGTATCCGGCGTGGACCCTGCAACGCCTGATCGACGCGCTCTACCGGCGCATGCTGGACACCGCCACCTTGAGTGAGATGCTCACGCTGCCCCTCACGCCGTCATGGAGGCGGCTTACGAGCGGGCGACTCGCACAACGAAAGGTCGAGGACTGGAGCGCGAGGATCGACGGGCCATCCAATGCCGACTGAATGAGTCCGGTATTCTTGCAGCAATTACCGGAGTCCGTCGTGCCGGGCCCCTTCTGGCCCGATCGTCATCGACTTCGCGCGCTGATCTGCCGCGATGAAGGCGCGAATCGCCAGTGCATCCTGTTTCGACAGGACGTCCGCGAAGCTCGCCATTCCGGCCTGGCTCATCGCACCCTGCAACACGATGGCGTCAAATGACTCGTAGGTTCCAGGTGACATGTTCCAGAGATCCGGAAAATTGTTCGGAGCATTGCGAGGCGCATGACAGCGTGCGCAGAAGCGCTCGTACAGGGCCTTGCCTTGCGCCAGTGTCTGCGGATCGGTGGGCAGGTTTTCCGGCGCCGGATAATGTGGTTTTTCAACGAGGCGTTTCGGCAGCGGAGTCGGACCGCCGTCCAGCCTGAAGGCAAACAGGCGTTCCTGATTCTCATACTCGAGTGCCGCGAAGCCGGGGAGGTGGCGGACGCTCATCGCGCCACCGATTCCCGCCAGCACGACGATGTACTGCTCGCCATCAATCGCATACGTCATGGGTGGCGCCATGATGGCGAGACCGGTCTCGATCCTTTTCAGGACGCGACCCGTGGTGGCCTCGTACACCGTCAGCACGCCGTCGGCAGCACCCTGGATCACGAGCCCGCCTGCCGTCGTCAGCACGCCGCCGCTCCACCAGGGCATCGGCGCGCTCTGCCAGACCGCCTTGCCGGCCAGCGGGTCCCAGGCCTTCAGAACCGATTGCATCACGAAGGGGGGCGACTGCTTCATCAGCGCCGCATCGGCGACCGGATCGGGAGGGGCGGTGTCGGTTTCGGTGTTGTAGGTGCCGGGCACGTAGCGCGCGGGTCCGGGCTCTTGCGAGAACTTCATCGGCATCTCGAGCGTCGGAATGTAAACGAGGCGGGTCTGCGGGCTGAAGGCCATCGGCTGCCAGTTGTGGCCGCCTGCGGTCGCGGGCCAGACGATCTTCGGCGATTTCCCATACAGCGCGGAGTCGGAGACCTCGGGCTTGCCGGACTTCAGATCCACATGCTTTGCCCAGGTGACGGTCGTGAACTTCTCCGCGGAGAGCAGTTTGCCGCTCGTGCGATCGAGCACGTAGAAGAAACCATTCTTCGGTGCCTGCATGAGCACCTTGCGCGGGCGACCGTCGACTCGCAGATCCGCGAGAATCATGTTCTGCGTGGCGGTGTAGTCCCAGCTGTCACCGGGCGTAGTCTGGTAGTACCACACCATGCGCCCCGTCTTTGCGTTCAGCGCGACGATGCTCGAGAGAAAAAGATTGTCCTGGCGCTCGCCTCCATTGCGGACCCACGAGGACCAGGGACCCCCGTTGCCGACCCCGACATACAGCAGGCCCAATTCGGGATCGTAGGTCATCGAGTCCCACACCGTACCGCCACCCCCGAATTCCCAGCGCGCGTTCTGGCTCCAGGTTTTCCTCGCGACCGCGACTTCGGGGTGCTCGTCGCGTCCCGCGCCTGGCACCGTGTAGAAGCGCCATGAGAGCCGACCGGTGGTTGCGTCATAGGCGCTGACGTAGCCACGCACACCGAGTTCTGCGCCGCCGTTGCCAATGACGATGTTGTCACCCGCTACGCGCGGTGCGCCGGTGATCGAGTAGCTTCGTGTCCGGTCGATGAGCGTATCGATGCGCCAGCGCAGTTTGCCGGTCGCCGCGTCGAGCGCGACCAGCCAGCCATCGAGCGTGCCAACGTAGATCGTGCCCTTCCAGAGCGCGACGCCGCGGTTGACAGCATCGCAGCACGTTCGCCGTGCCCAGGCGCCCTCGACCTCGGGGTCGTAGGTCCAGCGTCTCGCGCCGGTGCGCGCATCGATCGCGTAGACGACGCTCCACGGACCCGTGAAATAAAGGACACCGTCGTGCATCAGGGGAGTCGCCTGCGTGCCGCGGTGAGTCCGGCCTCGCACGACAAAATCATCGAAGGTCCACGCGAGACCGAGCCGGTCAGCCGTTGCAACGTTGATCCGGGTGAGCGGGCTGTGACGCTGCTCATCAAAACTGTGCCCGTGCAAAGTCCACTCCGACGGGGCGGAGTGCGCCGGCAAGCCGGGGCCGTCGGCGCTGTGCGTGTCGTGCCAGGCCGGGACGACCATCAATGCCATGAAGGCGCAGGAGGTACGCGCGCGCAGTGCAGTGACCCGTTTCAAGGCGCCATTCTCCCTGAATCTACGGCGTGAGCAAGGCTGCAAGTTTGGGATGTAGCGGCCCGGACAGCGGATTGACGATGGTCAGTCCGCGAACGACAAAGCCGTGCTGCATATCCTCGGACAGCAGCATCGAGCAGCCGGCTTCGGCTGCCGCCGTCACGATGAGCGCATCCCGGTATTGCAGCTTGTGATCAACGACGAGATCCGCCGCCGCCAGTGCGTTGCGGCTCGTCGAATTCGCAGTTCCCAGAGATTCGGCAAACTCGATGAGAATGGTCCGGCATTCCTCCGCGGGCGTGCCGGCGCGACGGAGGACAATGAACAACTCACCCAGCGCCTGGGCAGGGGCAATGAGGGTTGCATTGGCGGCGAGCTGCCTCATGAGCGTGCGCGTGTGGGCGATCTTGCCGTCATCCTCAGGAGAACGGCTGACGCCTGCGAGATAAGCAAGAACATTGCTGTCGAGCGCGACGCGCGTCATTCGTACAAGTCACTGCGTAACCAGCTGACCGCATGGCGCACAGGCAAGCGGTCGACGAATCGCAGCAGCCGATTGATCGAACGGCGCTCCTGCTCACGATCGACGGGAAGGACGCGCGCAACGGCACGCCCGCGCGACATCACGGTAAAGCTCTGGCCTTCAGCTACGTCACGAAGCATTTCCGAGAAACGCTGGTTCGCGTCACTTGCACTGATCGCTCTGTCCATGCTGAAGAATCTAGTGGTAAAACCTAACTTGCGCAAGGCCCGTAAGATGCGTTGCAAGAACCGCGGATCGCTTTCGAGCCGGTACTGCGGCTTTGACAGTCCGCGCAGGCGCTCGATCCGGCGTCGGGCGAGAAATCATGAAACTGGGTTGTGGTGCCCAGGAGAGGACTCGAACCTCCACGGTGTTACCCGCTAGCACCTGAAGCTAGTGCGTCTACCAATTTCGCCACCTGGGCAGATGGGCCGCGAAATCTACGCATAGGCCTGTGCGCTGTCAATTAGGCTATGCCTATGAAGAAACCTCGCAAGACACCACAAAAGGCGCGCGGCGCGCACCCCTCCCAGCGACGTCGCGCAGGGGGCGGCCATGCCGCGAGCGGCCGCGCACGTGCGCCCGTCAAGGCTGCGACCGGGCCCATGGCGAAGGGACCTGTCGAGGGTATCGTCAGTGCACACCGCGCGGGCTACGGCTTCGCGCGCGTCGAGGGCATGACTGATTCGGTGTTCATTCCGCCCTTCGCGATGGCGGGGCTCATGCACGGCGATACCATCCGCCTTACCGTGAAGCGCGACAGCACCGGACGCTTTTCGGCGGATGTGCTCGGCGTCGTCGAGCACGGTGTGCGCACGTTTCTCGGCACGATCGACATCGAAGGGCGCACGGCCTGGGCCCTGTCGGCCGATCGACGCCTCGCGCTGCGCTGCCAGGTCGCGCCGAACGATCTGAATGGCGCCCGCCACGGTGACTGGGTTCTCGCGGAAATTACCCGCTATGCCGGTGCGAAGAGCGGTGCGCAGGCGCGTGTTGCGCAGCGTCTCGATCCGGACCGGCCGGTGGAACTGTCCACCCAGACAGCCATCGCGCGCTTCGGGTTGCCGGCGGAGTTTCCGGACGCTGCGCGACTGGAGGCGCAAGGCTGGGGCGAGGAAGTCGATCCGGAGGAGGCGGCCCGCCGGGTTGACCTGCGCCCGTTGCCGCTCGTCACGATCGATGGCGAGGACGCGCGCGATTTCGACGATGCCGTATTTGCCGAACCGCACCAGGACGGATTTCGGCTGATCGTCGCGATCGCAGACGTGAGTTACTACGTGCGCCCCGGCGGCGCGCTCGACGACGAAGCGGTCAAGCGTGGCACATCCGTGTATTTCCCGACGCGCGTGATCCCGATGCTGCCCGCGGCGCTCTCGGATCACCTGTGCTCACTGCAGCCGCGGGTCGACCGGCTGTGCTTTGCCGCCGACATGGTGGTGACCAGGCAGGGGCAGCTGAAAGAGGCACGCTTCTATCCTGCGGTGATGCATTCGGCGGCGCGGCTCACCTATACGCTCGCGAACGCGGCGCTGCTCGAAGGGCGCCCGGAAGCGCGCGCGCAGATCGGCCCGCTCGTCGAGCGGCTGCTGCCGCTGGTTGAGGTGTATCGCGCGCTTCACAAGGCACGCAACCGCCGCGGCGCCCTCGATTTCGACGCGCCGGAAGCGACCTTCGACATCGACGCGCAGGATCGCGTGAAGGGCATCGTGCTGAAGGCGCGCAACGACGCACACCGGCTGATCGAGGAGTGCATGATCCTCGCGAACGTGGCCGTCGCGCTCGAGCTCGAGAAGCGCCGAACTGGCACGCTCTTTCGCGTGCACGGCCAGCCCGAGGAAGAGAAGCTCGACCGGCTGCTGTCGACCCTTGCGGCGCTCGGAATTCCCGCCGAGATTCCCGAGACAGTGACGCCGCGCGATATCAAGCAGATCACACACCGGCTCGGCACATCGCCGGCGCGGCCGTTCGTCGAATCACTCGTCGTGCGCTCGATGCCGCAGGCGCAGTACCAGCCGGCGAACATCGGGCACTTCGGGCTCGCGCTGAAAGCCTATGCGCATTTCACCTCGCCGATCCGCCGCTATCCGGATCTCGTCGTCCATCGCACTCTGAAGGCGCTCGCCGGCGTGCCGCCGCCGGTCGGCGTGCGCTATGGTGCCGAGGAGCTCGCGCGTCTCGGCGAGTCGACCACACAGCTCGAGAAGCGCGCCGACGAAGCCGACCGCTACGTCGATCTCTTTCTCAAGTGCAGCTGGCTGCGCGAGCGGCTGGGCCAAACTTTCGAAGGCCTCGTCACCGCGGTGGTCGAGTTTGGTTGCTTCGTGCAGATCCTCGAGGTTGCCGCCGACGGGCTGCTGCACACGGCGGCCCTGAGCGACGACTTGTACGAACTCGACGCGGGCGGTCATGCTTGGGTGGGGAAAAAGACCAAGCGCCGGCTTGGCCTCGGTGAGCGCATCCGCGTCATCGTGACAAACGCAAACCCCGTCGAGGGCCTGATCGATCTCGAGCTGGCGTGAGAACCAGGTACTGCGCGTGAGTGGTACAGAACGCATTTACGGCCTGCACGCGGTGAGGGCGGTGCTCGCGCGCGATCCGGCGCGGGTCGTTCAGGCGATCCTCACCGATCGGCGAGACGACCGGCGCATCGCGGAAATCGAAGCGCTGGCGCGGGCGGCGGGCGTGAGCGTGCGACGTGTCGACGCGCAGGCCTTGTCGAAGCTCGCGGGCGAGGGCGTCCACCAGGGCGTCGTAGCCGAAGTGCGTCCCATGCCGCCCTGGGTGGAGGACGATCTGCTCGCGGCGCTGCGCGAGGCTCGCGCGCCGCTCGTGCTCGCACTCGATGGCGTGCAGGACCCGCACAACCTTGGTGCCTGCCTGCGCACGGCCGACGCCTGCGGAGTGCTCGCGGTCATCGTGCCGAAAGATCGGGCTGCGCAGGTCAATGCCACGGTCCGCAAGGTCGCGGCTGGCGCCGCCGAAACGACCCCGGTCGTGGCCGTCACGAACCTGTCGCGCTCGCTCAAGCTCCTGAAAGAGGCCGGTCTCTGGGTCGTGGGCGCAGCCGGGGAGGCCGACCAGCTGGCCTCGGCGGCCGATCTGACCGGACCACTGGTTCTGGTGATGGGCGCAGAAGGCAGTGGTTTAAGGGAACTTACCCGCAAGAACTGCGATTTTCTCGTCAGATTGCCACAACTTGGCGCCGTGGAAAGCCTGAACGTCTCGGTCGCCACGGGGATGCTGCTGTACGAAGCCATCCGCCAGCGCCTCGCAGGTGGCCAGCGGTCTGTCCCGTAGCCCGTGCCGTAGCCCGTTGCCCGCCGCCCGTAGCTCGGCGTTCGCGCCGCATTGCGGCGCCTGCGCCGATCCAGTATCTTTGCGCGCCTTTTCCTTACCACACCGCCGCGCCTCGGCGGGTGGCCACCCCACAAGGAGAGAACATGAGGCATTACGAGATCGTTTTTCTGGTCCACCCGGACCAGAGCGAGCAGGTTCCGGCCATGATCGAGCGCTACAAGGGCCTGATCGCAGCCGGCGGCGGTGCAGTGCATCGCCTTGAGGACTGGGGGCGCCGCCAGCTCACTTTCCCCATCGCCAAGGTGCACAAGGCGCACTACGTACTGATGAACATCGAAACCGACCAGAAAGTGCTGGCCGAGCTCACGGGCGGCTTCCGCTTCAGCGACGCGGTGCTGCGCCACCTCGTCGTCGCGATGGACGAAGCCGTGACCGAGCCTTCGCCGATGGCGAGGGCAGAAGAGGAAGAGGCGAACGGCAGTCGCCGCGAACGCGTCCGTGACGATGCGGACGACGACTCCCTCGGCGACAACGCCTGAGCCAGACCCTTATAAGGAACGCACATGCCAGCACCCCGTCAGAGCCGGTTCTCCCGGCGCAAGAAGTTCTGCCGCTTCACCGCGGAAGGCGTCAAGCAGATCGACTACAAGGATCTCGCGACGCTCAAGGGCTACATTACTGAAACCGGCAAGATCGTCCCGAGCCGCATCACCGGCACGAAGTCGTTCTACCAGCGCCAGCTCTCCGTGGCCGTCAAGCGCGCGCGTTATCTCGCGTTGCTGCCGTACACGGATCAGCACTGAGGTCCGCCATGGATGTCATTCTCCTGCAGAAAGTGGCGAACCTCGGCACGATCGGCGATCGCGTCAAGGTGAAAAGCGGCTATGGCCGCAACTTCCTCCTGCCGCAGGGCAAGGCGACGCTTGCGACGCCCGCAAACGTGGCGAAGTTCGAAGCGCGCCGCGCCGAGCTCGAGAAAGTGGCCCGCGAGCAGTTCGGCGATGCCGAGCTGCGCGCCAAGGCGTTCGCCGACTTCAAGCTTACGATCACGGCGAAGGCTGGCTCCGAGGGCAAGCTCTTCGGCTCGATCGGAACCTCGGACATCGCCGATGCGGCGACCAGCGCTGGCCACAAACTGGCCCGTAGCGAAGTGCGCCTGCCGAACGGGCCGCTGCGCGTCGTGGGTGAACACGAGGTGAGCGTGCACCTGCACACCGACGTGAACGTGCCGCTCGCCATTTCCGTCGTCGCCGAGGAGTAATTCCGCTGTCTTTTCGCCCGAGTCCATTGCCAAATAGTGCGATGCCGGGCGAGCCGCGGACCCCACCCCATTCCGTCGAGGCGGAGCAATCCGTCCTCGGCGGCCTCATGCTCGATGCTGTCGCGTGGGACAGCGTCGGCGACGTACTCAGGGCCGAGGATTTCTACCGGCCCGACCACCGGCTGATCTTCGAAAGCATCGGGCTGCTTGCGGGCGAGGGCAAGGCCTGCGACGTGATCACCGTGTCCGAGCACCTCGAGCGCAGCGGCCGCCTCGAAGACGCCGGCGGGCTCGCCTACATCGGTCAGCTCGCGAGCGACACGCCGACCGCTGCGAACATCCGGGCGTATGCCGCCATCGTGCGCGAACGCTCGCTGCTGCGCCGGCTCGCGAAGGCGGGCGCCGAGATCACCGCGTCTGTTTTCCAGCAGCAGGGTGAAAGCGCGCGCGATCTGGTCGATCGCGCCGAGCAGGCGGTTTTCGAGATCGCCGAACAGGGCGCGCGCGGGCATGAAGGCGCGCTCTCGGTGCGTTCGCTGCTGCCGGCGTTGATCGACAAGATTGACGAGTGGCACAACAACCCCGACGCGCTGCGCGGTCTGCCGACCGGCTTCACCGATTTCGACCGCAAGACCGGCGGACTGCGTGGCGGCGACCTGCTGATCGTCGCGGGGCGCCCCTCCATGGGCAAGACCACGCTTGCCGTGAACATCGCCGAGTACGCCGCCGTGAATCCGAACATCAAGGCCTCCGTGGTGATTTTCTCGATGGAGATGCCCTCCGAGCAGGTGATCACCCGGATGCTGTCGTCGATCGGCGGTGTGCCGCTGAACGCAATCAGGAGCGGCAAGGTCGCCGACGAGGACTGGGCGCGCATCACGAGTGCGACGAGCCAGTTGTCGGAAGCGAAAATATTCGTGGACGAGACACCGGCGCTCACGCCGACCGAGCTGCGCGCGCGAGCGCGGCGTGTGAAGCGCGAACATGGGCTCGACCTGATCGTGGTCGACTATCTGCAGCTGATGCAGGTCGCAGGCACGAAGGAGAATCGCGCGACTGAAATTGCCGAGATCTCCCGCGGCCTGAAGGCGCTCGCCAAGGAGATCAACTGCCCGGTCATCGCGCTCTCGCAGCTGAATCGCAGCGTCGAACAGCGACAGGAGAAAAAACCGGTCATGTCCGACCTGCGCGAGTCGGGCGCGCTCGAGCAGGACGCCGACATGATCCTCCTCATCTATCGCGAGGAGGTGTACGACAAGAACACGACCAAGAAAGGTCTCGCTGAAATCGAGCTCGCCAAACACCGTAACGGCGAGATCGGTACCGTGCTGCTGACTTTCCAGGGCCCGTTCAGCCGTTTCGTGAACTACGCGCCGGACAGCTATGCGGAGGGCGTGCTGCGGTGACCCGGCTGATTCGCGCCGCCATCGACACCGCCGCCCTTCGCGCCAATCTCGCCCGCATCAAGGCCGTCGCCCCCACGAGCCGCGTGATCGCCGTGGTCAAGGCGAACGGCTACGGTCACGGTGCTGTCACGGTCGCCCGTGCGCTCGACGCCGCCGACGCTTTCGGCGTGGCGCGGCTGGAGGAAGCTATCGAGCTGCGGGCAGCGGGCGTCACGCGACCGATTCTGCTGCTCGAGGGCATCGTCACCCGCGAACAGCTACAGGCGGCGGCCCACCATCGATTCGATCTCGTCGTGCATGAGCCGTCGCAGCTTGCGCTGCTTGAGGCGTGGCGCGGTCCGCAGGGCTTTGCGCTCTGGATGAAGCTCGATACCGGCATGCATCGTCTCGGGTTCAGCGCAGAGGAAGCTGCGGCGGTGCTTGCGCGCCTCGGCGCGCTCGCGGTTCCCGCGTTGCAGCTGCGCGTGATGACACACTTCGCGTGCGCGGATGAGCGCGGGTCATCCGTCACGCGCGAGCAGATCGCGCGCTTCGAAGCGGCAGTCGCCGCGCTCGGGCTCGAGGCGAGCCTGTGCAATTCCGCGGGAATCTTCGGCTGGCCGGCGGCGCACGGCAGCTGGGTGCGGCCGGGGCTGTCGCTCTACGGCGTGTCGCCTTTCGCGGATGAAAGCGCGGCCTCACTGGGCCTCATTCCCGTGATGACCCTCACGACCACTGTGATCGCGACCCGCCGCGTCGCGCGCGGCGAGTGCGTCGGCTACGGACACTTGTGGCGGGCGCCGCGCGACAGCCGCGTCGCGATCCTCGCCGCAGGCTACGCCGACGGTCTGCTGCGCAGCCTGCCGGGCGGATCGCCGGTGGTGATTCTCGGTCGCCGCGCGCCGCTCGTCGGGCGCGTTTCGATGGACATGGTTGCCGTCGATATCACTGAACTGCCGGGCGTGGAAGTGGGCACCACCGCCGAACTGTGGGGGCGCTCGCTGCCGGTCGAAGAAGTGGCGGCCCACGCCGGTACACTTGCGTACGAGCTGCTGTGTGGCATCACCCAGCGCGTTGAACTGCAGACCATCTGACTACCACTTGACCATGACGTGGCGCACGCAGGTGTAGTCCTCGAGTGCATACGTCGAGAGATCCTTGCCGTAGCCCGAGCGCTTGAGGCCTCCGTGCGGCATCTCGGCAACGAGCATGAAGTGCGTGTTCACCCAGGTGCAGCCGTAGCGCAGGCGCGCTGCGACCTGCATTGCACGCCCTGCGTCTTTCGTCCACACAGACGACGCGAGGCCATAGTCCGAGTCGTTCGCCCATTCAATGGCCTGATCGGCATCCTTGAAGCGGGTCACGGTGACGACGGGGCCGAAGACCTCCTTGCGCACGATCTCGTCGTTCTGCCGCGCACCCGCAATCACGGTGGGCTCGTAGAAAAAGCCCGCGCCGACGCGTGGGTGCCCGCCGGTGGTCACTTCCATATGCTTCTTGTCTTCGGCCCGCGAGACGAAGCCCGCGACGCGCGTGCGGTGCTTCGCGGTGATGAGCGGTCCCATTTCCACGCCATCCTCATGCTGCGTGCCGACCTTGATCGAGGCGACGGCATGCGAGAGGTCCGCGACCAGCTTGTCGTAGATGCGTGCGCCCGCGTAGAGGCGGCATGCGGCCGTGCAGTCCTGGCCCGCATTGTAGAAGCCGAACGTGCGCACGCCCGCGACGACCGAGTCGAGGTCGGCGTCATCGAAAACGATCACAGGTGCCTTGCCGCCGAGCTCGAGGTGCGTGCGGCGCGTGCCCTTCGCCGCGGCCGCGAGTATCTTCTCGCCGGTCGCGACATCGCCCGTGAGCGAAATCATCGCGACCTGCGGGTGCGCGACGAGAGGGGCGCCCACGGAGGCGCCACGTCCGCAGATGACATTGAGAACCCCCGGAGGGAAGAGGTCGGCCGCGAGCTGCGCAAGGCGCAGGCTCGACAGCGGGGTCTGTTCGGATGGCTTCAGCACGACGGTGTTGCCCGCGGCGAGCGCCGGCGCAATCTTCCATGCGGCCATCAGGAGCGGGTAATTCCACGGCGCGATCGAGGCGACGACGCCCACCGGATCGCGGCGGATCATGCTGGTGAAGCCGGCAAGATACTCGCCCGCGACCGCGCCGTGCATCGCGCGGGCAGCACCAGCGAAGAAGCGGAACACGTCTGCAATCGCCGGAATCTCGTCGGCGAGCACCGCGGCGTGGGGCTTGCCGCAATTCTGCGATTCGAGGGTCGCGAGCTCGTTGGCGGCAGCTTCAATGCGGTCAGCAAGCCTGAGCAGCGCCGCCGCGCGGTCTTTCGGAGGCGTGGCAGCCCAACGCGCGAAGGCGGCATCCGCGGCCTGCACGGCCCCATCGATCTGCTCGACCGACGCCTCATGCACATTCGCGAGCAGTTTGCCGCTCGCGGGGTCGAGTACGGGTTCTTCCTTGCCTTTGCCGGCGATGAACTTGCCCTTGATGAAGAGTTTCGTGTCCACGTGAGCCTCTCTCAGTCCCGCTCGGCGGCGGGACGCGTCAGATAGTAAGCCAACAGGATCGGAATGAGCGTCACGGCGATCACGAGTACCGCGACGACGTTGGTGATCGGCCGGTCGCGTGGCCGGAAGAGTTCATTGAAGAACCAGATCGGCAGCGTCTCCTGGTGGCCCGCCGTGAAAATGGTGACGATGATCTCGTCGAAGGAGAGCGCGAACGCGAGCATGCCGCCCGCAAGGAGCGCGGTCGCGACCTGCGGCAGCAGGATGTGGCGGAAGGTCTGCCACGTATCGGCCCCGAGGTCCATCGACGCCTCGATCCAGCTTTGGGGCAGGCGCCGCAGGCGCGCGACCACATTGTTGTAGACGATCACGATGCAGAAAGTGGCGTGCCCTGCCACGATCGTCCAGAACGACGCCTCGATGCCGGCAAGCCGCATCGCGGCCAGCAGCGCAATGCCGGTGATGATTCCCGGCAACGCGATCGGCAGCACGAACAGCAGCGTCAGCGCGTTCGTGCCGCGCATCCGGCTGCGCGCGAGCGCAAAGGCCGCGAGCGTGCCGAGACAGAGCGCCGCGAGCGTCGCGAGAGCCGCGACGCCGAGCGACAGGCGCATCGCCGCCCAGATGTCACTGCGCTCGAATGCGAGCGCAAACCAGCGCAAGGTGAGACCCGGCGGTGGAAAATGGTAGCTGCGGTCTTCGGTCGTGAAGGCATAGAGCACGATGATCGCGACCGGCACGTGCATGAAGGCGATGCCCATCCCTGCGGCGATCCGGGCGCCGATCGACGGCGAGTCCCAGGCGCCTCTAGAGCGCATCGAAGGCTCCCGCGCGGCGCGCGAGGGCAAGATAGATGCCGATCAGCACGATCGGCACGACTGAAAATGCCGCTGCCAGCGGAATGTTTCCGGCGGTGCCTTGCTGCTGATAGACCATCATGCCGATGAAATATCCGGGCGCGCCGACGACGCTCGGGATGATGTAGTCGCCGAGGGTGAGTGAGAACGTGAAGATCGACCCCGCGGCGACGCCCGGCAGCGCGAGCGGCAGCGTCACGCGCCAGAAGGTCTGCGAAGGGGTGGCACCGAGGTCGGCAGAGGCAGCAAGCAGGCTCGCCGGCACGCGCTCGAGGGCCGCCGCGATCGGCAGGACCATGAACGGCAGCCACATGTAGACGAAAACGATGAACATGCCGAGGTAGGAGGAGGACAGGGACGGCCCGCCGATGCCTGGCGTACGCAGCACCGCTTCGAGTATGCCGTCGAGGCCGAGCGCCGAGAGACACCAGCTGAGGATGCCTTCCTTCGCGAGGATCAGGCGCCAGGCGTAGACCTTGACCAGATAGCTGGTCCACATCGGCAGCATGACGGCGACGTAGAAGAAGGCCTTCACCCGTCCGCGGGCGTGACGGGCCATGAAGTTCGCGAGCGGGAAGGCCATCACTGCAGCAACGATGGTTACTGCAATCGCCATCTGCGTCGTGCGCAGCACGATGTCGAGGTTGGCGGGCTGCGTGAAGAGTTGCGCATAGGTCGCGAGCGTGACGCGCCGGACGATCGTCGCGGTGTATTCGTCGATCGCGTAGAAACTCTGCGCCAGGAGCGCGAACAGCGAGCCGAGATAGACGGTGCCGAACCACAGCAGGGGCGGCACGAGCAGCAGATAAACGGCGAGCGACGGGCGACGGTAGAAGAACGTGGAGGCCGTGCGCAGCGGATGCGGGGCGGCGAGGTTCGAGTCGCAGGTGGTCACTTCAGTCGGCCGTGAGCGGAATCTGGCTGGCACGGGCCCAGATGAGCGCCACGCGCGTGCCCGGTTCACGTCCGGCCGGCGCAGCATCGCCTTCGGGGCGCGTCGCGGTGATCAGCTGATCATCATCGGTGCGCACCTGCCAGCGCCGCACTGCGCCGTGGTATTGCGTATCGAGAATCGTGCCCGCGACGCGCATGGCGCCGGCGGGGACCGGCGCTCCCGCGTCCGCCACGGCGATGTGCTCGGCGCGCACGGCGTAGTGCCCGTCGATCACGTTGGCGCCACCGACGAAACGCGCCACGAAGGCGGTGCGCGGGCGGTTGTAGAGCGACTGCGGCGAGTCGAGCTGCTCGATGCGCCCGCTGTTGAACACCGCGACACGGTCGGACATCGAGAGCGCCTCGCCCTGGTCGTGTGTCACGTAAACGAACGTGATACCGAGGCGGCGCTGGAGCGAGCGCAGCTCGAGCTGCATTTCCTCGCGCAGTTTGAGGTCGAGCGCGCCGAGCGGCTCGTCGAGCAGCAGCACTTTCGGGCGGTTCACGAGCGCGCGTGCCAGCGCAACGCGCTGCTTCTGCCCGCCCGAAAGCTGCGCGGGTCGGCGTGCGCCGGTATCCTCGAGCTTCACGAGCGCGAGCATTTCCTCGCCCTGCCTGCGGCATTCTGCGGCCGGCACGCGCCGCACGCGCAGCCCATACGTGACATTGTCGAGCACCGACATATGCGGGAAGAGCGCGTAATCCTGGAAGACCGTGTTGACATTGCGGTCGTAAGGCGGCGTGGCGGACACGTCGATGCCGTCGAGACGCACTTCGCCGCCGTCGGGCAGCTCGAACCCTGCGATGAGGCGCAGGCAGGTCGTCTTGCCGGAGCCTGAGGGCCCGAGCATCGAAAAGAACTCACCCGGTTCGATCGCGAAGCTGACGCGATTGACCGCGACGATCGCGCCGAACACGCGGCGGACATCGCGGAACTCGATCGCCGCGGTCATGCGCGGGTGTGCGCCGGCGGTCGCCCGGCGCTAACGACCACCCATGATCGCGACGTAGTCTGTCGCCCAGCGACTGTACGGCACGCAACGACCGAGGGCGGTGTCGTCGCAGACTGTCTCGGGCGTGCGCCAGAACCAGATCTTGTCGAAATTGTCGACACCGTTCTTCTTGCAGCCCTCGGGTCCGAGCAGCGCGTTACCGTCGCAGGCGGCGGTCACAACCGGAACCGAGCCGAACCACGCCGCGACGTCACCCTGCACCTTGGTGTTGATTGACCATTCCATCCACTTGTAGGCGCAGTTCGGGTGCTTTGCGTTCGTGGCCAACATCGTGGTGTCGGCCCAGCCCGTCGCGCCCTCCTGTGGAACGACACTCGCGATCGGCTGTTTGTTGGCCTCGAGCGTGTTCACCTGGAACGGCCAGGAACCCGAGGCGACGATGCCTTCGTTCGTGAAGTCCTGCACCTGCACGTTGGCGTCGTGCCAGTAGCGTTGCACGAGCGGATGCTGCTTGCGCAGCACATCGAGCGCGGCGGCGTACTGCTTTTCATCGAGCTGGTACGGATTGCGGATATTGAGTTCGCGCTGGTTGTAGAGGAGATAGAGCGCGGCGTCGGCAATATAGATCGGTCCGTCGTAGGCCTGCACGCGGCCCTTGTTGGGCTTGCCGTCGGGCAGGTTCTGCGGCTCGAACACCACCGACCACGAGGTCGGCGGAGTGGGGAACACCTTGGTGTTGTACATCAGCACGTTCGGGCCCCATTGATAGGGCACGCCGTAGTGCACGCCGTCGACGTAATGCCAGAGCGCGCGGCGCAGGCGGATGTCGACGGCGTTGTAGCTCGGGATGAGGGCGGTGTTGATCGGCTGCACCGTACCGCCGCGGACGAGCCGCAGGGACGCGTCGCCGGAGGCGGTGACGAGGTCGTAGCCGCCCTGGGTCATCAGCGACACCATTTCATCCGAGGTGCCAGCCGTCTTCACCGTGACCTTGCAGCCCGTGTCCTTCTCGAACTGTGTCACCCAGTCGAAATTCCTGTCGGATTCGCCGCGCTCGATGTATCCGGGCCACGCGACGATGTCGACCGCGCCTTCGAGCGGGCCGATCTCGGTGGGCAGCGAGGGACCCTTCGACGCGGCCCCAGCCGCCGCGGTGGGTTCCGCGGGCTTCTTGCCGCAAGCGGCGAGCGTGAGGGCCAGGGCGCCAGCGAGCAGTAATCCGTTCCGGAGTGCACGAGTGGTCATGGCAAATCCCCCAATGGTTCTGGCGGATTCTAGGCTTTGCCCCGCCAATACTTCCAGTTGCGGTCGATATCGTGCGCCAACGCTATTGCGGACCTGGCGTGGGCGCAGGCACGTACAGGCTCGTCTCCCGGCCGTCGCCGTTGAGATCGACGCGCCGGTCGAATGCGAGGCCGATCTTCTCCAGCAGGCGGATCGAGGCGACATTGTCCGGTGAGACGATCGCGACGATGCGAGGAATGCCGAGCGTGCGCTGGCCGTAATCCATCACCGCGGCTGCCGCCTCATACGCGAGGCCCTTGCCCCAGTACGCGGGGAGGAGGGCGAAGCCGATATCGACATCGTCGAGCGTGTCGCGCTTCAGCAGACCGCACAGGCCGATCGGGGTTGCGTCCGCGCGCAGCTGCGCGAGCCAGAGGCCGAAGCCGTGGCGTGCGTAGCTCGCGGCGGGGCCGTTCGCGATGTAGGCGCGGGCATCGTCGAGGTTCTGCACGCCGCGATCGCCGATGAAGCGCAGAAACGAGGGCTCGTTCAGCAGCTTCAGGATGAAAGCAGCGTCCTCGGCCGCGATGAGTCGCAGCGTGAGACGCCGGGTTTCGAGTATCGTCACGGAGCGCGCGAAAGCGCCGCCCGTCAGCCTTCGAAGAACCCCATCTTCACGCCGGCGAGCTGGATGACGTCGTTGTCCTGCAGTTTGCGGGCCTGCGCGCCGATCGCAGCGCCGTTGACCAGCGGATAGTCGCCTTCCGTCTCGCTGTCGACGTGCACGATGAAATAACCATCGGCGCGGCGGGTGATCGCGGCGACCTGCACGCCCGGGCGGCCGAGCGTGGTGAGCGCTTTCGACAGCTCCAGTTCGCGGCCGGCGAAGGCACCTGACAGCACCTGCAGCTTCGCGGGTTTGAAGGCCTGCTGGCCTTCGGCAAGGGCGCGGCGGATGCCGGTCGCGCTGGGGCCGGCGGCGCCGTCGGCTGCGACGTTGCGCAGCTTGTCCACGGGGCGTGCCGAGGGCTGGATCACCATCGTCTTTTCGAATTCGTCCTGCTGCTCGTCGTCTTCGACGAAGCGCAGCTGGTGATGCCCGACCGTCACCACGTCACCGTGTTGCAGTGCGTGTTTCTTGATCAGCTTGCCGTTGACATAGGTGCCGTTGGTGCTGTTCAGATCCTCAAGGAACGAATCGTTGAGGATGTTGATGATCAGCGAGTGATGGCCGCTCACCGCAGGATTGTCAATGCGGATGTCATTGTCGGGGAGGCGCCCAATCGTGTAGCGCTCCTTGTTCATGTTGTATTCCGCGAGGACCTGGCTATCCAGGCTCAAAATCAAGCGTGCCATGTGTCCGCCTTTATCAACTGAACCAGCCCAATACCCGATCAAAGACGCTGCGACGCGCCGGAAACGCTTCGAGGATCTGGGCCATCACGACCGAGACGTTGTCCCGACCCCCGTTGTCGTTCGCCAGTTGAATCAGATGTTTGGCGACCGTATCCAGATTATCACCAAAGGTATTGACCGTTAAGTGTATATCGCTGTCTTCAACCATATCGTTGAGGCCGTCGGAGCACAGGACGTAATGATCGCCTTTGTGAACAGGCACTTCCTGCAGCTCGACCTCCACATTGGACTCGACGCCCAGCGCGCGGGTCACGTAATTCTTGTTGGCGGCCCGCTGGGCCTCCTCGGGTGAATAGAAGCCGCGGTCGACCAGCTCCTGCAGCAGCGAGTGATCCATCGTGACCTGCTCGAACTTCGGGCCACGCAGGCGGTAGAGGCGCGAGTCGCCCACGTGGGCGATGGAAATCATGTTGTCGAAGAGGAGCGCGCTCACGACCGTCGTGCCCATGCCCTCGCACTGCGGCTGGGAGCGCGCGGTCTGGTAGATGATCTTGTTGGCGCGCGTAATCGCGTCGCGCAGGATGATGCTCGGGCGCGTCAGTTTGGTGGAAGGATCGACTGCTGTCATGTCTTCGCGTTCCATCGATTCCCGCACGAGATTGACGATCGTCTTGACCGCGATGCCGCTCGCCACCTCGCCTGCGTTATAACCACCCATCCCATCGGCCAGCACCAGCAGGCCAAGATCGGGATCGACAGCAATCGTGTCCTCGTTGTGCTCCCGCACCTTGCCGGTATCGGACAGCCCCACGAGGCGCACCTTGCCACGCAGGCTGGGAGGAGGGCCGTAGCGGCGCGGCACGGCTACCCGAGCCTTCCCGGCGCAGGCAGCGGTGTGACGCGCGTCACAGACACGATGTCACCCTGCGCAATCAAGGCCCGCGAACCCCCGGTCATCCGTCGACGATACGTACCTGCGAACACTAGCATCGGAGGGATTGAAGTCCGAGTGCCCGATCACAAATCCCCGCGCCGTGCCCAGTGTCGTGTGCGCGATCCTAAGACAAGTCGCGAAATCCCGCATGCTAAAGTGAACTGATGGCCCGCCCTGCCGTCGCTTTCCTGTGCAATGTCTGTGCCGCGGAAACGCTCAAGTGGCAGGGTCAATGCCCCCAATGTGGTGAATGGAACTCCCTCGAGCAGCGGCTCATGCCACGCGTGGGTGCCGCCGCGCGTCCGGTCGTCGCAACGGGCAAGGGCGGGAGCGTTGCGCCTTCCCGGCTCGAAGTGGCCGGGACGGTAACGCGCTTCTCGACGGGTCTCGCCGAGCTCGATCGCGTGCTGGGGGGCGGTATCGTGCCGGGCTCGGTGAGCCTGATCGGTGGCGACCCCGGTATCGGCAAATCGACACTCCTCCTGCAGGTCGCGGCGAGTGCCTCGCCCGGTCGCTCGATGTTGTACGCGACCGGCGAGGAGTCCCTGGGGCAGGTCTCGATGCGCGCACGTCGCCTTGGGCTCGAGAGTGCGTCGCTGTCGGTGCTCGCGCAGACCGATCTCGAGGTCATTCTCGAGGCTGCACAGGCTGCGGGAGCTGCCCTCCTGATCGTGGATTCGATCCAGACCGTGCAGTTCGCCGGGCTCGGGGCGAGCGCGGGTGCGGTGACCCAGCTGAAAGAGTGCACGGCCCAGCTCGTGCGCTTCGCCAAGACGAGCGGTATCGCGGTCGTGATCATCGGGCACGTCACCAAGGAGGGGGCAATCGCCGGACCGCGCGTGCTCGAGCATCTGGTCGATGCCGTACTCTATTTCGAGAGCGAGGCCGGCAGTCGCTTTCGCATCGTGCGCGCGGTGAAGAACCGTTTTGGTGCCGTCAACGAGCTTGCGTTTTTCGTGATGGGCGAGGAGGGTCTGAAGGAAGTCCGCAATCCGTCGGCCATCTTCCTCGCGCGCGCGGCGGAGCCGGCACCGGGCTCGATCGTGATGGTGGCGCGCGACAGCGGGCGAGCGCTCCTGATCGAGCTGCAGGCGCTGGTCGATCGCATGCGCTTCGGGGCGCCGCGGCGCGTGGCCCAGGGCCTCGATGCCAATCGCCTCGCCATGCTGCTCGCGATCCTGAGCCGCCACGCGGGGGTCTCGCTGCAGGAGCACGACGTGTTCGCGAACGTGGTCGGCGGCCTCACACTCGCTGAGACCGCCACCGACCTGCCTCTCGTGCTGGCGCTTGCCTCGAGCCTGAGGGACCGGCCGCTGCCGCAGGTGCTCGTCGCCTTCGGCGAGGTTGGCCTGACCGGTGAGGTACGGCCCGTCGCCTACGGCGAAGAGCGGCTGCGCGAGGCGGCGAAGCAGGGATTCAAGGTGGCCGTCGTGCCGCAGGGCAATGTGCCGCGCAAGCCGATCGAGGGGCTGGCGGTGCGCGGGGTGTCCCGGGTCACGGAGGCCATTGCTGCCGCGGAGGCGGTCTGAGGGCACCGCACTAGCCACGCCCGCGCCGTTCGGCGATAGTCCCGGCATGCGCAGGTGGATCAAGCGGTTCCTGGCCGCAATCGGCGTGCTGATCGCCGTCGCGCTGGCAGCGCTTGCCGTCGCGATCAGCCACGATGCTTCCTGCGGCCCTTCGCCCGCCGCAGCCGCAAGCGGCGCCACCATGAAGGCCGTCGTCCGCCGCTGCTACGGTCCGCCAGACGTCCTCGCTGTCGAGAGCGTGGAGCGGCCGGTTCTGGCCGATGACCAGATGCTCGTCAAAGTGCATGCCGCGGGCCTCAATCCCCTCGACTGGCATCGCCTGCGCGGCACGCCCTATCTGATGCGCATCGGCGAAGGCTTCGGCGCGCCGAAAGATGTGCGGCTCGGTATCGACTTCGCGGGCACCGTGCAGGCTGTGGGCAAGGACGTGTCGCGGTTCAAACCCGGCGATGCGATCTTCGGCGGCAGGAGCGGTGCGCTTGCAGAGTATGTGGCCGTCAGGGAGAGCGGCTCCATCGCGCAGAAGCCCGCAAATATCGATTTTGAACAGGCGGGGGGTGTCTACGTCGCCGCCCTCACCGCTTTGCAGGCGTTGCGCGACCGCGGGGCCGTCCGGCCAGGGCAGAAGGTCCTGATCAACGGCGCCTCGGGCGGTGTCGGCACGTTCGCCGTGCAGATCGCGAAGTCGCTGGGGGCCGAAGTCACAGCGGTCTGCAGTACGCGCAATGTGGACCTCGTGCGCGCACTCGGTGCCGATCACGTCATCGATTACAAGAATGCCGATTTCACGCAGGGTGCGGCGCGCTACGACGTCATCCTGGACAACGTGGCCAACCGCCCGATCCTCGAAATCCGCCGTGTGCTCGCGCCCGCCGGCAAGTACATCCTGATCGGCGGCGGCGGACCGGACGCCAACCCCTGGGTGGGAGCCCTGAAGGCACCGCTGAAGGCGCTGATCGTTTCCTGGTTCGTCGACCAGGACATGGGCTTTTTCGTCTCGAACGCGAGCACTGCGGATGTCGAGACGCTCGCGCGGCTGATGGAAGAAGGCAAGGTCACGCCCGTAGTCGACCGCAAATACCCGCTGGCCGAAGTGGCGGATGCCATGCGTTACCTCGAGGACGGCCACGCGCGCGGGAAAGTCGTCGTCACGATCGACTGATGCGCGCCCTCCCGCCTCAGGCCCGCGCCCTGAGCCCGGGAAAGTGGCGGCTGGCGAACAGAAAGCACCAGACGACCAGCACGAACGGCAAAGTGAGCGCGGGCATTCCGAGCGGCGCGAGCGCGGCTGAAACCGCCGCGAATACCACGGTGGTCGCGACCGCTGCCAGCAGCGCATAGGCGATCGAGAAGGCGTCGAGGGTGAAGAACACAGCGCCCAGCGCGATGGCCGTGAGCGCGCTGTTGAAGCCGTAAGCGCCTGCGCGGATCGCGGGTTCCGCGGCCCCCATCCCCCAGGCGACCAGGAGCCCTGACAGGGATCCCGTCAGGGCCGCGGCGCAGGCGGCCCTGGAGCCGATCAGGAGTCCGAGCGCGAAGAGAATGCCGGTGACGACATTGCCCTGAAAGAAGATCTGGGCAATCCCGTTGAACAGCCCCTCCACCACCGTCGCGACGGTCACGGTGCCCTCGACCGACACCGCTTTCGGCAGCCCCGCAGTCGGCAGGAGATGCGTGGTTTCGAGCCGCCCGAAGCGCGCGGTGGCGAGGAAAAAACACAGGGACGCGAACACGAACGGCGCCGTCAGCGGCGGAATCTTCCACGCGCCGAGCAGGTTCATCAGCGCTGCCATGACAATCGTCGAGCATGCCGCGGCGAGCACGACGCAGCTCCACGTGAGCGCGTCGGGGCGCAGGAAGTAAAGCAGCCCGATCGCGACGAGCGAGCCATTGAAACCGAAGAGCCCCGCGCGTACGAGCTGCCGATCGACTCCGAGCCAGGTCGCCGTGGCGGTGCTCACGACCGTGCCGAGGAGCGCGCCACAGGCAAAGAGCGGCGAATTCCAGAATATGCCGGCGAGGAAGACCAGGCCCGCGTAGCTGTTGTTCTGCAGCATTACCTGCCCGATGCCGCGCAGTACGGCATCGAGAAAGCCCGCAAGGATGGGAGGAGGGGCTGCGTCGTTCCAGACGAGTCCGTTCGTGGAGAATCGCATGGCCATCCGCGAAGCATACCGGGTCCGGGGATTTGCGCCCGATACGCAAAACACTTGCCTTGACAATGATTGCCACGGCAGTAGCATCAGTCTGTGCCGAAAACAGCGCCCCGTGCCGTGCGTCACTATCGCGGCGATCGCTATCGGGTCGAGGACTCCATCGGTTACCTCATGAAGCTGGCGCTGACGGCGCTGCGCAGGCGGCTCGACCGCGAGACGACCGGGCACGGGTTGACCGGCGTGCAGTTGCTGCCGCTGCTGCTGGTCAGTCGCGGTGTCTGCGTGACTGCCACGGAGCTCGCCCGGCTGAACGACATCGATGCCGGCGCCACCACGCGCATGCTGCACCGTCTCGAGGCGAAGGGGCTGCTGAGGCGTACGCGCAGCACGCACGACCGACGTGTCGTGCGTCTCGAAGTCACCGCGGCCGGTCGTGCGATCGCCGACGAGGTTCCCTTCGTGATCGCCGCAGCGCTGAACGATTCGCTGCGTGACTTCAGCGTGGTTGAAGTCGAGAGCCTGCGCAACATGCTGCGCCGCATCGCCGTCAACGCGGCAGCCGCATCATGAGCGGACGTGTTGCTGCCTTGGGCTGCGCGCTCCTGCTTGCGGGGTGCGCGAATTTCAAGGGTCTGGCGCCCACGGTCGGGGAGCTGACGCCGGCGCAGCTCGGCGCCGACGCCACCGCCGTGCAGTGGCCCCGCGACGACTGGTGGAAGCAGTTCGATGATCCGGTGCTCGATGCGTTCATCGAGCGCGCGCTCGCCGGGAATCCGCAGCTCGACGCCGCACAGGCGCGGTTCGCGCAGGCGCAGGCTGCGATCGATGCCACGGGAGCTGCCCGCGGGCCACGCGTCGATGTGCGGGCGGAGTCGACACGGCAGCGCTTCAACGAGAACTACATCTATCCGCCGCCGATCGCCGGGCGCATCGACAGCATCAACTCGCTGCAGCTGACGGGCAGTCAGGAGCTGGATTTTTTCGGGCGTCGTCGTGCCGCGCTGCGCGCTGCACTGTCGCGTGGCCGCGCGGCAGCCGCCGAGTCACAAGCGGCGCGCGTGCTGCTTGCGGCGGCGGTAGCCCGTGCGTACATGCAGCTCGCGGGCCTGGTGGAAGCGCGCGCCGTGCTGGCCGGGACGCGCGTGCAACGTGAACGCATCCTCGAGCTTGCCCGGGCACGCGTGCAGAGCGGGCTCGACACACAGGTCGAACTGCGACAGGCAGAAAGCGCTTTGCCGTCGATCCGCGGACAGATCGAGGCCGTGGAGGAGACGATCGCGCTGGCCCGCCACGCGATGGCGGCACTGCTCGGCGCAGGGCCCGACGCAACGCGGGATCTGGCGCCGCGCCTGGCGGAGGCGCAGTCGCCGGTTCTGCCACCCGCGATCCCCGCGGAGCTGGTCGGTCGTCGTGCCGATGTCAGCGCTGCCCGCTGGCGTGTCGAAGCTGCCACCGCCGATGTCGACGCTGCCAGGGCACAGTTCTATCCGAACGTGAACCTGATGGCGTTTGCCGGCTATCAGAGTCTCGGATTCGCGAAGTGGTTCGATGCAGGCAGCCGCACGATGGGCATCGGACCCGCCATCAGCCTGCCGGTGTTCGATGCCGGGCGCCTGCGAGCGAACCTGCGCGGGAAAGCGGCCGACGTCGATGCCGCAGTCGCCGACTACAACGCGACGCTGATCGGCGCGGTACGCGACGTGGCCGACCAGATTGCCTCGCTCGAGTCGCTTGCGCTGCAGGCGAGGGAGCAGCGCGCGGCGCTATCCGCGGCGCGCAGCGCGTACGACCTCGCCATGCTGCGCTATCGCGCGGGACTCGGCTCATACCTGACCGTGCTTGCCGCAGAGACCGGCGTGCTCGCGCAGCGGCGCGATGGCGTCGATATCGGGACCCGCCGCGCGGTGGCGGCGATCGACCTGATGCGGTCCCTCGGCGGCGGCTTCGACACCCACGCGAGCCCTGAATGAACACTGACAACCCGGGGAAACCCGACCTCTCCCGCACCCGTCGCGTCGTGCTGCTTGCGATTACGGCGGCGCTCGGCTTCGCTGCCATCGCCTATGCGGTGTACTGGTACCTGTACGAGCGTCACTACGAGAGCACCGACAACGCGTATGTCGCGGGCAGTCTCGTTCTGATCACGCCGCAGATCGGTGGCACCGTAGTCGCGATCGAAGCGGACGAGACCGATCTGGTCCGCGCGGGTCAGGCGCTGGTCAAGCTCGATGCTGCCGACGCGCAGGTGAGCCTCGCGCAGGCAGAGGCGCAACTGGCGCAGACAGTGCGCGAAGTGCGCACCCTTTACGCGAACAATGCCTCGCTTGCCGCGGCGGTGGCACTGCGCGAAGCCGAGGTCGTCACGGCACAGAGCGATCTCGCCCGGGCGCGGGACGATCTGCAGCGTCGCCAGTCGCTGGCGTCGACCGGCGCGGTGTCGGACGAGGAAATCGGCCACGCGCAAACCGCGTTTGCGAACGCGCAGAGCGCGCTTGGTGCCGCTCAGGCTGCCGTCCGCGCGGCGCGTGAACAGCTGGTGGCCAACCAGGCGCTGACCGCAGGAACGACGCCCGCGAACCATCCGAACGTGCAACGCGCTGCAGAGGGCGTGCGCGCCGCGTATCTGGCGCGCGGACGTGTCGAACTGCCTGCGCCGGTGACCGGCTATGTCGCGAAGCGCAGCGTGCAGGTCGGCAGTCGCGTGCAGGTCGGAGCGCCGTTGATGGCGATCGTGCAGCTCGACCGGGTGTGGGTCGAGGCGAACTTCAAGGAGGTGCAGCTGCGTGACCTGCGCATCGGGCAGCCCGTCACGCTCACCGCAGACCTGTATGGTGGCGGGGTCGAATATCACGGCACCGTCGCCGGGCTCGGTGCCGGTACTGGCGCTGCCTTCGCGTTGCTGCCGGCGCAGAACGCGACCGGCAACTGGATCAAGGTCGTGCAGCGCGTGCCGGTACGCATCGCGCTTGAGCCGCGTGAGCTCGCCACGAAGCCGCTGCGGGTCGGACTGTCGATGCAGGTGACCGTCGATGTGGCGGATCGCAGCGGCAGCATGCTCGCGACCACGCCCCCGGCACAGCCCGCTGCGACGACTACGGCCTTCACGCCGCCGTCGCAAGTGGTGGACGCGCTGATCGACCGCATCGTCGCCGCCAATCTCGGCCACGCGGTCGGTGCGCGCGACTGACCGGCGCGCATGGCTGCCACTTCGCACTCGCACCCGCCGCTGAAGGGCGGCGCGCTGATCGCCGGCACGATCGCCCTGTCGCTGGCGACCTTCATGAACGTGCTCGACTCCTCGATCGCCAATGTGTCGATCCCCGCGATCTCCGGCGATCTCGGCGTGGCTCCGAACCAGGGAACCTGGGTGATCACCTCCTTTGGCGTGGCCAATGCCATATCGCTCCCCCTGACGGGCTGGCTGACGCAACGCTTCGGTCAGGTGCGCATCTTTCTCGCGAGTGTGCTGCTATTCGTGCTGGCTTCCTTCCTCTGCGGGCTCGCGCCCACGCTCGGTACGCTCATCGCGTTTCGCGTGCTGCAGGGCTTCGTGGCCGGCCCCATGATCCCGCTGTCGCAAACGTTGCTGCTGTCGACCTATCCGCTGCGACAGTCGGGAACTGCGCTTGCGTTCTGGAGCATGACGACCCTGATCGCACCGGTGGTGGGGCCTCTCGCGGGAGGCTGGATCACCGACAACATCGGCTGGCCGTGGATCTTCTTCATCAACGTGCCCGTCGGTCTCATCGCGGCATTCGCGACCTGGACCCTCTACCGCCGACGCGAGACACCGACACGCAAGCTGCCGATCGACCGGGTGGGTCTCGCACTGCTCGTGATCTGGGTCGGGGCGCTGCAGATCATGCTCGACAAGGGGCGCGAGCTCGACTGGTTTGAATCGCGCGAGATCGGGATACTTGCGATCATCGCATTGGTCGGCTTCGCGTTCTTCGTGGCGTGGGAGCTGACCGATGAGCATCCGGTGGTCGAATTGCGCCTGTTTGCCCGCCGCAATTTCCTGTTCGCGACCATTGCCATTGCGATCGCGTACGGTCTCTTTTTCGGTAACCTGGTGCTGCTGCCGCTCTGGCTGCAGCAGTGGATGGGCTACACCGCTACGCTCGCGGGCTGGGCGCTGGCGCCGATTGGTGTGCTGGCCATAGTGTTCACGCCGGTGGTCGGCCGCTACATCAATCGCGTCGATCTGCGCCCGGTGGTCACCGCCTCGTTCCTGATTTTTGCTTTCAGCATGTATCTGCGTTCCTTCTTCACAACCGGCGCTGATCTCGCGACGATCATGATTCCCACCCTGATCCAGGGAGTGGCGATGGCCTGCTTCTTCATTCCCCTGATGGCCATCGCGCTATCGGGCTTGTCACCCGAGCGAATAGCGAGCGCGTCCGGGTTGACCAACTTCGCGCGCATCTGCGCCGGTTCGTTCGGCACCTCGATCGCAACCACGATGTGGGACCATCGCGCGTCGCTCCACCATTCGCAGCTGGTTGAGCATCTGGAACACGGCAGCCTGCCGACCGACCACTTCCTCGACAGTGCCTCCCGTGCCGGGCTGACACCGGAACAGTCGCTCACACTCCTGAATCACGGCGTCGACACGCAGTCATTCACGCTCGCCGCTGCCGACATCTTCTATCTCTCGGCACTGCTGTTCGTCGTGCTCATCGGCGTGGTGTGGATGACGCGCCCGTCTCCCGGCGGGCTGGCCGCCGGTGCCGAGGGTGGGGCGCATTGAAGCGCTGCTCCGCAGCGCGCAGCGGGCTGCGGGCTGCGGGCCACCGGCCGCGGGCCAGAGGCGCGGCGATTCATCCGCCTCCTCGCGGGTCGAGCGCAGCGCCTGCGGCGCTGTGCCCTCGCGGCGGCGGCGCTCGGCGCATTGGATAATCACAAGCAGAACCCTTGGTAGTCGCCTCGCTCTGCCCACCGCCGCTCGGCGCTCTCCACGCTCGTCGACGGATGAATCGCCGCGCCTCTGGCCCGCGGCCCTTCGCCCTCAGCGCTCAGCCCGCCGCACGCGCACAGTCCTGATGGCATTGTCCTGGATCTGCAGCACTTCGATGCGATAGCCCTCGAGCTCGAGCGCGGTGCCGGCGTCGGGGATCGTCTCGAGCCGCTCGAGCAGCAGACCGTTCAACGTCTTCGGCCCGCCGGTGGGCAGCTGCCACGCGAGCGCGCGATTGAGCGCACGGACGGTCGCGCCCGCGTTGACGATATAGACGCCGGGCGATTCGGGGCGCACGTCCTTGTGAACGATCGTGGCTGTGTCGTTCGTGAACTCGCCGACGATCTCCTCGAGGATGTCTTCGAGCGTGACGAGGCCCTCGATGTCGCCGTACTCGTCGACGACGAAGCCGATGCGGCGGCGGGTGCGCTGGAACTGCGCCAGCTGCACCGTGAGCGGCGTGCCCTCGGGCACGAAGTAGGGCTCACGACCCGCGGCCAGTTCCTCGAATTTCTCGCGATCGAGCGTGCCGCGCGCCAGCTCCTGTGCGACGCGCTTCATGTGCAGGAGACCCACGAGCTCGTCGAGCTCGCCGCGGTAAACAGGCAGGCGCGTGTGCGGCGTCTGGCGGATCTGGTCGAGGATGTCATCCCAGTCGTCCTCGAGGTCGATGCCGGCGATGTCCTGGCGCGGCACCATGATGTCGTTCACCGTGACGCGCTCGAGGTCGAGAATCGAAAGCAGCATCTGGCGGTGGCGCTGCGGAATCACGGTGCCCGTTTCGGCCACCACTGTGCGCAGCTCGTCCGCAGACAGCGTGTGCCCGCCACGGTTTGATCTGGCAACGCCGAAGAGGCGCAGGAATCCGTAGGCCAGCTGATTCGCGAGCCACAGCACGGGGCGCGCGACTGCAACGAGCGCGCGATAGATATAGGTACTCGAGAGAGCCACGGCCTCCGCATGCAGCGCCGCGAAGATCTTTGGCGCGAGTTCGCAGAACACGATCATCACCACGGTGAGCGCGGTCCCGGCGATCGGTAGCGCGAGTTCGTAGCCGGAGCGCTGCGCCAGGATCGTCGCGATCTGCGAAGCGAAGACGCTCGCTGCGGCGAGGATCACGAGGTTGACGCCGAGCCAGTCGTCGGGCTTCGCGAGCAGCGCATCGAGCGCGCGTGCGGTTCGCTGGCCGGCTGTCGCGCGATGTTTCACGCGATAGCGGTTGACGGAGAGCATCGCGACCTCCGTGCCGGAGGAGAAGGCAATCACGCAGAGCAGCGCGGCCAGTGCAATGACGAGCAGGGGCGTAGGGGCGGTGTCCATGCCGGCAAGGATAGGGCGTAAACACGCCGTTGGGCGGGTCCCGTAGAATGGCTCCATGTTCGACAACCTGACCGCTCGACTATCCCGCACCGTCGACAACCTTCGCGGGCGCGGGCGCATCACCGACGACAACGTCGCCGAGACGCTGCGCGAGGTGCGCATGGCGCTGCTCGAGGCGGACGTGGCGCTGCCGGTCGTCAAGCAGTTCATCGAGAAGGTGCGGGCGAAAGCGCTCGACAGCGAGGTGCAGCAGAGCCTCACGCCGGGGCAGGTCTTCGTCGCCATCCTGCACAAGGAGCTGGTCGCGCTGATGGGCGGAGCCGCGGCAGGGTTCGAGCTGCGTGCCCAGCCACCCTACGTCGTGATGCTCGCGGGTCTGCAGGGTGCCGGCAAGACGACCACTGCCGCGAAGCTCGCGCGCTGGCTCATCGAGTCGAAGAAGAAGCGTGTGCTGCTTGTTTCGACCGACGTGCGCCGCCCCGCCGCGATCCTGCAGCTCGAGCGACTCGCGGCGCAGGTGGGTGCGCAGTTCTTCGGCGCAGAGGCGTCCACGCCGCCCGCGCGGATCGCTGCGGATGCGCTCGCGCAGGCGAAACGCGGGCTCTTCGACGTATTGATCGTCGACACAGCGGGGCGCCTGCATGTCGATCAGGAACTGATGGATGAGGCGCGCGAGATCGATCGCGTGACTGGTGCGCACGAGCGCCTGTTCGTCGTCGATTCGATGGCGGGCCAGGACGCGGTGAATGCCGCACGCGCCTTTGGCGCGGCGCTCGACCTGACGGGCGTGATCCTGACCAAGGCCGACGGCGATGCACGTGGCGGCGTCGCGCTCTCGGTGCGCGAGATCACGGGCAAACCCATCGTGTTCCTCGGTACCGGCGAGAAGGCCGAAGCGCTCGAGCCCTTCGACCCCGAGCGGATGGCCACCCGCATCCTCGGCATGGGCGATGTCGTGGCACTCGTGGAACAGGTGCAAAAGCAGGCTGACGTCGACGAGGCGCAGCGGCTGGCGAAGAAATTCGCCCAAGGAAAGGGTTTTGATTTCAATGACCTGCGCGGACAACTGGAGCAGTTGCTCAAGATGGGTGGCTTGGCGGCGGTCATGGACAAACTGCCACAGCAGGTCACGCGGGGGGCGGCATCCAAGGTGCCCGGCGACAAGGACCTTCGTCGCCAGATCGCGATCATCAATTCGATGACCCGGCGGGAGCGACGTCAACCGGGCCTTATCGACGGTTCCAGACGGCGGCGGATCGCCGGTGGCTCAGGAGTACAGGTGCAGGATGTCAACCGGCTCCTGAAGCAGTTCCAGGACATGCAGCGCATGATGAAAAGCATGAAGGGCGGGCGTCTGAAGCGCATGCTCGGCAGCCTCAAAGGGGGGCGGCCACCGGGCTTCCTATAAACCGCTGATTTGCGTAGAATCCGCGCTCTTTTTTGGCCGCCCCCATGGGCGGCGAGCAAACGGAAACTATGGTCACGATTCGTCTTACGCGGCGCGGTGCGAAAAACTCGCCTTTCTATCACGTGGTGGTTACGGACAGCCGCAAGCGCCAGGGCGGCAAGAGCCTCGAGCAGGTCGGGTTCTTCAACCCGGTCGCGCGCAAGGGCGACACGAAATTGAAGCTCGACCTGCCCCGCATCGACCACTGGGTCGGCAAGGGCGCGAAGGCGTCGGTGCGCGTCGCGACGCTCGTGGCCGGCTACCGCAAGCAAGCGGCCTGACGGATACGACGCACTGGGTCGAGATCGGGCGCATCGGTGCGCCTTGGGGCGTGCGCGGTTTCAGCCACGTCGATTCGTTCACCGACCCGCCCGAACTTCTGCTCGAATTTCGGGCGTGGCAGCTGCGCTCGATGCAGGGCACGCGCAGCGCGCACGAGGTCGTCGAAATGCGGGCGCAGGGTGCGCGATTCGTGGCACGCCTTGCGGGGGTCGAGTCGCGCGAGGGTGCGGCGAAGCTGACGGGCGCCGGGATCGAAGTGGAGCGCGCGGCGCTGCCCGATCCGGGTGAGCGGCAGTACTACCAGGTCGATCTGGTCGGCCTTGCAGTACGCAACGTCGAAGGTGTCGAGTTCGGACGGGTCGATCATTTTGTCGATGCGCCCGCGAACGCGGTGATGGTGGTGATCGGTGAGCGCGAACACTGGGTGCCGGTCACGCCGCAGCACCTCGTGAAGGTGGATCGCGACGCGGGCACGATCGTCGTCGACTGGCCCGCGGATTTCTGATCGGCGGGTGAGGCGATGCAGATAGAAGTCGTCACGCTCTTTCCGGACATGATCCGGCAGGCGCTCGGCTTCGGGGTGCTCGGTCGCGCGATCGAGCGCGGGATCGTGCAGATCGGGACCGAGGATCCGCGCGCGCATACGCGCGACGCGCATCGCACGGTGGACGATCGGCCGTACGGCGGTGGGCCCGGCATGGTGCTGAAGCCCGGGCCGATGGCGGCGGCGATCGATGCCGCGGCGGCGCGAGCGCCGCGCGGCGCACCGAGGGTGTACCTCTCGGCGCAGGGCGAGCGGCTCGAACAGGCGCTCGTCACGGAGCTGGCGGCCTTTGAGGGGCTCGTGCTGATCGCGGGCCGCTACGAGGGCCTCGACGAGCGTGTCATTGCGACGCGCGTCGATCGGGAGGTGTCGCTCGGCGACTTCGTGCTGTCGGGCGGCGAGGTGCCGGTGCTGGCGGTGATCGACGCGGTGGCGCGTCTCCTGCCGGGAGTGCTCGGGGACGAGCGCTCGAGTGTCGAGGAGTCGTTCACGGACGGGCTCCTCGACTGGCCGCACTACACGCGGCCGGTGGAGTTCGAGGGGCACGAGGTGCCTGCGGTGTTGCAAGGTGGGCACCACGCCGATATCCGGCGCTGGCGGCTCAAACAGGCGGTGGCGCGCACGTGGCGACGCCGGCCGGATTTGATAGCGGGGGGCGGGCTCAGCCGCGAGGCGAGTGCGCTCCTCAACGAGTTTCTCGAGGAACAACGTCATGGCCAACATCATTCAACAACTTGAACAGAGTCGCATCACCCGCAAAGTGCCGGGTTTTCGCCCCGGTGACACTGTCGTCGTGCAGGTGAAAGTAAAGGAAGGCGACCGCGAGCGCGTGCAGGCCTACGAAGGCATCGTGATCGCCAAGAGCAATCGCGGCTTCAATTCCTCCTTCACCGTGCGCAAAATCAGCCATGGCGAGGGCGTGGAGCGCGTGTTCCAGACCCACAGCCCGGCGATCAGCGACATCCAGGTGAAGCGCCGCGGCAACGTCCGCCGCGCCAAGCTCTACTACCTGCGCGATCTGTCGGGCAAGGCGGCGAGGATCGAAGAGAAGATCTGAGAGGGCGACGGGCGGCACGCAAGCGGGCTACGGGCTACGCGCCAGAGCGGCGCGCGGCCGTGCGTCGCCTGTGCTACTCGCGGCGCGGCGACCCCGCGGCTGGTAAACTTCGCTCATGCGTTCCCATTCCCGCCTCGGCGTCGCTGTCGGCACGGCCGCGGCGCTCTTCCTCTCAGCCGCCTGCGCGGCGCCCGCCGTGGAAGGCTTGTCGCTTCCCGAAGGGTTTCACATCGAGCCTTGGGTCGCGGACATCCCCGATGCGCGCTCGATGGCGCGCGCCGAAGGCGGCACCGTGTTCGTCGGCACGCAGCGGACCGGAGTCGTGTACGCGGTCCGGACAAAGGGAGACGGTTCGCGCGAAGTTCTCACGATCGTGCGCGGCCTCGAGATGCCCAATGGCGTCGCCGTGCGCAAGGGCAGCCTGTACGTTGCCGAGATGGCGAAGATCTGGCGGTACGACGACATCGAAGCTCACCTCGATTCACCGCCCAAACCCGCGCTGATCGCCGAACTGCCGGCCGAGCGCCATCATGGCTGGCGCTATCTCGCGTTCGGGCCAGACGACAAGCTGTATGTGGGCATCGGCGCGCCCTGCAACGTATGTGATCGCGACAAGGAAGGGTTTGCGACGGTCATGCGGATGAACCCCGATGGCAGCGGGCGGGAGATCGTTGCGCGCGGCGTGCGCAATACCGTCGGTTTCACCTGGCACCCGGTCACGCATGAGCTCTGGTTCACGGACAACGGCCGCGACATGCTGGGCGACAACGCGCCGCCCTGCGAGTTGAACCGGCTGAGCCGCGTCGGCGAGCACTTCGGTTTTCCCTTCTGTCACGCGGGTACGATCGCCGACCCGGATTTCGGCAAGCTCGGTCGCTGCGAGGACACGACGCCGCCGGTGCAGGCGCTCGGCCCGCACGTCGCGCCGCTCGGGGTGCGCTTCTACACGGGCAAGCAGTTCCCGACCGAGTATCGCGATCAGGTTTTCATTGCCGAACACGGTTCCTGGAACCGCAGTGAACGCATCGGCTACCGCATCACGCTCGTGAAGCTCGACGGCAATCGCGCCGTGAGCTACACGCCATTCGTGTCGGGGTGGCTCAAACCTGACGGCACCGTCACCGGCCGGCCGGTCGACCTGCTGCAACTGCCGGACGGTTCCATGCTCGTGTCGGACGACAAAGCGGGCGCGATTTACCGCATCTCATATTCCGCTTCCTGAGGAGAGACGCATCGTGCGGGCAATTTTCGGCGCTTTGTGGCGCGGCCTCGATGGCCTGCGCAAGTTTCTGCACCTCGTCCTGCTGCTGCTCATCTTCGGAGTCATCGTCGGCGCGCTGCGCAGCACGATCCCGGTCTTGCCGGACAAGGCCGCGCTCGTGGTGCGACCGGAAGGTGAGATCGTCGAGCAGTTGACCGGAGACCCCTTCGAGCGCGCACTCGAGAAGGTGCAGGGGACGCTGCGTAGCGAAACGCTTCTCTGGGATCTCACCGACGCGATCGACTCGGCGCGCGACGACGATCGTGTCCAGGTGCTCGTCCTCGATCTCGATCGCTTCACGGGCGCAGGGCAGCCGGCGATGCAGGAGCTCACGGGCGCCATCGACAAGTTTCGCGGTTCCGGCAAGAAAGTCGTCGCGCAGGGGTCGGTGTTTCTGCAGGCACCGTATTACATCGCCGCGCACGCCGACGAGGTGTGGCTCGATCCGCTCGGTTTCGTGCTGATCGACGGCTATGACCGCTACGTCATGTACTACAAGAACGCTCTCGAGAAGCTGGGCATCGACATGAACGTGTTCCGCGTCGGCGCCTACAAGAGTGCGGTCGAACCGTTCACGCGTACCGACATGTCGCCGCAGGACCGTGAGGAATCGCTCGCCTACCTCGGTGCGATGTGGAACGGTTACCAGGAAGAGGTTGCGAAGGCGCGCAAGCTTGCGCCTGGGGCGATCGCGAAGTATGTGGACAGCCTCGCTGCGGGCATGACGGCGCAGAAGGGCGACGGCGCGAAGCTCGCGCTCGAGGCGGGTCTCGTCACCGGCATCCGCACCTCTCTTGAAGTGGAGCGCGAGCTCGTGGAGCTTGTGGGCGAGAACCGCGACCAGGACAGTTACAGTCAGGTCGGCGTCGAGGACTATCTGCGCGTCGTGCACGCGGAGGCGAAGCTGCGCGGCGACGGCAAGCCGGTGGTGGGCGTCGTGGTGGCGGCCGGCGAGATTCTCGACGGCGATCAGCCGGCCGGTACCGTCGGTGGCGAGTCGACCGCGCAGCTCATCCGCGAAGCGCGGCTGGACGATGACGTCAAAGCGCTCGTGCTGCGTATCGACAGCCCCGGCGGCAGCATGTTCGCCGCCGAGCAGATTCACCGCGAGATCGAGGCGATCAAGGCGGAAGGCAAGCCGGTGGTCGTTTCCATGGGCGACCTTGCCGCGTCGGGCGGCTACTATATCGCCGCGCCCGCCGACGAAATCTGGGCCCGTCCCACGACCATCACCGGTTCGATCGGCATCTTCGCGACGATCCCGACCGTGAACCGCACGCTCGACAAGATCGGCGTCGGCGTGGACGGGGTAGGCACGACCACGTGGTCGGGCCAGCTGCGACTCGACCGGCCGATCGGCAAGGAAGCGGGCCAATTTCTGCAGGCAACTGTTGAGCACGGCTACGAGATCTTTCTGGCGCGTGTGGCGGACGGCCGCGGCAAGACTCGCGACGAGATCGACGCCATTGCCCAGGGGCGCGTGTGGGCGGGCTCGGACGCCAAGCGCCTCGGGCTTGTCGATCATCTGGGGGGCATGAACGATGCCCTCGAGGCCGCAGCGGCGCTCGCCAAGCTCGAGGAAGGCGGCTACGAGGTCGAGTTCATCGAGCCCAGCCTGTCCTGGGCGCAGGAGCTTGCGCTGCAGGTGAAGACGATGGTGGCGCAGGTGGTGGCCGGGCTTGGCATCAGGATGCCCGCATCGCTCACCCGCGTCGTCGAGCAGCTCGACCCGATTGCAGCCGAAGTCGAGCGCTGGAGCCGCCTCGAATCGGCGAATCATCTGTTCGCCTATTGTTTCTGCTCAGTGCGCTAGCGCGGCGACTTCGGTGAACGCCGCCACCGCGCGATCGAGTTGCGCGGTCGTGTGCGCGGCGGTCATCTGCGTGCGGATGCGCGCCTCGCCACGCGGCACGACCGGGAACGAGAAGCCGATCACGTAGATGCCGCGCTCGAGCAGCGCATCCGCCAGTGCTCCCGCGCGGGTGGCGTCGCCGATCATCACCGGGATGATCGGGTGCACGCCGGGCTTCAGCGTGAAGCCCGCGGCCTGCATGCCCGCCCTGAAGTGGCGCGCGTTGGTGTGCAGGCGCGCGCGCAGCTCCGGCGCGCTTTCGACCAGCTCGAGCACGCGCAGGCTCACCGCAGCGACAACCGGTGGAATGCTGTTCGAGAAAAGATACGGGCGCGAACGCTGCCGCAGCCAGCTGACCACAGTCCGGCGGGCGGCGATATAGCCGCCGCTGCCGCCGCCGAGCGCCTTGCCGAGCGTGCCGGTGAGGATGTCGACTCGCTCAAGGACTCCACAGTGCTCGTGCGTGCCGCGGCCGCCCGCTCCCATGAAGCCCGTGGCGTGTGAATCGTCCACCATGACGAGCGCGCCATACCGGTCGGCGAGGTCACAGATCGCCGCAAGGTTTGCGATTGTCCCGTCCATCGAGAAGACACCGTCAGTCGCAATCAGGCGCGTGCGCGCGCCTGCGGCTTCCTTGAGGCGCTGTTCGAGCTCGTTCATGTCGCCGTTCGCGTAGCGATAGCGCGCCGCCTTGCAGAGCCGGATGCCGTCGATGATGCTCGCATGATTCAGCGCGTCGGAGATGACGGCATCTTCCTCGCCGAGCAGCGTCTCGAAGAGGCCGCCGTTCGCGTCGAAGCACGAGGAATACAGGATGGCGTCTTCCGTGCCGAGAAAGGCGGCGAGGCGCTCCTCGAGCTGCCGGTGGATGGCATGGGTGCCGCAGATGAAGCGCACGGAAGCCATGCCGTAACCGTAGCGCTCGATCGCGAGCTGAGCGGCTTCGCGCACGGCCGGGTGGCTCGCGAGGCCGAGATAGTTGTTCGCGCAGAGATTGACGACTTCCCGGCCGTCGCTGCGGATCACGGCAGCCTGGGGGCTCGAAAGCACGCGCTCGGTCTTGTAGAGCCCCTGCGTGCGCAGATCCGCCAGCCCCGTCGCAAGACGGTCGAGAAACGTCTGGTCCATGACCCATTATACTTGGCGCGATGCGCACGACCGAACAACGCAGCAGCCGCCTCTTCATCGCGCTGACGGCCTTCTTCCTCGTGAATGCAATTCTCGCCGAGTTCGTCGGCGTGAAGATCTTCTCGCTCGAGGACACTCTCGGCACTGCACCGGTGAACTGGCAGCTCTTCGGCGTGGGCGGCACGCTGAATTTCACTGCCGGGGTGCTGCTCTGGCCGTTCGTCTTCATCATGACGGACGTGATCAATGAGTATTACGGCGTGCGCGGCGTACGCTTCATTTCCTGGGTCGCTGTCGGTTGCATCGTCTATGCGTTCGTGGCCGCGTATGCGGTGATCGCGCTCGCGCCGGCGGGCTTCTGGGTGCAGGCCAATGCCTCGCTCGGTGTCCCCGATGTGCAGCGCGCCTTTGCACTGATCTTCGGCCAGGGCATGTGGACGATCGGCGGTTCGCTCGTTGCGTTCATGATCGGCCAGCTCATCGACGTCCTCGTGTTTCACCGGATCCGCCGTTACACCGGCGAGCGCCTCGTGTGGCTGCGCGCCACGGCCTCGACCGCCGTCTCCCAGCTGGTCGACAGCTACATCGTGCTGTACATCGCCTTCGTGCTCGGGCCGCAGCAGTGGCCGGTCGGGCAGTTTCTCGCGGTCGGCACGGTGAATTACGGTTACAAGATGGCGGCCGCCGTGGCGCTCATCCCGCTGCTCTATCTTTCCCGCGGCCTGATCGAACGCTATCTCGGTCGCATTGAGGTCGACCGCATGCGGCTCGAGGCAGCCGCCTGATCGCCTATAATTGCAAAGATGCGTACACAGGCCGTCGTTTTTTCGTTGTTGCTCGTAATCCTGCTGGGCGTTCGGCCTGCGATGGCTGAATGGAAGGGCAAGGCGGAAGCGGGCGTGGTGCTGGCGCGTGGCAATACGGAAACCACCACCGCGAACGGCAAGCTCGACGTCGCGAACGAACTCGAGAAATGGAAACATTCGGCGTTGCTCGCGGCACTTTACGCGCAGAGTGAGGACAGCGTAACGGACGAACTCGAGACGTCGGCCCAGCGTTACGAGGCGCGCTGGCAATCAGACTACAAGATCACGCCTCGGGCGTTCTGGTTCGGCGGTCTGCGTTACGAGCGTGACGAGTTCAGCGGTTTCGATTACCAGGCATCGCTGACGACCGGTCTCGGTTACCGGTTCATCGACACCGATCGCACGAAGTTCTACGGCCAGGCCGGTATCGGTTACCGCCAGTTGCAGGATTCGCTCACGGGGGAAAAGGACGATGCGGTCGTCTATCGCGGCGACCTCGGCTTCGAACGGGTGCTTACCGCGAACACGAAGCTGACCGACAAGCTGATCGTGGAGGCAGGCTCGACCAATACTTTTGCAGGCAACGATCTCGCGCTCGAGGTGAAGATGAACGAGCGTTTCGGCCTGTCGCTCGGGTATGGTGTGCGCTACAACTCCGAACCGCCGCCCGGGCTCGAGTCGACGGATACGCTGATGACGGTGAATCTCGCTTATTCCTTCTGACGCTCACCGGGGGAAACCAGGGTATGCGGCAATCAGGCATCGCGACGGCCATCAACTCCAGCTGGCTCGCGCCCGAGGAGCCGCTGGTGCGTGCGCTCGCTGATCGTGCACGACTCGATCAGGAGACACGGGCACGTGTGGCCGCACGGGCACTGGACCTCGTGCACCGGGTTCGCGCCGACCAGGGCAGCGGCAGCCCGCTCGATGCCTTTCTGCGCGAATACAGCCTCGCGTCCCGCGAGGGCGTGATCCTGATGTGCCTCGCCGAGGCACTGCTGCGCATTCCGGATGCCGAGACCGCCGATCGTCTCATCGCCGACAAGGTGAGCGCGGGCGACTGGGCGGACCACCTCGGTGACAGCGAATCCCTGTTCGTCAACGCATCGACCTGGGGCCTGATGCTCACCGGGCGCGTGATTCAGGTCGAGACCGCAACGCTCGGTTCCGCTCGCAACTGGTTCGGGCGTCTCGCGAGCCGGATCAGCGAGCCCGTCGCGCGTGCCGCGCTGCGCCAGTCGATGAAGATTCTCGGCCACCAGTTCGTGATGGGGCGCAGCGTCGCCGAGGCGCTTGCACGTGCGAGCGGCAAGCGCGAGCGGGCCTACCGCTATTCCTTCGACATGCTGGGCGAGTCCGCGCTGACGGCAGAGGACGCGGAGCGCTATCTCGACAAATATCGTGCAGCAATCCGGGAAATCACCCCCACCGCCGCCCGCCCTCACAAAGTAGAGGAGGCGGACAGCATTTCGGTGAAGCTCTCCGCGCTGCATCCACGCTACGAGTTCGCGCAGCGCGAGCGGGTGCTCGCGGAGCTCGGTCCGCGCCTTCTCGAGCTTGCGCGCAAGGCGCGCGACGCCGGCGTCGGACTCACTGTCGATGCGGAAGAGGCCGACCGTCTCGAGCTCTCGCTCGAGCTGATCGATCAGGTGCTGACCGACGAAGTCACGCGCGACTATGACGGCTTCGGGCTCGCCATACAGGCTTACCAGAAGCGTGCGCCGAAAGTGATCGACTGGCTCGTCGATCGCGCTGGTGCGCAGAAGCGTCGCCTGTGCGTGCGGCTGGTCAAGGGCGCTTACTGGGACAGCGAGGTCAAGCGCGCACAGGAGCGCGGCCTGTCCTCGTACCCGGTCTACACGCGCAAGGCCAACACCGATGTTGCGTACCTCGCCTGCGCGCGTCGCCTGGCGGCGGCCAGAGGGGTGGTCCACGCGCAGCTCGCCACCCACAACGCACACACGGTGGCGTGGGTCGCCGAGCACTTCACTGCGGCAGGCGTGCCCTTCGAGTTCCAGCGCCTGCACGGAATGGGCGAGGAACTCTACGCGCACGTCGTGGGCGGGGAATGGGGGAACTTCCCCTGTCGTGTGTACGCACCGGTCGGCGCGCATGCGGACCTGCTGCCCTATCTCGTGCGGCGGCTGCTGGAAAACGGCGCCAATACTTCCTTCGTGAACCGCCTCGTCGACGCAAGCCTGCCGCCCGAATCGGTCGTGGCCGATCCGGTGGCAGACGTCGATGCCGCGACGCAGGTGGCGCATCCACGCATTCCGCTGCCGGCGGATCTGTATGGCGCCGAGCGTCGCAACTCGCCCGGCGCCAACCTCGCGGACGGTGAGGAAGTCGCAGCACTGCACGCCGCGTGCGCGCGTGAACAGGCCGAACACTGGCACGCCGAGCCGCTCACGGTGGGCGACTTCACCGTGGCCGGGACGCACGGCATCGTCAATCCCGCCAACGAGCGCGAAACGGTCGGGGTCGTGACCCACGCTACCGCGGAGACCGTCGCTCGTGCGGCGGCCGCAGCCCGCGCGGCGCATCCTGGTTGGGACGCACTCGGCGGCGCGGCGCGTGCCGCAATCCTCGAACGGGCGGCAGATCTGCTTGCGCAAGAGCGCCCGAGCCTCGTCGCGCGCTGCATACGCGAGGCGGGCAAGTCGATCCCGGACAGCATCGCGGAAGTGCGTGAGGCCGAGGACTTTCTGCGCTATTACGCATTGCGCGCGCGCGCCGAGTTCGAGGGCGATGTCCTGCTGCCCGGGCCGACCGGTGAGCGCAACGTCCTTCGACTTCGCGGCCGGGGGGTCTTCGGCTGCATCAGCCCCTGGAATTTCCCGGTCGCGATCTTCACGGGTCAGGTCGCGGCGGCCCTGGCGGCGGGCAATGCCGTGCTCGCCAAGCCGGCCGAGCAGACGCCGCTCTGCGCCGCGCGCGTAATCGAACTGCTGCACCTTGCGGGAGTGCCGCGCGAGGTGCTGCACTTCCTGCCCGGCCGCGGCTCCGTGGTCGGTGCCGCGATGTCACGCAGCGAGGATATCGCCGGTGTCTGCTTCACCGGGTCCACCGATACCGCGCGGATCATCGAGCGATCGATGGCGGCGCGCAGCGGGGCGATCGGCACCTTGATCGCCGAGACAGGCGGCCTGAACGCCATGATCGTCGACAGCTCGGCGCTCGCTGAGCAAGTGGTGCTCGACGCGGTCGCATCGGGGTTCAACAGCGCCGGGCAGCGCTGTTCGGCGCTGCGCTTGCTGATCGTGCAGGAGGAGGTCGCGCCGCGTGTGCTCGAGCTGCTGGCCGGGTACATGGACGAACTTGTGGTCGGCGATCCCGCTTTGCTCGCGACCGACGTCGGGCCGGTCATCGATCGTGAGGCGCTCGCGATGCTCGAAGCCCATGCGCAGAAAGTGACGGCCGGCGCCCGCTGGTCGCACCGCGTGCGTCTTCCTGACGCGTGCGCGGCGGGGCGCTTCTTCGCGCCGCTCGCGGTCGAGATCGCGCACATCGAAGATCTCGAGCGCGAAGTGTTCGGCCCCATCGTGCACATCGTCCGCTATGAAGCCGCGAAGCTCGATGCCGTGGTCGATGCCGTGAACGCGCGCGGCTTCGGGCTGACGCTCGGCGTGCAGACCCGCATTGACAGCCTCGCGCAGCACATCGCCCGACGGGCGCGTGTCGGCAACGTCTACGTGAACCGCAACATGATCGGTGCCGTCGTCGGCGTGCAGCCATTTGGTGGCTGCGGATTGTCGGGCACGGGGCCGAAGGCGGGCGGGCCGCACTATCTGCACCGCTTCGCCACCGAGCAGACCATCACGGTGAACACGGCGGCGGTGGGGGGCAATGCGACCCTGCTGTCCTTGAGCGAGAAATGAGCGCCCTCAGCACCTTCGACATCTTCAAGGTCGGGATTGGCCCTTCGAGTTCCCACACCATGGGCCCGATGCGCGCCGCGCGGGAGTTCGTGCTCGGACTCGGGCAGAGCGGCCTGCTCGAGCGCACGCGCAGTCTCTACGTGCGCCTCTACGGCTCGCTCGCGCTCACCGGCGCCGGTCACGGCACCGACCGGGCAATCCTCGCGGGCCTCGAGGGTGCCGATCCTGCCACGGTCGATCCGGACCAGATGCAGCGTGATGTGGCGCGCATCCGTGCGGAAGGCCGCTTGCGGCTTGCGGGCCGTCACGAGATCGCATTCGACGAGCCGATGCAGTTGCTGTTTCTCAAGCATGAGACGCTGCCGGCACACCCGAACGGGATGAGATTTGCGGCGCTGGGCGCAACAGAAGAGCTCCTGAGGGAGGAAGAGGTCTATTCGGTCGGAGGCGGCTTCATCGTGCGCGCCGCCGCCGCGCCAGCGCCAGCCGGCGCTTCTGGCGCCTCGCCCGTTGCCCGCAGCCCGCAGCCCGCGGCGCCATACCCCTTTGCCACGAGCGCCGAGCTGCTGGCGCATTGTCGTGCCAGTGGCCTTGAAATCTACGAGCTGCTGCTTGCCAACGAACGCGTCTGGCGCTCGCAGGAGGAGGTGCGCGCTGGATTGCTCGGCATCTGGCAAGTCATGCAGGCGTGCGTCGAGCGCGGCTTTCAGCAGCAGGGCGTGTTGCCGGGTGTGCTCAAGGTGCGCCGCCGCGCGCCGCGCCTGCATCGCGTGCTCGCGGAGAGTCCCTCTGACCAGCCCGTCGATGCCATGGAATGGGTCAATGCCTGGGCACTCGCAGTGAACGAGGAAAACGCCGCCGGCGGCCGCGTCGTCACGGCGCCCACCAACGGTGCCGCCGGCATCGTGCCGGCGGTACTGCAGTACTACACGCGCTTTCAGCGCGGTGCGAACGAGGAGGGTGTGTTGCGATTCCTGCTCACGGCCGGCGGCGTCGCGATGCTCTTCAAGCAGGGGGCTTCGATTTCGGGCGCCGAGATGGGTTGCATGGGAGAGGTGGGTGTCGCCTGCTCAATGGCGGCGGCCGGGCTCGTCGCGGCCCTGCACGGCACGAATGAGCAGATCGAGAACGCCGCCGAAATCGGCATGGAACACAATCTCGGGCTCACCTGTGACCCCGTCGCGGGGCTCGTGCAGATTCCCTGCATCGAGCGCAACGCGATGGGCGCGGTGAAAGCGATCAACGCGGCGCGCCTTGCGATGCGCGGCGACGGCTCGCACAAGGTTTCACTCGACCAGGTCATTGCAACGATGCGCCAGACGGGGCGCGACATGTCGACGATCTACAAGGAAACCTCGCAGGGCGGGCTTGCGGTCAACGTGCCGGAGTGTTGAATCCCGCGTTCCCGGGACTTGTCTAATACACGAGCTGCACGCGCGCGAACAGCCGGCCCGAATCGTCTGGCAGGCCGGGCGCGTCGCCGAAGAGATAGTTGACCATCAGCTTGATGTCGTCGCCCTTGATCAGATAGTTGAGGCCCGCAAGCCAATTCCCGGTGGAGTCGCCCGCCACGTCGAGGTTCGGGTCGAAGACTTCACGGCGCAGCACCGCCTGCAGGCGTCGCGGCACGACCGTGTAAGCGGCTGTCAGTTGCCAGCCCTGCGTGTCAAATGCACGGGAAGGCAGGGCGTTCTCGGGCTCGAAGCGCTCGCGAAGGAGCTCGCCGCCGACATGCAGGGCGCCGAGAGACCACTGCGCGTCTGCGCCCCAACCCTCGCGCTTGCCGCGGAAAATGCTGTCGGCCGCGCCGCCGGCAACCGAGTCGAAGCCGAAGCCGGGCTTTGCGACGGCTGCATCCGTCGAGTGCATTGCATTGATGGCGCCGACCAGTCGTCCAGCGGTCGGCGAGTCGAACAGTGTGCCGTAGAGGCGCGCGGCGCCGAGGAAACGATCGTCGTCGTTCTGGCTGGAACTGGAGCCGTTGCCATGGCCCGCGGTAACCAGGTAGCCGATGCGCTTGCCGAACAAGCTGCCATACACTCCGAGCCCCGGCTGACGGCCGTCCGCGATGCGATCGCTGGCGAGCGGCCGCTCGATCGTGTACGTCGTGGTGTCGCTCCAGAGCTGATCGCCACCGAAGGCGGGCTTCAGGTAACCGACGCGGACGTTCGCTGCCGGGTATCTGTTCCAGTTGACATAGATCTCGTTGGCGCTCGCGCGGATACCGGTACTCGCGCCGAGCGAGTTCGCACCGAAGTCCGCCTCGACGCGAAAATCGAAGTTCTCAGTGAATTTGCCCGTGACGGAAAGCCGCGCACGCCGGAAGTAGAAGCGGTCGTCGACACCGGCAAATCGCGAGTCGCCGGCAGCGCCGCTCTCGTACTGGCCCTGGATGAAGCCGCCGAGCGTGAGCTTCGCTTCCTTGCCGGCCGCGACTACGGTGGCCGGGACATTGACCGCCACCGGCGCAGGCGTCGCAGCGGCGACAGCAGGCACGGCGGGTGCAGCTGGTACGCCGGGTGTAGCCGGAGGCGTCTTCCCAGCCAGTAGTCCGCGCAGTCGCGCATTCTCTGCCTTCAGCTCTGCGTAGCCCGCCTCGAGCGCCTGCAGGCGCTCCTCGAACGTGGGGGTGGCAGCCAAGGTCGTGGCGCAGATCGCCGGCATCAGGAACGCGGCACACAGGGTCAACAGGCGGGTTCTCTTGTTCATGGACCGATTATCTCCGTAGAGTCCGGGCCATGGTGCCTGCTTAAGTATTATCCGCAGATTACGCAGCGTCTCCCGTGCGCGCGGCGCGGCGTCTGTCGCTCTCTTTCAGTGCGCGCTTGCGGATGCGGATCGATTGCGGAGTCACCTCGACCAGCTCGTCATCGTCAATGAATTCGACAGCGGATTCGAGGGTCAACTCGACCGGCGGGGTGAGAAGGATCGCATCGTCCTTGCCCGACGCGCGGACGTTGGTCAGCTGCTTCGTCTTCGCCGGGTTCACGACGAGATCGTTCTCGCGGCTGTGAATGCCGATGACCATTCCTTCGTAAATCTTCTCGCCGGGCGTCACGAACATGCGGCCGCGCTCCTGCAGCTTCCACAGCGCGTAGGCGACCGCGGTGCCGGC